>CAZKVT010000004.1:0-106116 GCA_964556365.1 uncultured bacterium | reverse complement strand
TTTTCTTTCATATATTTCTCCTAATTATATTATTTTATAATATAGGGAAATATATGAATTTGTCAACCCAAAACAATGCCTAACCCTAATAGAGTACCTGCCTTCCTCAAAAACTATCTTACTTTTCAAAAAAAGGAGAAAAATATGAGTAAAATAGAAAAATTCGAAGACATCAAATCCGGAGGATTGTTAGAAAGTTAGAGTGTTAGAATGTTAGGAAGGTAAAATTAAAAAACAAAAAAAAGGAGAAGAAGTGGAAGGGAAAAATACAAAAACGCATAAAGATTTAGAAATATGGAAGGAGGTCAGGCAAAGAGCAAAATTAATTTAAGAAATTATCCGAAAGTTGCGAATAAAAGATTACCTTAAGAAATTAATTAAAGCTATAAGTTCCGGAATCTATTCTTTAAATATATATAAAACCCAAGTATTCCAAAAAGAATAGCCATTTTTCGTAGAATAAGTTTCACCCTCTGTCCCATTAATTTGGTTCTTCCCAGTAATTTGGTAGTCTTTTTTGATTCCAGAACCGTCAATATTGTAAAATTGTGTTCTTTTAAATTATCCCCTGCGATACTTTCAAAAGCTGAAATTTCATTTTTGCTTAGGTGCCTTTTCCATTTCGCCATTCTGGATTGATCAATCCCCGAATTGTAATTTTCTATATTGTAGGCTGAGTCATATGATCTGAAATTTCGTATCATATTTGTAATTATTTTTCCTTCCGCGGGCAAATCTAAGAATTTGCAGATTTTCTCAATTGTAATTTTCGGTTCCATTAAAATGTTTTTATAGTAGATTGTTTGAAAACTTTCTGGAAATTTTGCAGATAGCTTATCGGCAACTTCGACAAAAATCTTCCATTCTGCTGCAGTCTCTAAGATATCGCCAGCCCAACCAATTTTAAGCAATGAACTAGCTACAGCTCTTCCGTCTCTTATAATGTTGAGGAATTTAGATTCAGGAAAGAATCGTAGTAAATCTTTAACATGGAAAATATCGGGTGGGTTTTTTGCTCCCAAGTAGACTTTGGAAATCGGTAAATTATAATTCTGGCTTTTTAGAAATGCTTTCATCAAGGCGAAATACAAATCAGCCCAATAATTTTTTGTTTTAGGAGACTCGCGAAATTCTGTCTTCCATTTCTCTATGGTCAGGTTATCCCAGTCTTTTTCTATATATTGTTTTTGTTTATTAAGGTAATTATTCATCAAGTTCCAGTCAAGAAAAAAGGGGAACCGTTGCCCGTAAAGTGAGAAAAAGAAGAAGGTTTCGCCCTGAATTATTTTGATATTTGGGTGAATATTAACCATCTTCATTAACATCGTTGTCCCTGATCGGGGACATCCTACAATAAATAAAGGACCTCTGTATTTCACTTACATATTGATAAATTCCAATGGGTATTTGTCAGGTGCACAAATATGCCCCGGACTCAAGTACTTAGATTATACCAAAAACACCTTTCTTGTCAACTAATTACACGTTTTAGTCGCGGACGAAAATGTGTAATTAGGGAGGGAAAAGAGCGAAGGGATAATTACACAAATATACCCCGGACGAAAATGTGTAATTAGGAGGGGAAGTTGGGTGGTAATTGCGCAAATTACACAAATATGTCGCGGACGGAAATGTGTAATTGGAAACTCAATTAATTATAAGCGGAAACCTTGGATTTTCATCAAATATTTGGATGGGAAGCGGGGTTAACACTCTAACGCTTCTACGCATTTACGCATCTACATTGCGAAGCAATTAACACATATACGCATTTACGCTTTTACGCATCTACATTGCGAAGCAACGAACCTAACGAACCCTACGAACCCAACAAACTGGATTTTCCGCAACAAGTCGCGTTAAATCACTTGACTTTCTTCAGCCATAAGCTTATAAATAATATGAAAAGGAGGAAATAGAAATGGCAACCATAACAAAAAAGAAATCATCTATAAAAGCAGAAATAGATAAATTGCCCCCACAACTCGCTCAAGAAGTTTTAGATTTTATTGAATTTCTTAAACAGAAAGAAGAAACAAAAAAGTGGGTTGAATTCGATGAATGGGCGCTTAATTTGGCGAAAGAAAAAAAATTTTCAAATCTTACAGAAAAAGAAGTAACTAATATTGTAGAATCTTTCAGAAAAAACAGCTGATATGCGAGTTGTTCTGGATACAAATGTTCTCATTTCCGGAATATTCTGGACCGGAAAACCAAAAGAAACAATAAATTATGCTCGAAAGGGAAAAATTGTCTTTTTAACCTCTGAACATATTCTAAAAGAATTAAAAGATGTATTAACATCAAAGGAAAAAACTTTTAAATTAACAAAAAAAGACACGAATATTATTTTAAATCATTTAAGAAAATTTGGGGAAATTTGTAGTGTAAAAAGCAGTACCTCTATTTGTCGACACGAAGCAGATAATAGAGTACTCGAGTGCGCCATTGATGGCAAAGCTGATTATGTAATAACTGGCGATAAGCATTTACTTGAGATTAAGGAATTCAAGGGCATAAAAATAATTACCGTATCCGAATTCTTAAAGAAATTATAAAAATTTTTCAGTTATACTTTTAACTTAAACCCAAAAAACTCTATGAACTCAATTAACTGGCTTTTACTCTACAAATCCCCTACTTTCAAAAAAAGGAGAAAAATATGAGTAAAATTGAAAAATTCGAAGACATAAAAAAATAAAATTGTTAGAGGGTTAGAGCGTTAGAGTGTTAGGGCGTTAAAATTAAAAAACAAAAAAGGAGAAGAAAATGGAAAGAAAACACACAAAAACACATAAAGATTTAGAGGTATGAAAGGAAGGAATAAAGCTTGTTGCCGAAATATACAAGTTAACAAAAAAATTTCCGAATAAAGAACTCTATGGACTAACATCTCAAATGAGTTGAAGCCTTACGCAGAAAAACACTTAATCTGATCAAATATTTGGATGGGAAGCGGGGTTAACGCTCTAACGCTTCTACTCATTTACGCATCTACGCTGCGAAGCAACAAACCCAAAAAACAAATCGTTGACTTTTTGCCCTTAAATATTTATAATTTATTGTAATAATAAAGAAATATGAATTTTAAAAAAGGAGGATAAGTGGCAAAAGATATTCCCTACGAGGGTAGAATGGTTGTTGATTCAAACATACACTTTGGAAAACCTTGTATCGAAGGTACACGAATTACTGTAGAAGATGTACTCGAACTTATACAAGAGGGTATTTCTTTTACGGAAATAACAAACAAGTATTATCCGGATTTAACCTTAGAGGACGTTAAAGCCTGCGCCAAATACGCGGCCGATATTGTTCGTTCTGAAGAAATTTACGTTCGAACAAAATATACTCAACAAACTCAACAAACCCTATGAACCCAATAAACCCAACAAACCCTACAAATTCAATAGAAATAAAAAACTTACATATAGAACCTGTGGAAAATATAGTTTTTGTTTCGTTTTTTTTGAACTGATATACGCATTTACGCTTTTACACGTTTACATTGCGAAGCAACGAACTCAACAAACCCTATGAACTCAACAGACCCAACAAACCCAACCCCACCCTTGACTTCCAACGCAAAACACCTATATTCCCTTTAAGTAAACAACACTTGACTTAAAGCCAGCTCTCTGATTTTAGGTCAAGCAAAATTGTTTTAAATATTCATGCTTAAATATAGACAAGGAGGATTGTCTTATGGGTAAATCTGGTGGCAAATTTGTCAAACAAGAAGGCGGATACAGGGCTTTTATTCCGGAATCTTTACCTCCTACCCTCCCCATAGAATATAGCAAACGAATTCAATCTCTTTTGTCCGAAGCGGATAGGGCTTTAGGTAGGTTAGATGGGATCATAACAGTATTACCGAATCCAAATCTTTTTCTCGCTATGTTTGTCAAGAAAGAAGCTCTTTTGAGTTCTCAAATTGAGGGAACTCAAGCCTCTTTAGAAGGGGTTTTAGAATTTGAAGCCGGCATGCTTCCGGAAGAGAATATAAACGAGATAAAAGAAGTTGTGAATTACGTAAAAGCTTTAAATTATGGAGTAGAAAGACTACAGGACTTCCCGTTTTCGCTGCGCTTGATAAAAGAAATTCACAAAATTTTAATTTCAGGAACAAGAGGAAAACTTAAAACTCCCGGTGAATTCAGGAAAAGCCAAAACTGGATTGGGCCTCCCGGAGCTTCATTGAATGAAGCTACTTATGTCCCCCCTCCACCGGATAAAATACTCTCATTTATGAGCAATCTCGAAAAGTATTTCTACAGTAAAGATAAAAATCCTCCGTTAATAAAAAGCGCGGTGATACATTCTCAATTTGAGACCATACATCCTTTCCTTGACGGGAATGGAAGAATTGGAAGACTTTTAATAGTATTTTTTCTTTTATGGAAAAAAGCGCTTAAAAAACCGATACTTTATATAAGTTTTTATTTCAAAAAAAATAGGGAAGAATATTATAACAAATTAATGGAAGTAAGAAATACAGGCGTTTGGAATAGTTGGCTTGAATTCTTTCTTAGGGGAGTAATTGAAACAGCAGAGGAAGCAACCGAAACCGCGAGAGAAATAATTGCTTTAAAAGATGGAATAATAAAAAAACTTTACGAAAATTCTATATCCAGCATCTATGCTGTAAGAATTATAGATTTATTATTTGAAAAACCCTTGATAAGTACAAATGAAATCTCGAAAAAAATAAAAATCTCAAAACAAACTGCCAATACAATAATTAACAAATTTGAGAAAATTGGTATTCTTAAAGAGATTACAGGAAAAAAGAGATACAAGAAATTTCAGTTTGTAGATTACGTAAATATAATTAAGAAAGGTACGGAAATTTAGACAAGATTTAATTCGCGCTTATCAAAAAATATTTCATTTCCCAGAAAACAAAAATGGAGGATAAATGAGTAAAATAGAAAAATTCGAAGACATCAAATCCGAAGGATTGTTAGAGTGTTAGAGAGTTAGAATGTTAGGAAGTAGAAATTACAACAAACGAAAAAGAAGAGAAGAAAATGGAAGGAAAACACACAAAAACACATAAAGATTTAGAAATATGGAAGGAAGGGATAAAGCTTGTTACAAAAATATACAAGTTAACAAAAAAATTTCCGAATAAAGAACTCTATGGACTAACATCTCAAATGAGTTGAAGCCTTACGCAGAAAAACACTTAATCTGATCAAATATTTGGATGGGAAGCGGGGTTAACGCTCTAACGCTTCTACTCATTTACGCATCTACGCTGCGAAGCAACGAACCCTCTAACCTCCTAACTCTGGATTGGCTCCAGGTATTCGCCAACCCTTGACTTTCCCCCTAATCCCCCTAAATTCACGTTCGAAAATAATGGATAAATATGATATTTAGAGGTTGGGATATTGGATAGTGAGATAGAAGATGATTGTGAAACCAAGGCAGGAGATATGTGAAAATGCAATTTAGAAGCTTTCAACCACAGACCACATATCACATACCACTCAGTTTATCACATACCACTGAGTTTATCACATACCACATATCACAAAACAAATCAGGAGATTAGTTTGAAAATTATTTATGTAGTCGGAGCAAGACCAAACTTCATGAAAGTAGCTCCAATAATGCGAGAAGCTTCAAAATACAAAGAATTCGAACAAATTCTTGTTCACACAGGTCAACATTATGATACAAACATGTCAAAATGTTTTTTTGAAGAACTTGGAATATGTGAGCCCGATATAAATCTCGAGGTCGGCTCAGGATATCACGGAGAGCAAACCGGAAAGATAATGCAAAAATTTGAAGAATTTATCATTAAGAAAGGCGGAGATCTTGTTGTCGTAGTAGGTGATGTAAACTCCACAATTGCCTGTGGACTCGTTGCCGCGAAATTACATATCCCACTGGCACACGTAGAAGCAGGATTACGTAGTTTCGACCGAAAAATGCCCGAAGAAATAAATAGACTTTTAACCGATACAATTTCCGATTATCTTTTTACACCCGCAGAAGAAGCAAATGAAAATCTCAAAAAGGAAGGGATACCCGAAGAAAAAATATTTCTTGTCGGAGATATCATGATAGATACTCTTTTATGGGAAATGGGAAAAACCCCGGATATTAACAAACCGCCATTACCTGAATTAAAGAATAACACCTATGCTACGCTTACTTTACACAGACCGAGTAATGTTGATGACCCTGAAATTTTCAAAGGAATATTAAACGCCCTCGATAAAATAGCGAACAAAATCCCTATAATATTCCCGGCTCACCCGAGAACTGTAAACAAAATGAAAAAATTTCAATTTTATCCTGAAAGCAAAAACATTAAAATTATCGAACCTTTATCTTACCGTGAATTCTTAAGATTATACAAAAATTCAAAATTTGTTTTAACCGATTCAGGAAGCATTCAACAGGAAACAACTTTCTTAAATATTCCTTGTTTAACGATTAGAGAGAACACAGAAAGACCATTCACAATAACAAAAGGAACCAATGTTTTAACGGGAACAGACCCCAAGCACATAACAGAAGAAGCTTTTAAAATCCTTGAAGGCGAAACAAAACAATCCGAAGGATTACCCTTGTGGGACGGAAAAACCGCCAAAAGAATAGTAGACGTTTTTAAATCGGAATCTAAACTCAATAAATGAGTAAAATTGAAAAATTCGAAGACATAAAAAAATAAAATTGTTAGAGAGTTAGAGCGTTAGGGCGTTAAAATTAAAAAACAAAAAAGGAGAAGAAGTGGAAGGGAAAAATACAAAAACACATAAAGATTTAGAAATATGGAAGGAAGGGATAAAGCTTGTTACAAAAATATACAAGTTAACAAAGGATTTTCCGGATGAGGAACTCTATGGATTAACATCTCAAATGAGAAGAGCGGCAGTCTCGTATCCCTCAAACATCTCTGAGGGGGCAGCCCGTGATTCAATCACCGAATATATTAGATATATATACATATCACTTGGTTCGTTATCAGAGCTAGAGACTCAACTAATAATAAGTAGAAATCTCGAATTCTCATCAGATATCGATAGTTTACTTTTAGATATTAAGACACTAAATAGCAGAACACACAGCCTGGTTAAATATCTTAAAGGAAGAAAAGAATCCTCCTAACCTTCTAACTTCCTAACCCTCCTAACTATGCGAATAGCTCCAGCTATTCGCATCCCCTTGACTTTTCCCCCATTCCCCCTAAATTCACGTTCGAAAATAATGGACAAATATGATATTAATACATCCACTGCCTATATTAAATTTAATATTGTTAAGAAAACAAGAAGAGGTTTTTCGTGAAGCAAATTCTAGTTAGTAAAGGCTCTATAAAAGTAGAAGATGTGCCAGCTCCCCTTGTTGGAGACCAGGAAATCTTAGTTCAGGTTCATTACTCCTGTATTTCTACTGGGACAGAGGTGGCAGGAGTTAAAAGTTCAGGAGAATCTTTATATAAAAAGGCTCTAAAAAAGCCTCAAAATGTTAAGAAAGTACTTGAAATGATAAGAACCCAGGGTTTAAAAAAAACAATTGTTCGGGTAAAGAGTGAAACAGATATAGCAAAACCTATCGGGTATTCTGCTTCCGGTCTTGTTCTTGAAGTGGGCAAGGAAATAAAGGATATTAAGCAGGGGGATAGGGCAGCTTGTGCTGGAGCAGGGATTGCCAATCATGCTGAATTTATTGCTGTCCCTAGAAATCTTATGGTTAAAGTTCCTCAGGATTTACCGCTTGATATCGCATCTACTGTGACCTTAGGTAGTATATCTATGCAGGGGGTACGTCGTGCGGATCCCAGATTAGGAGAATATGTTGCAGTTATCGGACTTGGTATTTTAGGTCAATTGACTTCTCAAATGTTAAAAGCAAATGGATCTAAAGTAATTGGTATTGATATAGATCGGAAAAGAGTTGATATTGCACTTTCTCTGGGAATAGATAGAGGATTAAATCCCGGTGAGGATAATATTATAGATGAGGTAATTGGATTTTCCGATGGATTTGGTGTGGATTCGGTCATTATCACAGCTTCAACGGAAAACAGCGAAATTATAAATCAAGCAATGGAAATGTGCCGTAAAAAAGGTAGAGTAGTTATTGTCGGTGCCGTAGGACTTAATCTTAGAAGAGAGGAGTTTTACAAGAAAGAATTGGATGTCCTCATCTCAACTTCTTATGGTCCTGGTCGCTATGATGAACAATATGAACTATACGGTAAGGATTATCCCTATGCTTATATTCGATGGACAGAAAACAGAAATATGGAAGAATATCTTTGTCTTTTGAAAGATAAGAAGATAAATATTAAACCGCTTATTGAGAAAGTCTATCCTATTGAAAATGCATCGAAAGCTTACGAAGAATTAAAAATAGGAGGTTCTAGACCTTTAATAGTACTTTTAGAATATAACAAAGAATCAGTCTTGGAAAGAAAAACGATTGTTTCTACTACTAAAAAAATTTCAAAAGAAAAGATTAATGTAGCTTTAATAGGAGCTGGAGGTTTCGCCAAAGGAACACACTTACCCAATCTCAAGAAGTTGAATAATTTTTATAATATTTACGCTATTTCCGATAAAGATGGTAATAATGCTAAATCAATTGCAAAGGAATATGGTTCTTCCTATGCAACTACAGATTTTAGAGAAGTTCTAAAAGACAAAAATGTTAATATGGCAATTATTGCCACAAGACATAACTTGCATACTCAAATATCAATTGAGGCAGCGAAGGCAGGTAAAGCAGTATTTGTGGAAAAGCCTATGGCTTTAAATGGAGGAGAACTTAAGAAATTAGTTCAGGTTTTGGAGGAGACAAAAGTTCCTTTTATGGTTGGATTCAATCGGAGATTTTCCTCCTATGCTCAGAGAATAAAAGAAGTAATAGGGAATCGACAGAACCCAATGATTATAAATTACCGAATGAATGCTGGCTTCATTCCTAAAGAACACTGGGTACACACAGAAGAGGGTGGAGGTAGAAATATAGGTGAAGCCTGCCATATTTATGATCTTTTCAATTTTTTAACCGAAAGTGAAAATGAATCTGTTTCTGCTTCGTCTATTAATCCCAAAACAGAAAACTATGCCAGGAACGATAATTTTGTTGCTATAATAAAATATAAGGATGGTTCGGTTTGCAATTTAGTATATACATCACTTGGTACTAAGGAAGTCACTAAAGAACAAATGGACATTTATGTAGATGGTAAGATTATTCATTTGAATGATTATAAAGAGCTGGAGATTTTTGGAACTAAAATAAAAAATATGGGAACGAAGGTTCAGCATAAAGGACATTATGAAGAGATGATCCAATTTGCAAAAAGTATAAAAGAAGGCGATGGCTATCCCATACCACTCTGGCAATTAATTCAAGCCACAAATATAAGCTTTGAAGTAGAAGAAAAAATATGAATATAAAGACAGCAGCAAGGAGACTCCCTCATCCAATAAAACAAGGGCTTAAATATATCTATGGTTCTATCCCTTCTCGTTTGCGTTATGGTAAAGTCTTTTGGGATACTTATAACTTTTTGCAAGAATCCCAGTGGTGGAGTAAGGGAAAGTTGGAAGAATATCAGATACAGCAATTGTAACGATTATTATGGCATGCCTATGAAAATGTGCCATATTATAGAAGAATATTTTATGAGAGAGCAGTAAAATGAAAATAGCATTGGTAGGGATATATCCTCCACCTTATGGTGGGCGTTCCATTCATATTAAAAGACTAAATAAACGGTTTGAGAAAGATGGTGTAACTTGTACTGTTTATGAGAATAGTGGTGTGTTTAAGAAAGAAAACAATGTAATAATTATGAAAAGCATGTCAACATGGCTGATAGATCAACTTTTACATGGCATAGAGGATGTTATTCATTGCCATAATTACAGTCCGAAATCACTGATTCTATTTTCCTTACTATCTATTCTAAAAGATAAAAAGATAATATTTACTCTTCACAGTTTTAGATATTCCCTAAAAGATTTCGATTTATGGAGTAAATTCGCATTCTGGTTAGCAACTAGAGTGAGAGTTTATTTTATCGCCGTAAGTCCTGAAATAAAGGAGAAGATTGTCTCTTTGGGTGTCAAATCCGAATATGTAGAAGTTATTCCTGCATTTATTCCACCTGCACTGGATGAAATGGATGTGAGTTGGTTGCCGGAATCCCTTCAAAACATCCGAAAAAAATACAAGTTTCTCATTACTGCCAATGCTTTCCGAATTTCTTTTTATAATGACTATGATTTATATGGGATTGATTTATCAATCGAATTAATGAAAAGACTGGTTGATAACGGATACCGGGATATTGGATTTATCTATGTGATTCCCGATATCGGTGATTACGAATATTTTGAGAAAATGAAAAAATTAATTGAAAAGTATGATCTTAAGAAATACTTCCATTTCCATACGGAACCAGTTGCTTATCCGGCTGTGATAAATTTGTGTGATATGTTTATTCGTCCTACTAATACAGATGGTGATGCATTATCTATAAGAGAAGCATTAACTTTGAAAAAACCCACTATTACCAGCGACGTATGTAAAAGACCTGAAGGAACTATTCTCTTTGAAAAAAGAAGTGTTGATAGCTTATATTTTAAAACAATTCAGGTCATTGAAAATTATGATGAAGAAAAAAAGAGAATTGAGAATATTAAGTTTGAAGATAATGCAGAAAAAATTTTGGAAGTGTATAAGAAGGTGCTTGATAAACAATACTTATAATTTTTAAAAAGGAAAATATGAAAAATATATTTTATGATAGAAAAGAATCAGTGGTAAATTATTGTAAAGGTAAAGTTGTTTTAGATCTTGGATGTACACAGCATAGAATGGTAGGAAGAGAAGTAAAAGAAAAAGACTGGCTTCATTATAGGATAAAACAGGTAACCCAACAAGTAATTGGTATAGATTATTTAAAAGATGAAATTAAAAGATTAAATAATATTGGATATAATATTATTTATGGAAATGTTGAAACAATTGATAAAATAAAATTACCTATTAAGAACCCAGATGTAATCGTCTGTGGTGAATTAATTGAACATTTATCAAATCCAGGATTGTTTTTAGAATCTGTAAAAAAGATAATGAATAATAATACATTATTGATTATAACAACTCCAAACGTATATTCAAGACAACGAATAAAATTAATGTTAAATAAAAAATATGAGAGAGAATGGTTAAACAAAGAACATAAATTATGGTACTCATTTGAGACATTGAAACAATTATTAAATAGTTTTGGTTATCAAGAAGTAAGTTGGGGATATTATTGCCCATCTGTAAAAAATAAAGGAATGTTTTGGAAAATTAAGCAGATAATAAAAAGAAAAATTAATTATAAACACTGTACTCAAATTGAATTAGAAGATGGATTGTTTTTTGTTTCAAAGGTCAAAAATGAAATATAAGTGGAAAAACAATGCTGATTCGCCTGTCCTTTTTTTTATTGATGATCCTACTAATCGATGGGTAGATTCAAATAATGATGGAAAAATTCAACCGGAAAATGATTATGGATATGCCTGTTTTGATGATAATGGAGTTTTTAAATTTTTAGATAAAGAAATACTTTCAATAAACCCTAAAATAAAAACAACTTTATTTACTGTAGCTGATTCAATGTCACCTGTTGTTATTGATATTAATAAAATAAACAACTCATATCCCATTAATGCAACTAAAAAAAGCAAAAACTTTTTTAAAACGCTGCACAAAGACGAGCGCTTTGAAATTGCATACCATGGCACTACACACGGAACACCAGATAAGGAGATAAAAGATTTTATACAAGAATGGGAATCTTATAAATCATTAGATGAAGCGTTAGAAACAATTAGAAAAGGAAAAGAAATTTATAAAGATACTATTGGAACTTTTCCAAATGGCGGGAAATATTGTGGCTATATCTCCAATCAATTTTCTGATGAAAGTATAGATAAGTCTGGATTTAAGTGGTGGTGCAGATATTATAATCGTGGGGCGGTGGATGGTTTAAAAGGAATTGATTACGGTAATGATGAAAATCCTTTAACTGCTTTTAATGTTAAATTCTTCGGTAAAAATAAAGTAGTTGATATTCCCACTACAATACCCGGAAGTTTATTAAATTCTGTATTCAAGCCAACTAAAGGCATTAAAGGAATATTGAAGAAGATATTAAAACCATTAATAATTAGATGGAAATTAAGAAAGATTGATTATCTGATAAAAAATAATTTAATAATCTCCATTCAGGAACACATAAGCCCCTCGAGAGAAGATGGTAAAAAACAAACGCCCAATATTATAGATGATGAAGAAAGTCTTAAAGCAATTTTTAAGTATTTAAAAAAGAAAAATGTTTGGTACTGCACCGGAAGTGAATTAGCGGACTGGGTTAAGGAAAATATATGAGGATAAAAGTAATTACAAGCGATAGAGAATTTGATTCTGTAAAAGAAGAATGGATGAATTTTGAAAAAAAAGTAGATAATAAAAACATTACTTCATCCTATCTTTGGCAGAGAACCTGGTGGAAACACTTTGGACATATTGATAATAACCAATATGGATATGATAAAAAATTATTAATTCTTTTTCTTTATAACGATAATAATGAACTCCGTGCTATTGCCCCTTTCTGTATTGTAAAAAGAAAATTAAAAAAAATATTTCACTATACAGTTATTGAATTTATTGCTCAGCAGTGGGGAGCAACTTATTTAGATTTTATTTCTGATGATTTAACAAGAGATGGGGTTGATTATATATTTAATTGGCTCAAGAAAAATAGAAAATATGATTTAATTCATTTACGCTATATTCCCGAGTTTACAAACAATTTTGATTTAAAAAGTGAAAATGCAACTGTGTTATCTGGATGTCCTGAGATAGAAGGTGAAAATTATTCAAATATTAGAAAAAAAAATTATTCAAAAAATTTAAAACACAAATTAAATAGAATTTATAATAAAATAGGCAGGGAAAAAACTAACATAAATACTATTATTAAAAATGGAGAAGATATTTTCAATTATATTGATAATATTTCAGATGTTTCTAAATCAAAAAAATATTCAGGCAAGCATTCAATTTATCTTGACCCTAAAAAAAAATTATTTATCAAAGACCTAATATTTAACTTCTCTGGAAAATCTAATTGTATTTTACTTCTACACAATAATAAATTCTGTGCATATAATTTAGGTTATTCTTATAATAAAAAATATTTTGCAATTGATGCATCATATAATAGAGAAATTAAAGAGTTGGAAAATTATTCAATTGGTAACATTACCTATGATAAATTAGTAGAGGATACCTTTTCAAAAGGAATAAATGAATTTTGTTTTGGAACAGGTATTGATTCCTACAAATTAAGATTTACAAAAAAGGTATGCAAAATATATAATGTATTATACAAAGGAAATACACTTAAGAGTGTTTTTGTTTTTAAAAAGAAATTATTAAATAATAAACATACTGAGAATCATTTTTTGAAGGAATTGAATGAGGAAATACCGCAGGAAAAAATGAATTAATGAAGAAAGATTTACTCTATTACGGCGTTGGTGCTGTTTTATTAAAATTTATTTCCTTCCTGTTGATGCCGATATATGCCAGCCGCTTCAGTACTGCTGATTATGGCATATTAACTTTTCTACAACTTTTTGCTACAATATTGGGATGGTTTTTGGGCTTACAGATATTTTCAGGTATGTGGCGATATTATTATGAATTAGATGGAGATAATAAAACAAAACTGGTTAAATCTTCATTTGGATTCAGTTCAATTATCAACTTTGTTATCTTAATTCTTGCTATTATTATTATACAGTTCCCTATTATTAAAAATTTAGGTTACAACTATTTATTAATAATAGTACTTGTTACAACCTTTGTTGGCTATTTTGCTAATCAAGGTATATCAATTTTAAGATTACAGAGAAAGCCGATTTCTTTCTTAAAATTAAATATAAGTCGCGCTCTTTTATATTTCATTTTGGTAATTTTATTTGTAGTTGTTTTACATAAAGGTATTGCGAGCATATTTTATGGTCAATTAATAGCAGGAATTTTTCTTTTTATTATTTTCTTTTTCTTTATGGGAAATTCAAAATATCTTTCTATTAATTTTGATAAAAAACTTACAAAAAAGATGCTGGCATTTTCAATACCTTTAATACCGGGTAGTCTGGCAATGTGGGTGTTAAATTCATCGGACAATTTTTTTATCAAATATTTTTATACAATGTCGGATGTTGGAACTTATGCATTCTCGTATAAAATTGTAATGCTTGTTCAGGTATTATTAGTTATACCAATAAAACAAGCATGGACACCGTTCGTGTTTAGCAGAATAAAAGATAGAAAATTTATTAAAATCAAGATAGACCAGATGTTACAGTTATTTTTTGCAGCCGGTTTTATTATTGTCATTTTTTTATCTTTTTTTACAAAAGATTTTTTGTCTTTATTTGCAAAAGAAGGCTATTTAGAAGGAACAAAGATTATTTTTGTTGCTGGGCTTTCTTATGTTATGCTTGGTGGTTGTGCTTTAATGGCAGTTAGTTATCATATTGCAGAAAAAACAAAATTACTTCCTAAATATTTTGCTTATGGCGCTATTACAAATATTATTTTAAATTATTTTTTTATACAATGGTTTGGGTTAATGGGAGCCGCAATTGCCACTTTACTTTCATTTTTTCTAATATTTTTACTTTATAATTTAAATGTTAATAAATACTTTCCATTAAAGATATCATATAAAGTTATTATATCTATTTGTATTTCTGGTTTTGGAATATATTTTTTGTCTTTATTAATAAATGATTTATGCGATAATCATATTGCCATATTTATTAAAATATTTCTTCTTTTATTATATATGTGGTTGTTGTACATAATATTAAGGAAAAGCGGAGCATTAAAAGAAAGTTTTAGAGAAATTTTAACAAAACTCAAGAACAAATTATTCATATGCGAGAATTTATATAAATTATCTAATCCAGTTAAAATTAAAAATATCAGGAATATTGATAGTAAATATGTTATTAAAATAGTATCAAATGGAGATGCTGATTTATTAAAAGAGTATTCTGATAAAAATAGGTCGAAAGGTCATTTTGAAAAAAACATAAAAACACGATTAAAAGAACAAGATAAATATACAGGGATTGCTGTTATTGATACAATAAAAAATAAGTTGGCATATTTGTGTTGGATTTCTTTTGATGGTGAAATTGATACTGGAATACATTATAAACGACAACTTAAAAATAATGAGGCATATTTATTTGATGCAGATACTGTTCCAGAATATAGACAGCAAGGGCTTCATAATAGAATGATGCAAGAAAGAATTAATAATTGCATTAAGAAAGGCAATAATCAAATATACATTTCAATATATAGAAATAATTACAAAGCAATAAATAATATTAATAAATTTGATTTTAAAATTTATAAGAGAATATTCTTGATTAAACCCATTAAAAAGATAGTATCTATATGAATATTGGGTTTATTAAATTTGCTCAAGGCTTAAATTAATGAAACTATCAAATCTGATCAAGCCATCAAAATATTTTAATAAAATAAGATTTATTAATGAATCTATTAAAAAATCAAAGTGTATCAGGAAATTAATTAATACTGATTTTTTATCAACTTCATTGAGCAATGTTTGGAAATTAGAAAAAGATAATGTTAAAATAGAATCACCTTTTGATATATCTGAATATAACATTTTCGGAAACCCAATAAGTTTAAACAATATCAACTGGCATAAAGATTATGTATCCGGTTTTGAATATCCTAAAAAACGATTTGATAAAATAAGAATATCCAAATGGTTTAACGGCGCCGATTCGCCGGTAGTTCTGATGATAGATAGCCTGGCTAACCTATGGTTTGACTTGAACGGGAATGGGCGGCTAGATCCAGGAGAAGATTGGGGATATTGGCGAGATGCACCTAATTCCTCATTCTATTTCTTGAGAAAGACTTTGGTGGATAAGTTTCCTGAAGTGAAGATTACATACTTTACTGTGGTGGGAAATCCATGGAAAGAGCAAAGCTAACTCGCAATGTTAAAGAGGCTGATATGAGGGCTATGGTTGTGGGTTACTACCTTCAGAGGATCCGTAAGCTTCCATTTAGGGTAGTGCTGAAAAAGGCTCTGGTAAAATTTATAGCGTTTGCTTTACACAAGTTGGAAGGTTTCAAAGCGAAGCTCTCGCCAGCCCATATCTCGGATGAACAGCTTCTTAAAAGCCTCAATGGATTCGAGAATTTTCAGGAAGCCTTAGACCACATCAGAAGAGAGCGACCGAAGTTCTTTATTGAACCATCAATGAAAGGAGAGCTTATTTCCCTTATCCAAAGTGAGCTCCCCCAGCTGAAGGATCAGATCGTTGCTGAGGCCGACAAGATTTGCTTCCATATCTTCGATCTTTTAGGCTCAGGTGATGTGAACCTAGATCAGTTCATTAAAAATCATGGAGGAAAGGAAAATTGTGGTCACCTGCCTTGGCACTTCGATTTCAAATCAGGATATCAATGGAACCCCAAAAAATATTATAAAGATATAGAAATACCTTATGGGAAAGCTGACATAAAAGTTCCTTGGGAATTATCCAGGTTCTATCATGCTATAACGTTAGGTCAAGCATATTGGTTGACTGAGGATGAAAAATATGCAAGAGAATTTATAAAACAGGTAGATGATTGGATTGATAATGACCCTCCTAAATTTGGTGTTAATTGGAGATGTACTATGGATGTAGCTATTCGTGTATGTAACTGGATTTGGGGATTTTATTTTTTCAAGGACTCGGATTCGTTTGATGATAAATTTTTTATTAAATTTTTAAAAAGTTTCTATCAACATGGTAAACATATAATGAATAATCTTGAAAATCAGGGTGTAACAAATAATCATTACTTAGCGGACCTTGTAAGCCTGATTTATTTGGGAATTATCTTCCCCGAGTTCAACGAAGCTAAGCAATGGCGTAATTTTGGAATCCAAGAACTAATAAAAGAAATGGAAAAACAGGTCTATGAAGATGGAATGGACTATGAGGGTTCCACCTGTTATCATCGTCTCACATTAGAGTTATTCTTTTTTGCGACTTTATTATGTGATATCAACGGAATCCAATTACCTGAGGAATTTCTAAAGAAACTACAAAAAATGTTTGATTTTGTCCTATATGTATTAAAACCAAATGGAAAGATACCGCAGATTGGTGACAATGATAATGGTAGACTCCATATACTTGGTATTCGAGAAGTTTTAGACTTGACATACCTATTGACCTTTTCTACAATATATTTAGATGATCCCAAATATAAGATTAAGGAGTTTGGCTTTGCCACAGAAACCTTATGGATTTTCGGACCAGAATCTTATGATAGATGGAAGGAAATGCAAGAGAGGAGCTTTGAGGAGATTGAAAGCAAAGCTTTCCCTATCGGAGGGATTTATGTGATGAGAAAAAAGAAAGATTATATAGTCATTTCCTGTGGTCCTAATGGACGGAATGGAAAAGATGGCCATAGCCATAATGATAAGTTGAGTTTTGAATTGTGTGTAGATGGAAAGGATATAATCGTTGACCCAGGCACTTATGTTTATACTTCAAATCCAAAGTTAAGGAATAAATTCCGTTCAACTTCTTATCACAACACAGCTATCGTTGATGATAAAGAGCAAAACGAATTCATAAAAGGGAATATTTTTAAAATGGGAAATAACACCAAAACCAAATGTCTTAAATGGGAAACAGGAAAAAATGATTTGTTTGTAGGCGAACATTATGGTTATACACGTCTTATTAATCCAATTATACACCAACGTACTATTAAATGGATGAAAGAAAAGAAAATTTGCAAAATTGTTGACTCTTTTAAGGGAAAAGGTGTCCACAAAATTGAACTTTGTTTAATCTTAGACCCAAACATCAAATATAAATCTTTTGATTCTTGTAAAAATACTGTACTTTTATTTCGGGACAGAACTATTTGGATAGAATTTGAAAATATTGATAGAATTAAACGCTCAATTGAGAAAATTAATTATTCTCAAGAATATGGTATGTTATTGCAAACAAATAAAATCACATATTCTATAATATATTCTTTACCATTAGAAATCAAATGGAAAATAATAGAAAAAACACAATAAAAAAAGTATTAATAATAAGTTGGCATTATTTACCCAGCAATGCTATGGCCGCCCAAAGGGTAAAAGGATTTGTAAAATACCTACCAGAATTTGGATGTCAGCCATTGGTTTTAACTAGAGCAAGTATCTCCAAAGATAAGTTAATGGAAGATTCTCAAAATATTTTCAGAACAGAGGATAGTAATATTGAAAATTTAGTAAGAAACAAATGTAAAAGGACTACTAAAAAGATAGAAAAAAAACAAAGCAAAACCCTATCACTTAGTTCTATATTCAAATACATAAAAGGTATTGTTTTTCTATTAGCTAAGCGATTTAATAAATATATTGTTCCTATTTTTAATATTTGGGAGTGGGAATGGTATTTTAAAGCTTGTAAATTAGGATTGGAGATTCTCGCTAATGAAAAAATAGACATCATTATAACTACTTCTCCACCAGAGATAGTACATTTAGTAGGAGCTTTTTTAAAAAGGAAAACTGGCATAAAATGGATAGCCGATTATAGAGATTTATGGACAAAGAATCCTTATTATTCACAAACTATTATTTACAAAAAATTAGAAGAAATTTTAGAAAGAAAAATAATAAATAAAGCAGATAAAACATTAACTACAACATCCTCCTTCAGTAAAATACTTGAAGAACAATTTATGAAGAAAACTACAGTTGTAATGAATGGGTTTGACTCAAGAAATTTTACTGAAATTCAAACAATTAAATTAACCAAACACTTTACTATCACGCATACAGGTTCTATTTATCAAGGTACAAGAGATCCGTCCATGTTGTTTGAATGTTTGTCTGATTTTGTCAAGGAAGGAATTATAAAGGAAAACGAAATAAAAGTTAGGTTTTACGGACAAAATCTTTCTCCTCTTTACAGCCTAATTAATAAATATGCTCTTGATAACATGGTCACAATCGAGAGAAATATTCCCCATGAAGAAGCGATTAAGAAACAAAAAGAATCTCAATTATTATTATTATTGCAATGGCTCAGAGAAGAAGAGAAGGCGTTTTGCCCGGGGAAATTATTTGAATATATTGCAACAGGAAGACCCATAATTGCTATTGCTCCCAGGAATGGAGAAGTGGCAAGAATTATAGAAAAAGATAATTTTGGTTGTATATGCGAAACAAAAAATTGCTTGAAAGATAAACTCTATAACTTTATTATAGAATTTAGGGAGAAAGGTTCAATTAAGAAATGGACAACTGATAAAGCTATAAAAAAACATTCTCATCAAATAATGGCAAAAAATTTAAGAAAAATTTTAAACGAATTATGAGAACACATTTGAAGGGGATTCTTTTCACAAAAGTTATAATTTGGACTAAATTATTACTATATTATATACATTTGCAATTAATATAAAAAACTCACTTCTAATGCATTATTTCAGATGACAATTAAAATTAAAAAGAAAGGTAAGAAATATAGAAGAAATAAGGAGAATATAATACTGTAATAGAGAAAAAACATTTAAGACTTGACTATGAGGTTCTCTTAATTTATCTTGCTAAAAAGAGGAAGGTAAATGAAGATTAAAAAATTAAATATTGAAAACCTTAAATTGCAAAAAATTTTCAAATTTAGAGAAAGGGGACAATATCATCTCCAAAGTCTAAACAAAAAATTATAAATGGTACATTAAATGAGATTTAACATTAATTTAATCAATGAATATCTTGCTTATATTTTTATTGCTTCTCTCTGGGCCACTGGGTTACAAGCATTCGAAGGTGTAACTTATTTTAGATTAATTGGAATTGTTATTTTTCTTTTCTGGATTATACAAAAAATGGGGTTAACAGCTATTCGTGCAAAGCCACCTCTAATGTACATAAGCAGAAAAACAATAAAATTATATCTAACAATATCTATCTTCTTATTCATAATTCTCTTATCAATTACTTTTAACGATTTACCAACTATTTCGAATATGCAAACTCCATTAATGTTTGCCGGAATGGTTTTAATACTATCTGATATTTTAAATAGCACAAAAAAGTTACACCGAGCGGCTAAAATATTATACTTAAGTGGCACTGCAATAGCTATTGTATTAATTTATCAATATTTTACGGGTATTTCTTTTTTAGGAATCACACCTCATATGGCAAAGGGTTATTTTAGGACTATCGGAATTTCACAAAACGTCAATAACGTAGCACTTAATTTAGCTATAGTCCTACCATTAGGATTTTTTCTTTACGAAGAAAGTAAAAGCTTTCCAAAAAAAATTATGGAAATAATATCTATGATTATTATTTTAAGTGCTGTTTTAACTACATATTCAAGAGGAGCCATGATTACCCTTTTGGTTATTAGCATTTATAAAATTCTCTCTATTAGTAAAATACATCAAAAAGTTGCTGCAATAAGTGTAGCAGTTTTATCATTAGCGTTGCTCTCATTAATTTTACCTACAGGAAGTTTTTTAAATAGATTTATGGAAACCCCAAAATTTCTTCGATTATTTTCTTCTGATTGGAGCCAACTCTATCTTTCAAAGGAATTTGGCTCCATCTGGGGCAGATATCAGGCCAGTCTTGCCGGCATAGAAATGTTCGTTCGCAATCCCTTGATAGGAGTAGGACATGGAAACTTTGCAAACAGTGTACCCTTTTATTCAAATATTTCAACTAATAGAGCAGCACATAATATGTATATCAGTATTTTTGCAGAGACGGGTATTTTTGGCGGATTGAGCTTCTTGGGGATTTGGTATTTAACACTCTCAAACTTGAATTCGTCTTCATTCCAAAAAACAGAAGATGTCTTTTTTCTGAATGTTAAAACAGGACTAATAGGTTTTTTAGTGGGAGGATTATTTCTATCCGCTCAATATTACGAAATAGCCTGGTTATATGTGGCATTTAGCATAGCTGGATATGAACTTTATCGAAAAAAAGTCAGCGAAGATAATGAATAAACCAATTTTTATATGCCAAGAATTAATATCATGAAAATCGTCCAATTAATTTCATGTTTTACGCCCGGGGGAGCTGAAGTATTTGTCAAAAATTTGAGTATAGAGCTATCAAAAAGTGAAGAAGTTCAGGTCTGGGCGTTGTCCAAATCGAATGATCTGGGATTTGCTAAAAAAATGATAGAAGAGTTACAAATCAATAATATAAACACAAGAATTCTAGGTAAAAGACCTCACAAAGATAGGGTAAAAACAATTCTTCTATTAAAAAGCGCTTTAAGAAAGTATAAACCTGATGTAATAAACTCTCATTTAGAACATATAACCTTCTTTGCCTCTTTATCAAATATGTTTAGTAACAGACCGATAATACAAACAATTCATAGCACAAAAATCTCCAGACCTAAAATGCAAAGATTATTTCTTAATAAACTACTAAACTGCTTTGTTGCTGTTTCTAATAAAACTAAAACTATTTTAATTAATAAAGTAGGTATACCTCAAAACAAAATTGAGGTTATATATAATGGAATTGATTGTTTATGTTTTTTAGCACAAAATCGAAATACGAAAAAAACTAGTATCAAGATAATTGCCATAGGTCGATTACATCCAGCGAAAAACTACGAAGGGCTCTTAAAAGCGTTTAAACTTGTTCTGGATAAACTGCGAGAAGAGAATCCATATCGACCTATTTTGGATATTGTGGGAGACGGGAAACCCAAAAACAGCTTAATCACTTTAACTGACCAACTTAATCTACAGGATAAAGTCAATTTCCTGGGGGTCAGAAATGATATCCCTCAACTTTTAGCTGACCATGATATATACGTAATGTCATCTTTATGGGAAGGTTTATCGATTTCTTTATTAGAAGCCTTAGCTTCGGGTATTCCGATTGTGGCAACTAATGTTGGGAGTAATGATGAAATTATTGATAACGGAATTGACGGATTATTAGCAGAACCAGATAATCCAGAAGCTTTGGCGGAAAAAATCATTGAATTGATTCGTAACCCAGATTTACGTAGAAGAATTTCGATGAATGCAGTCCAGAAATCGAAGCAGTTTAGTATTGAAAAGACTGCGAAAAATTATCTAAAGGTATACAAAAAATTTATCAATATTAAAGACCTTGAGATACAGGAAAAAACTCCAAAATTGATTAGATAAGAAAAGAATATAGCAATATGTTTAGGATTTTGATAAAATGAGTATAAATAAATGGATATTGATTGGACCAGTATCTCCTCCGATAACTGGTCCTGGAGTCAAAAATCGCAATCTCATAAGAGAACTAAGGAAAAGATCAATTGATATTAAAGTTTTAAATACTCTTAAATCTCTGTCTGATATTATTATGAATATTACAGAGATATTTATCGGAACTATTATTAATAGAGCCCCCTTTTTTATAATTCTATCTGTGTCAACTCGTGGCAGATATATTTTTTTACCTTTTATTTACCTGATGAATATTTTGGGAGAAACAAGATCAATACTCATACCTATGGGTGGCTCTTTGGATATTGACATAGAACAATTATTTTCTCCTTTAAGGAAATTTTATATTAAAACGCTTCAGGAAATGGATCGTATTTATCCAGAAACAGAAGATTTAACCTCAAATATAAAGAAATTAGTGGAAAAGGATGGAACCGTTAAGAAATTATATAATTTCAAAAGAAGACCTTCAAAGAATCCCACAGAAGCAAAAAATTATTATCTTCCTTATTTAAAAATAGTATATCTTGGCAGAATAAAAAGATCGAAAGGTATAATTGAACTTATTGAAGCTGCTAACATTCTAGAAAGGAAAGGAGTCAATTTTAGGTTAGACTTTTATGGTGGTTTTTTATTCAAAGATAATTTCCAAAAATTGTTTCTTAGTGAAATTCAAAATAATGATAACATAAAATATTTAGGAATAATCGAACCAAAAGCTATACCTGAAACTTTAAAGAACTATCATGTTTTTGTGTTCCCCTCAAAAAGAACTAGGGGAGAGGGATTTCCTGGTGTCATCATAGATGCTTTCTTTTCGGGTTTACCCGTGATTACATCATCTGCCTGGAAATATAGAAAAGAAATAATATTAGAAGGACTTAATGGTTTTACCTATACCAGTGAGGATTATAAGGATTTAGCAAACAAAATAGCAGTCTTAGCTAAAAATAGAGAATTACTCAGAAAAATGTCCAAAAAAACGTGGGAGTTGTCTATAGATTACGATGCGGATATAGTCGTTGATGGGTTGTTAAAAGAATTGAAAAGCATAAAATGGATTTGAATGAATATCGTAGAAAATAAAAAAATTGTGATAGCTTATGCTTATGGACCTAAAAACTCGGGGGATTTAGCGATCAATTTGGGTGCCATCGATTTATTGTCTGAAATTATTCCTGAAAAAAATATAAGTATGATTTCAAGATTCGCTTTTCAATTACCTGATTTCAAAAATACACAGACTTACCTCAAGAATTATTATCCGGATGTGGAACTCTTGCCCGGATTTTTCAATTACGACAGACATAGACATAATAAAATTAAAAAAATAAAAGAAATAATTAATGGAATAAGTAAAGAATTCTATTATAATATATTACCTTTTACAAATTGTAATTGGCCCTGTTCTAAAACTATAAAAACTATATGCGATTCAGATTTTATTTTTTGTAATGGAGGAAATCTTTTTTACTGGAATGAATACAGTCGTGATTTAACAAGATTGTTTGGATTAATATTCCCTTTCAAATTCGCGAGAAAAATCGGCAAAAATTTCGGATTCTTACCGCAATCATTTGGAAAAACATCCAGACTTGGAAAATTTTATCTTTCTCCCTTTTTTAGAGCTGCTAATTTCATAACTTTTAGAGAAAGTATTTCGAAAAATATTTTTATAGATTCTTTTGGTTATGGTAAAAATTTTCCTGTTTTCAACGATTTAGCACTATACATTAAAAAAATAGAAAAAAATAAGGGAGGAAAGATATTAAGAGAAAAAAAACTTAAAAACAAGAAATATATTGCTCTTACTATCCGTACAGAGAAATTAGGTGACACTGAAAGTCTTGAAAAAGAAAGTTTATTAAAAATAACTGAATTTTTTACAAAATTAATTAAAGAGTTATTGGACAGCTTTGATTTCAAGATATTGTTGGTGTGTCAAACTAAAGCTGACACAGAATCGACTTTGAATATTTATAAAAAATTTAAAAAAAACAATAAGGTAGTATTAATAAATGAATATGATCCTTTGATTTTAAAGTATATTTATAAGGAAAGTTTACTTTTAATCGCAATGCGATTTCATTCTGCAATTTTTGCTTTGCAAACAGGTGTTCCAACATTAGGTATATATAAAAAAGAGTGGGGTCCTAAAATGCTGGGGACTTTGTCGGATCTTGGTTTGAAAAATTTTTGCTTTGAATTTTCTGAGACAAGAATTCTCGATATCATCAAACAAATTCAAAGAATAATAGCAAATAGAGAAAAAATTTCTAAACGGATTTTGTTTAGTTTAGAACATCAAAAAAAAGGATTGGTAGAATTTATAAAAAAGGAGGTCTTTACGTAATCCAAGCGACTGTGAGATATTATGATTGAAAAGAAAGAAAAAAGTACTAATTTGAAATTGGCGATGGATTGGTTAACACGATGTCAAGAGATAACCGGTTGTGGAGGACTTTCTGCATACTATGTGCCAATACTACGAAAATGGGCTCCTGCTTACCCGGAAACTATCGGATATGCTATACCTACATTTTATAATTATTCAAACCTTTATTCGGAAAATAAAATCTTTGAAAAGAGAGCATTTAAAATGGCTGAATGGTTGCCAAATCTTCAAAACCCTGAGGGTTCTTTTCCCACTTGGGCTTTAAGAAAAAACGAGGGAACTGCTAAACCTGTCTCTCTTGATTGATGGATCTGGATTATTATAAAAGATTTTTGGATGCATACGTATTCAAGAAAACAAGTCATCTTGATTTTTGGCATGGTACTCCGGAGTTAAATTCCAAAGCATCAAAAAACGAAATATCGCAGTATTATATGCCTTTCAGAAAAAAAGCTACATATAAATCTTTTCTTGATGAAAATGGCGTACCTCTATTGAACTATGGTGGAAACATAGGAAAGCAATACAATCCTATAGCAATAGCACAATATGGTCTTGGAAATTTTAATTTATATAAACAGACAGGTAACCAGATTTTCAAGAAAAAGGCAACAATACAAGCTAACTGGATGGTAGAAAATTTAATAGAAAATGATAAAGGCATTCCTGTATGGATGCATAATTTCGATTGGAACTATGTAGAAAAGTTGAAAGCTCCCTGGTATTCCGGACTCGCTCAGGGTCAGGGGATTTCTCTTTTAGTAAGAATTTACAAAGAGACAAAAGACAAAAAATATAGAGATACGGTTGAGAAAGCATTTATTTCTTTGAAAACCGAAGTTACAAACGGAGGGGTTCTCTTAACTGATAAAGAAGGGAATATTTGGATAGAAGAATATCTTGTAAGTACACCAAGTCATGTACTCAATGGTTTTATTTGGGCTTTATTTGGAGTATATGATTATTTTTTACTTTTCAAAGAAAAAGATACTAAAGAATTATTTGATGGATTTGTCGAAACACTAATTAAAAATTTAACTCAGTATGATCTTGGTTATTGGTCCTTATATGATTTAAGTGATGACGGATTGCGAAATATCGCAAGCCATTTTTATCATCAATTACACATAGTACAATTAAATATTATGTACAACTTAACAGAAATAGATTTCTTTAAAGAATGTGCCGATAAATGGAATGGATATTGGAATAATACTGCATATAAATATAAAGCTTTAATTAAAAAAGGCTTATTTAAATTAAAAAAATGCTAAAGTGAAAAAAATACTTTTCCTATCTCAATATTTTCCACCTGATATCACAGCTGCCGCTTTCAGGGTAAGTGAAACCGCAAAAATAATTAACAAAAAGAATGATTGGAAAGCTGAAGTTCTGACTGCTAATCCGCATAGAACTATAAATAGAATTTCAAACGACAAAAAGTTTAAATATTCTATAATAAGAGCACCTATAAAAAAACTTTCCGAAAGAGGAGCAGTGAACTATTTGCTTCACTACATATCTTTTATGTTATCCTCTATATTGTGGGGAATATTCAAGACAAGAAACAAATATGACTATCTTATGACCTCGAGCCCTCCTTTATTTATAGGTATTTCGGGATGGATTCTCTCAAAATTTAAAAGAGCTAAATTTATACTCGACATTCGTGATATTTGGCCCGACTCCGCGGTTTCCACGGAAAAAATTTCAGCAAATGGATTTTTATACAAATTTGGGCGAAAGATGGAAATTTTTCTGTATAAAAAAGCGGATTTAATAACCTGTGTGTCTGACCCGATGAAAGAATATATTGAAAAGCATACTGAAAATAATGTAATGGTGCTTTATAATGGATTTTTTACTGAGCTTGGTGCAAGGTACAAAGAAAAATCAAAAGAAAACGAAACTTATACAATAACATATCTGGGAAATATTGGGCATGCTCAGGAAATCTCAACCGTCATTAAAACTGCCGGGAAAATCAAAAACAAACATGTAAAATTTTTACTTATTGGAGAAGGGGCAAAACGCAAGGAATTAGAAAAAGAAGTCCTCCAGAAAAATTTAAAGAATGTTGAATTTAAAGGCCCTTTTTCAAAAAAAGAGAGTCTTCTATATATGTTATCAAGTTCTGCTTTATTAATAAATTTAAAAGACTCAAAAACTTTTGAAAAAACAATACCATCTAAAGTTTTTGATTATATGTACGCTAATAAACCAATTCTTTTCGGAATTAAAGGTGAAGGCAAGGAAATTTTAAGTTCTATTTCAGGCAATATATCTTTTGAACCAAGTAACCCTAAATCTCTTAAAAAAGCAGCCGATGAATTAATTGAAAACTATTCATTTTACAAAGAAAACGCCAAAGAGAATCGAAAGCTATTGTTTGAAAAATATACCAGAGAAAAAATGACCGACAAACTTCTTAAAAAAATCTCAAAATTATAGATTTATTTAGGTTTGGTCATTTTTTAAATGCTTGACAATCTATCTTAGTTTTTTAAATTAACATCAGATACTGTGTCGTGAGCCAATCAATAGGATTTAAATATACAAATCCTTCTGATCAGTTAAATGGTTAAATTTAAAAATAGTTGAATAGCTTTTTTGGATTTAGGATTTAGGAAAAACAAAGGAATAAAGACTTTGTGTTCTTTGTGTGGAATATGCGACTCCGATTTTTTGCATTGACAATTCAAAAATATGATGTATAATTGAATTACCAATTAAATAATTCTGGGGTAATTAAACATATTAGTGGAGAATTGTATTGATAGAAAGAAGAATTTTAAAAGAAGTAATAATAGAACAGCGCGACAGTATAGAAAACGCGGAAAAATGGGTTGAGAGAGAAGCGCTTGAGAGCGTTTCCGATTATGTGAGCCTACCTCATATCGTAGTTATATCGGGAATGAGGAGAGTAGGTAAATCGACTCTCTTAAAACAAATAATAGATAAATTCTATGCGGATAAATCTTTCTATTTTATCGATTTTGAAGATGAGCGTCTTGTTGATTTCGAATTAAATGATTCCAATAATCTGAAAGAGGTCTTTATAGAATTATACGGAAAGTGCGATACATTTTTTTTCGATGAGATTCAAAATGTTAAAAATTGGGAAAGGTTTGTCAGAAGACTATTCGATTTGGGTTCGAAGATTTTTCTTACTGGCTCTAACGCCAGTTTACTTGAAAGAGAAATAAGCACAAAACTTACAGGCAGATATCTACATGTTGAACTACTTCCTTTCTCATTTACCGAATACTTGACAATGAAAGGTACGGAGTTGACAAACAAATGGCATATAAAAACCGAAAAAAGAGCTGAGATTAACGCGCTTTTTAACAAATATCTTGTCGAAGGGGGTATGCCCGAATTTATTAAATACGAGAAACCTGATATATTGGAAAGACTTTACAAAGATGTTATCTTTAGAGATATTGTAGCCAGATATCATATCAAAAATGTAAAAAGCCTGAGGGAACTTGCTTTGTATATTTTCAGCAACGCTGGTTCGTTATTTACCTTTTCCAGTCTTAAAAGAGCAACCAATATTGGAAATATTAATTCAGTTAAGGAATATTTATCTTATTTGGAAGAGAGTTTTCTTATTTTTGTCATTAAAGGATATAATTACTCATTAAAAAATCAAAACCTGAACCCCAAGAAGGTTTATGTTATCGATAACGGTTTGCGTAATAGCATAGGATTTAGTTTCTCCGCGAATAGAGGACAGTACTTTGAGAACCTCGTTTTCCTCGAACTTAAAAGAAGAGAAGAAGAAATTTTCTATTATAAAACCGGGAATGAGAAAGAGATTGATTTTTATGTGCGAAGAAAAAAAGGTAATACTTTGTTAATTCAGGTTTCAACTTCTCTTCAGGATAAAAAAGTCGAGAAAAGGGAGATTTCCGCACTAATTGAAGGAATGAAAGAGTTAAAACTTAAAGAGAGTACAATAATTACTGAAGACGATGAAAAAAATATTGATACCGATAACGGTAAAATTAAGGTTATACCCATAACCAAGTGGTTGTTAAATTGAAAAATGGAATTACTATTCAAAAAAGAGGAAAAATGAAAAAAGCTTTGATAACGGGAATAAATGGTCAGGATGGGTCTTACCTGACTGAATTCTTACTTAAAAAAGAATATGAAGTTCACGGAATAATCAGAAGAGCGAGTGTATTTACTACCGAAAGAATAGACCATCTGTATCAGGACCCGCATGAAAAAAATATCAGGCTCTTTCTTCATTACGGAGATTTAACAGATTCGAGTAATCTAAACCGGCTTGTAGAAAAAGTAGAACCGGATGAAATATATAACCTCGGAGCTCAGAGCCATGTAAAAGTCTCATTCGAAGTTCCGGAATATACAGCAGAAGTAGATGCTGTGGGAACTCTTAGGCTTCTGGATGCTATAAGAGAAACGGGGGTGCGAACCCGTTTTTACCAGGCTTCATCGAGTGAGATGTTCGGAGCCACAAAAGAAACACCGCAAAAAGAATCAACTCCCTTTTATCCGAGAAGCCCTTACGGAGCCGCTAAAGTTTATTCTCACTGGATTACAGTAAACTATAGGGAAGCGTATAACTTATTCGCCTGCAGTGGAATTCTTTTTAACCATGAATCTCCGCGAAGAGGAAAAAGATTTGTTACAAGAAAAGCAACACAGGCAGTAGCCCGGATTTACCATGGTTCACAGGATAAATTATTTCTTGGCAATCTAAACGCTAAAAGAGATTGGGGTTATGCGCCGGAATACGTAGAGGCGATGTGGTTGATGCTTCAGCAAGAAAAGCCCGATGATTTTGTAATTGCTACAGGTGAAGCACATACCGTCAGAGAATTTGCTGAGGAAGCTTTTAAAAATATAGATATCGAACTCCAGTGGAAAGGAAAAGGAGCGCAGGAAAAAGGCATAGATAAGAAAACAGGGAAAATACTCGTAGAAATCGACCCGGAATATTTCCGACCCACCGAAGTAGAATCATTAGTAGGTGATGCCTCAAAGGCAAAAAAGGAATTAGGCTGGCAACCGAAAGTTAAGTTCAAGGAACTGGTGAAGATAATGACTGAAGCGGATGTAAAAGCGGAAGCTTTGAGCAAATAGCGTATTAGCAGGATTTAGGATTTTGGATTTAGGATTTAGTTATAAATTTAGAGAGACAAAATGAATAGCTTTGAAGAACTTAAAGTTTGGCAAGAAGCACACAAATTAGTAATTAAAATTTACAAGATAACTAATGGTTTTCCAAGAGAAGAACTCTACCGTTTAACTAGTCAGCTGTGCCGTTCAGCTGCATCAGCTCCTGCCAATATTGCAGAAGGACAGGCAAGACAAACAACTAAAGAATATTTACAATTTCTTTACACTGCAAGAGGCTCAATCGCAGAAACCAAATATCATTTGATTTTAACACGAGACCTTGGCTATATAGAAGATTCTGTTTACAATGAAATCATAAAAAGTTATAATAAAGTAGGTAAAATGTTGAATGCATTAATAAATTCTTTAAAAAAGGGAGGCTCCAATGAATAGCTCCAATTTCCCAAATCCCAAATCCCAAATCCCAAATCCTGGAAGGGAGAATCAATTTAAAATTGATTCTTCTTTTTGGTCGGAGAGGAAAGTGACAGTCACTGGGGGACGCGGCTTCTTAGGTAAGCATCTGGTGGAGAAACTAAAAGAACGGGGATGCAAGAATATAATGGTTGCGGATTTGCCTGAATACGACCTTCGTGACAGGGAAAGTATCTTAAAGATGTATGAGGAACAAAAACCCGATATTGTAATACATCTTGCCGCGGTAGTAGGAGGCATCGGAGCTAACAGGGAAAATCCGGGGAAATTTTTCTATGATAATGCTATTATGGGAATCCAGCTTATAGAATACGCGAGACAAAAAGAATTGGAAAAATTTGTGTGCCTGGGAACAATATGCGCTTATCCAAAATTTACACCTGTTCCTTTCAAAGAAGAAGATTTATGGAAAGGCTATCCGGAAGAAACCAATGCCCCTTACGGACTGGCGAAAAAGATGCTTCTCGTACAATTGCAATCCTACAGACAGCAGTACAATTTTAACGGTGTATATCTTCTGCCTGTAAACTTGTACGGACCGGGAGATAATTTCAATCCGAAATCATCTCATGTTATTCCCGCATTGATAAAAAAATGCGTGGACGCGAAGAACAAAGGGGAAAACCATATAACAATCTGGGGAACGGGAGAACCCAGTAGAGAATTTTTATATGTCGAGGACGCGGCGGAAGGAATATTACTCGCAACGGAGTTCTATAACGAGTCTGACCCCGTTAACCTTGGAGCAGGATTCGAAATAAAAATAAAAGACCTTGTAAACTTAATCGCGGAACTTACGGGTTTTGAAGGCGAAATAAAATGGGATGCTACGAAGCCCGATGGGCAGCCTCGCAGAATGCTCGATACAAGCAGGGCGAAAGAAAAATTTAACTTTCAGGCAAAAACAGACTTTAGAGAAGGACTTAAAAAAACAATCGAATGGTACGGGGGGAGGCAATCAGCCGAAGATGGCTGATTTGGTTCTGGGTGCCGAGTTCCGAGTCCAAGAACGGAGAAAGTTAATTGGTTGATTGGATTTATTGGTTTCGTTGAGTTCGTTGGGTTTATTGGGCTTAAATTAAAAAAACAGCAAAAAATCCCGCGTTAAATAGCAATCGATTATAAAAAGAAGCTTGCTTTATGGGGGGTATTTTAAAAACCGGAGATTTATAGTTTAAGGAAAGTTTCACCAAAAAATTGCGTTTCACCAATCGTTGAAACGTTTTTTAAAATGAAACACTTGACATATTATCAATATTTAATATATTTCACCAAATGGTGAAACTTAAAAATAGGTGAAACAAAAATGGAAGAAAAAGAAATAATTGTGAAGATCGAAGAGGCATTTAGAGATATTGTGACGAAAACCGGTCTGATATCACCCGGCGCCATAAGCGAACGAATACGGGAACCACTTTTCTCGGGTAGTAAGGAGTCCGATCTCGTATATGTCATTAAGACACAAGGCGAAGATAAATATACTTTGATTTTTGAAATAAAAACTATCGGACTGCCGAAATATGTCAGGATGGCAGCCAACCAACTTCAGGAAATAATTGGAGGGAGAGACAAAATCTATGGTATTTTTGGATCTCCATATATTTCAGAAGAATCGGAAAAAATATGCGAATTAAACAACATTGGGTATATCGACCTGGCGGGAAACTGTCTCCTATCTTTTAACGGGGTCTATATAAATATCAAAGGTAACCCAAACCCATATCCGGAAAACCGCTCAATTAAGTCTATATTTTCTAAAAAATCGTCAAGAATAGTACGTATTCTCCTGGACAATCCAGGTAGAAAATGGTATGTAAAAGATCTTTCCAGGGAAGCTGAAGTCAGTATAGGTTTAGTCTCAAAAGTAAAAAAGAGACTCGAGGAATATAATTATATTGAGAAATCTGATATTCAAAAATTCTACCTGAGCAATCCGGAATCCTTATTGGACCGCTGGGTCAAAAATTATTCATATAAGAAAAATAATTCTGTTGACTATTACTCCTTGGATGATATTGACACTATCGAGAACAATCTCGCGAACTTTTGCGATTCCAATGATATACGATATGCTTTAACACTTACATCAGGGGCTTCTCGAATAGCACCTTTTTTGAGATATAATAAGGTCTTTGCGTATGCTGAAGATTCTATAGAATCTATTGCTAACAATTTAAGATGGAAAAAAGTCTCGACAGGAGCGAATATTTCAATACTGTCTCCCTATGATTCCGGAATATTTTATGGATTACAGGATTTTAATGGCTTAAAAGTCGTCTCTAACATCCAACTTTATTTAGATCTAAAAGATTACAAACAACGCGGTGAAGAAGCGGCAGAATTTCTAAAAGAAAAGCGCCTGGAGACAAAATGGTAAAAAAATCGGACTATCAAAAAGAAGAAGTAAATGCCTGTTTATCTGTTTTAATTGAACTTCTCACGATACTCGGAGAATTCAAGGAAAACATTGTGCTGGTTGGCGGCTGGATACCTTATTTTCTTCTCGGGAATAAAGGTAAAGAGCATGTGGGTAGTCTGGATATTGATATTGCTCTTAATTTTGAAAATATCACAGACAACACTTACAGTACAATTCTCAAACTTCTAAAAACCCATGGCTATGCCCAAGGTAGAGAACCTTTTATTTTTTACCGTAAATATAAAAACACCTCGGGAAAAGAAATGGATATTGAAATCGATTTACTCGCCGCGGAATATGGTGGAACCGGTTCTTCTCATCGAACTCAGCGAGTTCAGGATATTAGAGCAAGAAAAGCCAGAGGATGCGATTTAGCATTTTTATATAAAATCAGTACTAAAATATCCGCAAAAATGCCAGATGGCGCGAAAAATCAAATTGAAATCAATATTTCCAGTATAATACCTTTTTTATCAATGAAAGGAATGGCAATTGAAAGTAGATATAAAGAAAAGGATGCCTATGACATATATTTTGTTATAAAGAATTATCCGGGAGGTATTGAAAAACTGGCTGAAGAATTTAAACCAATAATAAATAATAAACTGGTTAAAGAAGGACTCGGTAAAATAAGAAAAAAATTTAAGAGTTTTGAATCCCCAGGTCCCGTTTGGGTTGCGGAATTTTTGGAAATAGATGATTCCGAAGAGCGGGAACGTATTATACGAGACGCTTACGAAAGAGTGAATGCATTTTTAGATAAGTTTGATATCAAAGAATATAAAAGATAAATAAATCGAAAATTAGAGGGTTAGAGAGTTAGGAGGTAATTTCTACGCAAAGTAAATGCGTATAAGCGTAAAAGCGTATATGTGTTCAAAAAAATCAAAACAAAAATTATATTTTCTATAATCTGACAAAATAACTTTCAGCTGACTGCTAACGGTAAAGAATAAAAAAATCTTGTGATAATCTGCGATTCAATTCTTCAGTTGGGTCGAGACTTTTACTAATAAACTAATTTGCAAATTAACTAATAACTAATCATCCGCCTGATGATTCAAATACTTGACAAATTAAATATTTGTATTATTATTCAGGTAATGAATAAATATTATTCACAGTCTAAATGGAAATACAAGGATAGATATCTTGGTAATATTCTAAAAACCGTTATCGAAGAAATTCCTGTTGTTATTCTAACGGGGGCAAGACAGGTTGGGAAAAGTACTATTTTACAAAATGAGTTTTCGTCCGACGATTGGAAATATCTAACTCTCGACAATTTCGATGTCCTGGAACAAGCCGAAGAAGACCCTGTAGGCTTAATATCGAATTACAATAAACTCATAATCGATGAAGTCCAGAAAGAAAAAGGTTTGATAGAAGCTATAAAGTTAAATGTAGATAAAGGTAAAGGCAAGTACATATTATCCGGTTCGGCCAATATGTTATTAATGAATAAAATCTCTGAAACTCTCGCCGGAAGAGCCGCTTATTTAATTCTTAATCCTATGGTTCGAAGAGAAATGGCGGAAGAATCACGACCTCAGTGGTTCGTAGATCTCTTTAAGGGTAAATTTCCTAAAGAAAAGAATTATAAACCAATAGACCCTATCTCCTTTATGCTTAAAGGGTTTATGCCGCGGGTTATGTATATGAAAAACTCAGAAAATATTCTAAGATGGTGGGAAGGCTATGTCGCCACTTATATGGAAAGAGACTTGAGAAATATTTCCAATATATCGTCGCTAACCGATTTTAGAAAAGTCATGGAAATGCTCGCTTTGAGAACAGGAAATCTAATAAACCAAACCGAGATTGCCAGAGATTCCGGAGTAAGCCAACCATCTGTATACAGGTATATTAACTTAATGGAAATCGGACATATAATTACAAAAATCACGCCTTTCTTTCCTAATAGAACAAAAAGAATAATAAAATCTCCTAAAGTTTACTGGGTAGATCCCGCTTTAGCGGTTTTTCTTTCCGGTTACTACAATTCAGATAGCCTTAAAAAAGCAAGAGAATTGGGGGGATTTTTTGAAAATTTGATTTTTTTGCACTTAAACGTGCTTTGTGAACTGATGGTCCCAAAAGGTAAAATCCATTACTACAGAGAAATAAACCAAAAAGAAGTCGATTTTGTAATTGAATACGGCAAGGAGAAAATCGCGATTGAAGTAAAGTTAACCGATTCTCCCAATTATGGAGATACAAAAGGTCTCAGATATTTTATGGGCGAATACCCGGATACTAAAAGCGCTATTCTTATTCATGCCGGCAAGGAAGCTAAAAAGTTCGGAGATAAAATACTCGCGGTACCCTGGAGCCTTCTTTAATTTACACCTACATGCGTCAAAAACACGGACTGCTAAGCTATGGGTCCCAGGTTGTGATTCTTTGAACCTAAGTTGAATGGTCAAATATATAACCGAGTCGTTAGTCAACAGTCACGAGTCATCAGTCAAAACAACAAAAAACCTCCGCGCATATACGTGTTAATCTGTGGCAATTTTTAGTTGATTCGGATTTTTTAACGATCTAACAATCCAACGACCTAACGATCTAACGATTATTGACATTGGACTAAAGCAGTTTGCGCCCTCTCACAACTCTTTCAACATCTTAACATATCGTTCTATGGAATGATTCATAGTATAATGTTCCTCAAAATACTTCCGGGCTCTCTTCCCCATTTTCTTTAATTCATCCCTGTTGTCGAGCCAGAATTTCAAATGATTTACCACCTGATTAACATCACCTTGATTAACTATAAAGCCACAATTGCTACTCCGTATTGTATCGGCTATGTCTGACTCTTTGTTCACCCGAGCGAGAACCGCCTGCCCGCTCGCGAGAGAACTATAGAACTTACTTGAAGAACAAAGCCCACTTACTCTTTTATCCTCCGATACCACAGAGATATCCGCGCATGTTAAGGTCTCAGGAAGCCTGCTATGTGGCTGGTAAGAATGAAAATCGACATTTTTTAAATCTTTATCTCGAACAATTTTCTTTAATTTTTCCTTCTGGGCTCCGTCACCTATAAAAACGAATTTTACAGGTAATTTCCGAATCTTTTCCGCGGCGTAAATTATAGTACATAAATCATTGTATAATCCGAAATTTCCGGAATATAGAACGGTCAAAACCTCATTATATCCGTTTTCCTTCGCAAAAGCATTTTCTTCTTTCTTAAGAGGTTTTATAAAATCCGGGTCTTCCCAGTTATATATCACTTCGATTTTTGATTCAAAAGAGTTCACTCCGGCACTCTTTACTATCGTTCGCTTCATTTGATTACCAATAACAACAATCCCGGAAGCTCTTCGATATAGTACATTATTTAATCTTTTCCATAATTCTACAAAAAATCCGTTTTTTTCCACCAATTCAAGCGCGACCGCAATATCAGGATAAACATCATATATTATAGGAATAAATCGTTGACTTCTTATAATATTAAAAAAAAGTCCTACAAAAGGTAAAATCGGGGGATTGGTTACGATAAGCAAGATATCCTTACTGCTTTTTAAAGACATACTAATAAGCAGACTAAAAGAAAACGAGAACCAGTTGATTGTTCTAAATAATAAATTTTCTTTATTTAATTGAACGCATGACAATCGGTTAACTGTAACACCATTACGAATCTCTTTAGCGGGAAGTTTCTGTGCGCTTTTTGATCTACGATGAGGCCTGCGGGTATAAACTTCCACGTTAAATCCTTTTTTACTCAGCTCGCTTGCAAGCTGAGACATTAATTTTGCTGTAGCTGCCGGTTCAGGATAGAAATATTCCGATAATATTTTTATAGATTTTTCCATATAAACAGATCAACCCTATTCGTTTTACTCATCGTTTAACATAAACAAAACGCTAAATTTGTCAATGTATCACTGGGAATAAAGTACTTTACCGTACGATTAATTCTTTTTTCCTGATTTAGTACCTTCACTAAGTTGGTTTCCCCGTGTATTTAGCGGTTAAGAAAAATATTGAGCTAATCTTGTGGAATCTGTGGTTTGTTAAAGTTTGGGACTCAAGGATTAGTATAAAAGCAAGTTTGAGTTTTAAATTTTGACTTTGGACTCTGGACTTTGGACATTGGACTAAAGTTCTCTGTGTTCTCCATATGAGTGTTTTAAGGCGGGGTGGGTTGACAAATAGCTAAAAACACTTATATTAATGGTGTAGGGTTGTTATTAATGTAGTATCTACTAAAATAGTATCTACTAAAAATGTCCCTAATTTTTTCTGGAATCGCTTTATAGGGATTTAGTGTATTTCGGTAAAATATAAATTTGTAATGTTTAGAAGAAATCCCTTTGGAAAAATCTTTTGGAAATCCTAATAATAAAATGGGAGGAAAATAATGGCAAAAGTAAAAGAAGGAGATAAAGTTAAAGTTAATTATACTTTAACTCTTGATAACAACACTGTTATAGAAAAAACAGACGAGACTAACCCATTCGAATTTACACTTAATACCGAAAAAATAATCCCCGGTTTTGAACAGGCAGTAATCGGTATGAGTCCCGGAGAATCCAAGGCTGTTAAAATCCCCTCGAAAGAAGCTTACGGAGAACATCATGAGGAACTGGTTATGAATGTAGCCAGAAAAGATTTACCAGAAGATTCAGACCCGCAAGTAGGACAGCAGTTTAGATTAGAATCAGATAAACATCAACCTTTCATAGTTACAGTAACCGGCTCTTCAGAATCTGAAGTAATCATGGATGCGAATCATCCTCTCGCCGGAAAAAATCTTAACTTTGAAATAGAACTACTCGAGATTCTTTAAATTTAATTTTTTTAAAACCACAGGAGGTTTTAGCAATGGAAAAAGGTAAAGTAAAATGGTTCAATGACATGAAAAGCTTCGGATTTATAGAAGTAGAAGGCAAAGACGACGTTTTTGTACACTCTTCATCGCTTACAGGCGGTCTTGTAACACTCAACGAGGGAGATGAAGTCGAATTTGAAATCGTTCAGGGTGAAAAAGGACCTAAAGCTGAAAACGTAAAAAAAGACGGTTTAAGTCAGTAGCAAGTATTTTCTGAAATACAAGGTTTATAGAATAACTAAAGACCTTTAAACTAACAAAGTCTTAATAGTCATTTTTGATTCTTAAGAGTTCAGATATTATCGGATGTTTAAAACAATCGATATTCAGACCCTTAAATTTCCGGGATGCGGATTAAGACTTTGTCTTTTTTGGGTTAAAGACATTGGACTGATTCGTTGGTTCGTTAGATCGTGGGGTCGTTGGGTCGGAAAAGACATCGGACTTGGACGTTATTGAACATTAGATTCAAGATAATTCCTCATTAAAAAGATCAAGTCTTTTTTGAGATTGTTTTTTACCCAGTTTTTTTGCTCCTCTTCTAACACCTCACCAAGACCCTGTAATATATATGTATCATTTATCCCCTTTACCGCTTCGATACAATTTTTTAAATAATCTTCGAACTTTCTACCGGTTCTTAATTTCACTATTTCTTTATTGATTTGCCAGTTCCCATTAAAGAAAAACCATAAATCAAAAGCATCTCTGTTCGCTATACTTTTTCTATCCAGGAAAGCAACAAACTTATGGGCAAAGATATCTCTCTTTTTCATTACTAACATTGGAATTCCGAGATAATTTTTTACCTCATAATTATCGGGGAATTTTCTTTTTGAAATCTCTATTTTTATATTAGTCGCCTCTTCCCCATAGGAAAGCAAAAAGAATATCGTATACCTCTTTTCTCTCGCGATTTTAACATTACCATAACTTTTAAGAATATCTTTCATCCGTTCAAAGACTAAATCATTCCTTGCGGATTCCAAAAGATTAAAATCAAGATCGACGGAAAACCTTGGCAAATTGTAAAAAAGATACGCCGCGGTTCCTCCTTTAAAACCAATAACTGAAGAAACACCTTTATCGGAATAGACACTTTTTAAAATTTGAACCAGTATATATTTATGTTTCTGAATATTAAGCATATTATATAAGCCCTTCGACTTTTTCTTTAAGAGTTTTCGACTGATAAATGTTAGCCATATTCAATACAACATCTTTATCTAAAATATCGAGATTGTCAAAATAATAGTCTTTATATAAATACAAAGCATCGAGAAATGCCCTCTCTTTTGTTGCTATAGCATATCCTTTTTTTAATTCTACCCCTTCTTTATTTATCAATATTTCCTCTTTTATTCTACGATATTGTAATTTATGGCTGTCAACTTCGATTTTCCTGCTTAGATAAGAAACAACAAAGATAGTTTCGTATTTTTGGAAAATCACTCCCCCCTTCTCCAGAATAGTCTCTAAACTGATATAAGAAGGAGTAAAAATTTTAACCGCGAGCTCTAAAGGGCTATACCCTCTTTTCGCGTAAACCCCTTTTCTCAGATTTAACAATTTTCCTCTTTTAACGTAATAATTTATTCTCGCTTTCAGATTATCACGATTTAAATCTCCCAAAAGCAAAGCTATTTCATCTATCGTAAAAACGGTACTTTTAGAACTATATAAATTCAAAATAAAATCCCTATTTTTTTTCATATCCACCTACCATAAACCAGAAGTAATAATTATTATTACTATTAGTTTATGAATTAATTGGGCTTTGTCAAGGGGAATTTTTTAGATACCGGGTTTAGGATTAAGAATTTTGAAGTTTGAATTATGAATTATGAATTAGAACATATCAACGGGACCAGATATAAAAAAATGGAAAAGACATTGGACTTTGGACACTGGACTAAAATCCTCTGTGTCTTTCTTGATAATTAGTTTCTTTTTCTGTCTGAGAATTAAAATTCATATGAAAACATCAAGAAAGGCATGTTTTCAAAGGTTTTATTCTTATCTTTACATATTAAACTCATAGGATTTAATGCCATATTAAAATGGGGCGCATCCGCCTTTCCCATCTTTAAGGGCTTTTTGGATAAAGCCTTATAGTACGCGTAAGTCATAATAACATCCATCGACAAGAATATAGCAGGATAAGAATTCCAAAGCCCTTCGCTATCAGTCTTCGCCATAATAGCCGCCGTTGCACCATGCGCGAGATACGGAAGCAGCCAGATCATCACACCTCCGGAACCGGAGAGATCATAATCTCTGCTGAGTTTGTTTCCCAACAAATAACCTACGCCGTGCCCGACCAAAGAAAGAGCCGCGTAAATACGCGCGTCTGAAGCTTCCTCACGATGTAGATCATAAGTCATGAGAATTAAAGGTAGGGCTTCAGCGCCCAACAAACTGGCCCGAAGCTCAAAAAGAGCGTCCCCTAAAGTCAGGTCTTCTGAATTCCTCGAAAGAAAAAGAGATGTATATCCCTCACCTAAAGAAAGCAAAGTGGAAACCTGCAAAAACTCATCCGTGTTACCCCAATCATCCCAATCATCTGAAAGAACTAAGGCTTTTAAAGCCGCGTAATGGTAATAACCATACGCACAATGATTAAACTTCCTCTGATACATTCCTGAAGTCAACCCCATCTTCTGAGCTAAAGCAAAATCCAGAACATTTTCCCCAAGGCTCACCGGGAAAATGGCTTCCTCAGATTCAAAGAACATACCTCCATGGCACGCTCCTTCGATACCGCCCAAAAATGAGCCATAGGCAGCCCCGCCGCTAACACGTATATTTTTAGTAACTAAATAGCTTCCGGTGGAATACAAAAGCGGCATTAAGAGCCCCATAGACACAGCGCTTTCCCCATCCATCCCCAAAGCTAAAGGCATACTCCAGGAATAAAGAGAGATTCCATGAATAGTCTGCCCTATCACATAAGGCAATTGCGCGTCTTCGAGGATTACCCTCTCGGACGGGATTCTCACAATCAGACTTCGGTATTCGGAAGCGGTCAACTTTTTTATTATCTTGCTTCCCGGATAAGCAGCCTCGATAATATAGATACTGTCAGAAGTAACAAATACTTCGATATTCTGAGGCAATTTTTCGAAAAGAGTAACAAGATTACTTTCGGCTCTACGATCGAGATTGACCTTTGTCACTGCTTCCTGCGCGAAAACTACTATTGCAAATAACATTAAAATAACTAATTTTTTCATTGTTCCCTCCTTTTGTTTTTCCAAAGAACTTTGTTATATAAAGTAATATAATCATTTTTCCAAATTTGTCAAGGGGATTTTTTTAGATATCGGATATCGGGTTCTCCGAATCAGGAAGCAGTGAATCGGTAAAGTAGTGAATGAGTTGATGGGTGTATGGGTAGATGGGTTGACTGTTTTTTTACCCATTTACACATCTACCTGTTTCCCTGTATCTCCTCGGTGAAATTAGGTTTTTTTAAAAAAACGCTAATTTAGGTTGACAAAAAGACATATCCTCTATAAAATTGTTTGTATAAGGGGGTGATAAACTATGAAAAATTTATTTTTTGCTTTATTATTTGTAGTATCAATTGCGGTTAATGCTTTCCAAATGAAAAGAGAAGCTTATATAGATATGCCTACAGCTAATTTTACCCAGGGGCTTTATGTTAACGTGAGTTCGAGTTATCCGATTAAAGATGTGGATGACGTGAAATTCGATCCTAACATAGGAATAGATTTTTCTTATAACAAATTTGGGATGGCGGTAAAGTGGTACGACGGGATAGACTTTGCAATGGACCTATCTTACCAGATTCTCGCGGAAAGCGAAAGCGTTCCCGGTCTTGCCATAGGAATCGCAGAACTATCCAACAGTAAATATGTTTCTCCCGCGGGCTCCGAGGATGTTTTCAACGATGAAAACTATACGGATAGACCCCCGGAGATTGCATCGGCATACATCGTAGGAACAAAAAAGATGGGGAAAAGTTTTGAATTGACCGGAGGGATAGGCAGAGGCAGATTCGTCGGTTACGGACCAAGAAGTTATATTCCCAATACCGACATTTTCTTCGACGAAAACCATGAAAACTGGGCTGTCGGTCTTTTCGGAGGAACAAAAGTAACCTTCCCGAATAATTTAGCTTTTATTGTGGAAACGGACGGCAGAGACGCGAATGTTGGAATAGAATATCAGAATGAACTTGTAAAAGGCACATTGGCTTTAAATAAACTCGAACTTTTCAGTTCGGAAAATGAACTCTCTCCTCGTGTTAGTCTTAATCTATCCTACAAGATGACGAACCTTCAGGAAAGGGTTAAAGAGATAGAAAAGAAAGAATTTCCCGTCGCGATTGAATTGATAGACAAAAAAAGCAGAGAACCTGTAAAAGGATACACAACAACAACCAGCATAAAAGGAGATACCATTCAAGCATCTTCTTTCGAAAAAAACATTCATTCCTTCGAACTGGAACCGGGGCTTTACACTTCATTCATTACAGCCGCAGGATATAGAAATAAAGAAATAGAGATGACGGTTAAAGGAGGAACGAGTAAAAACTTTTACACTATAGAGCTAAACAAGATAGAAGAACCCAAAAAGCCTGTAAAAGCTGAAGATTCCATAAGGATAATAGATAATTTCGAGGAAATTAAAGACCAGGTAGAAGGAATAAGCATAAAATTCCCCTTAGGAGAGTTCAAACTTACCCCCAGAGCATACGGCATCTCAGATAGAATAGTCGAACTAATAGGAAACGATAAAGGCATTAATCTACTAATTATAGGACATACCTGCGATATCGGAAGCTATGAATTCAACCAAAAGCTATCCGAGAAAAGAGCAGGAAACGTCAAAGAATATCTTATAGGACGAGGCATACCCGCTGAAAAAATCAGCACGGAAGCTTACGGAGAAACAAAACCTCTCGCGGACAACAGCACGGAAGCAGGCAGAATAAGAAACAGAAGAGCTGAACTCATAGTAAAAAGGTCGAGAGAATAGCTTTATAGATTCTTCAAGTCAGGAAATTCGTAAATTAGTAACGCGGGGGTTCATCCCTCGCACATAGATTGTTGGGAATAAACCCCAACCCTACGTTTTTATTCAGCACTTTCCAAATATAATAGAAGTCATTGTATGTTGAGTTCTTATTCCACAGGGTAGAGAAATCCTTCCTACAATAAAAAGAAAAATGTGGGAGCGGTTTCCCAGCCGCGATTATCGAATTAGCATTATTTTAGTGTTTTTTTTAAAACACACATTCAAAAGGAGTAGCGGGATTTAGTGTGTTTCGTGGCTTAAAAATTTTTTTCTGCGTTCTTTTTGTCTCTGCGGTAAAATGGGTTTTTTTCAAAAAAAATTCTAATCTAGGTTGACAAAAAGACATATCCTCTATAAAATTGTTTGTATAAGGGGGTGATAAACTATGAAAAATTTATTTTTTGCTTTATTATTTGTAGTATCAATTGCGGTTAATGCTTTCCAAATGAAAAGAGAAGCTTATATAGATATGCCTACAGCCAATTTTACTCAGGGGCTTTACGTCAATGTGAGTTCGAGCTATCCGGTCATGGATGTAACGGACGTTAAATTCGATCCTAATATAGGAATAGATTTCTCGTATAATAAATTCGGCATTGCCGTAAAGTGGTACGACGGCGTCGATTTTGCCATGGACTTGTCTTACCAGATTCTCGCCGAGAACGAAAGTGCTCCCGGTCTTGCCATAGGACTCGCGGAGATCGCTATCAACCAGTACATTTCTCCCGCGGGTTCGGAAGAAACCTTTAATGATGAAGATTATGAGGATAGACCTCCGGAAATTGCCTCAGCATATATCGTCGGAACAAAAAAATTTGGTAAAAGTTTTGAATTGACCGGAGGGATAGGCAGGGGAAGATTTGTAGGGTACGGACCGAAAAGTTACGTTCCCAATACCGACATTTTCTTCGACGAGAATCATGAAAACTGGGCTGTCGGTCTTTTCGGAGGGACAAAAGTAACCTTCCCCAATAATTTAGCTTTTATTGTGGAAACGGACGGCAGAGACGCGAACGTTGGCATAGAATATCAGAATGAACTTGTAAAAGGCACAATGGCTTTGAATAAATTAGAACTATTCGGTTCGGAAGATGAACTCTCTCCGCGTGTCAGTCTTAATCTATCCTATAAATTAATGGATATGAAGGAGACAGTTGAAAAATTAGTAAAAAAATTCCCTGTATCAATCGAACTTATAGATAAAGAAAACAGAGAACCTGTAAAAGGATACACAACAATAACCAGCATGAAAGGAGATACCATTCAAGCATCTTCTTTTGAAAAAAACATTCATTCCTTAGAACTGGAACCCGGAATTTACACTTCATTTATTTCCGCTGCGGGATATAAAGACAAAGAAATCGCGATGGCGGTAAAAGGAGGAACAAGTAAAAATCTTTACACTATAGAACTAAGTAAAATAGAAGAACAAAAAAAGCCTGTGACAGCTGCAGATTCTGTAAGGATAATAGATAATTTCGAAGAAATTAAAGACCAGGTAGAAGGAATAAGCATAAGATTTCCTTTAAATAGAGCCGACCTTACCCCGAGAGCGCTCAGCATATTAAATAGAATTATCGAACTTATAAGAGACAACAAAGATGTTCGTCTGCTGATTATCGGACATACCTGCTCCCTGGGAACCTACGAAGCCAACCAGAAGCTATCGGAGAAAAGGGCAGAAAGCGTAAAAAAATATCTGATAGGACGAGGCATACTTCCGGAAAAAATCAGCATAGAAGGTTACGGAGAAACAAATCCTATAGCGACCAACAACACAGAAGCAGGCAGAATCAAAAACAGACGGGCCGAGTTTATATTGTACAGGATAAAAGAATAAATTTATTTAAATTTTTTATATAAGAGTTTAAACTTCAGGAATTTACATTCTTTAAAGAAAAATTATGTTAAGGGAATATCCATAAAAAACCTTAACACGTGATTAATTTTTTGTGAAAAGAACCTCAAAAGCTTGCTTTTTCTTATATCTTGTTTATAATTAATAGGTTACGGAAACAAAGAAGAAAAATGGACTCAAATATTATGCGAATATCTAAAAGAATATGCGACGTTATACTTTCGGGAACCGGTTTAGTATTATCACTTCCCGTCTGGGCTCTTTCCGCTGTCGTAATTGTAATGGAAAGCGGAGGACCTATTTTTATAAAACAAAAGCGAATGGGTAAAAGCGGAAAAATCTTTTATGTCTTGAAATTTCGTTCGATGGGGAAAGATACTCACAACGGCGCTCCCATGAAAAATAAAGACGAATATCATTCACACGTAACTAAAGTCGGAAAAATAATGAGAGCTACAGCCATGGACGAACTGCCTCAATTGCTTTCTATTTTTAAAGGCGATATGAGCTTTGTGGGTCCGCGTCCTTTCCATCCGGATGTTGAAATTATAGGAAGTAAATATGAAAGCCTCGAAAAAGTTCCCGATTTTTCGAAGAGAACTTCCGTAAGACCAGGTCTTACGGGAATAGCTCAGATATTCGCGAGCAAAGAAGCAAAAACCGAGCACAAGGTTAAATATGACCTTCTTTATATAAAAAAACAATGTTTCATGCTTGACGCGAAACTTGTTCTTCTTTCTTTTTATGTAACTCTATTCGGCAAATGGGAATAACAAGCCTTGGGCACCAGGTACCGGGTCCTGGGTACTAGCATAAAATCCGGGGGTAAATTTTAAAGAAAACCAAATAAGGAGGCTGTAAGTGAAAAAATTTTTTATGTTCTTATTTCTCCTGTGCTGTATCTCTCTTAATTCCCAGACGTTACATTATGATTCTTATATAGATATCCCAACCGCCAATTATACGGATGGTTTTTTTATAAACACGGATATGAATCTCGCGACAAAGAGTGAAAGCGAAGTGGGATTCGACCCTAATATAGGAATAGAATATACTAAAGACCAATTCAATATGGCTCTAAAATGGTACAACGAAATCGATTTTGCCTTCGACGTGTCATATCAAATTATAGAACAGAACGAAACGAGACCTTCTATTGCGATAGGTATTCAGGAACTGGCATTCAATAAATTTATCTCGCCGGCGGGCTCGGAAGAAACTTACGCCGATGAAAGTTACGAAAACAGACCGCCCGAAATTGCCTCTCTTTATGGAGTTGCCACGAAAGACCTCGGTAAAAACTTTGAAATATCTTTAGGAATCGGCAGAGGAAAATTCGTTGGTTACGGTCCAAGAAGCTTTTTCCCTAATACGGATGTTATTTTCGACGAAGAACATGAAAACTGGGTAATGGGTCTTTTCGGCGGTCTAAAAATAAACTTAAACGGTCCTTTAAATATTATTCTCGAAGCAGATGGAAGAGACGGCAATTTAGCGTTTGAATACGAAACCGTGTTACTCAAAGGAATCCTCTACTTTACCAAGCTTGAACATCTCTTTACCGAAGAAGACTCCCCCAATAACATAAGAATAGGACTGAACTTATCATATAACCTGATGCCTCTGCGATAAAACAAGCTTACGGCTAACAGCTGACTGCTGACGGCGAAAAAAAACAACTTAAAAAAAATCAGTGCATATCCGTGTCAATCAGTGGCTATATAATATATTCTTATAATCCAAGTAAAATTGAAAAATAGTTAATTAGAAAAAAATAACAAAAAATGTTTCCTTTGTAGTAATTTTATCTTTTATGGGTTGGGTGGACAATTCAACTATTCAACTATTTAACTTTGCTATGCCTGTGTTACTGACCTCTTAGAGAGCAACCTCGATCGCATTCAATAACAAACTCAAATCGTAAGGTTTTTCGATATAATATTTAACCCCCGCTTCGAACATTTCCTTTTTGTATTTTTCATCTTTCAAGGCGGTCAAAACTATAACAGGTATGTTTTGCGTGTAAGCTAAACCTTTAAGATGTTTATAAAAGGTAAAACCTCCCCCACCCGGGAGTAATAAGTCGATAATAATTAAATCCGGTTCTTTTTCCCGCGCGAGTCTCATTCCCTGATCTACATCATAAGCGACAGAGGTCGAAAAATTCGCTCTATGCAGATCCAGCGATAGCTTTTTCACGAAATCCACATCGTCATCGACAATCAATATATTTCCAGCGCTCCCTCCTTCTTCCTCTCCTTTCTCGGGTTCTATTAGATATTCCTCAATTCTTCCCAATAACTCCTGCGGATTGTAAGGCTTTTCTAAATACTCTGTAGCTCCCGCGGCAAGAGCCTTCTCTTTTGTATCGATATCATGCACGCCGGTAAGAACTATAACGGGAATACCTTGCGTTTCCGGTAAACTGTTAACATTTTCCAGAACTTTCAGCCCACCTCCCCCAGGTATATTCAAATCGAGAATAATCAAATCGGGGATTTCCTTTCTCGCGAACTGCACTCCCTGTATGGCATCTCCAACATTCAAGACATCATACCCTGCCGACTGAAGATGTCTTATCATCAAAGCCGAAAGGTCATAATCATCTTCGATTATTAATATTTTCTTTTTCTTCATGTTTTTTAAATACTACCAGCTACTCGAAATGCTTCCCATTATACGCCATTCATTATAATCCTCATATTCGAATTCTCCGTTATAAACATTGCGCTCTATATCCAATCCTAAATTCATGAATCGTCCCGCATATAGGGAAGAATTTAAATATATACTGTTTCCTGAAACATTATCCGAACCGGATGAAACACTGAACCCGATACCGTTCGTCCAGTTATCAAAAAACGTATAATTAGCTCCTAAATCATAAGTTGTAATGCTCTCTTTCAAATCCGGAAAACTGGACTCGGAGTAATCCATAGAGAAAGATAAGCTAAGAGGCATAGCAAAACTTACCTCATCGCTAATAGAATATGCTTTGGCAGTATAATTGTTTACGTCATAAGTATCTTCGTAATCCTGGAAAGAAAAGAAAAAACTTATATAATTAGTTATATCGGAAACATTAATATCGTAACCGGTATTAACAGAGTACATATCACTGCTTCTATCCAGGCCCAGGGAATCATTTATTTCGCTATAAGGTGTGTAAGAAAAATCCAGGTACGGTAAATTTGTAAAATTAAATCCTACACCTAATTCAAACGAATTAAACGCAGTTGTAGAACCTTTCATACCCAAAAGATTATCCCTGTCGTTTGCCAATGAACCGTAAAGAAACATACTTTTACTAAAAAAGTTTTGTTTTATTCCCGCTTCATATCCTAAAAAGTCATTACGCAGGTAAGGATTTCCGAAAGACTCGAATCCTGGGCCCGCCATATTTACAGAACCGTAAATTTCGGTATCGTAAATATTTAGCCCCGAGTTAACGTTAAACGCTACATCAAAAGCGCTGCTTAATCTGGGCTTAAATAAATCTGTAAGAAAGGACGGGACGTCCTCATAACTAAGCGCGGGCATACGAACATCTCTCGTCACTTCCGTACCAACAATCTCAGATTCTATATAAAACCCCTCTTCAAGAAAATCCAATCTAAAATCGATACCTACAACATAATTTTCCTTTGGTTTCACAATTTCTACACTATCGGAATCACTGTAAGCGGGCAAAAATAAAGGATCCACGGAAGATGTATCGTCCCCCGAATGCATGTAAATAAAATGAAGGTGCGGCGCTTCTTTTTTTCCGAACCCTACACTAAAAGCAGTTAAATTCCTCTCATACGCGTAGTCGGTATAAGTCGTATCTGACCAGTCGACACTTCTCTGAAGTTTTCCCTTTGTCCCTTCCATGTGAAAAATCCCGGGGTTAAGTTCGACTACCCCTCCGGAAACAGGTACACCCGAAAGAGTGTAGGGGGAAAAAGAAGGATAACAGGTCCCGAATTCCACATTTGAAATAGTAAAAACAAAACTCGGAAGATTGACCTTATCCCTCAACATTTTTTCCGGTTGTATGCTGATACGATATTTATTGAGCGCCTGACGGTATTGCGATTCCAGAGAACTTAGCTGGAAATCAAAACTAATAGGCATTTTATAAAAAGATATTGTAGGGCTTACGTTAAACCGGACTTGCGAAGTCGGTTCCATTGTAGTATCTCCGTCTATATAATCATATTCTCCGTACAAACCCGCCGACCCGGAAAATTCGACGATGTCAGACGCATAAAAAACAAGCGATACAAAGAAAAGGATTAATGTTATCTTTTTTATCATAAGTTTCCCGCCAATTTATCTCTTTTTCAGAGGAGGATCCGGAGGCATCTGTATTCTATTCGTTTTTATAGTCGCGCCGTTTAACTTATTCCAGTTGCTGGGAGCTACCTGCTGCCACTCTTTACCGGAAACGTTTAATGTCCTGGGCGGCATCTTTGTTATCTTTCCGTCTACAACCTGTGTGATTGCAAGATTACAACTAACGGCATTTTTTTCTCCCTTTACAAGAAGAGCATCCCGCCCCTCAGACAAACGTAGTTTCACAGGCGAAGAACTGGGAGCCGTAAGATTTGTAACTTTGAATACTCTGGATATATCCGAACCAGGGACACTCCGATGTAATTCCACCTCAAACTTTGCCGTTCCCCTTCTGCTGCTCAATTTTAATTCTTGATTATTCGTTGAAAGTTTCTTTACCTCGAAATTATCTTTTCCGCTCGACCCGCCGGGCGCGGAAAGCCTTATTATATTGTCTTTACCCGCCATTTCGAATTTGTATTTTTTTCCGGTAGAGACAATCTCAAAATTGAGATTCTTACCTTCGGAACCTAACGCGAAGTAAATCTCCGGAGCATTCTTCATCCGGGTGGAACTTCTGACTCTTCCTCTCGTAGCGGCAGAAATCATAGGCATCCTGAACACATTTTTCATTTTAAGCGACGGATTATCTTCTATATCTGACAACCTATTATGCGAACCCGCGCTGGTCTTGTAAAATTTATGCCCTTCGTCATCCGTAATCTGAGAAATATTCGCGCCTGTAAGAAAAATATCATTCATTGCATCAGTAATTCCACCGAGCTGCAGGGGATTACGCGAAGACGCTTTTACTACTGACATAGGCGTAGCAAAAATAAAACCATCCGGAGAGCCCCAGGTTTCCGCAGCATCCCACACGTAAGACCAGTTACCATTGCTTTTGGTAATTTCGATATAATTGCTGTCGCTATCGTAATAATCCTGACGATTAGGAATCCATTTGTTTGAATCGTGTATATAAATATATCTCTTTGAACCATTATCTTCCACTCGGTAAGGAACCAATGTATGCCCGACAAAACTCATATCCTGAACTATGGTAAGTACAGGCAGATCTCCCATAGAAAGATAATATTCCACCTGCTCATAAGCATAATTACCATTCTTTATTTTACTGGTGGGACCGGTGATATTCTCAGCCATCCACATAATACCTGAATGACTCCATTCATGACACTGCATAACTGTTATCGTAGTACATAATTTTGCCGAAGTAGGTCCGTCCGTACCTCCCGAATAAGTATAGATAGGTTTACAAAAACCCATATGCCCTTCTTCTTTGTAAATTATGTTGGTAAGCAGGCTCATACCAAAACAATTGCCGGCAGCAACAGCAAACGCGGCATTGTAAGCGTGATAAAAAGCATAATCCAGAGGACATAAAACCTTGGCTGTAGACGAATCAGGACAAATGCCGATAAAACTTCTTACATATACTTCCCATGGCAGTACCGTACTACCTCCATCGGTGAAATAAGTAGTGTTTCTAAAACCCCAGGTGTGCTTTTCAATAAACTCATCGGCAGCAAACAAAGGAATTGCCAGGAAAACGACAACTATCAAAGTTAAGATTAATGTTATTTTTCTCATCTCATCCCCCTCTTTAAGGCGTTGCCTTACCGTTTTTAGCAGTTGAAACGAGCGATCGGTTTCCATTTTTAGCAAAATACTGAACCTTGTAGTAGTAGTCTTTATTCCCGATTACCGTATTATCGAGATACCTACTATCTTTTACGATAGGACTGATCTGCCGATAACCCTTGCTAAGCTCAGAACTTCTGAACACTACAAAACCTTTGTAATCTTTATCGTACTCCGGCTTCCATTCTATAAGTAAAGCGCATTTACCTGAAGGCTGAGTAACCTGAAGATTCTTTGGTGTAGGCGGAGGCCCGATATTATATGTATACGTTTCTATCGGAACAGAAGCTTCTCCTATATTTCCACCGTAATCCGCGGCTTTTATTTTATACCAATACACCTTCTTTTCCTGTACGGTTGTATCGACAAATGAAAATACAGAATCAGCCGCCCATACATTCGTAGCCGGGATATCTTTGCAATCTATCTTTTCAGGGAATATAAGCGTATCACTTACTCTCTTGTAATGACCACTTTCTTTCTCCGCTCTATAAACCATAAATCCAAATAAATCCTGAACAGGGGAAGAAACCCACTCGACTTTTATCGATCTGTCTCTCGCTTTAAGCCCTGCTATAACGGGTGGAGCGGGAGGTGTTTCTTCTCTTAGTTTCTGACAAACACTCTTTGAGGTATCGCTTAGATTCTGACTCCTATCATAAGCTTTTATAGTATATCTGTAACAGATAGGAGAACCGGGCGGAACAGTGAAATCATTATATTTAAGACTATCGGGATGATCTCTATTTCCCACAAGGTGCGTGGGATAAGGTTGCCATTCCCATTTTGTACATCTTGGATCACCCGTCGGCATATGGGTTGTTGCCTTTTGTTGTTCATACTCAACACATACAGAATCTCCTCCGCAAACCCCTCTATATATATTATAACCCGCAAGATCGGACGGAACAGGATTCGGTTTTTCCCAGGTTAATGCAATATGGTCTGCATGACTCTTTGCCACTAAATCGCGCGGAGGGGTCGGAGGTGTTGTATCCGGTAAATTGTTTCCTGCTGAAGGAGAAAGACCGCTTATATTACCTTCGTTATCGATACTTCTAACCCTGTACCAGTATGTTTTTTCTCCATACGCGGAGAAAATCGCCGGGTCCGTATCCTTAAAGAAAGGGAAAGCTCCAAACGTATCAGGAATCATAGGATTAATCATAATACTATCAGCCAAAGAATCCGCGGAGTTAAAACGATAAACCTTATAGCCCTGTATACCCGACAATTCCACGTGTCCTAATTCATCATGAGTAACCTGATACCATTTCGGCTGTAAGCCGTCAGGATAAGCTTCGACGGTAATTCCATAAGGCACAGCCGGCGGTGTTTTATCCTCGGGAAGTGTGGGAACATTCGAACTGAACATACCCGGTCTACCAAGAGCATCATAAGCTCTAACTTTATATCTGTAAGTTATTCCGTTATATGGCCCATATATCGAGTCAGGAGCCACAACTTCATGCTCTGCAGGATAGCCCGATCCATCCCAGCGCATAAAATCTATAAAACAGTTTTTCTCAGAAATCTTATTTCCTTCTAAATCGAGAGTACATTTCTCTACTATATCGGCTCCGTTTACCTTAATATAAAGCGAGGTAAGAGCATTTCTATAAACATCATAACCCGAAGCGGTTCCCATCTCATTCCATCTTACCATAACCTTGTTATCACCCGCAATAGTAGTAACACCCGAGGGAGGAGGTAAAGGAAGAACCGTTCCGGCAATAACCGTGGCTGTATCTATGGGTTTAATTTCCATGCTTGCCCCCTTACGCTTAGCGGGTGTTTTAGCGGGTGTTATTGCATACATATATTTTTTACCAACAACAACATTATTATCAACATAAGCCTGTCCCATGACAACACCAACCTTCCAGTATTTACCTGTAAGAGCCTGTAATTCTCTATAAGTCTTGCTGGTATCCGAAACAGAGGAAATATTACAGGCACCAAGATTAGCGAACCCAACCTGCGGAACGGTCGGAACGGCGGCAAGCATATCTTTACCCGTGCTCTTAAGAGCTACAATAGGAGAACCCTTAATCATATTTCCTTTTACGCCGGCTTTAAATTTAAGTTTTGGAGGTCCGTTAAGGATATTGACAATGGCCTGCCATTCTTCGGAACCTTCAGGTATAATTTTCTTAATATCATCACAGTCAGTCATAAGTTGAATAGGTTTTGAATTTATCGGTTTCGTAGAAACAGAAATAGACGGTATCTCTTTCCTATAAAGGTTAAAGGATTTAACCCCTTCCATTTTAGGCCATTTCAACAATATGAATGTATTTTTACCTTTATTTTCACTGCTTATAGCATAAAGAAAACCTGTCTCGGTAGGGGCAAAAAGGCCTTTGAGCATAGAAGGATCTTTAACTTTCATAAATTTATCTAATTTGCTATTATACTCTCCAACTAAACCCAATTTGCCGGCAACTGCCTTTACCTGAGAGACAAGAAGTGCTACCTTTCCATGCTCACCATCGTCAGAGATCAAGCCATCTCCATGCGCACCATCGTCAGAGATCAAGCCATCTCCATGCTCACCATCGTCAGAGGCTTGTTTTATTTTACTGAGGATAAAATCAGCGTCGTTTTTTGTCCATTTATACCAGTGTTTCACCTGGTCCCTTTTGAATTTTCCAAATTTTGCTGATTTTCCTTTTTCCATAGAGGCCATCTGACCCTCTCCCAGCTTTGTCTCTTTTCCGGTCCCCTTTTCTTTGAAGTTTAAACTTCCTCCTATCATCTTACACTCTACTTTTTTCGCGATAAAAGATTGTTCGAACTCCGTACCTGTAATACCGGAAATAGAAACAGGAGTTACAACTTCCAGAGATTCGCCTTTCACAAGCTTTTTGACCTTTGCCCAGATTCTTCCAAAGGAAAGAAATACAGACCTTTTCTTCTCTCCTCTTGTATTAATACTGGTATTCGCATCCAGGTAAAGCGTTGTGCTGTCGGAATAAAGAATCTCTGCTTTAGAACTATCTCCAACTATGACTGTATCGATATCCTTTAATTCCATACCTATGGTAGGAGTAATAGTGGTATCAGCTCTTTTAACCACCACATCGTTTGTGTAAACATTCAATACAGTTCCCAATAATATTATTAAAAACATCGATACCTCCTTACTCTACGTAGAAGCCACGGTTTGAGTTCATTCCTGCAGTAATATCTATTTCGCCGCAAACAACCCAGAGCACACATCCTCTAAGACCAAAAGTGCCCTCGAATCCTGTCGGGGTTCCAAAATAAATCTCTAATTCTCCCCAGGCTGACGCGGAAACAAGACCCCAGAGTATTTCGCCGTATATGTAAACTCCAACTACCCCTACAATAGTGAAAAGTCCCTGAGTAGTTCCGTCACTGCCGGTATAATTGCCACCTATGAAGGCTCCAACACCTGCATATATTTCAACTCCGCCTTCGAGTATTCCAGCCACCCCTATAGATATTTCGGCATCGCCAAAGATATAAATACCACTTACAGGGTCATTTATATTAGCCATATTAATACCAAACCGCCGGCTTCCGCTGCTCCCCTCTGTAATGACCCATACCTGATCCTTAGGAGCATTGTACCCTATGAACAGACCACCCGAAAGACCGCCTCCCAATGTTATACTGCATATATTCACTGCCAATCTTCCCTGTATGTAATTTGCATCGCCGCTAAAGAACCAGTTAGCCTGCCCATCCGCCTCAAGATCTACACCTACAGAACTCAAATCGAAAGCTCCTTTTATTTCGCCTTCTACGCTTCCCGCAACACGGTCAGACTTAAGAAATACGCTGCCTGTCATTTCCAAATCGGTTCCAAGGACATAGAGATACATCATACCATCAGCGGCAAAAGTTGTTATATTCGGGGTAACCGCCATCTTGACTTCGACTCCTACTCCAGCTTTAGGAACAAGTAAATCGAAACCACCCCCCACGGTCGATTCGATTCGACCGCCAATCACGATACGTTCCAGCTCATCTCCTTTGATGACAGCACATCCCCAGATTTCACCCAAACTGGTCAACTCGACATCCAGAAGCATTAAATCATGCACACTGTTTTCTAAAACACAAATTTTTATATACAAACTATCAAGTTCAATCTCGGCATCGACCGGAGAATTCGCAAAGAAATCAAAATCGACTTCCCCCGAGCCTATAAACCCATTTTGATCCGCGTCATCGTAACCAATCTTATCAAAATCCATTTCCGCGATACCCGAACCCCAGTTTCTAAATAGTGCAAAATCCTTTGGGTCTATGGAAATGAGGCGCGAGTAGAAAGGCGCTCCGGATACAGTATGTTTCGCGTCATGCACAGTAATCAATGTATCGGGCTCTCCGAAGAAATTAAAGTGAATACCGGCTCTAACTACAAGTTCTCCCGGCTTACCAGAAGTAAATTTAGAAAGAGCAGCCGAATCCAAAGTAATCGGGAAACCGTCAAACTTCTGATGCGCCGCGTTGTGGTTGAAATAAAACTCTCCCAAATTTCCGTCGGCGAGCATTTCACCCCAGATTATATTAAACCCTTGGCTGAAATGTACGGGCTCATGAATCTCGGCATTTGTATAAATAATTTCTCCTATCCTTACACTAACGACACCTCTCTCCGAAGTCAAACCAACACCCCAATAATTGAGATTAAGTGTATCATCCGGGAAGAATGCGTTACCTCCCGCGAAACTAGCGGTAGAAGTAACGCCAAGTTCCTTAAACGGAGGTTTTATATCCGATGGATAAGGAATCTGAAAGTTTCCTCTGAGATCGGTATTAAATGAAGAATTACCCACAAACCAGAATCTCATGAAGGGTTCCAGGCCGTCAACATGAGTAAAAGTCGTATTAAAAGAAGTACTCGCCAAATATCCTGTTTTACTTGGTATCCCGAGATCAACATTCATATCCGGAGTTTCGACATCCGACGATAAAAACCCTCTCATCCCCTGCATTTCCAGATTAAACCAACCTTGATTCTTTTTTACTTTACTAGGCGCTTTAACCTGCAAGTTAGCATTTTCACACGAACTCATTTCCTTAAATCTCAAAGGATTGCTTGCGTCGCCCGAATAAGCTGTCAATACATCAGTATCTCTTTTTAGGCAAGGCACAATTAAACCTATCAAAGTATCCGGTCTTACAAGATTAAAAGTATCACTCTGTACAACCGTATGATAAGCGTAGGGTTTGGCAGGAAGTTTAAAATATGTATTGCTTGCACGTAATCCAAAACCACCCCATTTCATTTCACTGGGCACTTTAACCGCAGCTCGTAAATCCAAAAGGGAATCTACAAGGAGCGAATCATATCCTGATGTAATTTCATTGCCCACCGGGTTAACAACCCCATTGCTATCCGAGGGAAGAACTATATTTCCGTTTATGAACTTTCCTTTTTTTACTTTACAATTTTCGATTTCGAGTCCTCCTGCCGTCAAGTTTACTTCGAACCCCATCGGAATTAAAGAATAGAATTTCCAGGGCTGGGCAAGCTCGAGAGTAGCGTTAAAACCACCCGGTGCAAACACCCCATCATCAAACGTATATTTGCCGTAAAGATAACCTGTATTACAGGTATCCATATCGGGCTGCTCGATTGTTTCCCCTCTTTTCATTTCTATTCCTACTTTGCTGGGTGTTATTGTTTTGCTTAAATCAACCAATATTTCTTTCTTAGATTGAATTATTATTCCGGTCTCCCCTAAACGGAAAGGACCTCTGTCTTTGACCTCAAGTTTTTTGTAAATATCCGGGATAGGTGAAAGTCTCGATACAAAAGGTCCGAGTTCAACCGGCTCGCAACCGGTCGTATCATAAAGGCAGCTAACCTTAACTCCGACTTTACCACGCGCCGAATCGGGCCACATATGAATATCATAGACTGAAACATAATAACCCTCGACTCCAAACTCGATGGGGGAAGAGAAACTCTTTTCGATTTCACCAGAAGTAACATAAGCGGTATCTTCACCGCTCGTCCAATCCGCCTGCAAATTTTCAAAATCGACATCAAATTTTATTTCCAAATAAATAAAAATCGGACCGCCAGACTTCTGCACAAAGAAAGATTCTCCGCTACCGGAAAGAGAATCCATTGAATATGATGTGTAAGTTATATTTTTTATAACAAAATCACCTATTTTTAAACAATCAGGTCTTAATAAGGGTTTTATTTCCTTTATTATATCGGGATTAACTTCCCATATCTCACTCATACCCTGATTCCTTCCCAGAGGAAGACCATCTTCATAAGCAGATTGAACCTGCCAGGCATAGCGTTTATCAGGATCAAGCGCTCTTGCTCTCAAAGGGTACATGAAATTTGTTTTGTTCATTCTCTCTTCCTGATACCAGGCAGGATTCGACCTCATCGCTTCTTCTTTGGTTTGTCCTTTATATATCTCGACAATTTTAAATTTATAGAAGACCCTTTCATCCGCAGGTACGGGCGCGGGTTTAGTCCAGGTAAAATTGGGACGATTAACTTTTAAGCCTCTACCGGCTTTAGGAGATATCAGTCTTGGTGGGTTGGCTGGTCGAACCACGATATTTATACACTGCTCTGCTAATTCTCGTCCTGAAGAAGCATCTATAAGATAAATACAGGCGGTATAATTCCCCGCGGGGACACTTCCAGTTCTAAGTATAAAAGATTTATCTTCTTCTCTATACCATTCATCTCTCAAATCTCTTACATCTCTCGATTTCACCTTCAATCTACCCGTTGGGGACTCGAACTCATTGGTGCTAGCTCTAAATACATCATTTCCAGATTCTCGAATCTCTCCCCGCAGAAAAACCATACGCGGTTCACCAGAATTGTTTATAATTTCCAGAGACCATAAGTCTTCAATACCTAATTGATTTGGTGGCGGTGGATGCAGACGTAGTGAAAACTGAGCTAAAACCGGGAGACTTAAAGCTAGCATCAGAATGCCAACTAAGAAAACTATCCTACCCTTCATAATTCCTCCTTACAATTTTAAATTACAATTTTATGAAAAATATTTATAACTCGTTCTTAAATCATTCTACGGATTTTTACACCTTTTGTCAAGCGGAAATTTAAGAATTAATGGAAAATAAATAAAAAAACCGTGTTTGTCAGTGTAGATTTGTTGCACTATTAGATATTTGGTACCAGGTTGTGCTTCTTCGAATCAGTTAAATGGTCAAATTAAAAAATAGTCAAATAGGAAAAAAACTTAGCGTTCTTTGTGCCTTTGTGTGAGAAATAAGTTTTAGTTCTGACTTTGGACTATAGACTTTGGACGTTGGACTGATCTGTGTTCTTTGTGTTAGAATAATTATAGATTATCGATAATGTTCCACTTGGCGATCCATTTACCCTGTCTATCGCCGGAAGGATCAAACTTTACGTAATCTTTAGGAAGATATTTTTTCTGTATCTGAACATCGACACCTATATCTTCAAGCACATAACCTAATCGTGCCAGTAAACTTTTATTATGACATCTGACCGCGTATTGTATTAACTTTTTTATCGATATATAATCGATGAGTTCTTCCAAAATGATCTTAAATTTTATAAGTCCGGGACCATAGGCTGTTTCTTCCAGGCAATCCAAGAGCGCTTTTTCTATTTCAGCCATCGCTACTCTATTCCCATTAATATTAAACTGACAGAAACCGAAAAATTTATACGGTTTTAGTGTAATGTACTTGAAATTATAGTTCTTAAATGCTATAGGTCTTTTCCTCTTAGGTGTGGCAACATAATAAATTTCATCCTTTGTGGTTTTTCTCTTCATATATACAGATAAAGCTGTATCAAAAGATATATATGAAGGTTGTACAGTTTTAGAAGCAATCAGAAACGGATATTCCGCTCCTTCGGGCAGCGTGTACTTACCTTTTTCTATTTCTTCTATTTTCTCGTCCATCTTGAGCTGAAATACCATTTGAGAAGCATAATTATGGGATATATCGAATAAAGAACATATATCCGAAATAGTAAAATAGCTCACTCCTGTTTTTCTTAAACTGGATAATATCAATTTCTTTGTAAGTGACATAGTCAATACTAACAGGGAAACCCCCAGTAGTCAAGGGGGTGGCTTGACTAATTTTCCTCTATAATTATAATTAAATAAACAAAAAGGAGGAAACTTTGGGAAAAGAACAAAAAGAAATTAAAGTTAGATTCCCTGAAAAAATAATGGGTGGCTCATACGCCAACCATATGATAGTATTACACACAAAAGAAGAATTTATTATGGATTTTATAATGGCATCACCTCCCGCGGGAAGCGTTACAGCGAGAGTCATTACCAGTCCCGGGCATATGAAACGTATTATTAACGCACTTTCCGATAACGTTAAAAAGTATGAAGAAAAATACGGAGACATAAAAGAAGCTCAACCCCCACAAGGATTTATCGCTCCGGAAGTAAAACCAGCATAAAAATTTAACACCCCACCCCTAACTTTACACTTTTGTCCGGGACAAAAGTGTAAAGTTAGAATGCATTATTTGACAAAAGGCGATAATTAAGTACAATTAATTATGAGAATACTGGAGAAAATTAGAACCCAGGAAATCAGCGGCTATTTAACTGTCAAAAAAAGGATCGTGTATCCAGGAGCAGTATACCATATAACTCAGAGGGCACCCGGTAGAGAAATTGTTTTTGTGGAAAACGGCGACTATCTTAAATTCCTTTCAGAATTAAAAAAAACGGTTGAAAAATTTCATTTAAATCTTTTCTGTTTTTCCCTTCTAGAAAATCACCTCCATCTTCTCCTTCAGATAAAAGAAAGAAATCTATCCGAAGCAATGAAGGAACTTTTCGGAAAATATGCAATGTATTACAACTATAAGTATAAGCGAAAGGGGCACGTTTTCTGCGGAAGATTCCGGTCAAGTCTTGTCAATCACGACAATTATTTGCTTGCAGCTTCCTGCTATATACATTTAAATCCTTACAATGCCGGTTTAACAGAATATTTTGATAGATACAGGTGGAGCTCTCTTTCTCTTTACACAGAAAGCCCAAAAAAAACCTTTGTAAACTATGAAAAAATACTTAAGATGCTGGACGATAACCCAAATATTGCGCGAAAGAGATATTCTGAACTTCTAAGACAATCATTGGAAATTAAAGGCGGAAGATTCATAGATGCTCAAAAAGTAAAACGATTCATTGAAAAAGTAAAGATTAGGGCGGTTAGAATTAATAGAAAAATGTCAGAGTTCGATCAGATGATTGAAAAGTTCAGAAAAAATTCGAGAATCAAAAACCCGGAAGAAAAGAAAGCAAGAAAATATCTAATAGAACAATTAATATCAAACGGCAACTCAATAACCGAAATAGCAGATTTACTTCATTTATCCCGTCAAACAATCCACCAAAACATCAAATCTCTCCCCTAACTTTACACTTTTGTCCGGGACAAAAGTGTAAAGTTAGGTATCTTTGGATAAGATTAATTTGGAATATTACATCCTTGAAAAAGTGTTTAGATTATCCAGATAAGTCCGAACTCTTTCCGAAACAAGATCATCATCAGTGTAGTTTGCTTTACTTGCATAAACACCTTTCGCATTTGCTTTTATTTCCGTAAACCCGTTCTCGAAAAAATATTTTATAGCATCTTTTCTTTTTGAATCCATTAAATAAGAACCTGCTTCCAAAGGTTTATCCGCACGAATTAAGAACTCCTCATCAAAAGAAACGTCATCCAGCTCAACTTCTTTCCCCCAGCGGAAAAATATTTCGTTTAAAACTTGTCTTCTGGTAATCTTAAAGCCAAATCCCACAGGATTCAACAATTCTAAATATAAGTATTGAGGAGAATTTTTTCCTCCAAGGGTTAATCTAAAATGGATTTCAGTCCCGTAATTCAATATATTAATATAACTACCAAGCACAAAAGAAGATTTTATTTCGGCATTAAGCATTTCAGCAAGTGGTTTAAGCTTCTTTTCTACCATTTTTGTGGAAATCTTTACTACTATATATACCAATAATGAAACTCCAATTATCACAAGCACCACAAACCCCGGCACCCCGAGATCATTCATTAATTTTTCAATAAACATAATATACCTCCTGTTAAATGTTCAATAATGACTTTTACCGGTAGAGGGTCATAGTTAAATTGTTGAATAGTTGAACGGCTGATTTAGGATTTCGGATTTGGGGGTCGGGATTTAGCTTTGACTTTGAACATTGGACGTTGGACTTTGGACTGGCTTTTCTTTGTGCTTTATTCATTGCTCGTCTTCACAGTATCTTCTTTTTCACCAAAACAGTATAAATAACCATTTCTCGAACCAACGTAAATTCTTCCATCCCACGTGATAGCGGTTGCCTCGAATGACCCCATATATTTTTTATCCAAAAGTTCAAAATTTCCTTTTTCGTCGAATTCAAAAAGGTGTATTCCTCCGTATCCGGTAGCGACAAGTCTATTCCCGACAATAATGGGAGTGGAAATCGAACCCCCGACTCTCTTTTTAAATACAAGTTTCGGCATCGGGTAAGTTTTTTTATTATTCGGTCCGTTTACCTTCCCTTTATTTTCGTCTATTTCTTTATGGTTGACAACATACAAATTTCCGTCGATACCTATAAAAGCCGCGAAATAAGGATGATTTTCGGGTCTTGTTCTGTCATTGACACCGACAGAACCGACAACTCCCCCTTTCCACTCCGCCAATGTCGCATTATTGGTCGGAAAATACCACCGGACTGCTTCAGACTCACTCTTTGAAGGATCGAGTTTAAATACTCCCCCTTTTCCCGATATATACTGCTTCTCGACAGTAACAAGTATACAGCTATCTTCGGTAGCAACCGGAGAACCATCCATATCCGAACCTATGTAAAAATCCCAATCTATTTTCTTAGTGTCAAGATTATATCCGTAAACATGACCGGACCCCGCGGTTATGTAAATACGACCGTTCAAAAGACATGGTGAAGATTCTACAACCAGATTTCCTCTGTGTTTCGCGATATCCTTATTTTCATAAAGATTTAACTCCTGATATACCTTAGGCTGAACTATACCTTCTTTTTTGACAATGCTATCCGGATTCGGATTCAAAACAGTAAAAAGAGCGTTTTCCAACCCAATATAAACGGTATCATTAAGAATAACCGCCGAAGCATCTACATCTCTGCTATAACTTGCTGTTCTTTTTACGTTTAAACGCCAATATTCTATACCATAAAAATATGATACTGCTCTAAAACTCGGAACTATATGACCGCTAAAGGAATTTTTAGAACCTTTCCTGCTTCCCTGAAGTATTATAAGACTTTTACCGAAATTCTTAGCATATTTATTCGACCAGATTGTGCCTGTACCCTTAAGCACATCATCATATTCGTATTCCCAAATGGTTTTTCCGGTATTCGCTTCGATTTTCTTTAAATTATGATCGTACGCGCCCTGTATTAAATAGTATTCACCGTCTTCTTCTACCAAAAGAGGCTGACCTGTCCAGCCGCACCCGGACCATACGGTCTCTCCTCCCTTATGAGGAACAAAAGTTTTTCCGCTGCCCAGATACTTTTTCCATAAAATATCGAGCTTAGCCGGAGCCTTATTACCGTAATAATTCCTCCCGAAATTTCCGAGAAAAGTCCTTATCTTTACTTCTACATCGATGAATTTACCATACGAAAGTTTTTCAAAATCTTGAGAATACAATCCCATAGCAAAAAATAAAAACAGACAGAACCCACTGAGTCTTTTTTGTTGCTTCATTCCAACTTCTAAATTCCAATTCCTAACTGTTAATTTACTAATTAACCAATTTACCAATTTACGGATTTGAAGATACCAGGACCTAGGACCCGGTATCTGGCAACCAGATATTGCCACAGAGAACACAGAATTTTTTATCACTCCTCCCTTAACAACCTCTTTTAAACAACAAATTGCAAAAAATTCACGAATGATTAGAAAAAATAATTTCTAATATTATAAAGAATTTGGGATTTTATTCATGTCATTAGCGCTATTCGTTGTTCCTTAGTTTTCTTATTCTTTGTTGTCCTTACTTCCTTTCATCAGCTCATCAAACTGAACAACTTTAACCCCCGCTTCCTCAAGAATTTCACGCGCAAACTCATCCGGATAACCATCTTTGTAAATAATTTCTTTTATTCCCGCGTTTATTAACATCTTAGCACAGGTAAAACACGGATGTGTTGTCACGTATAGAGTAGAGTTCTGTATTGAAATGCCAACTTTTGACGCCTGAATTATGGCATTCTGCTCAGCATGTATCGCTCTCGAGAGTTCCATTCTCTGTCCTGATGGAATATTTAACTCATCTCTGAGACAACCCCCTCTTTCTTCACAGTGTACTATATTTTCTGGCGGCCCGTTGTACCCCGTAGTCAATATACGTCTATCCCTTACAATAACTGCACCGACTTTTCTCCTGAGACAGGTTGCCCTGGTACTTACAAGTTCTGTTATCTGCATGAAATATTCATGCCAGGAAGGTCTGCTCATAATTCTTTTATTACCTCCTGTATTTCAGAATGTATTATTCCGTTTGAAGCAATAACGTTATCAAGTTTATAATTCCAATTATCCTCATAAAAATTTGTAATTTTACCTCCCGCTTCGGTTACTATTAACCCACCGGCTGAAATATCCCATACCTTAAGATGTTTCTCCCAGTAACCGTCAAACCTTCCGCAGGCAACATAACAAAGATCGAGCGCGGCAGAACCCAAACGCCGTAGACCCCTTGATTTCATAAGCATTGCCGAAAATTCAGGAATATTAGAATTTTCTTCTTTTATTTTTATATATGGAAATCCGGTCGCTATAATCGAATCTCTCAGGCTTTCCCTTTTTGAAACGGAAATAGGAGAATCGTTTAAATAAGCCTTCTTCCCTTTTTCCGCGTAAAACAATTCTTCATGTAAAGGATCATAAATAACCCCGATTTTTAAATCGTTATCCAGCTGATACGCAATCGAGACACAAAAAATCGGAATTCCGAAAGAAAAATTATTTGTTCCGTCTAAAGGGTCGATTATAAAAGCCTCTTTCTCTTCACCCTTTTTTGGATTAGTCTCTTCCGCAACAATCTCAACCCCGGGATATTCTTTTCTGATAGAATTTATTAAAAACTCTTCGGACTTTGTATCTGCCGTAGTTAACAATTCGGCTCCGGTTTTGCTTTCAATCTCAAAATCCCCTCGAAACAAATCAATTAGTATACCACCCGCGTTCAGGGCAATATTTTTCAAGAATACAAGTCTATCATTAAAATTGGACCTCATCGCAACAATTAAGCTATCCTTTAATCGCCATCAGCTTTCTGCAGTTTGTCCACCACAAAAGAATCTAAAGAGAAAAAAGCTTCAGCATATGTTTTATTAAGTTTATACGAGGTAAAAGTAAATTCTCCCGAACCTGATTCCTGAAAAAATTTCATTTTTACCGGCAGCAAGTCTTTGTTAAATTGAACAGAAAGAGGATAACTGAGTTTACTTTTTATTGGAGAAATATGCACCCAACCAGATCTCGACGAATCTACCTTATAACTGTTCGCGGGAGAAAACAAAATTTCATAAAAAATCATCGGAGCCTCTCTGCGAAAAAACTGAGCGGTTTTTTCTCTCCATACAAAAACAGAGTCTCCCCGAAAAACCATAATCTCTCTTTCAGGTTCAAAAACATCTATCCTTGCCTTATCTTTTAAAGCGTAAACATTACCTGTAAAATTTAAGGTGTCTCCCTGGAACATAAGAGCTTCAGAGAAATTACATTCAAGAGACGCAACCGAACTCAAATTATTTGAAACCTGATTTAACACCGAAGAAATCAAAAAATATAAAATTATCACTTTATCTCTCCCTTTTCACCAAAACCTCTCTCGGTTTCGAACCTCTAAATTTCCCTACAACACCCGTCTTTTCCAGCTGGTCTATCAACCTTCCCGCCCGGGCGTATCCTATCTTCAATTTTCTTTGCAGAAGCGAGACAGAGGCTGTCTGCTGGCTTATTATTATTTCTTTAGCCTCATTATAAAACTCGTCGAGTTCGCCTACCTCTTCAGCCCCTTCATCCACTATAAGAAACTCTTCTATTTCCTCGGTAGGAGGATAATAATCCAGTTCATCGACAAACTCTGTAAATTCACTTTCATCTATATCTAAACGGATGTCGAGTAATTTGCTGAACTGTTCGATTCTTTCGGCTGCTCCGGGAAGGGTTCTATCCCCGAAAACATCGAGCATGTCTTCTTCCTCTACCAGGACACATATCTCATCCACTTTGTCAAAATGACCTACCAATAAACGTTTAAGATGTTTAAGCCCTATAAGTGTAACTATTCTTTTTGTTTCTTCAATTGTTATATAAGGACCATGAAGTCTTTTAGCCACACCTTCATCCGGAGGCACAAAAAGCATATCACCATTCCCGAGAAGTTTTTCTGCCCCTTTAGCATCCAGAATAGTTTTAGAATCGTGTACGGAAGCAACCTGGAAAGCTACTCTCGCGGGAAAATTAGCCTTTATTAAACCCGTTATTACATCGACCGAAGGCCTCTGAGTCGCAAGTATTAAATGTATTCCTACCGCTCTACTCATCTGGGCAAGTCTTATTATGGCTTTCTCAACATCCTTTCCGCTTCGCATCATCAAATCGGCAAGTTCATCGATAACTATAAAAATGTAAGGTTTTTTATCTTTTATTTTACTATTATATCCCTGTATATTTCTTACGCCAACTCGAGCAAATTCTTTATATCTTTGTTCCATACACTCGATACTCTTTAATAAATACTGTATGGCAGCGGATTGATCCGTAATAACTCCTCTAATCAAATGAGGAATACCATTGTAAACAGAAAGTTCTATTCTCTTTGGATCTATAAGAATAAAACGAAGTTCTTCAGGTGTAGCTCTAAACAAAAGAGAATTAAGAATAGAGTTAATAAAAACCGACTTTCCTGAACCTGTAGCTCCGGCAATGAGAAGGTGTGGCATCAAAGCTATAGAAGAGTAAAAAGGATTACCGGTTATATTTTTACCGATAGGAACGTAAGTTTTGGACCCGTGATTCAAAAATTCCTCGTTGCTTATAAGGTCTTTTAAATATACGGTTTCTCTATTTTTATTAGGAACTTCTATCCCAACCACACCTTTCCCCGGTATGGGAGCAATAATTCTAATTTTTTCCGCGTGAAGCGCCAGGGCTAAATCATTGGCAAGATTTGATATTTTAGATAATTTTATTCCAAGATCGGGTTTAAATTCAAATCTGCTTACGACCGGACCTCTCAAAACTCCGGTTATACTCCCTGTTATCCCGAAACTTTCGAGCTTTCCCTCAATTATATTCTTATAATTGTTTACTGTTTCTGCGGACATCCACTCCACAGGAACCGGATCTTTTAAAGCATTTAAGAAATCATTCCTAAAATCGTCCGAAATTTTTTCAGAAACATCTGAACCCTTTCTTTTTTCTCTTCTTCCTATCTTTACCCTTATTGCCCTTTTAGGTTCCTGGATCTCTTTGCTTTCAACCTGTCTTGTATTCTTTTCTTCAGTAACCTTAGATACAGTTCGTTTCTTTCTCTCCGGTAAGAGTCTCGGCAATAGATTTTTAAGTTCAATAATTTTAGATATAAAAAGCTTAATATTTATTTTTCGGGGGGTTGGCTGCAAATAGACATAAAGGATTAATAAACCGAGAAAAGAAACCAGTGTTACACTTCCACCAAAACTCAATTTTGAAAGAAGAAAAGAACCCATCATGGTTCCGATTTCACCTTTCTTTTCATTAGGAAGGCCTGGATTTATAGATACAATCGAAAGCGCCAGAAAAAAAAGACAGAGAAATAATCCGCCGATACGATAAAACACATATTTAACTTTATCCAGAAAAAGAGACATGGCAGCAATAACAAAAATCAGAGGTAAAAAATATGAAAGTATTCCAAAAGTTTCAATCATGCTTTGCGCGGTTACAGCACCTACGATACCTCCGAAATTTTCGGCCAATTCTTCATCGAGAGAATAAGATAAAAGCGAAGCTAAGATAAGAACGGATAAAAACAAAATAATTATCCCGTTCATTACCATCTTCTTCCTAACATCCATATCTTTTATGGTAACTATAAGGGACCTGATTATCAGCCCTCCTAAAGCTACTATTATCAGATAATTTAATATTTTCATACTTGAATAATATGTCTCTACATACGCCTGTCAAGTTTATAAGTTTAATACCACGAAAAAAACTAATTAGCCACAGTATCCTCTTCAACATCCGCCCCTTAGAGTTTCATGATTTCTTCTTAAATATATATTCAAGCATGAATTAAAAGGGAGGATTGACCTTTCAGAAGGACGTCTCGGAAGCCTAACGGCCATGGTCTTTTGAAATGCTTGCATTTTAAAAGGAGTTCGGCTGAGAGCCGAGCGGCAATTTTATCGGTGGGAAAATTGACCGCGTTCCTAATGAATGGTTAATCTTCCCTTGTTTAAAAAAATCATGGAACCTCCACCCATACCCTTCTTGACTTTTCTTTTCAGGAGGATATTTTAAACAAATGAAAAAAATCGGTAAAGAAATACTAAAAATCATAATTACAGCAGCGCTCTTTTACTATCTGTTTAAAACCAAGGTCTCCCTAAGCGAAGTTATACAAAACATAAAAAACTTAAATATACTTTATTTCATAATAATTATAATCCTTTTCTTCATATTTTATTTGACTTTTTCGTTGCGCTGGAATTTTCTCCTTAAGGCTCAAGAAATTCATATTACTAAATTTAAAAGCTATTTATACCTGCTTGTTTCCTTCTTCTTCAACAATATCCTACCGAGCGGCCTGGGAATGGATATGATACGCTCGGCATATGCCGGAGGAAAAGAAAACTTCGAAAAAGCCTTCGGAGCATCTATAATGGAAAGGATTCTCGGAATGATTGGAATGATGTTAATAGGTGTTTTTGCTGTATTTTCGCGAAAAGTTGAATTCATAAAATTCTCCGTACTTTATATTGGTCTGATTTTACTCACTTTTATATTATATTATTTATTTACTTCATTACAAATCGAATGGCTGAAAGAAAAACTGCTTTCCATTAAACTTTTTGATTTAGGAAAATCTATTAGAGAATTTTATAAGGCTATTAAAATATATAAAAGCAAAAGAAAAACAATAATCATCGGAATAGCGTATTCGGTTCTGGTTCAGATTGTTATAACCCTGATAAATTATTTTATAGCTAAAGGATTATCTATACCCATTCCCTTCTCCGCTCTCCTGGCATACATACCCATCATTACTATAATATCTCTTATCCCCTTAACTCTTAACGGCCTTGGGTTAAGAGAATACTCTTACGTTTTCTTCTTTTCTTTAATTGGTATAGCAAAAAGCGAAGCCCTTTCAATATCTCTGGTTTACTTTGCCGCTTCAGTTATAGCAAGCTGCGCGGGCGGAATTGTATTTGTATTCTTAAAAAAACCGGAAAGAAGATGAGTGCGCTTACAATCGCCGGATTCGATCCAACAGGCGAAGCCGGGGTTTCCCGCGATATCTCTGTCTTCAAATCTTTAGGTATACCCTCAACGGCAATCCCTACAGCGTTAACAGTACAGACTTCCGAAAGAGTATTAAGCACATCAGAAATCCCTATTAAGTCTATAAAAGAAGCACTTAAAGCATTAGGAGATTTCCGTGCAGTCAAAATCGGAATGCTTTATGATGAAAAGGTGGTCAAGATAATATCTAATTTCTTAAAAAAAAGAAAACCGGAATTCGTGGTTCTTGACCCGATAATCAATTCTTCTTCCGGATATCCTTTAATTTCACCGAAAGGCATCGAAGAAATGAAAAAAGACCTGTTTCCTTTATCCGATTTGATAACTCCGAACCTTTCAGAAGCTAAACTGTTAACCGGAGAAGATGACCCTGAGAAAATAGCAGAAATTCTGTATTCAATGGGACCGAAATATATTGTAATCACTGGAATAGAGGATGCAAGTGACCTTTTTTACGACGGGGAAAAATTCGAATTAATAAAAGGCAAAAAAATAAATTTTTCATTCCATGGTTCAGGATGCTTTTATTCGTCTTATCTCCTCGGAGTAGTTTACCTGGGTTGTGGACCCCTGCAGGCAGCGAAAAAAGCTAAAGAAGCTATAGAAACATATATGGAAGGATTAAAGTCCAGAGAGAAAAAATAGTAAAATTGTTGAATAGTTAAATCGGACCCACCACACTTTTTTCTTTTTTCCTATTTGACCATTCAACGGATCCGTAGAATAACATCCGCAGGATCAGTATTTATTCCAGATACTCGAGAACTATCCTGAGCATTCGCCATATAGGTTCAGCGGCTCCCCACAGGAGTTGGTCACCCACACTAAAACAGGTAAGATATTCGGGTCCGATGTTCATTTTTCTGATACGCCCGACAGGAACGGTTAAATTGCCGGAAACCACAGCCGGAGTAAGTTCTGCAACAGTATCCTCATAAGTATTGGGTACTACCTTTACCCACTCGTGAGCTTCCGCAATCATATTTTCTATTTCACCGAGAGGAATATCCTTTTTCAACTTAATGGTAAAGCCCTGACTATGACACCTCATAGCTCCTATACGAACACAAATGCCATCAACAGGGATTTGTTCTTTGGCCTGCAGGATTTTATTGATTTCTGCCATCCCTTTCCATTCCTCCCTGGTCTGCCCGTTATTCACAGCAGAATCGATCCACGGTATGAGACTCGCGGCAAGAGGAACTTTAAAAACTTCAACTGGGAATGAACTTTTACGCAATTCTTCGGTTATAACCGAATCTAACTCGAGAGCGGCGGTTGAAGGGTCGCTTAGCAAATCTTTCACTGAATCGCTGAGAGCAGACATCTGCTTCACAAGCTCTATCATATTTTTAGCTCCGGCGCCCGAAGCAGCCTGATAGGTCATAGAAGAAACCCACTCTATACAATCATTTTCAAAAAGCCCGGAAAGAGCCATCAGCATAAGACTCACCGTACAATTACCACCGATATAAGAACGCACTTCCGAAGCAAGAGCTTTATCGATAACTTTTCTGTTTACGGGATCGAGCACAATAATTGAATCCTCCTCCATTCGGAGTTTCGAGGACGCGTCTATCCAGTATCCCTGCCAACCGTTCTTTCGTAGTTCAGGATAAACTTTACCGGTATAATCACTCCCCTGGCAACTTACAATAATATCAAGTTCTGCAAGAATACTTAAATCATAAGCATCCTGAAGTTTTGGTATTTCAACACCTATATCAGGACCATCTTGCCCTACTTGAGAAGTAGAAAACATTAAAGGCTCGAATCCTTTAAAAGCATCTTCCTCTTTCATTCTTTTCATTAATACAGACCCAACCATTCCTCTCCACCCGATAAAACCAACTCTAAACATTTAATTTGCCTCCTTTCAGCATGAAGTATTATAGTTGGCTTTCAGTCTTTGTCAAGGATTTATTCTCACACAGAGCCACAGAGGGCACAAAGAAAAAATATGTATTGTTAAAATCCTCCTTGACAATATAAAAAATTTTTAATATAATTTAAGACATAATGTATATATTTAATAATTACTTTAAATCATTATATAAAAGATCAAAAAGCGGATTTCATCGCCTTACTCTACTGACAATTGTCTTGATATGTTCATGCGCACATATCTTTTCTTCATCTTCTCATAATACAGGAGGAATATATGGGAAAGTAACACTGAACAGTAGAAAAAAACCTTTAGACAATGTAAAAGTTAGAGTGGAAGGAACAGGATTATCAACCAAAGTAGATTCTTCAGGGATTTTTTATATTGCGGAAGTACCCCCGGGAGAATACACATTAATTGCTACAGCCCCGGAATTCACTGATGGTGTGTTGGAAGGCGTTTTTGTTGCAAGGGATTCTATTTCAATTGTCTTTATATGGTTAAATGAGTCGAGAGGCTCCACAATTTCCGTAAAAGAGATATGGAAAGGCATAAAAACCGGTAAAGTCGATATCAATTTAAAGGGTAAAATCAAAGGCCATGTTGAAAAAAGTGAAACTTCTTCCCTGTTACAGTCGATGATTGCTATAGAAAATACATTCTGGGTAGCTTATACAGATACTCTAGGAGAATACCAGTTAATAAATATACTTCCCGGAAAATATACTCTTAAAGTATTTGGCATGTCTGGGCACTATAGATCAAGAATTGCAAAGAATGTAAGGGTTGCGCCTGATTCTGCTTCAATAGTAGATATTGAACTAAGAAGTGAATTTATACCTGAAAACCTCCCCCCAATCGAATGGGAAGAAAACATAATTAAAAACTCAGAATAAAAATTTCTTAGACTTTTATTCTATCCGCCCGTTCGTACTATCTGGCTTTGCACAAAACAATAAATATATATTTATTTAGTAAGGGTTACCCCCGAATTAATACTCAGGGCAAACATAGCCTTGACTTTTATCTTATACCCTTTATTATCCCGAGTAAAAAGGAGCTCAAAACAAATGATTACTCACAGTTTAGGATTCCCGCGAATAGGGGTTAAAAGAGAATTAAAAAAGACAATCGAAAGTTACTGGAAAGGCGAACTTTCAAAAGAAAAACTTTTTCTTGCGGCAAAAGATTTAAGAAAACGGCACTGGGAACTGCAAAAAGAAAACGGAATCGATCTTGTTCCGGTAGGCGATTTTTCGCTTTACGACCAGATGCTGGATATGACAAAAGCCCTGGGAGCCGTGCCGGGACGTTTTGGTTTTAAAGGCGGAAAAATAAATGTTAAAACCTATTTCGATATGGCAAGAGGAAAAGGCGATGCTGCCGCAATGGAAATGACAAAATGGTTCGATACAAACTACCACTATATAGTTCCCGAATTTGAACCCAATCAAACTTTTAAACTTTCAAGCGAAAAGATTTTTGAAGAAGTAAAAGAAGCAATCGACGAGGACTACCAGGCAAAACCCGTTTTACCCGGACCTCTCACTTACATTTTTCTCGGGAAAGAAACCGAAGAAGGATTTAACCGTTTCGAACATTTAGATTCGATCTTAAAAGTTTACGAAGAAATCTTATCCCGCCTTTCCAGCCCTTGCGAATGGATACAGCTGGACGAACCAATTCTCGTTCTTGACCTGGATGCAGAAGTTAAAGAATATTTCAAAGAAACTTATGAAAGACTAACAAAAGCGGCGGGGCAAATGAAAATATTACTCGCGACTTATTTCGGTTCACTTGGTTCGAACGAAGACCTTACTCTAACCCTACCTGTATCAGGTTTACATCTCGATTTAGTCAGAGCCCCGGAACAGTTAGACTCGGTATTAGAAAATATCGGTCCTGATAAAACACTTTCACTCGGAGTTGTAAACGGAAGAAATATCTGGAAAACAAATTTCGATAAAGCAGTAAGCATGGTAAGAAAAGCCTCTAAAGCCATAGGAGAAGAAAGGATAATGGTTGCTCCTTCATGTTCTCTTCTGCATGTACCTGTCGACTTAGATGAAGAAACCGCTCTGCCTGATGAAATAAAAAATTGGATGGCTTTCGCAAAACAAAAATGCAGGGAATTAGAAATAATCCGCGACGCTGCTATCGGTAAGGATGTCTCTAATGAATTAAAACGAAATAAAGAAGCTCTACAGTCGAGAAAAGAAAGTCCTTTAGCTACAAATAAAACTGTTCAGGAAAAATTAAAAAATATTTCAAAAGAAATGCTTAACCGAAAAACACCATTTGCTTCTCGTATAAAAAAGCAGAATGAAAATTTAAATTTACCGTTACTCCCCACAACAACTATCGGTTCTTTCCCTCAAACGAAAGAAATTCGACAAGTACGCTCTAAATTCAAAAAAAGTGAAATATCCGAAGAAAATTACAAGAACAGCATGAAAGGCTTTATAAAAGAAGTAGTAGACAAACAGGAAGAACTCGAATTGGACGTTTTTGTCCACGGCGAACCGGAAAGAAACGACATGGTAGAATATTTCGGAGAACAGCTTAAAGGTTACTGTTTTTCAAAGAACGGATGGGTGCAGAGTTACGGAACCAGGTGCGTAAAACCTCCAATCCTTTACGGAGATGTTATTCGTCCGGAACCCATGACAGTCGATTGGATCACTTACGCTCAATCCCTCACCGATAAACCGATGAAAGGCATGTTAACCGGTCCCGTTACAATTCTCTGCTGGAGTTTCGTCCGTGATGACCAGCCCAGAAGTACAACCTGTAAACAGATAGCACTCGCTCTAAGAGAAGAAGTAAAAGACCTCGAGGAAGCCGGCATAGGAGTAATACAGGTAGACGAACCAGCGATAAGAGAAGGATTGCCTTTACGAAAAAAAGACTGGGAGAACTACTTGCAGTGGGCGATCGATTGTTTTCGTCTTTCGGTCTCCGGGGTTAAGGACGAAACACAAATACACACTCACATGTGTTACAGTGAATTCAATGATATTATCGAATGGATAGCCAAAATGGATGCCGATGTTATAAGCATCGAAGCAAGCCGTTCGAAGATGGAATTACTAAAAGCCTTTAAGGAGTTCCATTATCCTAACGAAATAGGCCCCGGCGTATACGACATCCACAGTCCCCGTATACCGTCCAAGGAAGAAATAAAAAACCTAATTGAAAAAGCTATTGAGGTAATTCCTCTCGAAAATCTCTGGGTAAACCCCGACTGCGGTCTAAAAACCAGAAACTGGGAAGAGGCTATCTCATCACTTCAAAATATGGTGCAAGCGGCGAAAGAACTAAGAAAAGAGAATTAGCCACGAATTAATACAGATAATTTTAGTTCAACGTCTAAAGTCTAGAATAAAAAAATAATTGAAGGACAGCAACACAAAGAAAAAAACTTTTTATTGTTTTTTCTTCCTAACCCCCTAACAACCCTCTAACTAATGTTTTACATGTAGAATATAAATCGTCAAGAAGTTAGGCGACTAGAACGTTAAGGTTATTTTAAAAAAAACCCTTGAAAAATCAAAAAAAACCAGTATAATATTTAAAAGTTAACAAAAAAAGGAGGTGTTATATCATGTTAAAAATCAACACCAAAAATTGTGTCACGATGATACTTCTCTGTATCATAACCGTTTTTGCGTTTTTAAACGGATGTGGCGGCGACGGAAATTCTCAACAAGAAACAAGCAAAGAAGAACAAATCTCGGATACTACCCCACCAACAACACCAACAGAATCGAAAGAAGGAACGCAAAATGACGCGGGAAGCGGAAATGATGTTCCGGCAGATTTGGCAAGTCCATACAGAATCTCACCGGGAACCAAATATAATGGTGAAGTAGATGGAAATGACGATGGCGATGCATATACTGTTAGCTACAACTCAGGGGATGTAGCGTCTATAAACGTAACACCAAGCAAAGAAGTTGATATTGCAGTGATGTGCGCAGAGTTCACCGCAAATGATGGCATAAAAGGAGAAGAAGAAAATCTTTGCGTTGGAGCAGATATCGACAGAAGCGATATAACCCGTATAAATATAATGATTGGTAGTATAAGCGGAGCAGGGAAATATACTTTTGAAGTTATGATGACTCCTCAAAATGACGGCAACTCCGGGGGCGATGCAGGAGCCGGGGATGAGAATGTTGTAAAGTTAGAGCCGGGAACATATTCTGATTGTCATCTTGGTTATGGCGATCAAAATGATAATTATACTTTAAATCTGGAACCCGGGCAAACAGCAACTGTAAATGTTATACCGAACAGTAATTTTGACGTTAGACTCTGGGAATGGGAAAATGATTCGGAATATAACAATGGAGTAAAAGGCGAAGAAGAAACAATAAGCAGTAAATCGGAAAGAGATGCCACTGAATCCTATAGATTTTCTGTTAATAGCGTGGGAGAATCCCGCGAACCCGGAAGCTACACAATAAAGGTTTCAGTTCAATAAGATAATAGATTACTCTCTCCAAATAGTTCTGCCTCACTTTTAGCGCTATGAGGTAAACAGTAGAAAAAAAGGCGGTGTCCGTAAACGTTAACTTTAATATATAGTTTTATGAGTCGCTAAAGATTTCCGTCTTTACAAGTTGAAGTATTTTGTTAATATAATAACATGAAAAAATATTATGTTATCTCTTTAATTACCTTATTGTTTATACTTTCGTGTGAAAATGATTCCATATATATCGATTACGGCGATTGGCCTCACACTGATAATACAGGTCTAACTGATCCCTACAATCTAACTACTGTCAGCGATACAATTATTACGGCATCCGGAGCCACAGTTGAAAACCTCAATGTCATAGGACAATTAACTATTCAGGCTAATAACGTAACTATCAAGAATTGTAGAATATGGGGTGGAAGGTATTACGGTGTCGTAGTTATGTCCGGTTATTCGGGGAATGTTATTGAAGATTGCGACATAGGTAAAAATTATACAAACAGTTCGAAAGGTATCCTAATAAATACAGAAGAAAATACCGAAATAACAATAAGGAGATGTCATATACATCATGTCGGAGACGGGATTTTCGGAGGCGGCGGAGATGATACTGCTCTAAATTGTAAACTCACAGTCCAAGATTGCTATATTTCGAATATAAGAGAAACAGACGGAGACGATAATGTCGAAACCATCGATGACCATAAAGGCGACGGAATGGAATTTCTGGGACAAATACGTGAAGCTCTAATACAACACAATAGTATCTATGTCCCAAGTGATCAAACATCATGTATTCTTTTTCAATCTAATTGGGGAAACCTAAGAAATATTACAATCGAAGATAATCTCCTACTCGGCGGCGGTTATACTCTGTATACAAGAATAAACGCGGGTCGCACTTTCGAAGGGTTGACTATTATCAATAACCATTTCGGGAGAAATTATCACTATGGCATCTGGTCTAATGACGTCGATACAACCGAAATCACGGCTTACGGAAACGTCTGGCACGATACCGGGGAACCAGTTGAAGGGATATTGGGGACGGAAGAATAATCTCACACGGAGCCCACAAAGGGAAAGGGATAATGTTGTTTAAAATCCAACCCATAACCCCAGATTAATCTCACACAAAGGCACAAAGACACAAAGTATGTTTAACAACAAATTGCACAAATAACACGAATCTTGAATAAAATCGGCGTTTTCGTATATTAACTTCAAAGGAATTAATTATGGAAAATGAATTTATAACGATCGCAAGATTTAACCGGCTCATGGACGCGTATTTAGTCGCGTCAAGAATTGAGTCGGAAGGTATAGAATGTTTTCTTCCCGACGAAATGCTCGCAAAATCGGGGTATCATCACTTAATAGGAACATCTCAGGTAAGACTTCAGGTAAAAAAAGAAAATATGTTTGAAGCTCTGGAAATCTTAAATGAAAAACCATCCGAAACTTTTTCAAATTAAAAGGAGTTTTAAAATGTTTAAAGGATTCTTATTTATATTGGCATTAATTTTAATTTCCTGTGTTCCGGATAATCCAAAAAATATCAAACTCGAAAAAGTGGAAAATACACTCGATTTTTACAAAAATTACAGTAAATACACCAACCCCGGAAAATATGACTGCCTTTTCGAAAATCTTCCCGATTCCCTGCAAGCTTTATGCGAACTTATCAAATATCAATTCATCCACCCTATCGATTTAGAACCTTATAAAAAACTTATACCTGAAAACAGGCATTACGAAGATCGGAAATTTCCGTCAGCCGAAAAATTACTTGCGGGTTTACTATCATTAGACTCCACAGGACTCAACTTTGAAAGAAAACCGGAAAATCGTTTAGTGGTTACCTGCCGTTACCACTCCATTCTCCTTGCCTCCATACTAAAAAGCAGAGATATTCCCGTAAGACTCCGCTATGGTTTTGCTTCCTATCTTGCGCCGGGAACAGATTTACATATCGGGCATGTAATTTGCGAAGTGTGGAATGAAAAAGAAAAACGGTGGATGTATGTGGATCCTGACAGGAAAATGGTAGATTTCCATAAAGAAGAATTCGAAACAGGAAACGAAGCCTGGATTAAACTCAGAGATGGAAAAGTAAAAGACCCGAATAAATACGGCGTACCCGATACCTGGGGTGAAATCATGATTCTCGGAACAATCTATGAGGATTTGTTATCCGTAATGGGATATGAAGTACTTTACTGGGAATACCCGAAAACTCAATATCTCACTGAAAACATCGATTCGTTAGACCCACAGCGTTTAAAAGTGTTGGATGAAATGCGCTCCTCATGAACAATCCGGATGAAAATTTGAATGAACTGATGGAAATTTATAAGAAAAACAAATTTTTGCATTAGAAACCACAGATTTTCACAAGATTTTTTGTTACTTTTCCTTCCTAATTTTCTAAAATCTTAACCACAAATAAGCACGGAGTTTTTTATATCTCAGTGCGAGAATATCTTCCTTGACAAAAACCCCGAAAGCATCTAAAATCTAAATTATGGAAAACGCGAATGAACAATATTCAAAAGGCGAATTAATAAAAGTTGTATCTGTACGCCTGCTTATAGGCATTACTGTGTTAGCATCCATGTTTTTTCTTCCGGCTGGGACTTTTGCGTACCCTGAAGCCTGGGCGTATATGTCCACTCTCTTTATTCCCATGTTTTTTGTTTTTATCTATTTAATCAAAAATGATCCGGGTCTACTTGCCCGCAGGATGAAGATGAAAGAAAAAGAAACGGAGCAAAAACTTATTATCACACTCTCGTATATCCCATTCTTTATCGCCTTCCTACTCCCGGGTCTAGACAAACGCTTTGAGTGGTCGAGCGTGCCAGCGGTAGTGGTGCTAATTTCAGACATTTTAGTATTACTCAGCTATGGCACATTTTTTCTGGTACTCAAAGAAAACTCCTATGCTTCCCGCATTGTGGAAGTCGAACCGGGGCAGACAGTCATAACAAGCGGACCATACGCAAAGGTTCGCCATCCCATGTATACGGTGGTCTTAATAATGTATATCTTATCACCACTGGCACTGGGATCCTATTGGGCAATAATCCCTATGATATTGATAATACCCACTATCGTGGCAAGAATCTTAAATGAGGAAAAAGTACTTGTGAGAGACCTGGATGGATATAAGGAATACATGCACAAAACCCGCTACCGCCTTATCCCCGGTATCTGGTAGTTTTTTATGATAAAAGAAAGTTATTTGAAAAGATGTTTAACAGAGGTTGAAAAAAGAGTAAAGAAAACGCCGAAAACTGCTCCTGCGCATAGGATGCTTTTCAAACAGGGATATTCTTTTTCGAAACTGCCTTCAAGCGAACAACTGAAAATCTGGGATTATATCTGGAAAAATTCACCTGACGCATGGACCGGCATACAACCATTCTTTTATTTGGAATCAAAAATGAAAAATAAAGAATTTTTGCTTGATTCCTGGAAAACGATAAAACACTGGCAAAAGGCAGTGGGTAACTGGGGCTCCTGCGACGCGTTGGCAAAAATCTACACAAAAACACTGGAATCGATTCCGGATGAGGTATTACCACAGCTTGAAAAATGGAATAAATCGACTAATCTCTGGGACAGGAGACAATCAGTCGTAAGCCTTCTATATTTCAGCAGAACTAAAAAGGTAGTGCTCCCTTATGATACAATAATAAAGTTTATAGATATATTATTAAATGATAAGGAATACTACGTTCAAAAAGGCGTTGGATGGTCTTTAAAGGAATTATACCAGGTATATCCAAAAGAAACATTAAAATATCTTGGAAAAAATATTAAGAAAATATCATCTATAGCATTTTCTCCCGCAACCGAGAAGCTAAAAAAGAAGGATAAGGAAAAACTAAAAAAATTAAGAAGATAAATTTAAATACAGGTAAAGCAAAGTGAATATTACTCTAAATATAATAATCTGGTTTTTAATCGGAGCCTGCTTATTAAATATAATTACTATAGGTGTTTTTCGATCAGGTTTAGTGTATAAAAGCAGAAAGAAAGACGGGACATTAAAAAAGAAAATGTCTTTTAAGGGTTTTTTATCTTTTTTAATTATGCTGATACTTGTACTGTTATTTTTTCTGGTCTTTGATTATTTTGTATTCAGGAATACAGAACAGATAAAATATATTTGGGTTCTATTAATTAATCTGCTATTATTACTACTTTTAGATTTTTATGACGCTTTCATAATCGATATCTTAGTTTTAACAAAATGGAGACCCGGCTTTTTGAAACTAAATAAGAAGTTAACACCGGATTCAATGAAATTTCATGTCAAAAAACAGTTTACAACAGGATGGCTAATGAAAATTCCTTTAATACTTATAAGCTCCACTCTATTTTATTTTTTATGTCGATAAGCAGTACTTGGAATTTTAAGGATTCGGCGGGAAAGCTCCAACAAATGGGACATCTCCTTCAGAGATTCCAAGAAGCTCCCTTATTTCATCCGGCAATTTAGCCCCAACTTTAGAACTCGGAAACTCATTCAATAACTCAAAACTACCAAGTTTCCAGCTCTTAAATAATGGACCATCATAATTTACTAAATTTTTACTATTGCCTGAAAATTCTGGATGCAGTTTGTGTAAATCCGATAACACCTCTATTTCTTTATAACAATCTTTATTTTTCGCCGGACTCCAGAGGATCAACGGATGAGATTTATTACCCGGAGTTCGCACATATACGTTATAATCGAGTTTATCCAATTGCGGTTTGTTAAGCTTTTTACAGAGATCCGGCGTTTGGAAAGTAACAAAAAGTGATTTGTAGTAATTTTCATCAACCGCAATCAGATTGTTTACAAATAAATGTCCGTACCTTTCTTCGACGTCCGGACCTGTACTCGGATGCCAGCCAAAATGATCTCCTTCCGCGCTTCTTGGAGTTCTTCCAATCATGACAGTACTATTTACAATCGTATTATTGTATATTTGAACGCCTGAACTATTTAGAACGTAAATGCCATGTTCGCAATTGACGAAAACATTTCCCGCACAGATAGCTCCTTTTGATATTTCGAAGAAAAATCCATTTTCACCCATCCAGAAAGGTTTTTCCGCCTCCCCCCCTTCCATAATGCCAACATCCTGAACCCAGTTGTCGACAAAAACTCCGTCTACATTACCTACATCGTACCAGATACCGTTTGAATACGGAAGATCGATAACTAGATTATCCCTACACGTAACACGATAAGACTGATTGAAAATTTTCACCGCCGCGGGGAAATATCCTGTAAGTCTTTCGATATTGTTCTTAGTAAATATATTCTTTTCTAAAAGAACATCATTCGAGGCCTCGACGTATATTCCTTCTGTACTGGTGTTGCTAATTTTGCAATGCCGGAGAGTTAAACTGTCCCCTCTGAACCTGGCTGCTACCCGTGAACAGTTAGAAATTTCGCAGTGTTCTAAAGTCGTACCTATCACTTCCTTCCCATGCTCGGACTCATCGGACAAACCCCGAGGAAATGTTCCTTCAACAAAAATAGCTCTCCTGGCATACTGGGTAAAAGTTATTCCTCGGATTATTGGGCCTTTCTTATCCGAAATTTTACCATGACATTTTCCGGTCGTTCTTAAAATAGCAGTATTAAAAGCGGTAATTTCTACCAATCGGTCTTTCGGGTCTGTTCCGATGTAAACTTCGCTTTTATCATAATCTATAAAATAGGAATTCTCGTCGACCTCACCTCTCCAACCAACCGACTGTAAAAACTTTCCATCGATAAACACCATATCGTTATTAAAGCGATGCAGGGGAGTTTCTTTTCCATGCCAGTCAATCCACCACCAATCGAGAGGCTCGGCAGGAAACAAACGGGACCAGGAAGTTTTCCATAATCCATTCCTGAGATCCTGCCACTCTTTTGCCACATGGGTTCCTTTTAAAACAGGTTTTTCATCCGCATAAGCCTGTATAGTTATCCCCTGGTTTAACACCAGATTCCCTGTACGATAAGTACCTCCAAGCATCACAATCGCGTCTCCTGTTACAACCTTCTCTATTGCTTTCTCAATTGTTGTGGGCTCATCCAGAGTTTCACCTTTATTATACGCTTTTCCGTCGGGTGCCACATGATAAATCGCACCCGTTACTTCAGGCAAATTATAGGTCTGTCGTATAGGGCCATAGGGACCACCGGAAGGTCGCGCTTTTAATGAAAATGAAATAAAAATTATAGATAAAAGGACACAACAGGTAATAAGGGATTTATACCATTTTATTGTTTTGTTCTGGAATCGGGTCTTATTTTTTGACATTATTTACCCCTTTTTACAAGAAAAGTAATTTGAACTCTTTTATTTGTCAATTATTCAATTGGATTCTTCGGATCAGTAAATTCGCAGCTAATTATCTTAGTATCTTCTCGGCAATTATTGTTCCACAGGAACCATTTTACGGATTTCCCACATATTCCAGACTCCACATCCCGGACAAGAATCCGATTCAATTTTATCAATGTCTTCACATTTCTCACAAACCGCGTATATATTGTCGACCGGACATGCGCGACAACTTGCAACCCTTACTTCATTGCTTGCATAAAGAGCCAGACTTTCTTCATAATCTGTTCCGCACTTGCTACATCTTACCATACTTACCTCCTTGTTTTTTTCTGTGTAAATCACTCCGTCCTTTACTTCATTTTATCTTATCTATTTTACTAAATCACATTATAAATGTCAAGATGGATAGTGAGTAAGAATTAGAGAACAACAAGTAGTAAAAGACAAATAAAAAATCCATGTCAATCCGTGGCCTAATTTAGACACCAGGTCCAGGATGTCGGTTAGAACAAAAAACTATAAACACTACATGTTCTACGTGTGAATTTTTTGGATGGGGGTGTAAAACAAACAAAAAATCTTGTGATAATCTGTGGTTTCTATTAAACTAAAAATCCCTCTTTCTTAAGATAATCGATTATGTCGAGCGCGTTTTCTTCCGGTTTTTTGTTTACGGTATCGGCAATTATTTCCGGATCGACAGGTCTTTCATATGGATCATCTATGCCTGTAAAGTTCTTTATCTCTCCTCTTAAAGCTTTAGCGTAAAGACCTTTCGGATCCCTGTCCTCACAAACCTCGAGTGGGGTATCGACAAAAACCATGAGAAATTTATCGTCCCCGACCATATTTCTTACTTCGTTTCTGGCATCCCTGTAAGGACTCACCGCGGCACAAACAACTACTCCGTTATGACGAACAATTTCCGAGGCAACAAAACCGATACGCAAAATATTGGTATCTCTATCTTCTTTCGAAAAACCGAGCCCCCTGGAAAGATGCGTACGGACGACGTCTCCGTCGAGCACAGTAACATCTCTTCCATATTCCGCCATCATTTCGACAAAGTCATTGGCAATCGTAGATTTTCCCGCTCCGGAAAGACCGGTAAACCATATACAAAAACCCTGCTCATGTTTCGCGGGATGTCTTTTTCTAAGGATCTCGGCGACTTCCGCTCGCATAAACCACTTTGGCGGTTTTTCTCCTTTCGCTATAGCAGCTCTTGCCGCCGAACCTGATATTTTCGCTATTTCCACTCCCTTTTTGACCTGGTCTTTTTCTTCATAACGGTCTTCTTCGGGTAGATAAACGAGTTCATTGAAAGAAACCATTTTTACACCGATTTCCTCACCGTACTTTTTCATTAGCTCCTGCGCTTCGTAAGGACCATAAAAAGGTTTTCCCTTCGAATCGTTTCCGGGACTGGCATGATCTCTGCCTACAATAAAGTGATTCGCCCCGTGATTTCTTCTTATTATCGCGTGCCACAAAGCTTCCCGGGGGCCTGCCATTCTCATAGCAAGAGGCAATAAACTGAGCACAGTCTTCTTTTTATCGTAATATTTTTCAAAAAGTTCTTTATAACTTCTAACACGCGTATAATGATCCACGTCACCGGGTTTTGTAAGTCCGACAACGGGATGAATAAGTAACGCCCCATCGATCTTTTTAGCCGCAATCTTTGTAAGCTCTTCATGAACTCTGTGCATGGGATTTCTTGTCTGGAAAGCAACCACATTGTCGCACCCGGTCTTAGAAAGTAAACCCCTTACTTGTACCGGAGTTAAACGTAATTCTTTAAAATCATAATGTTTCGGAAAATTCAAAACCTTAAGAGCACCGGACAGATATTTGTCTCCCCAACTGTGGAGCTCAGCCACCAGAGGATGGCGCGCATCGGTCGAACCATAAACATACTTTGCTTCATTAACAGGATCACTGGTATAGATTTCCTCGACTTTCATTATTCCAATCAAATCGTTTCTCGAATCACGCAGAGCAATCTCTTTTCCTAAATTTTTATCTGGAAAATCTGAAACGGGAAGAGTTATAGTCATGGGGAAAAAAGTACCATCCGCCAGTCGCATTTCTTTTATAACTCTATTATAGTCTTCTTCACCCATAAATCTATCGAGAGGGGAAAAACCGCCTGTCGCGAGAAGTTCCAGATCACAAAGGCAGCGGGAAGATAGCTGTATAGAATCCAATTTATTAGCCTTCCTGATTAATTCATCCCTTTCTTCTCCTTTTACAGTCAAATCTATTAACTTTCCCCCGTAAGGAGATATGATTGAAGATGTCTTCTTCTTTTTCCCTTTACTCATAAGAAATTACTCCTCCTCTATTTCTATTTGTTTTAACTTAAAAAAGTCCTCTTTTATATTAAGTTGATAAAAAATTTTTCCTTGACTTTGAAAAATAAAGATTTTCGTCCTATTTTTAGAATCGAAATCTTCTTCCAACTTAGTTTCTATGATTTTATCAACCGATATCGTTCCTGAAGTAGTGTATATTTTTTTAGGATACTCATCACTCTTACTTCCCGAATAGAAATCCACCTTCAGGGGTTCCATCAATCCGTTACTATCGCAATATCCGTTACCTTATCCTCTCCCTTTATCGATACGACTTTAACTCCACGGGTATTACGGTGCTGCTTGCTGATACCATCGGGATTAAGCCTTATAATCTTACCGGCTTCCGAAATCGCCATTAATTCTTCTTCTCCGCTTACTCCAACCATTCTCTGAAGTCTTCTGCCCTTGGTAATTTTCATTCCCCTAACACCTTTACCACCTCGATTGGTTTCTCTGAACTCCGAAGCATCGACTCTTTTGCCGTATCCATCATCCGATACAAATACAAGGTCTTTTATTTTATCATCACCCATTACACATGAGATAATACTCTCGCCGTTTGGAATGTTCATACCAATTACGCCCTGAGCAGTTCTACCTATCTGCCTTAAAATACTCTCATCGAATTTAATAACCTGTCCATGGCTCGCCGCGAGAAATATTCTATTACCCTTTTCTACCTTCTCGGCAGCGAATAATTCATCTCCCTCTTTCATCCTCTGAGCAATTATTCCGCCCGAATGAGCGTTGGCGAAATCTAATAGTTTCACTTTCTTAATTATTCCCTTCTTTGTAACCAGAACAACATTATCGTTCTCTTCCATCTCTCTCAAAGTGATGACAGCCTGAGGAATTTCTTGTCTATCCAAATTTAACATCCTCGCGAGAGACACACCCCTGGAAGTTCTGCTCGATTCAGGAATCTGATATATGTTAAGCGGATAGCATTTCCCCACATTGGTAAAAAGCAGCATCTTATCATGAGTTGATTCCACAAGAAGAGAACTAACATAATCAGCATCGCCTATTGAAGCCCCTATTATACCTACGCCTCCCCGTCCCTGCTGTTTGTATGTATATAAAGGAATTCTCTTAACATAACCTTTTTTTGTAATGGTAATTACGACATCTTCTTCTTTAACAAGATCAATATCGGAATCGAAAAGGTCATCTGCCGGTCCCCCGAATATTTCGGTCCTTCTCTTATCATTAAACTTTTCTTTTATTTCTTTAAGTTCTTTAATAATCTCCGCGTCCAATCTTTTCGCGGAAGAAAGTATATTTTGTAACTTCTCAATAATTTTTATCTTTTCTTCGTATTCATCAACAAGCTTATTTCTTTCAAGAGAAGTCAACCTGGATAATCTCATATTAAGTATCGCGTCAGCCTGCTCTGTGCTAAATTCGAAAACTTTAATAAGGTTTGCCTGTGCTTCTTCTCTATTTTTTGATTTTTTAATAGTTTCGATTATTTTATCAATCTGGTCAAGCGCTTTTAGAAGCCCTTCGAGAATATGCGCTCTTTTTTCGGCTTTATCGAGTTCATACTCACATTTCCTGCGAACCACTTCTCTTCTGTGATTAATGTAAAATTGAAGAAGTTCTTTTAAATTCAGCATCTTGGGAACTCCATCCACGATAGCAAGAAGCATTATTCCGAAAGTCCTTCTTAAACTGGTATATTTCAAAAGCCTTCTAGAGACAGTGTTTGAATCCGCAGTTTTCTTTAACGTAAGGACCACTCTTATCCCGCTCTGATCCGATTCGTCACGCATATCGGAAATACCCGGTATTTTGCCCTGATTAACTCTATCAGCAATCTGTTCAAGCAAAGTAGTTTTATTAATCTGATAAGGTATTTCCGTTATTATTATCTTTTCCCTGCCGTGGCTTTCGGGTTCGAAATGAAGTTTAGCGCGCACTTCGATTTTACCCGAACCAGTATTATAAGCTTCTCTTAATCCTTTATCCCCTACTATTAAACCGCGTGTCGGAAAATCCGGACCCTTAATCCATCCCATTAAATCTTTAACTTCCAACTCGGGATTTTCAATAAGGGCGATAACCCCATCACACACCTCTCCTAATTGATGAGGAGGTATATTGGTAGCCATTCCAACGGCTATTCCGCTGGAACCATTTACAAGAAGATTGGGAAACGCCGAAGGCAAAACCGTTGGCTCCATAAGTGAAGCATCAAAATTTGGAATAAAATCGACGGTATTTTTATCGATATCCCGGAGCATCAACTCCGCGATTTTTGACATCCGGACTTCCGTATATCGATACGCAGCCGCGTTATCACCATCTATGGAACCGAAATTGCCCTGCCCATCGACCAGAGGATAACGCAGGGAGAAATCCTGTGCCATGCGGACAATCGTATCATAAACAGCCATATCGCCATGAGGATGATATTTGCCGAGAACTTCACCTACAACGGTAGCGGATTTTTTAAATGAAGAACTCGAAGTTAAACCGATTTTGCTCATAGCATAAAGAACTCTTTGATGAACGGGTTTCAGTCCATCACGAACATCAGGAAGAGCCCTTCCAACGATTACACTCATAGAGTAATCTAAATAAGCCTTCTCCAACTCTTCAACGATAGAACTGCTTCTTATTTTCTCAGCCATTTATAGCTCTTTTTAGTTTTTCTTTTAATTCGGGAATTACCTCAAAAAGATCTCCTATGATCCCAACATCCGCGACTTTGAATATAGGAGCATCAGGATCCTTATTTATAGCAACAATAAAATCGGAACTCCTCATACCCTCCAGGTGCTGAATAGCACCACTTATTCCAACAGCTATATATAATTTAGGACCCACCGTTTTACCTGTCTGCCCAACCTGATGAGAATACGGAATCCATCCTTCATCGACCGTAGGTCGCGAGGCCCCTACAGCACCCCCCAAAACCTCAGCCAATTCAAATAAAATTTTAAAATTATCACTGCATCCCAATCCTCTTCCCCCGGAAATGATTATATCAGCATCTTCTATTGAAATTGCCGAAGTCGTATCTTCAATCCATTCCTCGAATTTAGTAGTGCTTTTCAATAACTCTCCCGACACTTTTTCTTCTATAATCTCTCCCTTTCTACTAGTATCTTCCTCCAGAGGTTTAAATACTTTGGGACGCACCGTTGCCATCTGAGGTCGCATATTAGGGGTAAGAATTCTTGCCTTAATAGAACCTCCGAAAGCGGGTCTGGTTTGCAGTAAATTACCCTCAGAATCGACATCCAAACCGGTACAATCGGCTGTAAGCCCGGTGTAAATTTTACCTGCTGCTCTTGAAAGGAGCGCTCTTCCCTGTGTTGTAGAAGGCGCCAGGAAAATAGAAGGTTTATATTTTTTAATTATATCTATTAAAATATTTGTATATGGCTCCGGTAAAAAATTAACTAAAGAATCATCACTTATAACAATTACCTTATCTGCGCCTGATGCAATCAGTTTTTCCGGCTTACCTTTCAGGTCTTTACCTAAAAGAAGAGCATAGAGGTCTACCCCGAGTTTATCAGCCAATTCTCTACCTTTTCCGATAAGTTCGAACGCGGCTCCTTCAAGCTCATCTCTACGCTGTTCGGCAAACACCATCACATTTTTATAATTTTCTTTACCTTCAAATTCGTGAGTTTTAGTTTTTAACTCTATAGCATCTGTGGGACATGGTTTAACACATTCTCCGCAAAGAGTGCATTTTTCGAGATCGATAATCGCAAGTTTTTTAGCTTTTTTACCATTAGCAAGTGTATGCACCTCTTTCGTTATATCAATTGCACTATACTGACATATTTTAAAACAGATGCCGCATCCGGTACATTTGTCTTTAATTACTCGAATACCCATTAAATAAGCCCCATTTCTTTTTGTTTCTTTACAATCTCTTCCGCCGCTTCGCCTAATTGATCGATTGTATAAATTTTACCGTCTTTCGATAGATCCGGCGTATAAATCTCATCAACCATTGTAGGGGATCCATTCATCCCGATCTTATCTTTATCCGCGCCTATATCCTCGGGACCCCAGTGTGCTATCTCGGCTTTCTTTGCGTTCAGCCTGCCTTTTAAAGTTGGAAGTCTGGGCTCATTTATCTCTTTTACTACCGTAATCAAAAGAGGTAAAGGAGAAGAAATAACTTCATAGCCACCTTCAACCATCCTCTCTGCTTTAATATTTTTTTCTGAAATTTCATCTATTTTTCTAACAAAAGTAATCTGAGGTATAGAAAGCTGAGCTGCTATACCCGGACCAACCTGAGCTGTATCACCATCTATGGCCTGTTTTCCACAAATAATCAGCCCATAATTTCCTATTTTCTCACATGCTTTAGCAAGAGTATAGGAGGTTGCCCACGTATCAGCTCCGGCAAATTCCCGGGAAGTCAACAAGATACCCTGATCTACACCCATACCGATAACTTCTCTTAAAGCTTTTTCAGCCTGCGGAGGGCCCATAGAAACAACAACAACTTCCCCATCCATTTTCTCTTTTAATCGCAATCCCTCTTCCACAGCATAAAGGTCAAAAGGGTTAATCATAAGTTCCACACCTTCCCGAACGACTGTCCCGGACTTTTCATCCATCTTAGCGTGTTCGGGATCAGGAACTTGTTTTATGCAAACTATTACCTTCACTTAGACTCCTCATATTTTTTAAAAGCAAGAGTAACATTATGCCCGCCAAAACCGAATGAATTGGAAAGCGCAACATTTATACTTTTTTCAACAGCCTTATTCGGGGTATAATTAAGGTCGCACTCTTCGTCAGGCATTTCGTAATTAATAGTTGGAGTAACAATTCCTTCTCGAAGACTTAAAATAGAAGCAATAGCTTCTACCGCCGAAGTCGCGCCCAGAAGATGACCTGTCATAGATTTACTTGAAGAAATACTTATTTCATAAGCACGTTCTCCAAAAACCTTCTTTATGACCTTGGTCTCTACCTTATCATTCAATATCGTAGCGGTACCGTGGGCGTTTATATAGTCGACTTCTTCTTCTTTTATATTTCCGTCTTCCATGGCCTTTTTCATCGCCATCGACTGAGGCTCTCCTGTTTCATTCGGTGCGGTAATATGAAAAGCGTCATTTGAAGCTCCATATCCTACTATTTCACCGTATATAGTAGCCCCTCTCTTTTTAGCACTTTCTAAATTCTCAAGAATAAGAGTACCCGAACCTTCAGACATAACAAAACCGTCTCTATTCTTTTCGAACGGTCTCGAAGCTTTCTCAGGTTCATCATTCCTCGTCGACAAACTCCTAGCCGCGCAGAAACCCGCCAGAGCAAGCGGTCCCAAAGGAGCCTCACTCCCTCCTGCAACCATTATATCCATTTCTCCCGAACGAACCTTACGGAAAGCCTCTCCTATCGCATGCCCGGAAGAAGCACAGGCGGAAACAACTCCGTAATTAACTCCTTTAAAGCCAAATTTCATCGCGATTTTACCCGCCGCCATATTTATTATCAAAGCAGGAATAAAGAAAGGACTTACTCTACGCGGGCCTTTCTCTATCATCTTATTCATCTCATTTTCCCAGGTGTTTTCCCCGCCAATACCCGACGCGTAAATTACTCCTACCCTGTTTTTATCCAAATCCTCGAGATCCAGGCCACTATCCTCGATCGCCTCGACAGTGGTATAAAGAGCGTATAGAGTAAATAAATCATATCTTTTGGTATCTTTAGCATCTAATCTTTTGGAAGGATCAAAATCCTTAACCTCTCCCGCAATCTGACTTTTAAATTCGGAGGGGTCGAATCTCGTAATTTTAGAGATCCCATTCTTTCCATCTTTAAGGGCTTTCCAGAATTCCCGGACTCCTATCCCTACTGGGGTAAGGACTCCTACCCCCGTTATAACTACTCGATGCATTTATTCTTTTACATTAGCCTTTAAGTATTCAACTACCTTACCGACCGTCTCCAACTTTTCAGCGTCTTCGTCCGGAATACTTATATCAAATTCTTCTTCGAAAGAAAGAATCAATTCTACAGTATCGAGTGAATCAGCGCCAAGGTCATCTATAAAATGCGCACTTTCTGTTACTTCAGCCTCGTCAACACCAAGCTGCTCAACAATTATTTTTTTTACCATATCCATTAAAGCCATACAAAAACCTCCTCCTAATTTTTCTAAGTTTTAAGTTAGAAGTCCTCCGTCAACCTGGATCACCTGTCCGCTGATATAAGAAGCTTCATCAGAAATAAGAAACTTAACCAGGTTACATACATCTTCAACCTCTCCGAATTTACCGAGAGGTATTCTTGATAAATAATCCTTTTTAACCATTTCTGGGAGCTTATCCGTCATTTCAGTCCTTATAAAACCAGGGGCAATAGCATTGGCGGTAATGTTTCTCGAGCCGACTTCTCTTGCCATCGATTTTGTAAAACCAATTATTCCTGCCTTCGAAGCAGCATAATTTGACTGTCCGGCATTGCCCATAATTCCCACAACCGAAGAAATAGAAACGATTCTTCCCCAACGACAACTCATCATTTTACGAATAACCGCCTTAGTACAATTAAAAACACCCTTTAAATTTATCTGTATAACTTTATCCCAATCATCTTCTGTCATCTTCATAAGTAAATTATCCCGAGTTATACCCGCGTTATTGATAAGAATGTTAATATCCCCCAGAGAATCATTCACCTCCGAAACTGCGGACTTCACAGCCTGGTAATCTGTCACATCAACATTTACGAAAGAAGCCTTAACACCTAAACCTTCAGCTTCCCCCGCGACGGCCGATGCATCCTGAACATCAAAAATTACACAATCAATACCGCTCGAGGCGAGTTTTAAAGTTATTCCCTTTCCGATACCCGCTCCCCCTCCGGTAATTAAAGCCAATTTGTCACTCATCAAGAATCCCCTTTAAATCTTTTGGATAAGAAATACTCATTGTTTCGACTTTGTCAAGTGTCTTTTTCACCATTTTTATTAGAACACTCCTATATCCAATCTCAATAAACCGCTGTACACCATCTCTTTTAATGTTTCGAAGAGACTTAACCCAACAAACGGGTTTTTCTACCTGTAAGCCCAGAGTCTCTAATATTTCATCAACTTCGGTAACTCGCTCACCGGTAACATTAGAATAAACAGGTACTCGAGGCTTTTTTATTTCAGTCTTAGAAAGGACTTTCTTCAAAGGAAGCGTAACTTCCCGCATAAGCGGAGAATGAAAAGCTCCAGAAACTGCAAGAGGAATAACCCTTGCCCCCTCCTTTTTTAACCTTTTACCCGCTTCTTTAACTGCTTCAACTTCTCCCGTAATAACTGTCTGTTCCGGGGTATTAAAATTAGCGGCATTAACTACACCCGGTGTAGAGTCCACTACTTCTAAAACTTTTTCAGCAGAGAGTCCTATAATCGCACTCATCGTACCTTTCCTTGCCGTACTCATAAGTTCCCCTCTAAAACGAACCAGATGCAAGGCATCAGCAAAGTCGAACGTCCCAGCTACAAGATGTGCAGTATACTCCCCAAGACTATGTCCGGCAACACAGGAAAATTCAAGTTTGTCTTTTATTATATTGAAAATAACGTAAGAGCTTAATAATATTGCGACTTGAGCATTTTCCGACGCCGCCAACACTTCCTCGGGACCATTAAAGAAAATTTCTTTGATAGGAAAACCAAGCAGTCTATCCGCTTCGTCATAATACTTTTTCGCGAGCGGAAATTCTTCGTACAAATCCTTTCCCATACCTACTCTCTGTATCCCCTGACCGGGAAAAAGAAGCGCCGTCTTCATTTAAGTTAAACTCTCTTGTATTAAAGAATTAATTTTTAAATCGTAAAATTTATACCCTTTAAGGATCGCGTTTTTAATGGCTATCTCATTGGATTTGCCGTGACAAATTACTGTTATGCCATCAATTCCCAACAAAATGGCTCCTCCATATTCCTCATAATCGACCTTTTTCATCAAATCCTTAAATACAGGTTTCATTAAAGTTCCTCCGATAGCAGCAATTAAATTCTTCGAAGTTCCTGTTTTTATCTCTGAGAGCAAAAAATCAACAAGCGATTCCCCGAATTTCAAAACTGCATTTCCTACAAACCCGTCACAAACTACAACGTCTGCGTTCCCGTCTAAGATATCATACCCTTCCACGTTACCCACAAAATTTATATTTGCTTCTGAAAGCATGTTATGAGCTTCCTGGACACTTTTTCCGCCTTTTGTATCTTCTTTTCCCATCGAGAGTAAACCTACTGATGGGTTATTTAAATTAAAAACTTTTTCAAGATAAAGAGACCCCATAACTCCGAAATCCCTTAGATTTATAGGTTTAACTCCGGAATTTGCTCCAACATCAAGCACGAGAACTTTTCCTTTCTTTGTGGGGAAAAAAGTAGCCAGAGCGGGCCTATCTACACCCTTTAATCGTCCTAAAGAAAGTATCGAAAAAGCAACAGCAGCTCCTGTATTTCCAGCTGAAACAGTTACATCAACTTCTTTGTTTTTCTGTAGATTTACCGCTCTCGCGAGAGAAGAGTCTTTCTTTTTTCTATATGCTTCCATTGGGGGATCACCCGCATTTATCACCTGAGAGGCATCAATGACCGAAAATTCATCCGGAATATTGAATTTTTCAATTATCTCTTTATTTCCTACAAGATTAATTTCAATTAAATTTTTTAACTCATTATAGGCAAGTTTTGTGCCATCAATAATCTTACGGGGAGCATAATCACCCCCCATAACATCAATCGCAACTCTCATCAATCTTCTTCAAGACCCTTAACGACCAAACGACCTTTATAATATCCGCAGTGTGGGCAGACTCTGTGAGGTCCGGTTAAAGAATGACAGTGAGAACACTCAATCAAATCATTTTCTTTAACTTTCCAATGAGTCCTTCTTTTTTTTCCGCGAGTACTTGAAGATCTTCTTTTTGGAACTGGCATAAAATCCTCCGATTTTTTTTCTTCGAGTTTAATTAAGTAAGACTTTCTTCCTTTAATTTAACATGTTCACAGGCGGATTCATTTAAATTCGCACCGCAAACGGAACAAAGTCCCTTACATTCTTCGCTGCAAAGAGGTTTCAAAGCAATCGATAAAATTATCTCATCGCGAAGAAAAGGTCCTAAATCCAAACAACTGTTTCCTACAATATATACGTTTTCAGCTTCACCTGTTTTTCTATTAGACTTACCTGTAACAGCACAATCTACTTTTTCTCTAACTTCCAAGCTGAATTCTTTTCTCTTATGTCGAGTAATTTCTTTAAGGCATCTGGAGCATATAAGAGAAAGTTTATAGTCCATAAAACCTTTCACATCATAAGAATTACCGTTTTTACATATTTCAAAATTTACAAACGTATCGCTAACGACCTCTTTAACGGCAACATCTTCTTCTTTTAAATAAAACTCGTGGCTGCTTCCCTCTTTAGGAAGATTTCCAACATTTATTTTTAAATCCATAATAACGCCTATATATTAAAAGGAAACGCTTTTTTGTCAAGTTCCTTTCCCAACCCCTCCTAATTTTTACGACAGAGAACACAGAGAAAAATAAGCGGTCCTATGTCCAAAGTCCTAAGTTCAAGGTCCTTGTTCCGAACCAACCATCCAACGACCTAACGTACCCACAACCTTATAAATGACATTAACACTAACAATATTGTTTTTTACCATAAAAACCTAAATACTTTACCAAAACTATAAACAGTATTATCTCCTCTTGACTTTTACCGTGGAGCTGGTAATATTGCAGTAAAGGGAGGGTTAGTCTAATGGTAAGGCACCGGATTTGAAATCCGGCGGGTTTACACCCTTGGGGGTTCGAGTCCCTCACCCTCCGAGGGAGAGGTGGCCGAGTGGCCGAAGGCAACCGATTGCTAATCGGTTAAGGGGTCAAAAGCTCCTTCTAGGGTTCGAATCCCTACCTCTCCGTTAAATTGAGAAACACTATGTATAAATTATTTTTTTGCATATTTTTATTACTATGTTCCTTTAATTGTAAAGGGAGGTCCGAAATGGTAAGAAAACCAGTCTTCGCTGGGTCTTTTTATCTTGCAGATTCATCAAATCTCTCGTCAACAATCGATCAGTACTTAAAAAATGTCGATGTCAAATTAGAAGAAGAAATCTTAGGAATAATATCTCCTCACGCTGGTTATATCTATAGCGGACAGACAGCTGCTTTTGCCTACGAGAACTTACGAAACAGCAATAAAAAACTTGTAATCCTTTTAGGCCCTTCTCACCGTTTCTATGTTAAAGGCTTCTCGGTATTTGGAGAGGGAAAGTGGGAAACGCCTCTGGGGGTAGTAAGTGTAGACGAAAAGTTCGCTTCTAAATTAATAACTCATAGTGACCTCATCAAAAATGACCCGGAAGCACATTCACAGGAACACTCTCTCGAATTACAATTGCCTTTTTTACAGAAGGTTCTTAAAGACTTCACAATAGTTCCTATCATTTTTAATACAGACAAACTTTCAGAACTTTCTGTACTTGCCAAAGCTCTACATAGTGAGTTAAACAACAGAGAAAATTGGGTTATTGTAATTTCATCGGATCTTTACCACGGAGAAAATTACAATAAAGCTAAAGAAATTACGGATGAGGTAGATAAGTATATAAAAAACCTCGATTATAAGGGTTTGCTGGAATACGACAGAAAAATACGTTACTCCGGAGCATGTGCCGCGTGCGGATGCTCTTCTATTGCCGTTTTGCTAAAGTTTATGGAAACTCTGAGTGCTACTAACGTAAAACTTTTAAATAGAACCACTTCTGGTGATGTTACCGGCGACAAAAATGGGTATATTGTGGGCTACGGCGCCTGGGTTTTCACTAAAAATACATCGAAAACAAATACGAATAAAAACTCCGAATCCGATATTGGCTTTAATCTAACCGCCGAAGAAAAAGAAAAATTATTAACTATCGCCAGAGAAACGATAAATCAATATGTGAAAAACGAAAAAACTCCCGAATTCACCGTCGGAAGTGAAACGCTTAAGAAAAAATGCGGAGCTTTTGTAACATTAAAGAGGAAAGACGGAACCCTTCGCGGGTGTATCGGACTGATAATAGCAGAAGAACCTTTGTTTCTTGCAATAAGGGATATGGCCATTGCCGCAGCCACACAGGATCCCAGATTTTCTCCCGTTATATCTTCTGAAATCGACGATTTAGAAATCGAAATATCCGTTCTCACTCCCATGCAAAAAGTTAATAATATAGACGAAATAAAAGTAGGGAGAGATGGTTTGATGATAAGAAAAGGATATATGAGCGGATTACTACTTCCTCAGGTTCCAATAGAACAGGGCTGGAATAAGGATACTTTTCTGGAGCATACTTGTTATAAAGCCGGACTTACTGCTAATGCGTGGAAGTCTGCGGACCTCTGGAAATTTCAGGCAATTGTATTCTCGGAGGAGAATTAATAGCACGCAGATTAACAGGATTTATTAACCACGAAACACACTAAATTGCTTATTTTGTTTTTAACACACCCCGCACACCAAAACTTCTAGAAACAACAAATCACACGAATAGCACGAATATTTTTGTTTTTTTTACTAATTCACTAATTTACTGACTCTAAGACCCGGTATCTGGGACCTAATAATACTTATTTACTAATAACTATTCTTGAGATTTTTTTCCCTTTTTTCCCCAGCCTTTATAGACAAGAGAAATAGGTATTAAAACGGCATACCCGAGCACTAAAAGTATTGGAGCTAAAGTCAAAGATTCTCGCGCGAGAAATATATAACCAATTATTATAGCCAGTATTCCAGCGGCGAAAATAATCGAGTTTGCATTTTTCCAGTAAAATTTATTATTATTTTTGCCTTTCAAAAAACCTCCCCGCTTCTCATTTTATAAGCTTAAAATTTCCTCTATTTATAACATAAATGTGAACATTTTCATAGGAATCTCTTTTCCCAAGTGAACCGGCTGTTAATTGAATATTTCCCAATGCTCCTAAATTTCCGGGATTTTCCACCAGGCTTCCCATGATTATTGCAGCATCATAACCTAAACAGGCGTATCTATCCGGCTGTTCTCTGTAAACAAATTTGAATTCTTCCTCAAATTCCGGAGTTGGATTAAAAGGACTATCGGAAATTATAATTCCTTCAAGGGAAGATGCTTCAACCTGCTGTCTGAATATATCTTCTGTCTTCCACTCATTTGCTCCAAGGATTTGAGACCTTAAACCAAGGTATTTAATTTGACTGGCAATCGCGGGAACATCCGAAGTAGCAGCCGGAACATATATAGCATCGGGATGGCTTGATTTTATCCTGTTCAATTCATCCTGAAAATCTCTTTTCCCCTCCTGGAAAGAAAATGAGTTTATTATCCTTCCTCCCAATTCTAATACTTTTTTGGAAAAAACTTCCTCGAATGTTTCTCCGTAATCCGAATAAGGATATAATATAGAAAAAGTCCTTAAACCCAATTCTTTGACCGCGTAATTAGCCATTGCTACCGCCTGCTGCTGTATTGTTCTATTTATCATGAAACATCTTTCTCCTGCTAACCCTATAAAATCTTTAGTCGCGGTAGGAGAAATAAAAGGAATTCCATTATAATCCGCAAGACAGGCGATCGCAAAACTATTTCGAGAAAAAAGAGGGCCGATAATCCCGGATACTTTCTGCTCTCTTATAAGTTTAACAGCCTCTTTATAACTCCTGACCGGATCTCCTCTTGTATCTACGTACAGAGGAATAAACCTATCCCTCGAGCCAATTTCTATTCCTTTTTTAACCGATTCAGCCGATTCCCGATAGCTACCTGAAAGAGGCAGCAATATCCCAACTTTAGTTTTTCCCTTATGGGGAGTCATGTACTTCGACTTTCTCGCATATTCGCTCCTTGGATATTTTTTAGCAATTTCTGCGAAATATTTTTCACTTTCTCTTTCTTTACCCGAACTTTGCAATTTCCTTCCGAGCGTATACAATAAAAAAGGCTTGAGCTCGGCAGGAGCATAACTTACGGATTTTTCGATAGAATTTACATCCGCCAGAGAGGCTAATTCTTTTATATTCTCTGCTGTATTGATACCGTAATGACTCGCCGCAGAATAACTTATCAAAGCTTTTCCATAATTGCCCATCGCTTTATTTATCTCTCCGAGATAAAATAAAGAATTCGCCTGAAGTTTCCTTGACTTGTCACTTTTGGCAACTACCAGAAATAGCTCGTTCGCTTCTTTATAATTCTGTTCAGTATACGCTTTCATAGCGTTTTCATAGATTTTATTCGCGTCTTCCTCGGAAACAACCTGTATTGCCGGTGTACAGTTAGATATATTTAATAGTAAGAATAATATAAATAATATTATTAGTTTTTTCATGGGCTGAATTTAATTTTTTGATACAATTTGTCAAGGGATTTAAAATGGTTAGGACTTTAGATGGTCAAACCATCCACCCTATCTCGAAAACCATTGAACCACAAAACTCACAAAGACCACAAAGTTTTCGACAAACGACCAGTAGCTATCTTCCTTTTTGTTTTATATTTTTTCTTGACATTTAGTATTTAATTACTTATATTGATTAGGAATTAAGGAAATTATTTTATACTGAAACAACAAAAAAGGAGGTTATTGTGCGGATAAAAACAGTTTTAAGCGAAAGCGAAATCCCCAAACAGTGGTATAATCTTGCTGCCGACTTACCGAGTCCCCTACAACCGCCACTCGGTCCGGACGGGAATCCTATAACACCGGATATGCTTGCCCCTGTTTTTCCTATGAATCTAATAGAACAGGAAGCAAGTTCGGAAAGATGGATAGACATTCCCGAAGAGATACTGAACATTCTTTATAAATGGAGACCCACTCCCTTGCACAGAGCTAAAGCTTTGGAAGACTATCTTGATACACCGGCCAGAATTTATTATAAAAATGAAAGCGTATCCCCCCCAGGCAGTCACAAACCTAATACAGCGGTTGCCCAGGCATGGTACAACAAAGAATTCGGAATAAAAAAACTAACAACAGAAACGGGCGCGGGACAGTGGGGAAGTGCTCTTGCTTTCGCGAGTGCTATTGTCGGGCTCGAATGCAAGGTTTACATGGTCCGAATCAGTTTCGACCAAAAACCTTTTCGAAAAACAATGATGCAAACCTGGGGAGCAACCTGTATTGCAAGTCCCAGTGACACAACTAACGCAGGACGTGCAATACTTGAAAAAATGCCTGATACACCCGGAAGTCTCGGCATAGCCATAAGTGAAGCAATCGAAGAAGCGGTATCAGATGAAAAAGGCGAAACCAGATACTCTCTGGGAAGCGTGCTAAACCACGTATTGCTGCACCAAACTATAGTCGGACTCGAAGTAAAGAAACAACTCGAAAAAGCCGGAGAAAACAAAGTAGATACTGTAATAGGTTGCTGCGGAGGTGGCAGTAACTTTGCGGGGTTGGCTTTTCCTTTTGTTAACGATAAGATACACGGAGAAGAAATAGACATCATACCTGTAGAACCAACTTCCTGTCCAACAATGACAAGAGCTCCTTTTGTGTATGATCATGGAGATACAGCCAAAATGACTCCTCTTCTACCCATGTTTTCACTCGGACATGATTTTATTCCGCCTCCAATCCACGCCGGCGGCCTGCGATATCACGGTATGGCTCCTTTGATATCGCAAGCGATAGTCGAAGGATTACTTACTCCGCAATCGATTCATCAACTGGAATGTTACGAATCCGCTATAACTTTTGCCAGAACAGAGGGATTAATCTGTGCTCCCGAAACGAGCCACGCCATAGCGGCAACAATCCGGGAAGCCAAAAAAGCAAAAGAAGAAGGTAAAGAAAAAGTTATAATCTTTAACTTCAGCGGTCACGGTCTTCTCGACCTGGCCGGATACAAAAACTACCTCGCCGGCAATTTAGAGGACTATCCTCTCCCCGAAGAAGAAATGAAAAAATCTCTAAAAAGTATAGAAGGATTACCTAAACCAAAAAAAGAAAAAACAGGTAAATGGTAATTTTTTTAAGAAAGCCGTAAGGAAATCCTTACGGCTTTCTTAAAACTTTAAAATATTCATGGATAGATACGATAACGAGAAAATTTACTGCCGCAAATTAGGTCACTGGCTTACTTTCCATTACTGTCACCGGGAAAATAATGGATTACCCTGTCGTAAAATATTAGACTGCTGGTTTGAGAAAATACCAGTTAAAGAATTCTTGAAAGAAAATTACACAAAAGAGGAAATTTCCTATATATTCAATTCTTCAAAGCCAAAAATCACCTCATTAATAGAGATTATAGAACAGGCAAAAAAAAGAAGTGATAAAATTCCTTGACATAAAAAATTTTTTTAATAGTTTTCCAAAGAAGGAGTCGAAATAATATCTATGCAAATTCACGCGAATCATAAAGAAATACTCGACGGAAAAACTACTGATATTTATTTTCAGAGAGCCGAAGAAATATTGAAAAAGGAAAAGAAAAACCCCGAAGTAATTGCGGAAGTGTGGGCAAAAAAATTACCCGATAATTACAAATGGGCGATATTCGCAGGGCTTAGTGAAGCAATAGAATTATTTAAGAATAAAAAAATAGATATCGAAAGCTTACCGGAAGGCAGCGTATTTCTCGAAAAAGAACCGGTTCTCACGATAAAAGGCAAGTACCTGGATTTCGCAAAATTTGAAACACCCCTGCTGGGCTATATTTGCCAGGCTTCCGGCATATCTACAAAAGCAGCTAGATGCAAAATTGCAGCAGGCTCAAGAACCGTTTTATCATTCGGGGCGAGAAGAATGCATCCCTCCATAACTCCGGTTATAGACAGGTACGCTTATCTGGGAGGAGCCGACGGTGTCTCTGCTATTTTGTCAGCTAAAAAACTAAATTTAAAACCACAGGGAACAATTCCACACGCGGTAATACTTATAATCGGAGATACCGCAGGAGCCGCGCTTGCCTACGACAAAACTGTTGCCAAGGGAATACCCAGAACAATCCTCGTAGACACATTCGGCGATGAGAAAATAGAGGCAGTAAGACTTGCCGAAAAGTTACAAGGCAAATTGGATTCGATAAGGGTAGATACACCATCTTCAAGGAGAGGTAACCTACCATCAATCTTGAGAGAAATAAGAGAAGAGCTAAACAACAGAGATTTTAACGATGTAGGCATATTCGTCTCAGGAGGTTTGGATGAATGCAGTCTAAAGGAGCTTAATCCTTACGCTGACGGATACGGAATAGGAACAAGTCTTTCAAACGCACCCACGATTAACTTTAGCCTTGATATTGTGGAAATAGAAGGTAAATTAGTATCCAAAAAAGGAAAAGTCGCGGGTGAAAAACAAGTATTAGAATGTGAACGCTGCGGCAATAGGAAAATAGCTTCTTTTAGAGATTCCAAAAAGAACTGCGATTGCGGAAATGCGATGAAACTACTTACAAAAAAGATCATGGAAAAAGGAAAAGTTTTAGAGGGATCAGAAAAGGTGGATGTAATACGAAATAGAGTTTTAAGACAATTGAGGTATTTAGATGTATAATATCAAATTTATTGAAGAGAATTTAGAGAAACTAAAGAAAAATACAAGAAACAAAGGCGTCGATATAGATTTTGAACTTTTTATAGAATTAAACGATAAAAGAAAAATTTTAAAATCTTCTGTAGATGAACTGCGAAGGGAAAGGAATGAAAAGAGTAAAAAAGTAGGTAAATTAAAAAAGAATAAGCTTGATGCCTCCGAATTGATATCCGAATTAGAGTTTCTTAAAGAAAAAATCATCGTTGAGGAAAAAGAATTAAAGAATATTCAAAAATCGATGGACGATTTTATTTCCTGGATTCCAAACCTTATCGATAACTCGGTCAAAGAAAAACCGGTAACAATAACAAAACCAACCGGTGTAAAAAAGTTATCCTTCAAGCCTTTAACACATATTCAATTAGGAGAATCTCTCGATATTCTCGATTTTACCGCTGCTGCGACTATCGCGGGAAGTAATTTTAGTTTATACAAAAGCAAAGGGGCAAAATTGGAGAGAGCTCTCATAAATTTCATGCTCGACCTTCACACGAAACGCCATCAATATACGGAAGTATTTCCACCTTTTCTTGCCACGGAACAATCTATGTTTAATACCGGTCAGCTTCCCAAGATGAGAGACGATATGTATATAACGGATAAGGATGAATTATTCTTAAATCCTACAGCCGAAGTTCCTCTTACAAATATACTATCGGAAAAAGTTTTAACTCCCGATGATTTACCGATCAAATACTGTGGTTATACTGCTTGCTTCAGGAGAGAAGCCGGTTCCTACGGAAAAGAAACAAAAGGTCTGCTACGTTTACATCAATTCAATAAAGTAGAACTCGTTAATTTTGTTATGCCAGGGGAGTCGTACGACGCCCTCGAAAGGCTGCTCGATGAAGCTCTCAAGGTTATAAAACTTTTAGACTTACCTTACAGAGTTATCTTATTACCCTACGATGACCTTTCTTTTGCCTCGGCAAAAACATATGACATTGAAATATACGCTCCGGGCGTAGATAAGTGGCTCGAAGTTTCTTCGGTAAGTAACTTTGAAGACTTCCAGGCAAAAAGAGCGAACATAAGGGTAAGAACAGAAGGGAAAACCGTACCCGTTCATACTCTAAACGGTTCAGGAGTAGCAACTCCAAGACTTATGGTATCTCTTCTGGAAAATTGCCAGACTAAAGAAGGAGAAATAAAAATCCCCGAAGTCCTGGTCCCTTATACCGATTTCGACACGATTGAATTGGGAAAATAGAAGTTAGTAGTTTGAAGTTAGAAGTTAGTAAAAAAAGGGCTAAATATGATAAAATATAAAAAACAATACCTTACCTCACTATTTATGTCTTCCATTTTATTAATTTTTTTTGTGGTTTCCTGTACAGTTGTCGATCCGGGGTGGAAATATAAAATATCTGACCCTTATCATAAAGATATTAATCATTATGAATATGTATATAGAAGTTATCCATTAGATATTAAATTAGCCGCAGATGATTTTGCGTTGGAAATATATGTTCATTTACAAATAACAACACCTTTAGACAGTATTATAATATATCCTACTTCCTCATATATCAAATCGCCACATTTTGTCGATACTACACATTTTCCGGTTCAGACCACAATTGAGTCTTTCCAAAAAGATTCCTTATCTGCCAGCAAACATAAGATAAAAGAAGATGGATTTTCAGGGCCTTATTTCTTACATAAAGAGGACAAATTGCTCGTAAGACTTAAATTCCGAGGTTTCGCAATACATGACAAACGCAATCGTAACGCCCCATTCACATCAGAAAAAAGCGATTTTATTTTACATTATGATATTCATAATAATAACAACCCACTGACTTTCAGTTTCAAACCGGTCGTTGATAGTACTAAAAACAGTAAATAATTGAAAATTGAGATTTTGGGGTTGAGATTGGGGATTACCAATCAACCAATTCACTAATAACTAATTATCTTCCTAACTTCCTAACGGATAAACCGAAGGTTTATCCGTTATCTTCCCTTAAATTCTTCCTGCAGTGTAATATACTCTTCGTATTTTTGGAACTTCTCAGGAGATTTTATAATTACAGTCGTCTCGAGACTCGCGATATTGTAATCTTTTATTTCTTTCAAATATTCTTTTATCTTATCTATAGGTACCCCGGTAACCTGGGCAATTTCTTTCCCCCCGGCATCCAATCTCGTATCCATATCCCCTTCTTCGTTCTTACTTAATCGGTCTTTAACAAATAAAAGGAAGCGAATCTTCTCATTTGGCACAGCGAAGTATTTTAACATATTATTTGTTTTTCGCAGGCGAGTTGTTAGAGTTTCTATAATATATTTTATAAAAGGATTTTTATTTACAGAACTTAAGAAAGCATCTCTGTCTACTATAATAAGTTTCGCATCACTCTCAGCGATTGCAGCCGCGGAACGCGGACTCTTATCCAGAAGAGCCATCTCTCCAAAAAATTCGCCTTCCCCTATAACAGCAAGAGTCTTAGTTGTCCCTTCCAGATCTTTCACAATCTTAATTCTACCGGATCTTATAAGATACATTTCCTCCCCCGCGTCGCCTTCTTTAAATAAAGTCTCACCAGACCTTAATTGCTTCTCATATCCGATACTTCCATTAACCTTTTCCATACCTCCTCCTTACTATTTTCTTTCTATATATTCACCGGTTCTTGTATCTATCACAATTTCTTCTTCCTCTTTAAGGAATAAGGGAACTTTAACTTTAAGACCGGTCTCAAGAACAGCTGGTTTCGAGCCACCCTGAGCTGTATTACCTTTGACTCCCGGGTCAGTAGAAGTTACTTTCAGAGTAACAAAATTAGGGATATTTATTCCAAGCATTTTACCTTCCGAAATTTTTACACTACATTTCATATTTTCTTTAAGATAAAATCTGGCATCTCCCAAAACCTCTTCCCCAATTGGATACTGCTCGTAAGTTTCAAGATCCATAAAATAGAATTTACCCTTATCTTTGTATAAAAATTGCACGTTCTTTTCTTCGAGAGAAATTACCTCAAAAGTATCTCCCTTTTTAAAATTTTTACTAATCGTTGCTCCGCTTTCCAAGTCTTTCATTTTCGTTCTTACAAAAACCTGACCTTTCCCGGGTTTAACATGAAGAAATTCTATTACTTCATACATAGAATTCTCATATTTCAAAATCTTTCCTTTATTTATATCGGTTATAGTAGCCATTTATAAAACAATTAACTCCCTTTCAGAATTTGTCAATAACTCCGGTTTACAATTTTCCAACGCAATCGTATCTTCAATCCTGACTCCCTGATATCCAGGAATGTATATACCTGGTTCTATTGTGAAAACCATACCCTTCTTTAAATAACATTTATCTTTATTAGAAATAGTTGGCTTCTCGTGCACCCTCAATCCCACACCATGACCCAAGGAATGAGAGAAATATTCCCCAAATCCGCTGTCAGAAATAAAATCTCTCGCTATTTTATCCAGATCCCTGGTCTTCATATTATCTTTTACTGATTCGCAAGCAAGCTTCTGAGCACCATATACTGTTTCATAAATCTTTTTATCTTTGTTTGTAGGTTTACCCAAAAATGCCGTTCTGGTCATATCAGAGTTATAACCCTGGTAAGTTGTCCCAAAATCTATTGTAATAAACTCCCCCTTCTTAATTTTCTTGCTCGATGCCACCCCATGAGGTATCGAAGAACGATATCCGGACGCAATTATCGTTTCAAACGCGGGCTTCTCCCCACCGGCTTTTTTCATTCTGTACTCGAGCTCTATTGAAATATCCGTTTCGCTAATTCCTTCTTTTATATAAGGAATAGTAGCTTCAAAAGCCTCATCCAATATACTACAAGCAACTCTTATTTTTTTAATTTCTTCTTTTGTTTTCATAATCCTTAAATCTTCTACAAAAGAATCGAAACTTTTAAATTTTAACCAATCTAATTTTTTTCTTAATTCCCAATAAAGACTATAACTTATACCGTTACCTTCAAATCCAATTCTACTTTTCCTTTTAGCTATACGATGGGTTGCAAGCTCTTTTATATAACCCTTTTTAGTAACACAAACGTCTACGTCCTTAATATTATCAACTAATTCTCCCTGGAATCTGTGATCAGTAATCAATAAAGCTTTTCTTGGAGCTACAAAAAGAACACTTGAATCACCGGTAAAACCTGCTAAATAAAAAATGTTTTCTTTAGAAGTTACAAGAAAACAGTCAATGTTTTTTTCTTTAAATTGCTCTTGTATCTTTGTTATTCTGTCATCCACTTGATGCCCCACCTAAGCCGTCAATCCACTCGCGGAAGCTATCATCAACTTCCTCTTCTTCCTCCCCTTCACTCTTCTCTTCACTTTCTGAAGGTTGCTTTTCCTCATCCATCTGTATAGGTGCTTTCTTATCTAATTCAGAAAAGAGACTCTCTCCAACTTTTCCCTCGGATTCATCATCCTCTAAATCCAAAAGATTTCCTTTTCCTGAAGATTTAACCTTTTCTATTTTTTTCTTTATCTCATCACTTTTTTCGATTTTATAAAGCTTCTCATATACTTTCAGGGCTTTATCTTTAAAGCCATGCTTTTCATAAATTTCTCCGAGTTCCTTAAGATCTTCCGCTTTTTCTTCGACAACCTCTTCTTCCGAAATATCTTCCACCGGTTCTTCCTCTAATTCCAACTCTTCTTCCTCTTTCATCTCCTCCTCTTCCTCTAATTCCCCCAATTCCAATTCTTCTTCCTCTGGTTCTTTTTCCGACTCAACTGATATGTCCAGAGTTCCCTCCTGTTCTAACCCAACAGCTTCTTCTGAAAACTCGACTTCTTCGATACTTTTATCTTCTTTACTTTCTTCTTCAAAATCAAAAATTTCCTTGACTTCTACTGTTTTTAACTCAGGCTCCGAACCGACTCCAGGAAAGTCCTCTTCACCTTTATCTTCATCTTCCTCTCCCCATCCCACTTCAGATACAGGCTTTCCGAAAATATCACCAATTTCCATTTCTTCTTTTTTAGTTTCTTCCTCAACAACTTCTTCCACCCCTTCTATTTCCTCTTTTTCCCCTTCCACATCTGATTTTGTTGATATTTCCTCTTCTTCAAGCCCCCATCCTTCCTCTTCCACCTCTTTTTCTATCTCTTCATCTTCTTCCATCTCTTCATTTTCATCTATCTCTTCTTCCATCTCTCCCTCTTCTTCTATCTCTTTCTCCTTCTCTTCCTCTTCCTCTTCCTCTTCCTCTTCGGATTCCCATTCTTCATCTAATACAATTTCTTCTTCAGCTTCTAAAGCTTCTTCAATTTCATCAACAACTACTTCCGGTTCTTCTTCCGAAACTTCTTCTTCGTTTTTCGATTCAATCTCAACATCTTCCGAAATCACCTCTTCCACTTCTTCTTCCTCTGAAGTTTCATCCTCATCCGGAATTTCCTTTTCTTTTTCAAAATCTATATTTTCTCCTCCCCAACCTTCACCCCCGATAAAATCCTCATCGTCTTCTTCTTCGCCCCATTCCTCATCCACAGCCACTCCCTCTTTCTCTCCCTCTTCCGCTTCTCCAATCCCAAAAAATTCCTCTTCTTCAATCTCCGAACCACTTTCTACCCCCTCATCTCCCAAATCTATATCTTCGATTTCTTCGACAGCTTCCTTTTTGGGGCCCTCTTCTTCAAATTCCTCACTGGATATACTTTCTATATTCACTTCCCCTAAAGATTCTTCCGATTCCACCTCTTCCACTTCCGAAATATCTCCCTCTCCCTTTCCCTCCTCGGAAATAACTTTTTCTTCGGCAGATTCCACTTCTAAGGGTTCCTCTTCGGAGACTTCTTCCTCTCCACTCAACTCTTCCTCAAAAAAAGAAGAAAGGCTTCCGACATTATCTTCAGCCTTATCCTCTTCTATCTCTCTCAATAATTTTTTTGCTTCTCTATCTAAAGGATCCAATTCAAGTTGTTTCCTGAGAGTCTTTTTCGCATTTTCCTTATCTCCCGATTTAACATAGAGCTTACTCAATTCCTGCAACGCGATTATACTCTGTTTATCAAGGTCTGTTGCTCTCTCTAAATTATCTATCGCTTTATGGATTTCGCCTTTTTTGTTATAGCATCTTCCGAGAACCAAAAAACCGGTAGCGTACTCCGGATGTTTACCAACCCCTTCCTCTGCGACTTCTATAGCCTCATCTATTTTGTCCTCTCGCCTCAAAAGATCCGCATATTGTGCAAACAAAAGCGAGTTTGGATCTCTCTCCATCCTTTCCTTTATCCTTTTTAAATCATTATTCATTGCAATCCCCTCATTAAAACTAAAGCTCTATTATACTCGATATATAAATATAAAAAGAATATTTGTTTTGTCAATAGGATAATAACTTCATTCCGGGAGAGTTCAGGCACATGGTGGTACAGTAAGGAAGTTAAATATTATGAGCGA
>CAZKVT010000003.1:0-124696 GCA_964556365.1 uncultured bacterium | reverse complement strand
TCGCTCATAATATTTAACTTCCTTACTGTACCACCATGTGCCTGAACTCTCCCGGGAAAATTTATTTTAATACTTGACATTTATTCTTGATATTCTTATAATAACTGAAATTCAGAAAAAGGAGGCAGTTATGAAAAAAGTATTTGTTTTATTAGCAGTTCTACTTGTTGTGTTACCTCTTAGTGCGAGACCTAAGTTAGAGTTTTCGCCGAGGGGAAGTCTTTATATTGGTGATGATGTCAATGTTGGGATCGGTGCTGATGTTATAGTTAACCCCACCAAAACGTTGGGGGTAAGAGTCAATTTAGCAGAAGTGGTTTTTGGGGATGTCACTGCCTTTTCTCTAAACACAGGAAATCTGTTTAGCTTTAGCAATGTTGATATTCTATATTATACTGATATTGCAGGTCTTTTCTCATACGTCGATATAATATTCGGACTGCTTTCCAGGAGTGGAGGAACAACCATTTCGATTGGAGGAGGCCTTGGAATTGAAAAGTACATGGGAAAAGGGAATTATATGTTTTTTGAACCAGCTTTAATCTTTTCGGATGGTCCTGGTACTGATGGCGACCTTGTTTTTAGAACTTCTTTCGGGATGAAATTAGGGATTTGAAAAAGTTATAAAAATAATTTATAATTTTTATAAAAAACCGTATGGAATATTTCATGCGGTTTTTTTATTTTTTAAAATAAACATTTACCCTTGTTTCAAACATGAAATATCTGTATAATTTTAAATATAATGAAACTTTTAAGCGTAGTAGTAAAAAAAGATATCAATAATAAAATCATAAATAATATGATAAAAGGGAATTATGAATTGGCAGTTGAAAATATATCGTCGATTTTCGACAAACTGTATAAAAAAATCCCTGAAAAAAAGAGGATTTCTTACGGAAGAGTTTACGTTATAAAAACTATGGTGAAGTACATTTATGAAAAACTATCTGAAAGCAAATCCGGGGATTTTGAAGTAGCTGCCGATTTATATGAAAAAAGCAAAGATTTCAAAAGTAGAGGTGTATCCTTAGGGATAATATCCTTTTACGGATTAGAACATCCTAAAAGGATTTTACCATATTTTATTTCGGCTGCAGATGCTCCTGATTCCGACCAAAGAGAGATGGCGCAGATGTTTTTTAGAAAAATCATAAAAAAACACCCCGCAACGGCAAAAAAAATATTGCTTAACCTTGTGAATTCAAGTTACTCCAACATACGCCGATTTGTTGCTGAAACTTTAAGACCGGTTAAAGAAAATAAATGGTTTCATGAGAGACCGGAATATCCTTTATCTATACTTAGAAACTTATTTAAAGAAAGCGTGTTGTATCCGAGAACCGCAGTCGGTAATAATTTAAGCGATCTTGCAAAACACAATCCGGATATGGTTTACAAATTAGTAAAAGAGCTTGTTGAAAGCGGGGATAAAAATTCATACTGGATAGCGTACAGAGCCTGCCGGAATCTCGTAAAGAAAGAACCAGATAAAGTTATGAACTTATTGAAAGTCGACGAATACAAATACAAAAATAGAACCTATAAGAAATGTGCGCGTAAAAGAAATTAAGGCAAAATCGATTTTACGAAAAGGGAAGAAACCCGACTCGTGGTTCCTGATTAATTACGGAATGAATCTTTACAGGGGATGCGCGTATAACTGCGTATATTGTGACGGAAGAAGTGAAGGATACTATGTCGACGGAGAATTCGGTTTCGATGTAACCGTAAAGGTAAACGCGATAGACATTTTAAAAAAGGAATTAGACCCAAAAAGAAAAAGAATACCTTTAAAACATTATTTTGTTGGATTAGTCGGCGGGGTCGGGGATAGTTACCAGCCTCTTGAGACGAAATACAAATTAACCCGTCAGGCTCTGGAACTGTTTTACGAGAAAAACTTTCCGGTTCATATTCTTACAAAATCTACTCTCGTGGAAAGAGACATCGATATAATAAAAAAAATAAATGAACAAAATAGGGCAATCGTTTCTTTCAGTTTCTCTTCTGTAAATGACGAAATAAGTTCTATTTTCGAACCGGGAGTGCCGGTACCCTCAGCAAGATTGAAAACGTTAGCTAAATTTAAAAAAGAGGGAATCGCATGCGGTATGTATCTAATGCCTGTTATTCCTTTTGTAACGGATACGGCAGATATTATGGAAGAGACAATCAGTAAAGCCAAAGAAATGGAACTTGATTTTATAGTATTCGGAGGAATGACATTAAAAGAGGGCAGACAGAAAGAATCTTTTATGAAAACATTAAAAGAAAATTACCCGGAATTCCTTCCTCACTATGCAAATATATATTTGAAAAGCAAATGGGGAGAACCGACGCAGGAATACGCCCAATCTATAAATCAAACATTTAATTTACTCAGTAAGAAATATAAAATCCCCCGACGTATACCCGCCCGTCTTTACAGGGATATTCTGGAAGAAAATGATATTGTTATGGTCATTTTAGAACAACTCGATTATCTGGCAAAACTCGAAGGGAAACATTCTCCTTACGGCTATGCGGCTTATTCCATATCACAACTAAAAGAACCTTTGTCGGGAATTAAAGGAAGTTTACGCAATATAAAAGGAGTCGGCAAAGTAACGGAGTCTATAATCAAAGAGATTTTAAGAACAGGAAGTTCCGGGTATTACGAGAATTTATTAAAATAAAATCCACCGTATTCTTAAAAAGGAGGAAAGATGGTGAAACTTAAATATTTGCTTATTTTATGTATCGTTTTTTGTTTTATGCAAAACTGCGTCGTAAAGGAAGAAAAAGACCAGGATGTTTTATTTCAGACATCAACAATTAACGCGTTACTCGAAGGGATATACGACGGAGAATTTTCTTTTGGAGAACTAAAAACCCATGGAGATTTAGGGCTTGGAACTTTCAACTCACTCGACGGAGAAATGACGATGATCGACGGAGAAGTATACCAGATAAAAGCAGACGGCAAAGTTTATACTGTCGCAGACTCTTTGAAAACTCCCTTTTCGGTAGTTACTTTTTTCGAGGAAGATACAGCAATAATTTTAGATTCCCTTCTTGATTATAACTCGCTTGAAGCATTTTTGGATAATATGCTCCCAACAAAAAATCTGATTTACGCAATCAAAATAAAGGGGCTTTTTAAATATGTCCGTACACGAAGCGTACCTGCCCAGGAAAAGCCATATCCGCCACTTGCTGAAGTTGTAAAAACACAGCCCGAATTTGAATTTCATAACGTAAAAGGAACATTAGTTGGGTTTAGGCTGCCTGAGTATTTAAGCGGAATTAATGTACCAAAATATCATCTCCACTTTATCACGGAAGACAGGAAAGGAGGGGGGCATTTACTGGAGTGTGAGACCGATAAAATAAAAATAGGCATAGATTTCACGGAAAAACTTTTTGTATCTTTACCCGAAATAAAAGAATTTTACGATGCCGATTTGAATAAGGGAGAAGATATGGAAAAAGTCGAAAGATAAACTTTTTTAACCTTCCCCGATAAGTTACAACAATTAAACCGAAGAATAGTTTAATCGATTTCGGAACTAAAATATATTTCTTGAATCAAAATAGATAAACAACCCCAAAAGGAGGGACAAATGAAAAAAGTTTTAATTGTGATAATTTTTCTGATAATAAGTTTTATCAGTGCACCTATTAACGCCCAACTGAAAGAATCTTCCCGGGAAAGTGATGCCTCCTCTCCCTATTTCCTGGTACAGGGAGAAACTGATGTGGAAAGTTTCCCTCTCCTTGAAACAAAAGCAGATGTAAACATTGCCGGAGTAACAGCGGAAATCGAATTGACTCAAGTGTACAAGAATGATGGAAAGAAGACTATCGAAGCAGTCTACGTGTTCCCGCTTGGAACAAAATCAGCGATTCATGCTATGAGAATGGAAATAGGAGAAAGAATAATAGACGCGAAAATAGAGGAAACGGAAAAAGCAAAACAAATATATGAAGATGCGAAAGACGATGGAAAAGTCGCCTCACTTTTAGAACAAAAACGTCCAAACGTCTTCCAGATGAAAGTTGCCAATATTATGCCCGGGGATGAAGTAAAGGTAATCGTAAAATATACAGAAATCCTCGTTCCGGAGAAAGGTATTTATGAATATGTTTTTCCGACAGTTGTTGGTCCGAGATTCACAGGAGAACAAAAGGAGAAGGAAGATTGGACTGCCTCCCCTTATCTGCACGAAAAGGAAAATCCTCCCTACAAATTCGATATAAAAGTTAGTCTCAAAACAGGAATTCCCCTATCGACCATTTCCGTCCCAACACATAATGTTAATATAGATAAAAACAAAGACGAAGCAGTAATATCTTTATCGAAAAAAGATAAATACGGAGGCAACAGAGATTTTATTCTTAGATATTCTTTAGAGGGAAACAAAATACAAACGGGACTACTACTATATCCCGGAAAGGAAGAAAAATTCTTTCTTCTAATGCTCGAACCTCCGGAAAAAGTAAGCATTAATATGGTTCCTCCCCGTGAGTATCTTTTCGTTGTAGACGTTTCAGGTTCGATGCACGGTTTTCCACTCGACGTGTCAAAAGCTCTTATGAAGGATATTATCGGAGGATTAAGAGAAAAGGATTATTTTAACATTCTTTTCTTCGCGGGAGGTTCTTCCGTTCTTTCTCCGGAACCGCTTTCCGCGACAAAAGCAAATAAAAAGAAAGCAATAGAAATGGTTATGTCTCAAACCGGCGGAGGCGGAACGAGATTACTGAATGCGCTAAAGAGGATAGCGACTCTTCCTAAAAAAGAAGGTCTTTCAAGAATTATCGTGGCTGCAACCGATGGCTACATTTTCGTAGAAAAAGAAGCTTTTGACCACATAAGAGAAAATCTCGGAGAAAACAATTTCTTTGCCTTCGGTATTGGTTCTTCCGTAAACCGTTATCTTATCGAAGGAATGGCGAGAGCCGGAAAAGGTGAACCTTTTATCGTTACAAATCAGAATGAGGCTAAAGAAAAAGCAGATAAATTTCTGAATTACATTCAACATCCTCTGCTCACCGATATAAAAACTACCTTTAAAGGATTCGATGCTTATGATGTGGAACCAATCGCTATGCCCGATCTTTTCGCGGAAAGACCGATTGTGCTTTTCGGAAAATACAAAAAAGCATCCGGAAGCATACTCGTAACTGGTAAAATGGCGAAAGGTAAATACAGCAAGAAAATAGAAGTTACTTCTTCGATGGAAGACAGCGATAATTCTGCCATAAAGTATCTCTGGGCAAGAGAGAGAATTGCAAAACTTGACGATTACGGAAAAGTAGGGTCTGATGTAAAAGATGAAGTCACCAAACTCGGACTCAAGTATCATTTAATGACTCAATACACGTCATTTGTTGCGGTAGATAAAATTATTCGCAAAACAGGAGAAGTTGTTACCGTAAAACAGCCTTTGCCTCTTCCCCAGGGTGTTAGCGATTATGCGGTGGGGGAATATTCTTCTGCATCAAGATTCGGATTAGGTGGAGGTCTTATGAAGTCTAAAGCTCCGATGGCGGTAGAATATGCTACGGCGACGGAAAAAAAGGATAAGGAAGAATTACCTAAAGAGCAAAGGGCAAAAAAATCAACCTTCTATATCAACAACGCAACTTTAGGCCCAAAAACCGACCTTAAAAAACTCGAAGCATTTCTTGCCGACGAACTTGGAATGAGTTTTGAAGTTATCTTTAAAAATTGGAACCTTAGGACCTTAACTCTCTTACTCGAAGTAGATAACGGGGAGGTCAAGAAAGTGACAATAAAAGACTATAAAACATACAAAGGAAAAGCTTGTGAGGAATGTATAGAGAAATCGGTAAAGAGGGAATTAAACAATCTCAAACTTCCGGCTGATTTAAAAGGTTCTCTGGAACTTACCATGAATTATATTTAAAATCCACCGCTTAAACACTCTCACGTTTCAAAACTCTGATAAGGCAAAGAGGCCTTATCAGAGTTTTGTTAATAGCCTATCGCAACGGAACCATTAATGTCAGAGATTATCCGCAAACACCATAAAGATTTTCTTTAAGCCAACAGCAAAAGGCGAGAAGCTAAGAGCTGAGTTTTTTATATTCTTGACTATCTACGTTTTGTTAATATAATCAGATAATGGAGCAAATAAATTGAAAATATCGGATATTTATAAGAATAAGAAAACTGTTTTTTCCTGTGAAGTTTTTCCTCCAAAACCGGGAGTGAAGATTGACGGAATATTGCAAACCATAAAAGAGCTAAAGTCAACTTCACCCGACTTTGTAAGTGTTACCTACGGGGCTGGCGGCGGAACAAAGAGTAGAACCATCGAGATAGCAAGTAGAATAAAAAAAGAATACGCAATGGAACCACTTATGCACTTAACCTGCATAGATACAAAAAAAGAAGACATTGATGGGATATTGAACGAAATAAGTAAAAATGGCATTGAAAATATACTGGCGCTCCGGGGAGATATCCCGAATGACAGAGACCTTAAATCAGTAGTTTCTGATTTTTACTATGCTTCAAACTTGATAGATTATATAAAATCTCATCGAAATAATTTTTGTTTGGGAGTGGCAGGTTATCCGGAAGTTCATTCTGAAGCTTATTCTATGGAAAAGGACATAAAGAACTTAATAAAAAAGATTGAAGCTGGAGCTTCTTTTATAATAACCCAGCTGTTTTTTAAGAACGATTTTTTTTACCGCTATTTGGATAAGATACGTAAGATGGGAGTTAAAGTGCCCGTTTCTGCCTGTATTATGCCTGTTTTTAGAGCAAAGCTTCTAACTAAAATGATAAAACTGAGCGGTGCCACAGTTCCTTCCGACATTATCACTATCATAGACAAATACGGAAACAGTGATACCGAAATGGAGAAAGCCGGAATAGAATATGCTGTAAAACAGATACAGGATTTGATAGACAACAAAGTAGAGGGGATTCATCTTTGTACAATGAATCGTGCTTCTCTTGCTAAAAAAATTTCTTCCTATTCGGGCTTGAGGTAATTTTTTATGAAATATATTTTTGCGTTCATTGCATATGTTACGCCTTTTTTCTCTTTCGCTCATCCCCATGTTTTTATTGACAACAGGATCGCGGTCGTTTTTAATGATAAAGGTCTTAAAGGATTCAGGCACGAGTGGGCTTTCGATGAGATGTTCAGTAGTACCATAATACAGGAATTTGACCTGAACGCGGATGGCGAGTTTAGTGAAGAGGAAATAAAAAAGGTAGAAAAAGGAGCTTTTTCTAATTTAAAGGAATATAATTATTTTACAGATATAACTATAAACGGAGAACAATTCAAAATACAGGAAGTCAGAGACTTCTATGCGGAAATTGATCGCGGAGTGATGATTTATCAATTTTTCATTCCGTGTGAAGAAACTGCCGTTATTGAAAACAAAGAAGTGAAAATAGCTGTCTTCGATCCCACTTACTTTGTTCAGGTACTTTTGGCATCTGCGGATACTTTTAGTTTTATAGATACTTTGAATGTAAAATTTAGCTATGAGGTTTTTGAAGATGAGGAAAATTCTTATTATTACGGACAAATAATACCGGAAGCTTTAAAAGTAAAATTTAGAAAGAAAACATGAAAAAAATTGTTATTCTTATAAGTTTATTTTTTGTTTTTGAGACAGTGCTCGCGCAGAACAACCCTTTTTTATCGAAGAAAAAATCGTCTACTGAAAAAGAAGCAAAAGGCAAGAATTTTCGATGTCCGGGTTTTACTCAGAAAATAATGGTTAAAATCGTCAAACTCCAACGCTCATTGAATAAGCACCTTTCTGACCTGACAAAAAAGTTAAAAGAAACAAAATCGATAAAACTGCTTTTTCTTATAATGTTTGTTACCTTTATTTATGGGATGGTTCACGCGCTTGGGCCCGGGCATGGTAAAGCGTTAATTTTTTCTTATTTCCTCTCAGAGGACACAAATATCAAAAAAGGAATTGCCGTGGGATGTATAATAGGTTTTCTGCATGCCTTTTCGGCGTTGTTTCTGGTATTGCTATTATACTTTACTATCAAAAAAGCTCATTTAAATAATATAGAGGATATGAGTAGAATAATTAAATTAATAAGCTATGCTTTGATCGCCGGAATCGGTTTGTTTTTATTAACTAAAAAAGCATACGATATTAGAAGAAGTAGAGATGTTGAAGGGAAACAATTTAAAAATCAAAACACCCAGAGCATAATTCCTTTTGCCTTTGCCGTAGGTTTGGTGCCATGCACGGGTTCTACGATAGTTCTATTATTTTCTTTGTCGTTGGGGGTCTTAAAAATCGGAATAATTTCTATAGTTTTTATGGCTTTAGGAATGGCGACCACTATTTCCATGGTAGGTATTTTGACAATTCTCGCAAAAAGCAAAGTTAAAAAGATGTTTTCAGAAAAAAGTAAAAGGTATTTACTCTTTCAGAATATTGTCTCGATTCTGGGGGCTTTCTTGATTTTCTCCCTGGGAGTAATATTGTTTATGGGTGTTTATGTAAGATAAGGAATAAGAAAAAATGGATTATGTAGAAAAAATAAATGAGTTAAAAGATAAAAAAAATGCGGTTATACTGGTACATAACTACCAAAGAGGAGAAATTCAGGATATAGCCGACTATCTCGGCGATTCACTGGGCCTCTCACAACAGGCAAAAAGTACGAAAGCTGATATAATTGTTTTCTGCGGTGTTAGATTTATGGCAGAAACTGCAAAAATCCTTTCTCCGGAGAAAAAAGTTTTGTTGCCGAGAGATAATGCGGGATGTCCCATGGCTAATATGGTAACACCCCAAGACGTACTGGCGTTGCGTGAGAAATACCCGAGGGCAAAGGTGGTTTCATATGTAAACACGAATGCCGATGTAAAAGCAGTAAGTGATGTTTGCTGTACTTCGGCTAACGCCGTTGAGGTCGTAAAAAACATCGATTCGGATGAAATTATCTTTGTTCCGGATAGAAATCTTGGTTCATACGTGAAGAGGTTTACCGATAAAAAGATGATACTCTGGGATGGGTTTTGTTATGTGCATGATCGGATATCAAAAGAGGAAGTTCTTTCGGCAAAGAAGAGATTCCCAGAAGCTTTGCTTTTAGTACACCCTGAATGCAGGCCCGAAGTAATCGATGTTGCGGATGAAGTTTTATCTACCTCAGGAATGCTCAAATTTACAAAAAAGTCCAGCGCAAAAAGTTTTTTAATCGGGACCGAAGAAGGAATCCTTTATGGATTAAAAAAACAAAATCCTGAAAAGGTGTTTTATAATGTCGGTACCCCAAGAGTCTGTTCCGATATGAAATTAACTCATCTTAAAGATGTATACGTAGCTTTAAAAGAAGAGAAAAATGAAATAATTCTCCCCGAAGACATTATAAGTGCCGCAAAGAAATCTTTGGAAGAAATGCTCCGGTATGTCTAAGGAAAAAGTTCTCATTGCGATGAGCGGGGGTGTGGATTCCTCTGTTACCTGCGCTCTTCTTAAGAAAAAAGGTTTTGATGTAACCGGCGTTACAATGAAAATATGGGATGGGGAAAAAGGCACGGATTCAGTTGAGGGCTCTCATGCCTGTTATGGACCAGGAGAAATACAGGATATTGAAGATGCAAAAAAAGTCGCAGATAATCTTGGATTTCCGCATACCGTACTTGATCTGTCAAAAGAGTATCGGGATATTGTTCTTGACTATGTAACTGATGAATATCTTTCAGGAAAAACTCCCAATCCCTGCATCCTATGTAATAGAATGGTAAAACTGAGCGTACTTCTGAATAAGGCTGCTGATGCCGGGCTTGAGTTTGACCGGGTCGCTACGGGACACTACGTAAGAAATAAATTTAACAAAGAAAAAAACCGTCATCTTTTACTAAAAGCCCAAGACAAAGAAAAAGACCAGTCATATTTCTTATATTCGCTTTCCCAACAGCAGATAGCAAAATGCATTTTCCCCCTTGGAGATTATACTAAAGAGAAGGTTAGAAAACTTGCAAAAGAAATGGACTTACCCGTAAAAGAGAAAAAAGAAAGTCAGGATTTCTTCTCAGGGGATATATCAACCCTGTTCGAAGGAAAAGGTAAGATTGGTAATTTTATTGATAAAGAAGGAAACATCTTAGGAGAACATAGAGGAATTCAGTACTACACTATAGGCCAGAGAAGAGGTCTTGGAATAGCAAAAGGCTCACCGTTATACGTCATTGAAATCAATAAAGCCGACAATTCAATTGTTCTAGGCGAGAAAGAAGATCTCTTCGGAAATAAACTACTGGCAGATAAACTTAATTGGGTTTCGATAGAAAATCTTAACGAAAAGATGGAAGTAACGGCAAAAATACGATACCGTCACAGTGGAACAGCAGCAACTATTTCGCCGTGTCAGAAAAGTTCGGTTTTTGTTAAATTCAAAGAACCTCAAAGCGCAATAACCCCCGGTCAGGCTGTAGTCTTTTATCAGAGTGATGTCCTTATAGGAGGAGGAACAATAAAAAAAGAGGAGAAAGAAAAATAAAAGCCGTAAGTTTATTTTCCGGCGGACTGGACAGTATTTTATCTGCAAAAATTATGCAGCTTCAGAAAATAGAAGTAACAGCATTTCACTTTGTCTTACCTTTTTATTACATCGAAGATGAAGAAAATATTGGTGCCGTGAAAATTGCTCGCAGGCTTAATATTCCAATAGAAGTTTTTCACGGAGGAAAGGATTACATAGAAATGGTAAAGAAGCCAAAGTATGGCTACGGAAAAAACATTAATCCATGTATAGATTGTAAGATATTTATAATGAAAAAAGCTCTAACTTTTATGGAAGAAATCGGAGCATCTTTCTTACTTAGCGGCGAAGTTCTTGGGCAGCGTCCGATGAGTCAAAGAAAAAAAGCCATGGAATTAATCGAAAAGGAAGCTGGAGTAGAAGGATTTCTACTCCGACCTCTTTCCGCCAAACTGCTTTCTCCTACCACACCAGAAGAAAAGGGATGGGTCAAAAGGGATAATCTTTATGCTTTTGAAGGAAGAAATAGAAAACCTCAGATTGCTCTGGCAAAAAAACTCGGGATAACGGAATATCCCTCTCCCGCGGGTGGATGCTGCCTGACCGATCTTGACTATTCTATTAGATTACGCGACGCGTTTGAATATAACGAAGAAAGCATACCTGAATTACAATTACTACATTTCGGACGCCATTTCAGACTTAAAAGCGGAGCTAAGTTAATAGTAGGAAGAGACGAGAAAGAAAACCAAATAATAGAATCCCTTGCAGAGGAAAACGATCTGCTCATCGAAGGGGTAGGTTTCGGAAGCCCGATAGCATTACTTAAAAACAGTAAGAGTCCTGAGGATATCGATATGTCTAGTTCTATATGTATTAGGTACAGTAAAAAAAGAGATGAAAAAAGTGTCAAAGTCAGCGTAAGAACAAAGAAAGAAAATATTACAGATAAAGAAGTCGTTCCTATGAATAAGGAAGATGTGGATTCTTTATTGATTCGTTAAAACCATTTTTTAAAAACTTAAAATTTAATAACCGAAGAAAAGATTTTTATATGAATATAAGGCATTTAGAGTAATATATTATAATAGTCTTAAAAAGGGAAAAACCTTGACATCGATGGGGAAATCCTTATAATTATAATATACATTAATTCCTGTTAATTCAATTAAGGAGGTAAAATGATTTATCTTTTATCTGTTATTATTATCAATGTAACGTCTACCTACTATTGGCAAAGCGTACCGTCGTCAGGTATTAGAACGCTTTCCCACGGAGTAGTTTATGACCCAGAGAATGACCTCTTCTTTATAACCGGTGGGGATTCAACCGATTATGAAGATTTCGACGTTATGGATATCTGTCTTGAGTTTAATCCAAAAACCAATAGCTGGGCGACTAAACAGCCTATGCCAATAAGAAGAGGAAGACACCGTGCTGCTTATAGGAATGGGTACATGCATGTTTTATGTGGACTGGATGAAACCGGAACCAAGATTACAAACCATGCAGTATATAACATAAGCGAAGATTCCTGGGATACGGCAGCATCTTCGCCTCTTACGGTAACACGCCCAAGTGTTGTAACCTGGAAAGATTCTCTCATTTATCTTATGGGAGGTTATGACAAATCTTATAATGCAAGGACAGATGTTTATTGTTATGACGCAACAACTGATTCATGGGACTCTGCCACCTTTCTGCCCAGAAGATTACACAATGGAGCAGAAGAAATAAAAGGGGATTCTATTTTTATTATCGGCGGAGCAGATGGTTCTTCGCACTATTCAAGAATCCTTCTTGGCGAAATAAACCCGGATGACCCGACAGAAATAAGTTGGTCCTGGGGAAACTCATTGCCAATAGCGTATAACGGAGCTAATGGTCTGGCAATTAAAAATAATATGGCCTATATGATAGGAGGAGATTTTGATTACGGTATCAATGAAGTGTGGCAATATGATATACAAAGTGGGAATTGGGAATCCCTTCCGGATTATCCTACAAGTATCATACACAGAGGCGATTTTGCCCAAAGAAGAGACGGGCCTGATTCTTCTGGTGTTGTATACTGTTTTATGGGAGACACTTCTGAATATTCTGGGCGTTTTCCTACTAATGAATGTTTTCGGCTGGTAGTTACTGAAAATGATGCGGGCATGTACGCGATAAATAGTCCTATTTCAGATACAACGTTAGAATCATTCGTTCAAGTTAACGGCACAGTTAAAAACTATGGAATCAATACATTTTCCTTTAAAACGTACGTGAATATTTACGATCCTGAGCTACAAATTGTTTTTTCGGATTCCACTCAGGTCGACAATCTTCTTCCTTCGGACACTCTCAACATTGACTTTGGAAACTTCCAACTGATAAAAGGAGGTACTTACACTGTAGAGATGTTTACTTATGCTTTAGAAGATACGTATCATGGAAATGACTCACTAACAACAACTTTCAACGCTTTTGATTGTTACTGGAAAAGCATAGCATCCTCAGGCGTAAGAGCATACTGCCATACAGTTGCTTATGATCCTATCAATGACCTCTTCTTCATAATGGGCGGTGATTCAACCGGGCTTTATACCAATATGGATATTTGTCTTGAGTTCGACCCAAAAACCAATACATGGGATACCAGACAGCCGATGTATACAGCTAAGAGAGGACATGCTGCTTCATATAGAAAAGGCTTCATCCATGTTTTATGCGGGTCAGACAATTATGGCAATAAACTTACATACCACGAAGTATATGATATAGGCAGTGATTCCTGGGATTTGGCAGCACCGGCACCTCTCCCGGTTACCTATCCGGGTACTGTAACGTGGAGAGATTCACTGGTTTACCTTGTAGGAGGTTATGATGTATACCATGACGCACGAACCGAAGTTTATTATTATAATCCCGCAACCAATGCATGGGTTCCTGCCACATCACTTCCCAGACCCCTTCAAGGCGGAGGAGTAAAAATAAAAGGGGATTCTATCTTTATAGTTGGAGGAGCAGATGGGTATTCGTACTATTCGGAAATCCTTCTTGGTGTAATCGATCAGGCCGCCCCGGCAGAAATAAACTGGTCCTGGGGAGATTCACTCCCTATATCAGAGAATGCTCGTAATGGGTTTGCAATTAAGAATAATAAACTATTTATGATTGGAGGAGCATTTGACATGGGAATAAATGAAGCTTGGGAATATGATATATTGACCGAAACCTGGACATCCCTGCCGGATTACCCTACAAATCATATATTAAGAGATAATATAGCCGAAAGAAGAGACGGGCCTGATTCTTCAGGGGTTGTCTACTGTTTTATGGGAGATACTTCCGTTTATTCTAGTATAGATCCAACTGATGAATGTTTTAGATTGATAAGAATTGCTGACTCTTCCGGTATTGAGGAAGAGATAATAACAAGAAAAAACTCAATATCTATAAATAATACTATAAACTTCACCAACGAAATAGCAATCAATTACAATATTGCCGAGATATGTGATCTTAAAATCCATATATATGATTTATTAGGCAGACAGGTTTTCTCCCACTTAGAAAAAAATATCTCTACCGGATCGCATCAATTTACTATCAACGATAATTTCAAAAATGGTATATATTTTATAAAGATAGAAGCAGGGCCGACAGTTAAAAACGCAAAGGTGATTTTGCTTCGTTAAGTAAAGCTTAAAGAAAGAGCATTAAAAAAGCTAACAAGACAACAATCGGGCTGTTAATCTGTACCAAAACAGACTAACAGCCCAACTTTATAATCCACTAAATTAAATATATTTATTTTTACCTAAACTCTATTCTTTTTCTTCTTCTACTTCTTCTTCGAGTTCTTTAAAAGATTGGGATTCTTCAAATCTGTTATAAAGGGCATCACTGGCTTTTATCTGGTCCAGCAACCTTTTTCTTGCCTGACCGAGAGGCGCTTCCATTACAACAGTTGCCTTGTAGATGTTGCCTTCCTTGTTCACATCCGGTTTCCCTTTAATATGAGAACCAACTAAAGATTGGTCGACAACAATCTTGCTTGTTTTGGAATATAATCCGAGCAATTCTGAGTCCTCTGTTATTCCCGCTTCTTCATCGAACTTTTTTATAAGAGCCTGAACGTACGTGTTGAGCTGCTGTGTCATTTCGAGCCTGGCATCCATTTTTGCTTTATCTATTGCAAGCTGGTAATCACGCGATGTTCCGGTTGCCTCCGCGGTCAGCGTGTTAATGTCGCCGGGAGTAGCGCATTTAATTAAAAATATAAGAGTAAAAACACAAAGTATCTTTTTCATGATACCTCCTCTATACTGGTTTTTATTGAAATATTTAATTAAATATACTTTTCCGATTTTTAATGTCAACCTTATCTTTTTGCTTGACATTATAATAAGCAATTTTATTTTATCTTGAAAAAAAGAATATTTGTAAACGTAAAAAGGAGTGTATATGGGTTTGAAAAAGAATGAATGGAAAGCGTATTCAGAGTTTGCCTGGGTAGACACGATTATTTGTTCTCCGGAAGACGTAACAGCAGAAACAGAATTATATATTAAAGCTATAAAAGAAAATTCAAAAATAGAAACAAAAACAATACTTCATTTAGCCTGCGGGGCGGGTATGAATGATTACACGTTCAAAAAGCATTTTGAGGTAACAGGTGTGGATATAAGTGAAAACATGCTGTCTCTCGCGAAGAAACTTAATCCTGAAATAGAGTATATTCACGGTGATATGAGAGCAATAAAACTGGAAAAGAAATTCGATGCAGTAGCAATACCTGACTCTATTGATTATATGAAGACAGAGGAAGAATTAAGGAAAGTAATCGTAACCGCGAATAAGCATTTAAAACCGGGAGGAGTTCTTCTTATTGTTGCTCATCCAAAAGAAACTTTTAAAGAAAACAATTTTGTTTACACGGGGGAAAAAGGAGATATTGAAATCACGATTTTTGAGAATAACTATATTACCAGGAAGAATGATTCGATTTACGAAGCAACGATAATCTATTTAATCCGGAATAAAGGAAAATTAGAAACCTACACCGATATACATGTTCTTGGTCTTTTTTATAAAAAAACATGGATTTCTCTTTTAGAAGAAGAAGGATTTAAAATTAAAGAAACGAAAGAGCAACGTTTCTACGATAAATATATGTTAGAAGAAGGAGATTATCCTTTGCATATTTTTATATGTATAAAAGCGTAAAACATTTTAGTTAAAAACCCCAATAACATATCTTTTTATACTTGACAAGACTGTAAGAGTTTTTTATTCTCTTTTAACAGAAAAAACACTTATACGGAGGTATTAAATTTGAAGCTTTTAGGTAGAATAAAAACAATCTTAGTAATATTCTTATTCTTGTTTATTTTTATGCTGAATTCATGCAATCAAATACCAAAATCAGCTTACAAATGGAATCCGGCTTTAAATAAGGTAAACGGCAGATTGCTTGATGTTTTAAAAGGATTGCCTTTAGGGGAATACAAGGGCGGGATAGAATATCCAAAACGCGATAAAAACGAATTAATCCTTACTAATGCTGAAGAACTTTCTGCGTTTATTACTCGCCAGAGAGAAGACGGGGATTCAAAAGATAATCTTGCTGCTGAAGCGCTGGCAGTTTATAAAGAACAAAACAATAATGTAAATAGTTTTGTTTACGCCTCTCTTTTGAAATCCGGGGAACCCAATATCGTTAAAAAGAAATCTTTTTTCGTTTCAATGAGCGGAGTGTTAAACCCAAGTTTTTCCGGAACAGTGTTAACTTTTTGCAGCAGAGAAATTAAGGGTTTATTACCGGAATCTGAAGAACACCGTATTTATTATATTCATGGAGCAGCTACCAATCTTCAGGCAAATGCGCCGGCCATGATAGGTTTGGATTATATAGTTCTGGTTGCCAGAGAAAAAAATTTATATCTTGAGATAGCTTTACCGGCGCAAGCCGGCCAAATTCTCGAAAAAGCAATAAGTGAGATTTCAGGATATGATATATATTCACCTAATTGTGATTTACAATCCTTTGACGCTTCCGGCTTAGATTTAGGCTGGGAAAAACATCCTGTTCTTAGTAAAATAATTATGGCTCATAACTCTTCAGGGCTGGATATGATTAAATTCGAAGAACTTATAAAAGAAAGGGATTCTTTTATAGCTAAGGAGAAAAAATAGTGAAATTTCTGGATTTTCTTAACAATGAGAAATTTGTAATGTTAGACGGTGCTATGGGGACAGAATTGGAAAGGCGTGATGCCATGGATAAATGCGCCACTAATTTAACGCACCCCGAAATAGTAGAAGCAATCCATCGGGATTATCGTGATGCCGGAAGCAAGTGCGCAATCTCTAATACTTTTTCAATGAGCCGCATTTACATCGAAACTCATAACGTTAAAGTCGATGTAGAAGAAATTAACCGCGCCGGTGTCGAATTGGCGAGAAGTGCCGTTGGAGATGACGGATATGTAATGGGAGACTTCGGCTCAACCGGACAAATGCTCGAACCGTATGGAACTTATAAGGAAAAGGATTTTTATGAAACTTTTAAAGAACAGGCTTCTATCCTTTCGAGTGCAGGAGTTGATTGTTTTATCATTGAAACTATGTTTGACCTTCAGGAAGCGCTTTGCACTCTTCGCGCATGTAAAGATGTTTCCGGTATCCCAATTATTGTTTCGATGGCTTTCCAGACAAATAAAAACGGAGGCAGGACCATAATGGGGAATTCCGCCGAAGAATGCGCTACTAAGATAACCGAAGAAGGGGCGGATGCTGTGGGCGCAAATTGCGGGGATGTTGGTCCTCTGGAAATGGCGGAGATTGTCTCTATTATGAGAAAATCGACATCTTTACCTATAATAGCGCAGCCGAACGCGGGCAAGCCAAAAGTGGAAGGAGGAAAGGTTTTCTATATGAAACCGGAGTTATACGCGGAGCAAACGCTGGAATGTTATAAATCGGGAGCCGGTATTATAGGGGGTTGCTGTGGGACAACTCCAGAGCACATAAAGATTCTTTCGGACTTAATTGAAAAAGAAGCAGTTGCGGAGGAGTGAAGAAATAAAAATTAAAGTTTTCTTTATTCTTGTTTTTATTCTCGTACTGTTGAACTGCAATGAACAATCCCCCGAAGAAACAATAATCGAAGAAATGTCAAAACAAACAGGATATAAAAACTGGTATCTGGGTGATTTCAGATGCGGTCTCTTCGTTCCCGAATCATACGATTTGCGGAACGAATATCCTCTAATCATTTATCTTCACGGATATTCAGATACAACAACCTGGAACCTCTGTTGGTATAACGAACCTATAGTTTCATCCGATCCGTGCATTGTTATGACTCCTAAATGTCCAACATCAGAAGGCGCCGGTTGGGGAAACAGTTTTAATCCGGAAATTAGTCCTATGATGTTAAAAACATACGAAATGTTGGAACTTGTAGAAGTGGCATTTAATCTCGACTATGACCGTTTTTATATTTATGGTACATCTATGGGCGGGTACGGTACTTACGGCGCGATACAGGATAATCCCGATATGTTCGCAGCCGCGTATGTCTTGTGCGGGAGAGGAGGCACCGAAATAGCACCAATCCTGGCGGAAATTCCACTGTGGATTTTTCATGGTTCCGAAGACCGCACCGTGTCTGTCCAGCCAGCACGCGATTTGTACCAGGCAGTGCTGGACGCCGGCGGGACTCAGATAAGATATACGGAATACCAGGGAGTAGGACATAATGTGTGGGATTACACGGCAAATGAAACTACACTACAGCCTTGGCTTTTGGCTCAGAGGAAAGGTTTTACTCACGGTAAACCGAACGGCATTATAAATTTTCAGGCTAATAAGATCGGGCAAAACATGGTGTCTCTCCAGTGGGATATGCCGGCAGATACCACTAAGCCCGATAACCAGATTTGGTACTGTAAAATTTACAGAAATGGGAATGTTATAAAAGAAGTAAACAATGACCGAACCAACTATACGGATTCTACAGTTATAGCTGGTGAAACATATATATATCAAATTTCCGCGGTAAATTATTTCTTTAAAGAATCAGTATTGTCATCGGGTATTCCAATAGCAATACCATAAAATTTTATTGAGGAAAGTAGAAAAAACTTATGAAAAGATGTATAGTTTTATCGGTCACAGGAATTATTATTTTTTTGCTATCTGTATCCTGTGTCGTTAAAAATGGAAACAAATATAAAGACGGTGAGTTCGCCGGTATCTCCAGGTCGATTTACCAGCAAGAAAATTTCTACGGCGTTACGAACATTACTGTTTCTGAAGGAAAGATAACAGAAGTAGATTTCAGTATTATCGATATGGACAACAAAGTGTTCTTCGATGAAAAATTATGAAGAGAGATTCAAGGATATTCCCGAATACATGGAACAATGCAGGAATGAATGGAAAGCGATAAATATTTGCCCGAATATTTTTCTCGAAAAACAGCAAATCGACAGCCTCGACGCGATAACAGGCGCGACCTGGGCGTATAATATGTTTAAAAGTTCTCTTGCCGAAGCATTGAAAAAGGCAATGAGATAAAAATAAACAGTAAAGTTTGAGGTGCTGAGATAATTTTTTACACTTGAATTTTTACAAAACAATACTAAAATAGCATTAACTTTTTTCAATTTGGTTAGCCTCTTTTAAAAGGCGAAATAGGGAAACGATAAAATTAAGGAGGAAAACATGGATTACAATCTTACAGAAGAACAACAAATGATAAAAGAAGTGGCGAGAACCGTTGCGGAAGAAAAAATAAAACCTTTGAGAGAAGAAATGGATAGGGAAAGCCGGCTTTCTCCTGAGGTACGTAAAGAACTCGGCAGGTCCGATTTAATAAGGGTTTTTATTCCCGAGGAATACGAAGGGTTGGGTATGGGAATGTTTGGTATGTGTCTTGCGACAGAAGAAATTTCCATAGTAGACGGAGGAACAGCCACAGCTTACGCGGCAAACGGTCTCGGAGCTATCCCAATAATGCTATTCGGCAGCGAAGAACAGAAAAAAAAGTATCTTCCTCCTATTGGGTCGGGTGAAAAGTGGGCGGCTTTTGCCTTAACAGAACCCGAAGCAGGTTCGGATGCAGGGAACGTTCAACTGAAAGCGATAAAAGACGGGGATCATTACATATTTAACGGAAACAAAATATTTATTTCGAACGCTGGTGAAGCCGATATTTATGTAGTAGTAGTAGCTACAACTCCTGGGAAAGGGATAAGAGGACTTTCAGCGATTGTTGTAGAAAAAGATACTGAAGGATTTTCTTTCGGAAAAAAAGAAGACAAAGTGGGAATAAGGGCCGCAGCTACAAGAGAACTCGTTTTCACGGATTGTAAAGTCCCCAAAGAAAATTTACTTGGAAGAGAAGGCTCAGGTTTTCTAATGGCTATGAAAACATTCGATCAATCCCGCGTAGGGGTCGGGGCTCAAGCACTGGGTATCGCGGAAGGAGCCTTAAGAGAAGCCGTTTCGTATGCAAACACAAGAAAACAATTCGGAAAGAAAATCGGTGAATTTCAGGCTATACAGGTCAAACTTGCGGAAATGGCTACAAAAGTTGAAGCCGCGCGGGCTTTGGTTTATCAGGTGGCAAGATACATAGACGGAGGAGCAAAGAAATTTTCTAAAGAATCCGCGATGGCAAAATTATTCGCGTCCGACGTAGCAATGGATGTTACAATCGAAGCGGTACAGGTTTTAGGCGGATATGGCTATATGAAAGATTATCCCGTAGAGAAAATGATGCGGGACGCGAAAATTACTCAAATATACGAAGGCACCAGCGAAATTCAAAAACTTGTTATAGCCGGGGAACTGCTGAAAGAAGAAAAGAGAAAAAAATAATAGACCCGTAGATAAACTTATTAATTTTATAAAACTAGCAGGTGGATTTTTTGGGTTGGGATTTAGTAAGAAACTACAAGCAATAAATATTCTACAGGTAAAAAATGACAAAAAATCACCCTTGACATTTAAAAAAATACCTGTATCCTTTTTAAAAAAAGGAGGGAAAATGGAACTTGAATATAGGTGGGGAGAAGTGTTTAGAGCGGGGCGTTTAGGCTTTAATACCAGAAAGATAGGCGTGGGAGTCAAAGGCTTATTTTGGGGAGCATTGTGGTACAGTATTTTTTCTTATGGTGCTCTCTGGGTTTCCGGTATGGCGCCAAAAGCAACATGGCAGACGTACAGACTTATTCCCGCTCCTTTTGTCCAGGGTAATCTTAATGGGATTGGGATAGTACTTTATGCAATTGCCTGTTTGGTAGCTTTGTTCTTTTATCTTGTAACGCTTACGGCAATATCCAAGATTACGTTCGAACAATTAAAGGGAGATGAATTTTATGAAGGAAGGGAAGCCTGGGCTTATGCTCGAAAGAATTGGAAAGCAGTGTTCGGTTCACCCTTATTTCTTCCTGTAATTATAGTTATCTTAGTTTCGGTCGGACTCGTAATGGGGTTACTTATCAAAATTCCTCTTGTAGGACCGATTTTAATAGGGTTACTCTCATTCCCTTTAATAGCCGGTGCCGCTGGTATTGTTTATCTCTCAATTGTCGCGTGTGTTGTATTGGTTGCCGCGCCCGCGATAATAGCTACTACGGACAGTGACACTTTCGATACGGTGTTTGAAGCGTTTTCTCTAGTTAATGCCCAAACCTGGAGATTTATACTCTGGGAAACAATCTTATTTTTCTTGTCTTTAATATGTGTTTTTGTCTTTGCTTATTTACTTAAAACGGCTTTTTCTCTGACTCATACAGTTATAGGACAATGGACAGGAAAAGATTGGCTGGTCATGTGGAAAAATGCTAAATGGTATGTTTATCTGCCCAATTTCTTTCCTCTGGTCGCTGCAAAATGGTTCCCTTCACTTGTATTATCTCAGGGACCTTTTTTAAGTGAAGGAGTTGGGAAAGGGGTTCTTATCGGTAGTTTCCTTCTCGGTGTCACTTTCTATATGGTTCTTTTTATAGTTCTTGCGTATGGGTTATCTATTTTAGGTTCAGGACAGACATTGATTTATACAATTCTGGTAAAAATTAAAGATAGTAAGGATCTTCTTGAAGAAAAAGAGGACCTTTTTGGAGAGGAATTTGAAGAGGTAGAAGAGGCAGAAGAGGCAGAAGAAAAGAAAGAATAATTTTTTCGGAGACAGGTGAAGATGAAGGTGACATAAAATGTTTTATGTCACCTTCATCTTTTTCTACTCTTTTTTCTTTTCTTCTATTACTCTTAATATATTTCTTGCAACAATAGCTGGCACTGAACCCGGGTGGTTATTTACCAGTTTTTCGAAATATAGTTTTGCCTTCTCTGGATGGTTATCAGAGTTAAGCATTCCCGATTTAAAAAGAAAGTACGGTTCGACAATAGAATCCGTGTAAGTTTTTTTTGAATCAGCTGTCTCAGAAGTTAAAGTTAAATATTGGAGATAGGGCGATTCGAAAGTAAAAGTGCTATCACTATAAACTTTTAATTCTTTCACTATATATTTTGAGAGTTCTTCTTTTTCTATCCCCAAGTTAAAAAGCATAAACAAATCACAGGAGAAAATATTTCCTTTTGCCGCGGATTCTTTTATATGTTCTATGCCATCATAAATATCTCCCTTTAAGATTTTTATACATCCAATCAGATTTTGATCCGGAGCAAAGGATAAAGCCATTTCGTAATTCTGCTTACGCATCAAGTCTATTGTAATGGTCCTTCTCTCTTCGGGAGAGTACTTTTTGACATCTTTGCTGTCTAATGTGTTTATGTTAACGGCGAAAACCAGTATCAAATATATCATTCTATTAATTTCCTGAAGTATTCTTCTATTTCTTTTTTGTACTCCCGGGGATAAGGTTCTTCGATTCTTTTCTCCAGAAGTTCCCTGAGTTTCTTCTTTTTTTCTCCTAAATTTACTGGGAAGGAGACTTTTCCCGGGCTAACAAAAATTCCAGGTTCTGATCGGCGTCTTCTTGAGGCCTCCCCTTCCCGTATGGCTTTTTCTGCCTCGAGTAATCTATCAAGAACTTTTTTCTGTCTTTCTATAAGTCTTTTATCCAGCTTTCCCCTTGCCAGGTCATCAGCCATAGCGTCCATTTCCGCAGATAATGGTTCAAAGGCTTTTCCCATTTCTCTAAGATCTTCCGAGAGCTGTTTTTGTTTTTCTATTAAACTCTTTAAGTCTCCTCCGGGAACTTGTGAAGGTATTTCCAGAGGCATAAATTGCCCAAGTCCCTGCATAATGGCATTTTGCTGCTGAATGATTTGATTTATTGCGCTGGCTAAGCTCTGGTTATTCGGTGGAGGAGGAGAAAACAGTTTAAGTATTGCCTGTATTATTAAATCGTTAACTCTCTCCATTGATGTTCTCGGCACTTCTTTTTGTGTAAGCTCAACGCTTAATTCTTCCATCTTTTCTTTTGCTCTTTTTATATCCCCGAAAACCTCCGGAGAAAAAGCGAGAGTTCTAAGAAAAAGCGTTTGTAAATCTTTTTCAATATTGGTAAGAGCTTCCAGGAGCCCTTGCTCGATTAATCCTTTTTCAAGAGAAGGTTCTTTTTCGATTAGATTATTGTGCGTGTGTAAAATAAAACCAAGCTCCCATCCTTTCTTTTTAATGGCTTCTTGTATATCTTTCCCGCCACTACGTTGCCGCAAATCATTGAGGGACATATTTAAGTTTCTTAGGTTTTCTTCTATTTTTTTTGCGCTTTCCTGATTTATCTCTCCCTTTCGCATTGAATTCGCTAAATTTTCCATTTCTTCTGTGGTTTTCGTTTTTTTAAAATCGGAAGCTATTTTTTGTGTTTGATCATTTGACGATTTTTCCATATCATTAATTAATTGTTCAAGTTCTCTTTTTAGTTCTTTTTCAAGTTTTGATAATTCTTCAGTTGCTTCGGAAGAGTTAAGGTCTTTTTGTTTTTCGAATATTTCCTGCGCCCTGGCGGAAAACTCATATAGTTCCAATAATTTCTTTAAATACTCGAGGCTTTTTTTGAAGAGATCTAAAGTTTCCAATAATTCATTCTGGTTCTCGCTGATTTTATTAAGGTCTTCGCTTGAAATATTTTGATTCTCCATGATTTTGTTTAAGTTGCTCAAGAATTCTCTGACTTGTGGATTATTAAGCAGTTCTTCAATATGTCTAATTTCTTCAGAAAATTCTGGACTTTTGATTTTTTCTGTAATCTCTGCCAGTTTTTCCATTCCTTCAATTAAATCTTTTTGTTCTGCTAACGTTTGTTTTATTTCTTTTTGATTTCTTTTTCCCATTTCATTTTTGTATAAGAAATTTTCTATTTTTTCCGCTATCTCTTTTTCTGTTTCTTCAAAATTAACTGTACGTTCTTTTAGAGTATCGCTTAAATTTTTATACTCACCTAATATTTCTTCCAAGGTAGGTACGTATATAAGAACCGGAGAAGAAATGGTAGTGTTTCCGGCGAAATCGGTTGCTGCTGCTTTCAGTTCGAGTGTTTCCCCGGGTAAAAGATTTCCTACATCTAAAGTTAGGGAATCTATAAAGAATTTTGTGTTCCGCGGGACCAATAGTTCTTTTTTTTCTTTTCCGTAAACAAGTGCGGAAGAAAAAAGAGCGTAATCGTCTTCCGCCTGCAATATTACCGGAACCTCCATCATTTCGTCTAATTTGTATTCTTCCCCGGGATAAATAAATTCAACACGTGGCGGTTCATCTTTTATAGGGTCGATAAAGAAATTGAAAGTATAAGAACAAAACAATGAAAAATCGACTAACTCTATACCTAATTTACGTTTGTCTTTAACAGTAAAACTTCCGAAGAATCGTTTCCCCTCTATAGATTTATCGCTAATTGCCCCTTTTATTTTACCGAGAGCCGAATTCGACATTCCGTAAAATTCGATTTTTGTCCCTTCCAAAGCCTGAATCAATATATCGTTTTCAAATTCAGATAATGTATCGGAAAAGGATTTTGACTCGAGATAATCCGGGAATTTATATCTAAGGGTTAATTGACTTATAAATAATGTAGGTATTACTTCTATCTTCTTTTTTTTGCTCTTCCAAACTCTATAACCAATCTGTATATCGGAAGTCTCTTGTAATCTTGTCATAATAGCGAATTCTCCGTTGCCGAGAGGAGTCATTTCTTTTATCTCTTTTCCGGAAAACAGATACATCTTGTGTAATCGATCGCTTTTCGCTTTTACCAGAAAACTCTGATTCTCTTTCATTTTTTCTTTTGCGTAAACCAAAATAGGTTTTTCAGGGATTCTGCTTAAGTTTAATCCTCCGGTGAAAAAAGAAGTGAAAACCAACGTTAATATAATAGAGCCAAAGAATTTAAGATATTTGAAGTCAATTTTTAAAGGTGCCAAATTTTTAATGTTTTGTCGTTTTAATATCGAAACACTTTCTTCGATAGCTTTTTTTCTGTAAATTTCAGAGTCGAAAGCGGAGGGGTAAGGCTCTACTATAAGGTAAAGTCTTCCCTTTAAACCCTTTATTTCTCTCTCGATAAATTCTACTGTTGATGAAAGATTAGGTTTTCCAAATGTAAAAGGAATCAGACAGAAAAGCAATGTTAAGGGAAAAATATTCCTTTCTAAGGGAGTCATGTAAAAAACCCTATCGAAAATCAGCCAGAAAAGATAGCAAGAAAGAAGTAAAGAAAGAGAAAAAAGAGTTTTATCGATTAACCAGATAAGGGTTTTTTTCTTTTGAATGTTTGTTACAAAAGTCTTAATATAATTCATTTTTTAGACATTGTTGTTTTTCATCCAGACGGCTATTTTGAGAACAGATCTCCTACTTAATTGGTTTTGCCTCAAAAAATAGTCCGTTTAACAATGAAAACAGAAAAACAAAACGTGTATATATATATCATATCTTCCGGGCTTATTGCAAAATCATAAATTTTTGTGTTTCTTTTTGATTTTCAGCTACTAGTTCGCAAAAATATACACCGGAAGGCAAACCTTCCGCCGACAAGTTTTCTTGATATAAGCCCGCTGTAAGATGACCGGAGAAAATAATTTTCGCTCTTCGTCCAAGCATATCATAAAGAGTTAAAGTAACGTCTGAAGATTCTTTTACATTATAAGAAATTGTTGTGATAGACCTAAAAGGATTTGGATTTATTTTTAAACCGGATTGCTGTCCTTCACCGGAAAGGAGAACCGCAGTAACCGATAGAGAGGGTAGCGTTATATTAAAAGAATCTCCGTTTACACTTACAGTACCACTTGTTAAAGCATTGTCCACATGCGATATAAAAGTTGTATCATTAGGCAAATCATCTATCATCAGGGAAGCATATCCCCCATTGTCTATTGAAAAATTATTAAGATTAACAGTTACATCTTGAGCATTACTTAGAGAACGATTTACGAGAATCACTGTAAGAGAATCCGCATCATTATTAATAGAGGAATAAGCAGAAACGTATTCTTCGAGATCGGAAACGGATGACACCCTGTTTTCCTTGGCGTATCTACTAAAAAGATGCAGTACTTCCCACATGGAAAGCTCCCAGTACCACGGAGTGAAAATTTCTACCCTGTGGTCCGCAAAAACTCCGAGATTGGAGGCATACCAGACCGCTATTACATTTGGATCGTCAGTATTTATACCCATTTCAGACACACTAAAAGAAACACCGTGACCAGTGCCTATATGCTCTTCCAGCCAGTTACGGCAACGCACGAAAATATATTCCTTGGTAATACTGTTGTCCCAGGGTCCTGAACCGGAACACTTTACTCCGTTTGCTCCGGGATAATCGTATGTTGTATCGAACCACACACGGTGAAGTTGAACGATATCTTCGGGATCATTTTCGTATGGATAAAAATGAATATCCAGCACGTCCAGCAGTTTGATTCCGCTCGAATTCTGTTCTTCCCCGATACGTTTAATAAAATATTCAAGCCAGGTATAACTTTCTCCTGCATAATCTATTTTATTGTTATCCCAGTTATACCACTGCCATTCGTTACAGGGAACAGGCCCCACAAGTTTTATCCCGGGGAATTTAGCTCTTGCTTTTTTTGCTACATCAAAATATAACTGCATAAATTCCTCGGCGGATATTTGTTCGGGCATAACGTCATCATGCGTTCCGCTCCAGATTTCCACTTCGTTATCCATACTCCAGTATTCAAACATTTCTTCATTCAGATTGAGTCCTCCTGTGCCGAACCACTTATCGAGAATACCCACGGTTGAATCGCCCGGCCATTCCATTAGATACAAATCAGGGTCTCCGTCCGCAAGAGCGTCGGAACCTCCGGAAGGATTTACAACGCCTCCTCCGGCGAGGTTCTGTTGAACGCCGCTCCACCACTGGGAATTATTATATCCCCAATCATCGAAATTATTATTTGTACTCGACGCGGCAAATCCGATCAACTGAAAAGCCCACATACCCCTGACGTCTGTCATATTATTCTGTAAACTCTGAGCTTCATAGTCCCAATCATTGGAATAGACGTTATTATACCAATCAGGGTGACTGGATAATTTACGCCTCCAGTTATACTTGGTAGCGTTGTTTCCTCCGTTTTCTCTGAACATTCTCACTCCGGCATCGCGGTAAAAATCCCATTCCGAAGCGGATAGTGGGTTCCCAGAATTACTTGAAAGAGAATTGTTTTTTCCGTAGATATAAGAGGAAATGGGAATCCTTTCCAAATCAGCATCAATTGTTATTTCGACGGCAAAGATAGGTAGTACGATAAGAAGTATAAAAAATCTCATTTTTCCTCCTCAATTTAAAATTAATTACTATTAAGAATATATATGTTCTTAATGTTTGTCAACTTAAAAAGCATTAAAAGCCCTTGACAAAAGAAGAGTTCTATTTACTTTACAGGGCAAATTGGCTCCGTCGTCTAATGGCTCAGGACATTACTCTTTCAAGGTGAAGATAGGGGTTCGATTCCCCTCGGAGCTATATTCAAAATTTCATCCTTGACAAAATGCTTGAGATTGTTTATAGTGATAGTTGTATCATTCGAACAAACACTAAAAAGGAGGTATCGATGAAAAAGCTTTTAGTGGGAGTGTTAGCCATTATTTTAATGGTAGGTTGTACACAGTACGCCTCCCAGGAACAGATGGATGAATTGACGGCAAGAGAGCAAGCCGTTAATGGACTTAGATCTGAGGTGACAGATGCCGAGGGAACTCTTTCTGACTTAGGAATACAAAAAGCTGACAACGACGCTACACTTAGCGAATTGGAAACCGAAGTAGGCGAGCTAAAAGAAAAAGTAAGATCCTGTCCTGCAGTAAACGACGATTTGTACAGAGTTGAATCTGGTGATTACCTCGCGAAAATTGCTTCGAAAGAAGGTGTCTCAAATTGGAAAAGCATTTATGACTTAAATAAGAATAAAATTAAAGATCCCAATGTAATACTGCCTGGTTGGGTCCTTAACTTACCAAAGTAATAAGGAAATAGAGGAGGGTAAATATGAGATATTTTCTAATTGCATTTTTAGTTCTGTGTTGTTTCTCCTTTGGACTTTTGGCGCAGGAAGAATATGACGAGGAAATAATGGAAGAAGAGGGTATGGAAGAAGAGGGTATGACAGAATTATTGGCAGACCAAAAATGGTCACCAGCTCAGGCGGATTCTATTATTAACGCCTTAACCATTGAAGAAGATGAATTAAAAACACAGCTTGCAGATTTACAGGAACAAATTGATGCTCTTCAGTCAGATGTTTCTTCTTCGGACGCTTTAATAGCGGAACTCGAAGCAGAGAAAGCCGAACTCGAAGAGAAACTCGAAATTATATCCTGGTATAAAGTTAAAGCCGGAGATTATCTTTGTAAAATAGCAGAAAGTTCTGAGGTTTACGGTTACGGAAAATATGTAAGATGGCAAGATATTTATAACGCAAACAAGGATAAAATTAATAATCCTAATTTAATACAACCAGGGACTAAACTTTTTATACCGAGACCTTAATTTGTTTTTTATTATAATTTGAATAAAATAACCCTCCCGCCACATATTTGACGGGAGGGTTGTTTTTAATAAATTATGTTTAGCAAATCTTTAAATCTAAAAGATGTCTCTAATGTAGCACTTTTAGGTGTCAAAGACGAGAATTTGGATTTTCTTGAAGAACATCTCGGAGTTAAAATAACCGTTAGAGGTTCGAAGTTGACAATCGTTGGCGAAGAGAATAGAGTGTGTAAATCATTAGATGTAATTAACAAATTAACAAAATCTTTGGAAAAAGGCGGGACTCTTACCACAAGCGATATAAAATATTTTCTTCATTCAAAAGAAAACAAAAAAAATATTATCATTTTACCGGATGATGTCATAAAACCAAAGACATCTAATCAATCTAAGTATCTTGAAAAAATAGAAAAAAAAGTAATAACAATTGTCATAGGACCCGCGGGTACAGGGAAAACCTATCTTGCTGTAGCCGCAGCCATTTCAGCGTTACTGTCCAAAAAAGTATCAAGAATAATTCTTGCGAGACCGGCAGTAGAAGCCGGAGAAAGCCTTGGTTTTTTGCCCGGAGATTACGAAGAAAAAGTAAAACCTTATCTTATTCCCCTTTATGACGCGATATACGAAATGATGTCTAAACAGAAAATGCAGCAATATATGGATAGCGGAATTATCGAAATAGCTCCTCTTGCTTTTATGAGAGGGAGGAATCTAAAGAATTCTTTCGTAATCCTCGACGAAGCGCAGAACACTACACATACTCAAATGAAAATGTTCCTGACCAGAATTGGGGAGGGGTCAAAAGCCGTTGTAACGGGAGACGTAACACAGATCGACTTGCCGGACAAAACAACTTCGGGACTAAGAGAACTTCAGGATGTCCTTTTAAACTTGAAAGATATTTCTTTCGTTTATCTTAATGAAAGCGACGTAGTTAGAAATTCTGTGGTAGAGAAAATAGTTCGGGCTTATAAGGAATATGAAGAGAATAAAAATAAATAAAGAACACTTCATATTTCTTTTCTTACTTCTTCTTATCTTTAATCTTTTTTATCCTTATAAAGGAAAAACTCCAATACTAAGAGAAGGAGATATAGCCTTAAAAAATATAATAGCGCCTTCTACTTTTAAAATTTTAAAATATAAAGAGGATTTAAACAAAGAAAAAGAAAAAACCGCGGAAGAAGTTCCGCCCGTACTTCAGATGATAAAGGAAAGAGAACCGGAGAACCTATTACCAAAATTAGATTCTCTGATTACCTTTTATGCAAACAACTCTCCTTATACGCAGATAATCTTAAGAAAAAAGAACGATATAAAACAAATTCTTCTTTATATTTACAATAAAGGAATAATTTCTCATAAAAAAAACCTGCCTAAAAGCAACAGCAATGAATTGCTTGTAGAAGGACCGGATTCTAATACATTAATTAACAGGTCTTCTGTAATGGATCAGAATCGGGCAAAAGAATACTTTTCTAAAGAAGTAAGTAAGATGTTTAATGCTTTTTATCTTGATAAAAAATTTATAACAGAATTGGAAAAGAATATTGAACCAAACCTTCTAATTGATTTTGCGGGGACCGAAAGAATGAAAAATGAAGCAAGAGCGGCAGTTTCGGATTCTCTTGGAATTGTAAGAGAGGGAGAAAAGATTGTGGGCGCGAATGAAGTAGTTGGCGCGAGTGAATACAGAAAACTGTATTCACTCAGGGTTAAACAGGATCAAAAATATTCATATTCTTTACTGACTAATATTATAAGGAATCAATTATACTTTCTCCTTATTGCTTTTTTTGTGCTGGCTTTTATATATTTCCGTGTAAGAAAAGTATACGAAGACAGTAAGTATTTGTATTTGTTTTTAATAAATATAACTATGGTTTTTATTTTGTATAACTTTTTGCCCAGATACCTAATTCCTCTTGCGAGTTTTGTTATGTTTTTTACCTTTGCCGTAAACCTCGATTTTGGAATATTGATAGCGGTAACCAGTGTTTTAGTGATTTCACTTTACGAAAACTTCAATGTTGTATATCTCATACCTGTATTTACGGGAAGTCTTGTGGGAGGTATTCTTAGCGGCAATTTCAAAAACAGAGAAGAGATTTACCGTGTGGGAATAGCTGTCGCGGGAACAACCGCGTTTTTAATTTTCGCGACCGAATTATACAACAGAGCAAGTCTAGGATACATTTTACAAGGTTCAGGTTTAGGTCTTCTTAACGGGGTTTTTTCAATTCTCTTGCTTTTTGGGCTTCTTCCGGCTTTTGAACGTATTTTCCATATAGCTACGAACTTCACATGGATGGAGTATGCCGATCTAAATAATCCGCTGATAAAAAGAATGTCGAAAGATGCTCCGGGTACTTATCAGCATGCTTTAATGGTCAGTACACTCGCGGAGAGTGCCGGAGAAGCTATAGGGGCGAATTCTCTTCTCGCAAAAGTTGGCGGATTATTTCACGATATAGGAAAATTAAGAAGACCACAGTATTTTGCCGAAAATTTCAAAGACAACAGCAATCCACATGATAAATTGCCTCCGATGCTTTCGGCAATAATAATAAAATCACATATTCAGGATGCGTTAAAAATAGCAAAAGAGTACAATTTGCCTGAAGAAATTATGCATATAATAAAAGAACACCAGGGAACATCTTTAATAAGACCCTTCTATGAAAAAGCCAAGAAAACATTGGATGATGTGGATGAGAGTTTTTTTAAATACGATGCTGAGGTGCCCGTAAGTAAGGAAGCCAGCATTCTTATGCTGGCAGATATGGTTGAAGCCACTGTTCGTTCTCTGGACAACCCTACTCCTTCCGATGTGAAAAAAACCATCGATGATAGGATAAGGACGGCTTACAGCAACGGACAGTTAAGCAAATCCAAACTTTCTCTGGAGGACCTTGAAATTATTGCTCAGGATTTCAGTCAAAGTCTGGAGGGTCTTCACCACCATCGTCCTAAGTACCCCTCGCAATCTAAATGAAAATTTTTGTAAATAATATTCCCGAATTCGAAAAGGATATTAGAAAGACAGCCATTAAGGTAATAAAAGGAGAAAATCTTAAAGGAGAGCTTTCTGTAACCTTCGTAAATGACGCGGAAATGAAAAAATTAAATAAAAAGTATACGAATAGAGACAGTACAACAGATGTTTTATCCTTTTATTTTGATATTCCCAAGGTTATGGGTGATGTCTATATTTCAATTCCCCAGGCAAAGAGGCAGAAAGAGCAGGATCTTCTTTCTGAATTAAGACTTCTAACAATTCACGGCATATTACATCTCGCGGGTTATGACGATAAAACGGAAGAGCAGAAAAGGGCAATGAGAAAAAAAGAACAAGAATACCTGCAAGAGTAATGTATTATTTTATACTGCTTATTTTAATTTTGTTCTCTTTTATTTATTCTTCTTCGGAAACGGCTCTTTTCGCGCTACCGACTTACAAAAGAAAAGATAATTCTCTTGTTTATAATCTTATGCAAAATCCACGGCTTGTTCTCGCCACTATAATAATAAGTAATATAGGTGTTAACGTAGCGATTTCCGCGATTGGGGAAGGAATCTTTAAACAATGGTTTAATTTGTTTTATTCTTCTATAATTTTAACGATTATTATTGTTGTTTTCGGGGAGTATATTCCTAAAAGAGTTGCGATGTCTAAAAGCAAAAAAATAGCTGGTCTATTATCTCCGATAGTTGTTGTAACCGAATACCTTCTATATCCAATTCTAATATTGTTTAAACCTCTTACAAATATAACTGTTCCCAAAAAGAAATTCACAGCCGGAGATTTAAGACAGATATTAATAAAAGGAAAAAAAGAGGGAATCTTAACAGATAGAGAATTCAATATAATGACTAAGTTATCGCGTCTTAACGAAATTACAGTAAGAGAAATAATGACTCACAGGATGGACACTCCTTTTGTAGAAGAAAACGAAAATGTAAATAAAGCGATAAAAAAGGTCGGAAAAAGAAGGAAAAGAATACCTGTTTTTTCTGAAAGGAAGGATAAGATTGTTGGTATACTGGAGCTTAAAAAACTTTACGGAAAAAGAGGTAAAGCAAAAAACTTTATGTCTCCTCCTGTTTTTGTATCCGAAAACATCTCTCTTGTTAAACTTATTCAAATATTCAAGAACACCAACCATAAGGTAGTTGTGGTAATCGATGAATATGGCGGAATTTCCGGAGTGATGGATATTGAAGATGTTGAAAAAGAACTTATATGGGAAGAAAAAAAATTAGCGATAAACAAAAAAAGCGACAACGAATGGGTTCTGCCCGGGACAGCAGAAATAGAAGAGATCCAACATTTAATATCGATACCGTCATCTAACGATTACCTGACAATTTCAGGATTTATTTATACTATTTTAGAAAGAATTCCTAAGGAAGGAGAGATTTTTTCCTACAAAGATTATGAAATAACAATACTGGATACATTTGATAATCACATAAAAGAAATAAAAATAAAGAAAAAGAAATGACTGTTATAATATTAATCGTAATTTTTCTATTTATAATATACTTCGCGTTAGCCGAGATATCTATCGTATCTTCAAACGAAGCAAGGCTGGAGAGACTTGCATCTTTGAAAGGAAGTAGATATAAAGCGGCGAGGAATATCCGGAAACGTCCGGATATTCTTTTTACCACAGTCCTCGCCGGAATCAACCTTACAACAGTTCTTTTTACTATTTTACTAAAAAGAGAAATAGGCTTTGCCATGGGGCTTATACTGTCCACTCTTTTTATTGCCGTTATAGGAGAAATAGCGGTTAAATCGATCGCCGTAAACAATCCTGAGCCAATTGCAGCGGTGGTATCTCCGTCCCTTTTTTTCTTTCACTGGCTTCTTTTTCCGATTATATTAGTGATAAAATTTCTGGGAGACGGATTACTTATGCTCTTTGGTTTTAAGAGAGATGAACAAGAAAAAACTACAAAAAACGAAATGATAATAGCAGTAAGGGAGGCAAACGCTTCAGGAGGTATAGAACCGGAGCAACTTAACGCGATTGACGCGATTTCAAAATTTTCTCAGACAAATGTAAGAGACATAATGATACCACGAGTAGATATTATTGCTATCGAAACAAATAGCAGAAAGAAAGAAACTAATAAAATTCTCCGGGAAGCGGATGTGTCGAGGTTGCCTGTTTATAGGGAAAACATCGATAATATAATAGGAGTTTTATTTAAAGAAGACGTAATAGGCGGGGTTGAAAAATGGAAGATTGAGGATAAATTAAGACCCATAAAATTTATTGGCGGGGACAGAAAATTAAATGGAATCCTGCCTGAACTGCTTCGAGATAAAATTGGCTGTGCGATTGTTATTGACGAATACGGTGGGACTGAAGGTTTCGTTTCTACCGATGATGTTCTTTTTAGTATTTTCGAAAGCCAGATAGGTAAGGGAGAAGACGAAGAAGGGGTTTTTATAGTGAGCGGGAAAATAAGACCGGAAAGAATTGGAATTAAGACTGAAGAAGATACGCTTGCGGGATTTATTGTTAGAGAGTTAGAAGAAATACCTAAAGAAGGCCAAAAAATAAGAATAGAAGGGATAGAAATGACTGTCTTAGACGCCGATGAGAGAAAAGTCAAAAAAGTTTTAGTTAAGCGAGAAAAAAAATGACAGAAGAAAAGAAAATTGCAGATATTACGGAAGATTTGAATTTGCTTATAGACGAAGGCAAAGAAAAGCCTATCAGGGATTACTTTTGCGCTTTAGAATTAACGGATCAAATTTATTTAATAGATCATTTACCTAAAGAGAAAAAAATTAAAATCTTTTCGCTTTTAACTATCGAAGAAAAAGCCGAGCTTATCCCGGAAGTGGATGAATATTCTCTGGAAGTGATTATTAGAGCGCTCGATGCGGATACTCTATCGGAAATCGCGGATACCTTAGAAATCGACGAAGCCGTAGATCTCATAGGGGAGGTAGGAGAACACAGAAGGGATACCGTTTTAAACAAAGCCAAGAGAGCCGAACATATTAGAGCCCTGCTGCGCTTTGGCCCGGATACAGCCGCAGGGATTATGACTCTCGATTTTCTTTCCTTAAACGGGGAGGATAGCGTAAAAACAGCTCAAGAAAAACTCAGAGAAATTCGCGAACAGGAGGAATTCAAATATATTTATATTATCGATGATAAAGGGAACCTCTCAGGCTATGTAACTCCGTGGACGATTTTAACTTCTAATTCCGAAAAAATATTAAAAGATCTGACAAAACCCATATATTCAGTACCGGCAGACCTCGATCAGGAAGAAGTTATCCCAATATTTACGGATTATGACCTCCTGCAGGTTCCGGTTGTCGATGAATTCGGAAAACTCATCGGGGTTATTACGGTCGATGACGCAATCGATGTTATGGAAGAAGAAGCAACCGAAGATATCCAGTACCTCGGGGGTCTCCGTAATATCGAATCCGCGTTTTTTCCTCCGAGACGTTCTTTCGCTTCGAGAATTCCCTGGCTTTATATAAAACTTGCAACAGCTCTTCTTGCTGCCGCTGTAGTATGGTCCTTTGAAGACGTTATTCAAGCATTCATTGGGGTAGCTATATTTATGCCTGTAGTCGCGGCTATGGGAGGAAGCGCAGGCACACAAACTTTATCTATAATCGTTAGAGCTATAGCTCTGGGAGAGATAAGGTATCAGGACGTTAAAGGGTTACTCTGGAAAGAGATTGTAGTTGGTTTTTTCACGGGTATTGCTATCGGGCTGGGGACTGCTCTCATTGCCTTCATCTGGAAAGGGAACCCTATGTTTGGATTAGTGGTTGGACTTGCTTTAATATTGAACCACCTGGCAGCGGCACTCTTTGGCGTACTTCTGCCTGTTATCCTGGATAAGATGGACATTGACCCGGCGCTCACCTCTAACCTTTTCCTTACGACAATAACCGACGTATTCGGCTTCTTTGCCCTTCTCGGGCTTACAAAGATAATCTTAACATAGAAACAAAGTTGGTCGGTTGGATCGTTAGTTCGACAGACTGTTAAAAAAACACACTAACACGCCAAAGCACAAACAAAATTGACCTCAAATACATGTTTCTGTAAAAATTTTGTCAACAATAATAAAAATTTTACATACTGTCAAATTAAGTATTTGGTTGCCAGTCTATTAGTATTTGGAGTGTTTCTTGTACGATTACTATTAGTTTTAAAAGGAGGAGTTATAAAGAAAAAGGATAAGAGTAAAAGTAAGGCAAAAGAACAACTCACTGAGGAAATCGAGGAACTCCGAGAAAAAATAGAAAAGTTGGAAAAGTCTAAAAGGGTTTCGAAAAATTCGAGGAGGCAATCGAAAGAAAAAGAAGGCTTATTCAAAGAGCTTTTCGATCGTATGTCGCTTGATGTGACCGAGGACAAAAAGAGAGAAGAAGAATATCGAAATTTAATGAATGGGATGAATGATACGGCCTTTGTTGTAAATTTTAATGGCAAATTTGTCGATGTAAACGATAGGGCAGTTGAAATGTTGGGCTATTCACGAAAAGAATTGTTTGCCATGGGGCCAACCGATATAGACCCTAACCTTTCTGCTAAAGATATTGGACTCCTGATAGAAGGTATGAAGAAGGATGATAAACAGGTTTTTTCTACTGAACATAAAACTAAAGATGGGCGCATAATTCCGGTAGAAATTAGTTCCAGTCGTATAATGTACAACGGGAAACCGCATATTTTAAGTGTGTCAAGAGATATCAGCAAACGTAAAGAAGCGGAGGCAGCGCTTAGAAGGAGCGAAGAAAAATACAGGGCGGTTTTTGAAAACACCGGTACCGCTGTGATCATAATAGAAAAAAACAAGATAATATCTCTGGTAAATAGAAAATTTGAAGACTTGTCAGGATTTTCCAGAGACGAAATCGAAGGAAAGAAAGACTGGACGGATTTCGTAGTAAAAGAAGATCTGGAAAGAATGCAGCAATATCATGGAAACAGAAGGGCAAATCCGTTAAATGCGCCAAAACATTATGAGTTTAGATTTATTAATAAGGATAAAGAAATAAAGAATATCCTCATCTACGTCGATATGATTCCAGGTACAGAAAATAGTATTGCGTCTTTATTAGACATTACAGATCGTAAGAAAGCGATGGAGGCGGTACAGGAAAGCGAAGAAAGATTCCAGACTGTAATCGAAAATCTGCCTCAAGGAATTTGCGTGCATGATCTTGATGGACGTATAATGCTTGTTAATAAAGGAACATGTGAACTAACAGGCTACACAAAAGAAGAAATGCTAAATATGAGTGTATCTGATATTGATCCCGGAAGTCGGTCCAGAAAAGATAGGGAAAATTTGTGGTTAAAATTAAAAAAAGGAGGAAACTTTAAACGGATAGAAGTTATCAATTATCGTAAGGATGCAACCACATTTCCCGCTGAAGTTTACATAAGCGCAATTAATTTAAAGGGCCGCCCAATGATTTTAGCTATTATACATGATATTACAGAACGTAAAAAAGCGCTCGAAAAACTAAAAGAAAGTGAAGAAAAATTCCAAACCGTAACAGATAATTTGCCTCAAGGGCTTTTTGTCCACAATTTTGAGGGAAACTTTGTTTTGGTTAATAAAGCATCTTGTGGGTTAACCGGATATACAGAAAAAGAACTTTTATCCATGAAAGTATCGGATGTAGACCCGGCAAGCCAGACAAGAGACGATAGGCAAAACTTGTGGTTGAAAATGAAAAAAGGAGGTTCTAAAAGGGTAGAATCTACCCATTATCGTAAAGATGATTCTACCTATCCCGCTGAAGTATATCTCAGTGCTATTAAGCTAGATGATGTCCCGGTGATTCTGGCCATAGCGCACGATATTACTAAGAGGGTGGAAGCACTGGAGAAATTAAGTAAAAGCGAGGAAAAATACCGTAATTTATATGAAAGCATAACGGACGCGTTTGTCAATACGGATTTAAACGGAAAAATATTGGAGTTCAACGAGCATTATTTAGAAATGCTCGGATATACCAGGGAAGAAATCAGGAAATTAAAATCTAAGGACTTAACCCCTGAAAAATGGCATAAAGCTGAATCTGAGATTGAAGAGGAGCAGATACTTAAAAGAGGGTATTCGGATGTTTACGAAAAGGAATATATTAAAAAAGACGGTATCGTATTTCCTGTAGAAATAAGGAGTTTTTTACTTAACGATGAAGAGGGAAAGCCTCAAAGTATATGGTCTATCGTTCGGGATATTTCCGGGCGGAAAAATATGGAAAAAGAACTGCGAAAGGTAGATCGATTAGAATCCCTCGGTATTCTTGCCGGAGGCATAGCGCACGATTTTAACAACCTGTTAACCGGAATTCTTGGCAACGTATCCCTCGCTCAGATAAAAGAAGGAGAGGATACCAGCGACCTTTTAGAAGATGCGAAGCAGGCGTCGATCCAGGCTAAAAATCTTACTCAGCAACTACTTACTTTCGCGAAGGGTGGGGAACCAATAAAGGGTGAAGTTTCCATAGAAAATATTATTAAGGTTTCTTCCGGTTTCACCCTTCATGGTTCAAATGTAAAATGTTTTTACGATTTTTCTCCTGATTTATGGAAAGTGGAAGTAGATAAAGGACAGATGTCTCAGGTTGCAGATAATCTTGTAATAAACGCGAAACAAGCAATGCCCTCGGGCGGGAAAATAAGGATAAAGACGGCAAATATAATATTAAAAAAAGACAGTTCTATTCCCCTCCCGGAGGGGAAATACGTAAAAATAACTTTTTCCGATGAAGGGATGGGAATACCTAAAACCCATCTATCTAAAATATTCGATCCTTATTTTACAACTAAACAAAGAGGAAGCGGTCTTGGTCTCGCAACGGTATTTTCCGTAATACAAAAGCATGATGGTTATATTACAGTCGAATCCGAATCCGGAAAAGGAACGACGTTTTACATCTATCTTCCGGCAAAAGAAGAAGCAAAAAAGGAAGAAAAAACTAAAAGCAGGGTAGAACAATATTTACGGGGGGAAGGTAAAATTTTGGTTATGGACGATGAGGAAACGATTCGTAATACATTAGGAGGAATACTGAAAAAGTTGGGCTACATTGTTACTTTAACCACAAGAGGAGAAGAAGCCTTAACGGAATATAAAAAAGCGTTATCCTCAGGCGAACCTTATGATGTGGTTATTCTCGATTTGACTATAGCTGGTGGAATGGGAGGGAAAAAGACCATGGAGAAGTTACTGAAAATAGATCCGGGTGTAAGAGCAATCGTTTCCAGCGGCTATTCTACAGATCCAATTATGGCCCGTTATGATGAGTTTGGTTTTAAAGCGGTTGCAGTAAAACCTTATGATGTCGATGAATTAGTGAAAGCTATAAGAAAGGCATTTGAATAATGAGCGCGAAGCAAATAAATCGTTAGGACGTTAGGTTGTTAGGTAGTTAGAAAGTTACCCCCACCGCCCTTGAAATTTTTAACAAATTATTTAGTACTTTAGTTTATCCTTATACCACGCAACTCTTTTCCCTTTCAACTTGTTTCCCTACTTCTATTAAAATTTTAATAGTTGCAGAGAATCATTATAAAGTTATATTTAGATACGATGAAAAAAATCATTAATTTGTTTATAATATTGTTAACGATACCTGTATTTTTATTCTCAGCGACTTTTTATCTCGATCCTGATGATGGAAACATGCAAAATGATGGTAGTTATGAGAATCCATGGACAACAGTTCAGGAGGTTCTGGACTCCAATCTTGTTGAGACCTACGAACCTGTTGATTATCCATATGAGGAAGGAGATCCCTTAACGCTCGCCAATGAAGGAGCTCCGGTGAAAGCTGGCGATACACTAATATGCAGGACGGGTTATTACGGTTCTTTGCACATATCGAGGAAATTTAATACTGATTATATCACAATAAAGTCAGAAACAGGACATACTCCTGCATTTAAAAACATTCGCTTTACAGGAACGAGATATTGGCGTATTCAGGGTCTTACGATTACGCCGTCGGAAGCTCCGGAATACGAAAATACTACACTGGTATCTATCGAGTGGCATAGTTGGTCAGGACCCTCTACTTATATAACTGTAGAGGATTGTGAATTATACTCTGTAGAGGATGCTTCTTCATGGACTGCCGAACAGTGGAATGCTTTTTCATGTACGGCAATTTCTTCAGGGGGGAGAAATGTAATTATACGCAATAATTACTGCAAAAACGTGAATTTTGGGATATCTTCAAGCAGGGATTCCTGTCTTGTAGAGTACAATATAATCGAAAATTTTGCCGGTGACGGATTACGAGGATTAGGAAATTACAATACATTCCAATATAACATAGTAAAGAATTCATTCGATGTTAACGGTAATCATGACGATGGGTTTCAATCATGGTCCGTAGGAGAGGGTGGAGTGGGAACCGATACCGTATGGGGTGTAGTCTTACGAGGTAATACAATAATTAATTATGAAGACCCGAATCAACTCCACCGTGGCACACTACAGGGAATTGGATGTTTTGATGGTTTTTACGCCGACTGGATTGTCGAGAATAACGTAGTTATCGTCGAACACTACCATGGAATAACTTTAAGCGGGGCAGTTAACTGCCGCATAATCAACAACACAGTGGCAGATAGAGATACATTTGACACCGAAATAAGCCCGTGGATAAGAGTAGGAGATCACAAGAACGGTTCTCCCAGCGAGAATTGTGTAGTTCGAAACAACATTTATTACAGAAATTTATCTTTGGATTCCCCGCAGACCGAGGATCACAATTTACAGGTAAAAAATTATGATAGTACCTTCGTGGATTTCGAGCAATTTGACCTTCGCTTAAAAGAAGGAAGCCCCGCGATAGACGCAGGTACAAGCGACCTTGCACCTTTGACTGACATAATAGGAGTTAGCAGACCCCAGGGAGCATTGTATGATATAGGAGCTTATGAATATTTCATCGACCAGGAACCCGATCTTTTTAGCCCACTGCGAATATATCCCAATCCTTTTAACACTTTTACCAATATAACTTTCACTTTGTATAATTACGGAAATGTTCGTCTTGAAATATATAATTCTCTGGGCTCGAAAATCAAAGAATATTTAGATTCCAGCACGTTTCCACGAGATTATCATTATACTTTTTATAGAGAAGATTTTAGCAGTGGCGTATACTTTGTGTATTTAAAGGTTAACGACCAAATTGTGTCGAAGAAAGTAATTTTAATCAAATAGTCTTCATAAATTTCTTAAGGTTTACAATTGATAAAAAAATGTCTCTAAAACCACGAAACCTATAACAGCACACATCACGAAGAAAACGATATACAATATCTTTAAGAGAGCATAGAAAGTCAAAAAACAAAAAGGGATAGGAAACCGGTTAACCCCTTCGCAATTTTACCGGTTAGACGATTCGAAAAACCTACAGACCTTTCGTTAGCTCAGATATTTTTACTTTTAAGGCTTTAGAGACTTTTTGGATATTAGCAAGGGTTATGTTCTTTTCTCCGCGTTCAATCATACCAATATAAGTGCGATGAACACCGGCTTTTTCCGCAAGAACTTCTTGAGAATAACCCAGTTTTTTCCTTTCCTCTCTTACCTTTTTTCCGAATTGTACTAAAATTTCTCGTTTTTTCATAGTATGCAATATATAGAAAAAATATAATTTTTCTACATACTAAAATTATCAAATAGATTAATTTATTTATTGCATTCTTAAAATAGCATCTTGACAAATCGTTTCAGAACACTATAATTATACGCACTAAAATTACAATAAAATGGAATAGATTTTGAAAAAAATATTGATTGCCGACGGCATGTTGGAAAGCGCGGAAAAAATAGAGAATTTTCTCAAAGAGGAATTTGAAGTGTATAAATCCTGTTTTGAGCAAGGCGTTTTGGATTTATGCTTAATGAGAGATTTCGATCTTGTTATTTGCGGTTATGCTTTAAGAGATATCACAGGTACGGAATTAATCAAAAAGATTAAGGGTGTTCTGCCCGGCATAAAAAGTATACTTATTTCCGGAAGTCTCATTCCAAATGAAGAAGAAATTAAAGAACTGGGTATAAACGCTTTTATCGAAAAACCATTCGAGTTAGATACCTTAAAACATATTGTTGATTTGGTATTGAAAGGATAGAAATCACACAACGCACAGATTAATACAAGGTTTTTTGGTTGTTTATGTTACTAACGCTCAAAGCCGAAGACCTAAGACCTAAAATTTACTTCCTTTGCCTTAACATCCAATCATACATTGCTTTTTTTTCGTAAATTTTGTGGATGGAATGTCCTTGTGCTTCAAGTCTGGAATATCTTACTTTACCTCCGGCTTCCCTTAAAGCGTGAACCATTTTTTCTGTTTCTCCCGGAAGGACGATTTTATCCAGAGCCCCGTGGAATGCCCAAACAGGTATATTCTTCATTTCTTTGATGTTTTTAGTACTCCATCCCCCACACAGAGGAATCGCCGCCGCAAAATATTCCGGGTGTTTTATAGACAGGGCCCAAACTCCAGAGCCTCCCATACTCATACCTGTAAGGTAAACCCTATTTCGATCGATCCTGTATTCATTCGACAATTTCTCAAATAAAGAGGTAAACCAGTCATCTGTGCTCCAGATTCTATCTGGAGGACACTGCGGCGATACGATGATAAAAGGGAAATGCCATCCTTCACTTACCAGATAAGGGGGGCCGTACTGCTTTAATTTTTCCAGATTATAACCACGGCGTGATTTTCCGTGAAGATAAACCAAAATAGGCCATCTTCTTGAGGGTTGTTTCCCATAATCCTTCGGCAGATACAATAAATATCTGTAAGCAGTATTGTCTTGTACGACTGTTCCGCCGGTATTTCTAAGGGACGCGCCGAAGTCATTAAACTGTAAATTTGCGCAGGAAAATAAACACAAGAAAAGAATAAAAGAAAACCGCCACATTTTCTTCAAATAACTAAAATTAATATCAGCAATCATGTTATTTGAAAGTTTACGAAAAGTTTTCATTTAGTCAAGGCTGATAGATGCTTTGCATCAGTTAGTTAGTATATTAGTAAATTAGTTGATTGGTAAAAAATATATTTGGGACTTGAGCTGAAGGTTGGATTTAAGTAGTCTGAATCCTTTCATTCTTCAAATTGATCCCTCCATTCTTTTCTGAGAATAGCGAACTCTACAAGATCTTCATACTTATTCCACTTAATTACATGTTCTTTGCGAAATCCTTCTTTTTTCATCCCTATCTTCCGCATCACTTTTCCCGAAGCAGGATTTCTGAGGAAATGAGATGAAGTTATTTTATTTAATTTTAACTGGCTAAAACCATATTCGACAATAGCTCTGGCGGCTTCCGTGCAATAGCCCTGATTCCATAAATCTTTTCCTATCCAATAGCCTAATTCTGCTCTATTGAATTTTTTTTCGATAAGTAACCCTATTGCCCCAATCAACTCCCGGGTAGATTTTAAGATAATGGCTAAATGAACGCTTTTTTTGGAATTAAAGTCATTTTCATGACTGGATATCCAATCTTCTGCCATTCCTTTTTTATATGGATGCGGAATGTTTGCAGTTGTATCCGCTATTAGCCTATCTCCGGCTAATTCTCTTACTCTCTGTGCGTCCGATACTTCAAAAGGTCTGAGTATGAGTCTTTCTGTTTCAAATTTCGGCATTTTCTTTTCCATTATAACTCCATTCTTTGGATTCTAAAGCTTTTTATCCATAAATCAAGGGTGCGGGTGCTGGAATTTAGTGTTTTTTCTTCATCGTAAAGGACTCTTCTTGCGTGCAGAAACACATATGTTTTGTTGTATTGTTAGAACCGAGCACCTGAAACCTAAGGCCTAATAACCTTGACATTCTCGACATAATTTATAATTTATTTGTGATGATTAACCCTATAAGTTTTAACCAGGTATTAGAAGTAATTATACGTACCTCGATTATTGGTCTCGCGGCTTTTATTGTAATAAGGATAAGGGGGAGAAAGCAATTAGCTCAGCTTACGTTATTCGATATAATAATAGTAATCGCTCTCGGGTCCGCTGTAGGAGATGTAATGATTTACCCCGAAGAAGTCGTGTCACTTCTTCGTTCTATAGTAGCAATTACCACACTAATTGTGTTGATTTATGTGTTTGAAGATTTAGTTTGCAGAGCTCCTAAAAAAATAACGCGGATAATATACGGAGATTCAACAATTATAATCAAAAACGGAAAACTTGTAAAGAAAAATTTTGAGAAAATCAATCTCACAGAAGACCAGTTAAGGGCAAAACTCAGAGAAAAAAATATACAGTATTATTCCGAAGCGAAAATCGTTCGCCTGGAACCAGACGGAGAGTTGAGCGTGCAGCGGAAAAGGAATGATAAGAAATAGAAAGAATTCAGAAGTTAGGAGCCAGAAGTAAGAAGCTCACCTCACACCAAAAATTTATTGTTACAACAGAGAATACAGAGGTACATTATACAACTATTTTCCCTTTTGTGACGAACTAAAGACTCCTTGACTTTTTCTTCAAATACACAAATATGAATAAATAATGAATGTAGTAATATTAAGTAATTCCTACGGAGAAGACAGAAGCGGTGCTTTGATCGCAAAAGAACTCAGAAAACTGGATGGAAAAATAAGAATCAGAGCTTTTCCTCTTATTTCTTTCGGGGAGGAATATAAAAAAAGAAATATCAAAGTAGTAGGAGGGCATCCGCCGCCTCCTTCGGGCGGATTTCTTTTGAAAAGTGTGAAAAATTTTTTGGCTGATATAACCAAGGTTTTCTTCTTGCCCTTTTCTTATGTAGACCGGCTCCGGATATTTAAAGATAAAACACATATTCTAATAGTTGTCGGAGATTTTTCCTTGTTGTTACTTGGTTATATTTCCCTGCGGAAAGAAGCTTATTTTCTCGAACAATGCAAATCCAATTATATACATCCGCATTTACCTTTCGAAAGGGTTTTTATAAGTAAAATCGCAAAAAAAGTCTTTACTCACGATAAAATCACTTGCGATGATTTGAAGGATAAAGGTATTGATGCCAAATTCGTAGGAAACCCTATGATGGATGATTTATCGGAAGAAAAAAAATATTTTTCCCCGGAAGAAAAGCCACTTATAGGACTACTTCCGGGTTCAAGAAAAGAAGCGTATAACAATATGAAAAAAATAGTAAAAATAGTAAAGGAACTTGCAAGTATGGACCAAAATTTACATTTTGCCGTGGCTCTTTCCGAGACCATAGATAAAGAAAAAATAATAACAGTCATATCTGATTTAAGGAACAATATCGATGTGTGTTATGGCAGTTTTGTCGATATAGTGAAGAAATCGCGACTTGTTATAAGCCTTGGCGGAACTGCAAGCGAACAATCTCTTTATTTAGAAACTCCAGTCGTATCTTTTCCCGGTAGTGGAGCACAAAACACCAGACGTAGACTAAACGGGCAAAAGAAATTATTGGGAGATGCGTTCATACTGCTTGATTGCAAACCCGAAAAAATAGCAGAAAAAATCCTGGAACTGATTTACAATAAAAAACTCTTGAAAAAACTAAAAGAAAAAGGAAAAAAAAGAGCGGGAGAATACGGAGGAGCTAAAAAAATAGCCCAATACATATATTCTGAAGAAGTAAAAATCAAGAAGTCGAGCAGAGAATCCAGGAGACAGAAGGCAGAATCCCCTCTCACCCTAAAAAATCGAAACATCAAAAAAATGAAAAAGAAAATTGAAGCTGCTGTAATTCTTCCCACATATAATAGATTGTCTGTGCTCAAAAAATGCCTGGAGGCATTTTCAAATCAAACGACGAAGAACTTTGAAATTATACTAATAGACGATTGTTCTGACGATGGAACAAAGAAATACATTGAAAATTGTGATTTTAAGAATTTAAGATACATTCGGCTTGAAAAACGTTCGGGACCATATTACGCGAGAAATCTTGGAGTGAAGAAGGCAAAAGGAGAAATAATTATATTCGTAGATTCGGATGTAATAGTTTTTCCGGATTTTGTGGAAGATCATATAAAGATACATAAAAGAAATGAAACTATTGTAGTACAAGGTATGGTGAAGCACATAAAAAATCTTAAAAAAGTTAATATGAATAGGTTTTATCTTCCTAATGCGCTTTGTCTTAGAACATTTATAACACAAAACGCGTCTATTAGAAGGAAATACCTTATCTCTGTGGGTGGCTTTGAAAATTTTGGCCCCAAAATGGGATATAAAGATGTAGATATGGGCTTGAAATTGATGGATTTAGGGCTTTCCTGGAAACACGGGATAAGAAAATGTAAAGCTTTTCACATAGATGGAGATATAACAAAAGAAAGTCTTATGGAAATTTTTGCAAAATGGACAACGCAGGGAGCTTCGGCGTGTTACTTTGTTGGAAAATGGGGAGAAAGAGGAGAAAAATACGCAAGAACCAGGAAAGCGCTGTTTTTCTCTAAGTTGTTCTGTACCCACAGGTGGGCGGAAAGGGAAAACATGCCCGGGTTAGTTGTATATAGTAGAAAACATTTTATAATTGCATATTGGATTCTTAAAGGTTTTATCAGATATCATTATAGGTCGAAAGGAATAAAGGAGGTAAAAATAAGTGAAGGCATCAGTGATTGTAGTGAGTTATAATAGAGCTCATCTTTTATCTCTCTGCGTGGAAAAACTTCTACACCAGAAATTTGATAATTATCAACTTATTGTGGTTGATGATGGTTCTACTGATGAAACCAGTAAAATGATGGAAAGAATAGAAGATCCAAAATTAACGTATATTAGATATAAAGAAAATAAAGGCCAACCATTTGTAAGGAATAAAGGTATAGAAGAGGCGGATGGTGAAATCATTATTTTTGTTGATTCCGATGTCTTGGTAGATGAAAATTTTGTCAGAGATCATGTGAAATTGCAGGAGAAAAAAAATAAGATAATAGTTCAGGGTTTGGTAAGGCATATTAAAAAGGTTGAAGATTACGGGATGTTTACTCTCAGGATAGATGGTTTGTGTTTGGTGGGTCTTGTGACGCAGAATGTTTCGGTTAAAAAGAAATGGTTGGAGGAAGTTGGAGGCCTTGAAACATCTTTTGGAACTACAATGGGTTATGAGGATATAGAACTGGGGCGCAGGTTAAAGGAAATAGGACATAAGACCTTATACGCATGGATGAGCTGTCTCGCATGGCATGTTGACGGTTATAATACTGATGAAAGATTGAATTCTGTATTCTATAAATCCTATCAGTTTGGCAAAAATGCGGTGTTGTTTTCGAGCTTGTACGGCAGAAATGTTGCTTTCCGGCATCTGAAAAAGAATTATGTATATTTCATTAACAAAATATTCGGTACCGAGTATTGGGTTGAAGACAAAGGAATGAATTATCTTTTTAAGCATCGTAACTCTTTACTGGCGCCTTTTCTTAAAGAAATAATAAAATATCATTACAGAGGTAAAGGGATTAGAGAAGCCCTCGAAGATAAAAAAAAAGAATCTAAAAAGGATTTTAAGTAAGGGGTTGACAATGATTTGTGTAAAATTAAATTGGAGCGTCCCAAAAATAATACATAAAGTGAGAAGGAGGTAGAATGAGTATAGATTTACAGAAATTAAACGAAGAAGCGCAGGAAAAAAGTGCTGTAATAGAGAACCTTTTCGCGGAAATAGGAAAATCTATCATAGGACAGAGAGAAATTTTAGAAAAAACAATAATTGCGCTGCTTACAAAAGGGCATATCTTGATTGAAGGAGTTCCGGGACTCGCGAAAACTTATATAATAAAAACACTCGCGGCAACGGTAAACGCCACTTTTAAAAGAATCCAATTTACACCCGATCTGTTGCCGGCAGATATAACAGGAACCCAGATATACAACCAAAAAACAGGTGATTTCACTCCAAAGAAAGGTCCTCTCTTTGCCAATTTTATTCTTTCCGACGAGATAAACAGAGCTCCGCCAAAGGTCCAGAGTGCTTTACTTGAAGCCATGCAGGAGGGACAGGTTACAATTGGAGATGAGACTTACTCTCTTCCCGACCCTTTTATGGTCCTCGCGACCCAGAACCCGATAGAGCAGGAAGGCACATACCCTCTGCCTGAGGCTCAAGTCGACCGATTCAAACAGAAATTGGTTATCACATATCCCAACAAGGAAGAAGAAAAAAGAATAATGAAACAGCAGACAGCCAAGGAACTTCCGGCAACAAAACCTGTTGTGGAAATCAAAAAACTTAACTCTTTAAGGGATTTTATTTATAAAATACACGCCGATGAAAAAATAAGAGATTACATAGTGGATATAGTGTTTGCCACAAGGAAACCTTCAGATTATGGCATTAAAGATCTCGATGTTTATATTAGATACGGCGCGTCCCCGAGAGCTTCCATATACCTGTTCGAAGCCGCTAGAGCGCACGCGTTTCTGCAGAGACGAGGGTTTATCATTCCTGAAGATGTGAAAGCTATGGTTTATAATATCTTGAGACATAGAGTGATATTATCTTATGAAGCGGAAGCCGAAGGCGTAAAGGAAGAAGATATAATAAGAGATATCCTTGAAGCAGTCGAAATCCCATGACGCAGCAAAGCTGCTAAAAGGTAAAGTTTAAATATCAAAATGAAAAAAATTCAATGAAGAAGTCAGAAGCCAGAAGTCAGAATACAGAATCCCATCACCATACCCTGACAGAAACAAAGTGTTACGAGAATATTTCTGATATGCTTTTATCTTTTGGGGGAAGAGGAAAGATATTTTTGCACTTTCATATGCCATTTTGCTTTTTAAATTTTGATATTTCATATGCTGAAGGAAAGAGGACTAAACAAAAAGATGTCTTTATAAAAAAAACAAGTAATAAATCAATAACAGGAACATATGGAAGAGCGAATTAAAGATATATTAAGAGAAGTCAGACAAATCGAAATAGAGTCAAAAAAAGTAGTAAATACTCTCTTCGGAGGAGAATATAAAAGTTCATTTAAAGGGAAAGGAATGGAATTCCACGAAGTGCGCGATTATTTTCCCGGAGATGATGTAAGAAATATCGATTGGAATGTGACAGCGAGAATGAATCGTCCTTTCGTCAAAAGGTTTGTAGAAGAAAGAGAGCTTACCATTTTTATAATTGCCGATTGCAGTGGTTCCGGAGATTTCGGAACAAGGAAAGAAAAGAAGAAAGATCTTATAGCCAGAATAGCCGCTCTTTTTGCCTTTTCTGCAGAAAAAAACAATGATAAGGCAGGGCTTTTGATGTTTTCCGATAAAGTGGAACATTACCTGCCGCCAGCCAAAGGAAGAAAACATACTCTTCATATAATTCGGGATATCTTACTTTTCGATGGAGAAAGTAAAAAAACCAATCCTGTGCCGGCAATGGAATTCTCTCAGGAAGTGTTACGCCATGGTGCTATTGTTCTTTTTATTTCAGATTTTCTGGGAGAAAGTTTCGATGTCAATCACATAAAAATGCCGCTATCTTTAATGGCTAAGAAATTTGATTTTATACCAATTATTGTTAGAGACCCACTTGAAGTCGAATTGAAAATAAGCGGAAAAATAACTTTTAAAGACGCGGAAAGCGGAAAAGTTAAATTGTTTGACGGGAAAGAGCTTTCAGATAAACTTACGGAAACCCGTAAAACAAGAGACGAAAAACTTCACCACTTATTTAACATTAACGGTCTGGATAGAATAGAAATCACGACAGGAGAAGACTATGTAGGTTCGATACATCGTCTTTTCCAGAGGAGACTGCCTTGATTTTTTTATTTCTGTTTTCTGTGCTTAATCTTTATGTGACACCGGATTCCGCGACGGTGGGAGATACATTAACTATAAATATTAAAGGAACACTCCCCGATTCTGCTGTGATTATAAAACCCGACTCTTTTCCTGATATCATTATTCTTGATTCTCTTAAAATATTTTCCGATACCGCTGCTATCATTCATTTTACTTCGTTTTCGACGGGTCCGCAGGAATTAAAAATAAAATCAGGTAAGGATACATTGAAAGTAACTTATCTTATAAACTCGGTACTGGAACCCGAAAACAAAGGAATCTCACCAATATGGGGCCCTTACGGCTTTTTCAACTGGCATTATCTTTTATTTCTTTTGATTATTCCCATCGTTCTTATATCGTATTTCTTGTTTAGAAAATTTAAAAAGGAAAAGATCGAATTAATTGAAGAAGACGAGATGGAACCGGCAGAAGAAGCGTTAGCCAATTTAAAGATTCTCGAAGAAAAAGCGCACGCCTGGAATTGGAACAAGCTATATACTTCACTTTCTTATATATCAAGAAGGTATATAGAGAGAAAAGCAAAAATTCCCGCTGTAGAAGCCACGACATCCGAACTGCTGATGTTGATAAAAAAAGAGGGTTTAGATACGTTTTTACCTTTAACACGGCAATTTCCTCAGTGGGACTTAATAAAATTTGCCGATAAGGAATCTACAGAGGAGGAATTAAATAAAAACATCGTGATTGTTAAATCCATAATAGAAGAAATGGAAAAGGAAGAGGAGAAAAATGATTCACTTTGATAATCCTTTTTATCTAATCGGTCTTTTGCTGCTGCCTATTATTTATTTTCTTAACAGGAAGATAAAAAAACCTTCTATTCTCTATTCCGATACTTCCTCTGTGGGAATAAAATCCGCTAGCGAATTTTACAGCGGATTAAGACATTATTTATTATTGCTGATTTTGGCTTTCATAATTATTGGACTTGCCCGTCCTCAAAGGGGATATGAAACAGAAGTAATACACAAGAAGGGAATAGATATTATCCTGGCTATGGATATTTCCGGTTCGATGAAGGCGGCGGATTTTAGCCCGAATAGGCTGGAAGCGGCGAAGAAACTCGGAAGTGAATTTATCGATATGAGGAGTGGTGATAGAATAGGGCTAGTTGTATACGCAAGAGAAGCTTTGATACAAGCTCCTCTGACCCTCGACCATGAATTAGTAAAAGAACAGATCGAGTCTCTTGGGTTCGATCTCCTTCCGGATGGTACAGCGATAGGTATGGGTATAACTTACGGAAATTTTCTTTTGTCGAATTCGACCAGTAAAAATAAAATTATAGTTCTTCTTACAGATGGAAGAAATAATGCCGGTAATATAGACCCGGAAACCGCGGCAAAAAACGCATCAACTGCGGGAGTAAAAATTTATGCTATCGGTATAGGGAAAAGAGGTGAAGTCCCTTATCCTGTAAAGAATGTCCTTGGAATAACCCGCTATGTCAATGCCAATTTTGAAATAAACGATGAAGTCCTGAAGAAAATTACCGCCCAAACGGGAGGAGAGTATTTCAGGGCCACATCGAGTGAAGCCTTGAAAGATATTTACGAAACTATAGATCAGATGGAAAAAACTACTTTTAAGGTAGAAAAAATAGCAAAATATAACGAAAAACTTCATTTTGCTCTGCTGCCCGCTTTGTTTCTATTTTTAATACTCTTTATAGAACCTGTTCTATCGAGGAGAATTCCATGAATTGGGCAAAGCCTTTTTATTTACAGTTTCTCTGGCTCGTTCCAATCGTTATAGCATTGATGCTTTACCACGTACGGAGAAACAAAAAAATATTAAAAAACTTAGCAGATAGTAGCATGAGAGATATAATATGGAAAGAAAACAGAAAAAATTCTCTCTGGAAAGAGGTATTGCTTATCTGTTCATTTACTTTATTAATTGTTGCTCTGGCAAGACCAAGATGGGGGCGTATATTAACTATTACCGAAGCGGAAGGATATAACGTGGTTTTCGCGCTAGACGCGTCTTCCAGCATGCTTGCCCAGGATGTAAAAGGAGGTCGAGTCGATAAAGCCAGAGAATCAATAAAAGCCGCGCTAAATCAATTGCCGGGAAGCCGTTTTGGATTGGTAGCTTTTTCCGGAAAAGCTTATAAACTTTGCCCTCTCACCACAGACGTTAACGCTTTCAAGCTTTTTATCGATTTAGTCGAACCCTCTCTTATCCCAACCGAAGGAACAGATATAGGTGCTGCTATAAGGAAATCCGTGGAACTGTTTTCGGAAAAATTGAGCGGGTCGAGAATTATAATAATCGTTACCGACGGAGAAAATACAAGAGGAGATCCGAGAGTAGAAGCTCTTAATGCGAGAAAAGAGGGAGTGAAAATATTTACGATATCCGCGGGAACGAAAGAAGGCGCTCCGATCCCAAAATTCGATTCAACCGGAAAGTTCGCTGAATACTTAAAAGACGAAAATGGAAAACCGCATATTTCTATTGTGAATCATGACATGTTGAATTTGATAGCAAAAGCAGGAAACGGAGCTTTTTTGGAAGGAGAAGGGGTCGAACTGGGGATTTTAATTAGACTTTTCAAAGGGCTTAAAACCGGAAAATTTTCTTCGGAAAAAGTCGAACATTATCAGGAAAAGTATATTTTCTTTTTAATTCCTTCTCTCTTATTTCTTGTGATTGCCAGTTTGATAAAAACGGGGAAAGAATGATATTTTTAATTTTAATCGCTCTGGATATATCTCCTTTAGTAAATAAAGCCAACAAGCTTTATGAAAAGGAAAAATACGAAGAAGCTTATGAAATATATAAAGATGCATCGATTCTCAATCCTGATAATGAAAAGATAAAATTTAATCTAGCCGATTGCGCGTACAAGCTTAAAAGGTTCAGAGAAGCCGGGGATGAGTTTGCGCGGCTATCTGCATCCAAAAATGAAGATTTAAGACAAAAAAGTTTCTATAATCTGGGTAATGTCTTTATGGAAGCGAAACAGTATGATAAGGCTATCTCGTCGTACAAAAATGCTTTACTTCTAAATTCAAAAGACGAGCGGGCTAAAAGAAATCTTGAAATCGCAAAGATGATGAAAGAACAGCAGAAAAAAAATGAGGATGAAAACGAAGATACAGAGAACAAAAAGGATCAACAACAACAACAACAGCAACAGCAACCAAAACCGCAGCCTACTCCTCAAGATAAGATCAAAGAAGCTCTTAAAAAAGATCAGAAAGAAACGATGAAAAAAGCCCTCCGGCGTCAGGGAGGAGGAGAAGAAAACGCGGGGAAATGGTGATATTAATACTTCTTTCATTAACATTTACTGCTTCGGTAGATAATACCATTGTTCCTGTAGGGGAGTCATTCAATGTGAGCGTAAGCATCGAAGGAGAAAGCTTATCCGGAGTAGGAACTCCTTCGGCTCCCGAAATATCAGGAGTAGATATACTGGGTTCTTCCAGGTCTCAATCAACCCAGATTAATTTTATTAATGGAAAACTGGATAAATCTACTATTATAACCCACGATTTTCAGATGATTGCGAGAAAAGAAGGCACGTTCACAATTCCTCCGTTTAAGCTGAAACATAAAGGCAAAACATATTCCACAGACCCGATGAAAATTACTGTAAAAAAAGGAGTTTCCCGAACAAATGCAGCTCCTCCACAAGGAAATTACAATAACGTGCGAACTGAATCGAGAGAGTTTAGATCGGTTTTTCTCGAAAGTCAGGTTTCTAAAGTTGCGGTATATCCCGGTGAACCCTTAATTGCAACCCATTATATATATACTAAAGCTAACCTTGGAGATATTCAGTTAACCGGTCCCCCGGATTACGAAAACGTATGGGTTGAAAATATACAATCGCCTACGAGGTTAGACTTTGAAAGAACAACTAAAAACGGAATCAGCTACCAAAGAGCTTTGGTAAAACAGGATGTTTTATTCCCTCTCGGAGAAAAAAGCGTTGAAGTAAATCCGTTTTCTTTAATGGTTGTAATAAGAGGGGATATGTTTTCATTTTTTGGAGAGAGAAAAACAATTTCATCCGAGGCAAAAACAATAAACGTAAAACCATTTCCTTCAGATAGACCTCCTGAATTTATAGATGCTGTTGGTAGTTTTTCGATAACTGCAGAGTTGGATACTTCAAATTTAAAAGTAGATGCGCCTTTTACTGTTAAAATAATCATAAAAGGTAAAGGAAACCTTAATTTATTGTCGGCTCCTAAGTTCCCAGAATCGAGAAAACTTACCTCTTATGACCCTGAATCAAATGTAAATACTCATATATCGGGAAGCACCCTCACCGGAGAAAGAAAATTTAGCTACCTTGTAACTCCAAAAGTTTCCGGAATAATTGAAATTCCGGAAATAAAGTGGGCTTACTTTGATATTAACAGTAGAGAATTCGTTAAGAAGAAATTAGGCCCATGGAAAATTCAGGTTAGACCGGGGAGTGAAATAGGAGAAGAAGAATCCGTGAATCAAATCAATAAAGATATCGCCTACGTTTTACCGGTAAGAGACAAGACAGTTTCTCTTATGCCTAGATTTTTGCCGCTGTACTTTCTGCCAGCCATCATTTTTCTTGTTTTATCCGCTTATTATGTAATGGATACGCGAAAAATTCTCGGAGACAGAAGATACGCGAGTATGAAAGCCATACCAAGAGAGTTAAAAAAAGGTTTTAAGAAATTGGAAACAGAAATGGAAAACAATAATCCTGCTCAATTTTATGAGGATTTAACACGGCTTCTTTTAAAATTCTTGAAACTAAAATTTCATATGGATCCTTTTGGTATGAAAAAGACAGAGATTATTTCAGAGTTAACGGATAAGAAAGTACCGCAAAAAATACTTTTATTACTCAGGGAATTACTCGAGCGGAGTGAAACTGTGCGTTTCACATCTTTGAATTTAGAAAAGAAAGATATGACAAAAGATTTAAAAACCGCAAAAGAGGTAATCAATGCTTTGTATTAGTCTTCTAATCTTGATGGCGCAATCGCCGCTATCCGCGGAAGAATGTTATAAGAAAGGCGAATATTCGAAAGCGTTAGAAAAATACACCGAATATCTCGACAGAGGAATTCAATCTCCTGAATTATATTTAAATATAGGAAATTGCCATTACAGAATGGGAAATTTTGGAGAAAGTCTTTTATATTACAGAAGAGCGTGGTTCCTGTCTCCCGGAAACAGAAACATAAATAACAACATCGCTCTGTTCTCAAAAGAGAAATCTAACCCCAACCCATTCATTTCTTTCTTCTCTCGAATGGTAGGCAGAATTTCTCTTAGAGCTTTTTCTTATCTTCTTATAATATCCTTTACGCTTTTAGTTGTTATTGTTTCTATACGTCTTATCCAGACAGTAAAACCGATCAATTTCCCGACCAATCCCTTACTCTTTTTATTCGGTCTGTTTTTTCTTTTTTCACTCATCGGTTTTTCAATATGGTACGCGAGAGCTAAATCCGGATGGGTTGTAACAACGGAAACAACCATTGCTTACAGCGGTCCGAATGAAGATTTTAAGGAACTTATGCGGGTGGACGAAGCAGAAGAGGGTTCGCTTGTGAGAGAAGACGATGGGTGGTGGCTGATTCATTTTCATTCCGGTGCAGGAGGCTGGATCGACTCGACCGACGCCGAACTCGTTTTCCCATCTTTGAAATAGAAAAATACCTCACACAGAACCACAGAGAACACAGAAAAAACAACTAAAATTTTGTTTGTTTAAAACCCAACCCACAACCCAAATTAATCTCACACAAAGGCACAAAGAACACAAAGAAAAAAGAATTAAATTCGTTTTGCCCTTCCACAACACCTAGGAAGAACAACGAATAGTGCAAATATATAAACAATGATTTTTTTGTTCTATTCGTGTGATTTGTTATTTCTATCTTTTTTGGTTTTTTAGGAGGGTACGGAAGAGTTGTTTTTAATAAACATATTAAATAGAGGTGGTGTGGCTTTGTGTTTTTGTGTGATAATAAATTTTTTGGGGGTTGAGGGGTTTAGTGTTTTTCGTGGTTAATGTTTAAATTTTGACTCTTATGCCTGCCTTAGCCCATCTGCCTGGCATTGGAATCCACTCCGCCTCTGTGTATTCTGTATTCAGCAGGTTTGTGATAACTATAAAAAATTCATTATTTTTTAATTTCAGAAAGACACTGGTATCCAGAATAAATTGTTCTTCTGAGTTGGGTAAAATTTCGTAGCGACCTTTCCAGATCTGTTTTAAATTACTACTTAAATCGTAATCTACATTAAAGGTGAATTGGTGTTCCGGATAATTGAGGAGATACTTATATTGAAGGAGATCTTCTGTCTTGTTTATATCGGAAAAAGTATATCCAAGAGTAATACAGGGAACAGGGATATTTTTATACTTGCGGGCGATAGATTTGAAGGTGGTGGAGATGTCTAGACCTTTTATAGTAATCTCTCCTACGTTTGTGGCCGACCATGGATCACCCGGATTTACTCTAATCCAATCTATTGTATTTTTTTCTTTGCGGATAAAAGTGTTAATATTTGTTAATATACTTCCTTTTATAATCTTAAGACCTGTTTCAAAGGAAGTACCTGTTTCAGGTATCAAATTCGTATTGCCAATATTGGCGGGGCTGTTAATATATAATTCTGTATATGAAGGAATTCTAAAAGCTCTTTCAATCGATGCGTATAAATAGGTCCGATTATTTAGCTTTAGTCCGATGTCTATTCCGGGATAGACATACCAATCCCAATCCGAGTAGTAAAATAAAGATGCGCCAAAAGCAACGGTAATATTTTTTAAAGTAGGGAGCTTGTGTTCAAAGAAGAATCGCGATTTTGTGCGGGAATGACTTCCGAGAGCTATACTATTGTTTTTTTCTTGTCCTAATTCTAAGCCTGCGGCTGTGATCCCCGCAGGGTAAGAAATCGACGATTGCAGTGTAAACCCATACAAATATGTTGTATCATTGTTTCTGTATAAACTCGGGTTTTCATAATCCAGTACATAATCGTCATTATGCCGTCTCCAGTAAAAAGCCGCATTTACTTTGTTAATATCTATAGAGCCTTTTATAAAAGCTGTTTTTGTTTGTTCTCGTGTGTTCGGATACATATCGGAATAGAAGCAGCGGGCTCCGAAATCTTTATCGTTATAACCTAAAGAAATTTCTCCGCTGGCTTTTTGGTGGGTAATGTTGGATTTAAAGAATATGTTCCAGATGTTAAAATCTGTATTATCTATATATCCCTCGGACCTTTTTCCTGAAATCGAGAGATAGTTATGTGAAATTCCTAAAGGTTGAGATAAAGAAAGATTTCCGTCGAGTAACTGATAATTTCCTATCAGTGCTTTTAGTTTTAAATTTTTTCTTTCCTCTTTTTTTGTTATTATGTTGACAACTCCCGAAAAAGCCCCCGTCCCATACAATCTTGTCCCCGGACCTTTTAGTATTTCTATGCGTTCGATATCCTCTAATTGAACCGGAAGATTTAAATTGTGATGCGCGGTTTGAGGATCGTTTACTTTTATTCCGTCTATCATAATAAGGGTTTGTTCGAATGTCCCTCCTCCAATGGAAATATCCGCCTGGATACCTTCAGGACCTTTTTGGGTAATATGTATTCCGGAGATATTTTTAAATAGGTCTGCCACAGAACTTGCCGGATTGTTTTCTATTTCTTTTTGTCCGATTACTATAATATTCCTGTTCGTGCCTAGAGATGTTGTTGGAATCTTGCTGGCAGTGATTATTAAAGGTTCGAATTTGTAAAGGCGATTTTGTTCTGCTCGTAGGAGGATTGCCGATAGTAAACTAAAAATGAAGAAATATTTATAAATCTTTTTTTTGTGACTAAAAATATATGGTTTCTTATTATTGGAAGTTTTTGACGATTTTTCTTTCTCCTGCATTAGGATTAAATTAGTCCTTATTTTTTGTTTTATTTGTTTTTTTTAAAGCTTCATTTAAGAGTTTGATGGAACAAAATTCTCCGCACATAGAGCACACTTCTTTGTTTTTTGGCACGAGTTTGTTTCTTGTATCTCTTGCTTTTTTGGGGTCTATTACCAGTTCAAATTGCCTTTCCCAGTCCATTTTTTTTCTTGCTTCAGAAATTTCTCTATCCCATTCTTTAGCTCCCGGAATGCCTTTTGCGATGTCTGCGGCGTGAGCAGCTATTCGCGCTGCAATTACTCCTTCTTTGACATCTTTTGGTCCCGGGATGCCAAGATGTTCCGATGCGGTTACATAACAGAGAAAATCTGCGCCATAAGAAGCGGCAATAGCTCCTCCGATAGCCGCCACAATGTGATCGTATCCCGGAGCAACATCGGTTACTAGCGGGCCTAAAACATAAAAAGGCGCGCCGTGGCAGATTTTCTTTTCCATTTTTACATTCATCTCGATTTCATTTATCGGGATATGGCCCGGACCTTCTATAATAACCTGAACATCCTTTTCATGCGCTCTTTTGGTTAGTTCTCCGAGGGTGCTCAGTTCGTGAAATTGGGCTCTGTCCGATGAATCTTCGATTGCTCCCGGGCGAAAACCATCGCCCAGCGACAAAGTGATGTCATATTCAGATGCGATGTCTAAGATTCTGTCATAATTGGTATATAATGGATTTTCTTTTTCGTTGTAAAGCATCCAGGTTAAGTGCATTGTTCCCCCTCTGGAAACAACATCCATTGTTCTTCCTTCATTTTTAAGACGTTTGAAAGTTTCTATGGTTACTCCGCAGTGAAGAGTCATAAAATCTACTCCGTTTTTTGCCTGCTCTTCGATAACTTTGAAAATATCTTCTGCGGTCATGTTAACAATACCGTTTTTCCTCTCCGCCGATTCTATTGCTGCCTGATATATAGGTACTGTTCCGAGAGGGATATTTGTTTCTTTTAAAATCCTTTTCCTGATATTTTTGATGTCTCCACCTGTGGAGAGATCCATAATGGTATCAGCGCCTGCCTTTTCCGCTATGATTGCTTTTTTTATCTCGTAAGATATATCTTGTTTGTCGGTTGAGGTGCCGACATTCGCATTGACTTTTGTTTTTAGAGGATAACCTATTCCTGTAGGTTTTACGTTTTTTCTCTTTTTGTTTTTGGTTATGACTACTTTCCCGTCAATTATCGCGTCGGAAAGAACATTAATATCGATATTTTCTAAATTTGCGACTTTTTGAACTGAATCGGGAGTATTTCCTTTTTTAAGTTCGGTAATAATTCCCAATTAATTTCCTCCAAAAATAAAATTTTCCGGGTCTAAGTTGACATTATCTTTTTTTATTTCGTAGTAAAGATAAGGATAGGGCGCTCTACCCGATTGCCCGACATACCCAATTGTAGAGCCTCTTTTTATTTTTTCTCCTTCTTTTACGGTATAATTGAGAAGATGTGAGTACGAACTTACCAGGCCGCAGGCATGGGTTATTTCGACGTAAAGTCCCTTTCCTTTATCGTTTCCGATTTGCTTTACAGTTCCGTCACCGGCTGCGAAAACAGGGCTGTTTAAGGATGTTAGTATGCTTATACCTCTATGAGGTTTTTTCTTTCCTGTGTAGGGATCTATTTGTTCTCCGAATCGCCTTATTATATATCCTTTTGTGGGCAGTATAGATGGTACGGAATTTAAAATAGTGTTTTCTCTTTTAGATGTGACTTCAAAAACTGAATCGATCCACTCTGATATTATAAGGAGACTTTCGGGTGAATAGTTGAAAGGTTTTTTGGGTGTGCTTTCCATAATGTTATGTTCTTCGAAAGTTTTTTTTTGTTCCGCGAGCAGCGAATCGATTTCTTCTTCGAATTCTAATGCTTTTTTTCTGAGGGCAGTAACTTTTTCTTTAAGCTTTTGATTGTCCGATTCCAGAAAATTCAGAGAAGAAACGTTGACAAAATTTTGGAGATTGTTAAAGAAAAAAAAACCGCAAAGAATCAATATCAATAAAACGAGTACCAACAGAAGAAAAGGTATCTTCAGCCATTTGTTTTGTCCTTTATCGTGGGGAATTAGGATTGCTTTAAGGAATAAATTCTTCATCTAAAGGAGTGTTTTCTCTGAGTTGCTTTAATGCTCGATTCCTTAGTTGTCTTACTCTTTCTCTTGATACACCCAGTATTCTCCCGATTTCTTCTAAAGTATGCGGTCTTTTTCCTTCCATCCCAAAGTAATAGATAATGATTTTTCTGTCCCTTGGTTTAAGTTTATCCAGGCTGTATCTTATATCTTCTATGAATTTGTTCCTGTAATATTCTTCTTCCGGTGTTACAACATCTTCGGATATTACATCGAGGTATTCCAGATCGTCTGTATTTTTTATGGTATCGTCGAGAGAAATATCGTGTTTTGCGACTTTTATCGATTCTTCGATTTTTTCTACATCCGTATGAAGTTCTTCCGCGATTTCTTCTATAGAAGGTTCTCTGCCGATTTCTCGAGCCACTCTTTCCTTTGTTTTTTTGACTTTGAGCATTTTCCCTGCTCTGCTCATGGGTAGACGATAAGATTTTATATGTTCTGTTACTGCTTTCATTATAGCCTGCTTAACCCACCAAACGGCGTAGGATAAAAATCTGACACCTCTGCGCTCGTCAAATCGTTCTGCGGCTTTAATCAGACCTACATTACCTTCGTTAATAAGGTCTGTAAAAGGTGTTCCCATATTTCTGTAGGCTTTAGCTACAGAAACGACAAAACGTAGATTGGCTTCGACTAATTGCCTTTTTGCGTTTCGGTCGCCCAACCGAGCTTTCCTCCCCAATTCCTTTTCTTCTTCAGGAGTGAGGAGGTCATATTTTTGAATCTCCTGTAAATATACAGGAAGAGAACCTCTAACTTTTTTTATTTTTCTAACTCCCCTCTATACTTATAACTCTTATTGAGCCATCAGGCAAGTGTGTCAATAATACTAATGGTGGTTTAAATTCTTTTTTTGCCCTTAATAGGTCTTCTATACTCTCTATTTTTAAAGATTGGTTTTTATCCTGAACCAAGTTTATTGTACTGTTTTCTGGCATTCCTGCTTTGTCCGCGGGGCTTCCCTTTTCAATTCCACTTACAAATACTCCCTTTGGTCCTTTTTCTCCCCAAATTTCTTTAGCCTCGTTCGATGTAGAGGGTAAAAGTTGCATTCCCAGCCATTTTTCTCCTGATTCAGCTGCCTCAGATATTCCAGCGGATGGTCTTTTACCGAGTTTGACAGTTAAAATTTTCTCCGCCCCATTTCTCCAAACCGTTATCTTTACTTTTTCGGACGGATCCTTCGACGCAATCTCTTTTCTTAATGCATTGACGGTTGCTATCTTTTTATCATTGATTTTTAAAACAATGTCCCCTTCAGAGAGTCCTGCTTTATCTGCCGGCGTTTCTTCTTCTACTCTTTTTATGTAAACACCGGTTTTATGTGGATAGTTCAGGGCTTTTTTAATTTCTTCTGTTAGGTTTTCAGGTATTATTCCTAAATAACCCCTTTCAACTGTACCTGTTTCTATCAGAGATTCCAACACATCCATTGCGATATCTATGGGTACCGCAAAACCTATTCCTATATTTCCTCCGGTTTGTGAAACAATCATTGTGTTTACTCCCACAACTTTACCCTCGGAATTTATCAATGGACCTCCCGAGTTTCCCTGATTGATAGCCGCATCGGTTTGTATAAAATCAGCATAGATGTTACTGCTAAGAGATACAGAGGATCTTCCCTTTGCGGATACAACTCCTGCAGTTACCGTTCCAAGGAGTCCGAAAGGATTACCGATGGCAATTACCCAATCTCCAACTCTTAGATCTTCGACGCTTCCCGGATCGATATCGGGTAAGTCTCCCCCTTTTTTGATTCTGATAACAGCAACTTCTGTTTCAGGGTCTCTGCCAATGATTTCAATATCTTCTCCGCTAAATTTTCTTTCGTCGTTTAGAGAAACAGTTAGTTCTTCGGCATCTCTTACTACATGGTTATTTGTTAGTATATAATCCTTACCTTTATATTCGACTATAAATCCCGACCCCAACCATTTTTGTTCTCTCTCCACATTTTTTCTTTGACCTTCTCCGAAAAATCTTCTGAAAAAAGGATCGTCAAAAGGAGATCTGTATACTACGGTTCTTTTCCCTTCAATCGAAACTACAGCCGGAGAAGTCTTTTCTACTATTGGGGCGAAGGAAAATTCTCCCCCCACTGGATAAGTTTCCGTGGTTCCGTTTTCCGGTTTTGCTGTGAGAGAAAAACTCGCGGCTGTTATCACACCCACAAAAAAACCAATAATTGCTACAAGGGTAACAAAAAGAGCTCCGTATAAAATTATTTTTTTATTCAAAGATCCCCCTTTTTAAGTTTTTTGCTCCGGTTCAATTACAGTTAAGTTATTTAAGAAGGGCCAAATTCGTTTTTTACTTTGTTTCTTGTTTACGCTATTTTAACTTGCACTTCTTTGGCTTTATCTATTTTTGTTTTCGGAAGGGTAATCTTTACTACACCGTCATTGTATTTGGCTGTTATTTGTGATTGATTTATTTCCGTTGGCAATTTAACGGATCTCATAAAGTTACCATAAGAACGTTCTACACGAAGATATGATTCTTCTTCCCTTTTTTTCTCTTCTTTTTTTTCACCCTGTATAATAAGGTTGTCTTTCTTAACCGAGATCTTCAAATCCTTTTTCTCGATGCCAGGTATTTCTATATCTATTGTATATTTTTCTGTATCTTCTTTTATGTCCAGCAAAGGGTAAACTCCCCTGCTTGCGTTTATGTTCGAAAATCCCGCAAAAAAATCTTTCACTATATCATCAAAGTCTTCCCTTAGATTGAAAATCCTATCAAGGGGGTCATAACTTTTTATATCCTTCGAAGCCATACATTTCCTCCGGTTTAAGATTTTTTACACGATTATCAGTAAACATTATATTCATTATTTTCGATTTGTCAACCCCTTTTTTTGTATATTAAAGAATGCCCTCAGAGGGGAGAGGGCATTCTTTTAATAAGGAGGTTGTTATGTTCTTTTGTTAATAAAGACGAAAAAAAATACAAAAGGTTCCATAAGAAAATTAGAAATTAAAATTTAAAAAGTAAACATGGTAAACAGAAAACATTAAAGCCATTAACTGGGCACTTTTCGTCTGTAGTTTTTATGTGGTTTTATAAAAAAACTAAAAGCCAAAAGAGAAGAGCTTAATAGTTTAATTGTAGTATTCCCATTATTATACTGTTGCATAAAGTTTGGTATTGATTAGTATTATTCATAATAATGTGGTATTTGATAGATACTGGATTTTGTGGTCCTTATTTTAACATGGCGTATGATGAGTCTCTAATGGATTATGTAAGTAATAGAGAAACTGTTTTTTTGAGGTTTTTTAACTTTTCTCCTGTTTCTGTTTCTGTGGGTTATCATCAAAAGGCGGGGGATTGGCTGAAGGATTTGGAAAGTAAGGGTTTTCAGTGGGTCAGGCGCAGGACCGGAGGTAGGGCGATTGTTCATTCTTGTGATTGTACTTATTCTCTCGTTTTTCACCGGGATAATCCATGGATTGGAGGGAATGTAATCGACTCTTACGGTAAGATTTCTTTGGCTTTCAAAAAAGCGTTTGAGCTTTTGGGTATAAAGGCTTTTATCAAAAGGGGAGTGCTCAAGAACAGGAACAGTCAAAGCTCAAAAATGTGTTTTTCTTCGATATCGCTTGCGGATTTGTGTTGGAAAGACAAAAAAATTATTGGTGGAGCACAATATAGAGTTAAAGATGTTATTCTTCAACAAGGAACGATAATGTTGAAAAAGCCCCCTGGTTTTCCCTTGGGTTCTGGTATGGCTACAGTCGAGATGGCTGCAGGTAAAGAGGTAAAGTTAGATACCTTGAAATCCTTTATAATTAAGGGTTTTGAGCAGGCTTTTAATGTTTGTTTCGAAAAGTTCGACCGGGATCCGATAAAGGAAAGCAAGTTACTCCAATATGCGTCTGATAAATGGAATTTGAAAGGAGTGTCATGATTTTTTGTTTGGAGCTTTTGTATTGCAAAGTTAAAGAGATTGCCTGGTGGACTTGACAAAATCCTCTTAGTAGTTTATAATTACCTTAAGACCAAATAAGAGAGGTGTTTATGTTCAGGAAGAGTTCAATACTAGCTATGGATGTAGGTAGTAGTTCAGTAAAAACAGTGGTGGTTGAAGGGAGTATCAAAAGGCCGGTAATGACCAAGTGTAATATTACTCCTTTACCCTCTCATGCTATTGTTGATGGAGAAATGATGGATCGGGAAACTGTTCTTGGAGCTATAAAAGGAAATCTTGAGACGCTTGAGATTGACAACAAACAAGTTGTTAGCTGTATTTCTGGAAGAGATATTATAGTAAAAAAGATTAAGATGCCGAAAATGAATGAGACTGAAGCAAGAGAACAGATTAAATGGGAGGCGGAGCAGTATATTCCATACGACATTGAAGATATCTCTTTGGATTTTGAAATTGTCAATCCTGATGCCGGTGAGGATTCGATGGAAGTTCTCCTTGTGGGGGCAAAGAGAGATACGGTAGATGCGAGGATGAATCTTTTTAGAGAGCTTGGTCTTGAGCCAATAATGTTAGACATAGCAGCTTTTTCACTCCAGAATATATTTGAGTTCAATTATACGGTAAAGCCGAACAAGTTGGTAGGGCTTTTTGATATCGGAGCTCAATCCACTACTATGAGTTTTATTTCCGGGTCAGTAAATCATTTTACGCGTTCAGTATCAACTTCAGTTAATAATTTAATACAGGCTTTACAGCGAGAAGCCGGAATAGACGGAGAGCGGGCAATGGATATAATAAAATCCGGCAAAAAAGAAGATGTGGATCAATACGCGTATCAGAATGCTATGGAGAGTTTTCAGGACGATCTCGGAGTAGCTATAGAAAGAATTTTGCCGTATCTTCCGGAGGGTTTTGAGAATTTTAACGAAATTGTGATAAGTGGTGGAGGAAGTCTTGTTTCGGGGTTGCCTCAATTTTTGGAGGAGCGATTCGGAGGTCATACAGAAGTTATAAATCCGTTTATAAAATTTGAATACGATAGCGAATCTCCTTTTATTAAAGTGCAAATAGAAAAAGATGCTCCGGTTCTTGCCCTTGCTTTAGGGTTAGCTCTTAGGGGGATATAATATGATAAAAATCAATTTGGTGCCTGAGGAACAACGAAAGAAGGTAAGAGAAAAAAAGTTTAAAAAACCTACTTTGAGAATTCCTAAACTCGATATGATAGTTTCGGTTTTGGTTTTAGGCGGGGTTATAGCAATATGCGTTATTATATACTTAGCTCAACAAAAAACTCTTCGAGATCTAAGCAATAATATAGCGGCAGCGCAACAGGAGCTTGCGGCATTAGAGAAGGAAAGAAAAATGGTCGAAGATCTTGAAAATCGTCAGAGAGAGCTTAAAGAGTGGGTAACGCTTGTGCAAAATCTAAACAAAGGGCGATCTTTGCATTTTCACATTATGGATGAACTTAACAAGTTGAAGCCGGAATATATGTGGCTTATTAAATTTGACGAAAAAAATCTGCATTTTGAGTTAAACGGAAAAACCTTCTCAAATTACATGATTTCAAATTTTATGGATAAATTAAATGCTTCTTCTTATTTTAATAGTGTTAAATTAGATGAGATCAGAGAAACCGAGGAAAAAGAACATTCTGTTATTGGTTTTCAGCTATCCGGGAATATTACTCATGGAGGTGAAAATTGAAAGGAATGAAGGGTTCCATAATTGTATTTGTCCTTGCTATCTTAATAGGCTGCGGTATGTACTTTACCGTGATGAAGGAAAACAAGGAGAAAATAAAAGCCAAAACAGCAGAATATAAAGAACTGGAAGCCAAATTAACGAAGACGAGGGCGGTAGTAAAAAGGAAAAAAGAAGCCGCTAGAAAACTCAAGTTGGTTTCGGCAAGATGGGATCAAGCTAAAAAAATGCTGCCTACAGAGGCGAGCATTTCTACGTTGCTTACTACTTTAACAAAAAGAAGTTCAAAAAACGAGGTCAAAATAAAACATCTAAAGCCCCTGGGTAGAGCTTCAAAGGAAAAATATGATGAAATCAGGATTGAAATGGAAATCCATGGGGGTTATCATAATATTGGCAGTTTTATGGCTGATTTGAATAATATGGAAAGAATTGTAAATGTGAAAAATTTACGATTGATCCCGGGTAAGAGTCAAAAAAGCGAAGAAGAGGAAGAGGAGTATATTATTATTGCGTCTTTTGATTTATTAACCTATGTAACAAAAGGAGGGAAAGTTGAGGGGTAAAATATACTTTAAAGTTATTTTGGTGTTCTTGGCTTTCTTATTCTTATCGGGATGTGAGGGAGAAGGAGGAAACTTTTTTAATGAAATTTTGGCTAAAACTGTTAAGGTTTTCTCTCCGAAAAAAGAGGATGCTTTTGCCGGTAAAGCTGAAATGCTTAATCTTGTGACGTCCGCCGAAGATAAAGAGGAAGATATCGAGGCTGAAATGGATAGCGTTATGTTTGATTCTTTGCGGGATGTCGGAGAAGCGCTTAACTGGGTAAGGGCGTTTTACACGGACAGAGGGAAAAGGGATCCATTTTCTCCTTTATTAACTGGTACTCAAGCCGAAGAATCGAAAGTAAATGTAGATATCGCTGAGTTGTCCGGTATAATCTGGGTGAAGGATAAATACCTCGCGATCGTAAAAGAAGGAAACCGTGGATTTGTATTGAAACAGGGAGATCCGGTAGTAGGAGGCAAGGTTCAAAGGATTACGGAAACCTCAGTTACCTTTGTTCTTACGAAGTTCGGTGAACAGACGAAAATTACTTTATCTTTAAAAAAACAAGAGAGGTGATATATGTTTAAAAGAGTTTTTTTATTGTTTTTGTTGCTTCCTCTTTTTCTTTTAGGAAACCCTGAGGGAGAACCGGAATTAATAAATGTTGAAGTGAAAGATGTCGCTGGTTCTACGGAAATCGTTTTTACGCTTAGCGATTATGCCAGTAGTTCTGATTTTACTATGGATAATAAGATTGTTATAGATCTTCTTCAGACTAGGAGTGGGCTTGAAGGAAATTTATGGCAGATCAACAGGGGTGGAGTAGAAAGTATAGCTTTATCGTATATTTCCTCTGCTTCTTTGACAAGAGTGGTCATAGAGCGTTCGGGTAATTTTGAATATGAAATTTCTAATCCTGATGTGAACACCGTTACTCTAATACTTGCCAGTGACAATGCTGTTCCTTTTACGCCCTGGAGTGTTGGAAAAAGTGCTAAGAGAGAAGCGCAAGATAGGGGTGGGCGTTCTTATAAAGGGCCACAGGAGAGAGTTTCGATGAGGTTGGAAAATGCTGATCTGGCAACTACGCTTAGATCTATAGCTCAGGTTAGCGGTTACAATATAATAATCGGGGATGAAGTTAGGGGTACAATAACGGTAGAATTGGATAATGTTGAATGGGAAGAAGCTTTGGATTTAGTTCTTAAAACAAAAGGATATACTTATATAATTGAGAGTAACGTGATTAGGGTTGGAGACCCTCAGACTTTCGCGAAGGAAAGAGATGATATCGAACTATCCAAACCTATAAAGAGAGAAATTTTTGTTCTTGAATTCAGTACCCCGGCGGAAATACAGGGAGCGGTAAAAGCTCTTCTTTCTAAACGTGGAAATATAGAAAAGGATGACAGAACGAATTCTATCATTGTAAATGATATTGGTTCGAGGTTAGAATCCGTTGAAAGTTTAGTCGAAGCTCTTGATAAAAAGACTTTACAGGTTGCTATAACTTCCAGAATAATAGACGTCGATAGGACAGCTGCGAGGGAGTTGGGTATTTCCTGGTCTGCTACAGAATTGTCGTATACCGATTTTAATGTAACGGGAAGTATAGAAGGGAGAAATCCCCCGGATCCCGCTTACGGAACATTTGTTAATATTGCTACAATCCAAGACTGGGGAGTACTTGCCGCAAAGTTAGTTGCTATGGAACAGGATCAGAAGTTAGAAATTAATTCGAATCCCAGAGTTACTACCGTGAATAATAAGGAAGCTACCATATTCGGCGGGAAAAGATTTGCTGTAACCACGCTGGATATTAATGGTCAACCAGTACAGAGATGGTACAGGGCAGGTATCGAGTTAAAAGTTACTCCGCACATAAACGCGGCTGGCGATATTACAATGGAAATCGGTATTGAAATGAGCGATGTTGTTCCGGGAACTGATAATACAGTGGTTACAGAGACTCGGTCGGAGACCGAGACCCTTGTAAAAAACGGACAGACTCTTGTAATAGGTGGGTTTTTCAATAAAACCATTACGGAGAAAAGAACGGGTCTTCCTATCTTAAAAAGTATTCCTTTAATTGGTTTGTTGTTTGGGCATACCACGACGGAAGAAAGAAAAAGGGAAGTTTTAATATTCATTACTCCCCATATTGTTGAAGCCGCGGGAGAGAAAAACCTTTAGATATTAGAACCGTATGGAGATATTAAATTTGCCGCCGAAGCTGGTAGAAGTCATATTTTCTAGCCGGCGGTTGACATCATTTCTGTAGTTGAGTGATAGGCCTCCGGATATCATTTCGGAGAAAGTGTAATTGCCGCCGAGACTAACATCGATTGATTTGGTGTCTTCTCGATAGTTCTTATCTCCCTCAGAACCGATTCCGTAACTCACATTATCCCTGTATTTAAAAGAGGCGTTAAGGTTTATAGGTTTGTCCCATTTGATATTTCCAAATAAAGGTATTGATAGTCCGGATGGGGAAGGTTTTAAAGTATATGAACATTGAACTGATAAGCTTTTAGTTTGATAATTTATTTCAGGCATATTGGAAGGATAATTTTTTCCCGTATTATATTGAGGTGTTATATTAAACCTGAGCCCATTTTTCATGTTTAAATCTAAACCAGGAGAAATGACGAGTGAAGAGGAACCTTCAGAGTATTCGTTATTCAGACCTTTTGTATAAGAAGAATCCTTTTTTATTGATATGGATAGATTTGTGCGCCGCACGAAGCTTGAAAGGAATGGTATGTATTTTTGAATATTTGGTACACTGATATCGATATCAGGAAAAGTTAAAGTTACATCTTTTTTAGCGATAGTAGTACTTTGTAGTAGTAATTGATCGGGGACTTTTTCGGTGAGTTTTGCTCGTATTTTTACGTCTATTTTGGATGTGGATAATCCTGAAGACGCGGAGTAATTTATATTTAAATATCCGCCATCGGTATTTTTTATACTTTCAAAAAGATTTGAGTCAGGTATGGTTTCTAATCCGTATCTAAATCTATAATCCGGTTTGGAATTCAAATAAGCGAATGTTCCGGTTTTATTGAAATTCGCGGAGAGTTTAACTGGAGATATGATCTTTGAGACCTTCGAAATAAGAGGTATTTTTTCGAGTAGTGAGTTTAACTCAAAATTATCGTTTATTGTTATAGTTCTGCTCTGGCTACATTTTCGGACATCGAGAGAATCTCCCAGAGATTTGGAGTAATCTATACTGTGATCCTGGTCAAAAGAACTTTTGTAAGTTATATTTAGATTATTTATTCCCAGAAAATCAGATGAATGGCTGGCGCTAAATTCTTCATTTAAAGAGGCATCCTGTCCAAGATCGCTAAAAAAGTTCTTATCGGAAAAGGATTCTCGTTCTCGTAAATCGTTTTTAGTTGTGATCGAGTAGTCCAGGTCTATCCATCTTATTGGTTTATAGTTGATGTTTCCGATGTTTGTAATATCCTTTTTTACAGGAGAAATACCTTTGTCATATGTAGAGTCTTTGTAGTTATATCTATTTGTTTGGCTATATTCGTAGGTTGTTTTTAGGCGAATATTTGTAGGAAGCAGAGAAGAAGATTGTCCTCCAAAAATAGGCGGTGAGAGAGAGGGTAGCCGCAAATTATAATTTGCGGAAGCTGTGGAGCTTTTAGTAGTGTCTGTGCTTTTAAAAGGGTTAAAATTATCCCCTTCCCTGTATGAACCGCTGAGTTGTAAATTTCCTAATGTATTTTTCAAAAGCCAGGGATCAGAGGTGGAGTTTCTTGAGATATTTATAGTGAGATTTTTTGAATATCCCCTATCGGTTAGAGAATCCGCTTCCTCTGCAGGAAGGGGTACATCTGAGTTTATTCTATACACAGGGGTTTTCTCACTCTGTGTAGTACTAAAAGTAATCGGGCAGTCTAATATTCTATTCAGGAATTTGCCGGCATTAGCAGTTATTCTGAAAGTTTGTGAAGAAACTTCTTTATCGCCCAGGTTCCTTAAAGCGTCTAAGGAGCTTTTGTAATTGGCATTTTTTTTGTTGATTTTATATGAAATCCCGGTTATAAAATCTCCAACATTTGTGGAGAGGTTGAGACTTATATCATTTCCTCTTCGGTTGTCAACGTTTTTAAAGATGATATCATCAAACAAAATTTCCCCAGTCATGGTTTCGGAAGATGGATTGATAACCCCAAGCTGAACGAATACAACGTTTTTCAAAGAAGGATTTCCTTTTAATGAATAGTCTCCCCGGACTGTATCGTTATTGACTTTTAAGTCTGTGAAATTATCAAGTACAACTTCAAGAGTATCCCAATCGTCTTCTTCGGTAATAGTGGTACTGAATTGATAATAATTTGTGGAATCTTTTAGGAATCTTAAGAATATTCTTGCTGAATCCGTTTCGGATCCAATGTATTTAGCGTAAAAATTTAAAGTTTTATATAGACGAAAATCATAACCATTAGCGCTATTCTCAATAGGTAATTCGAGATAATTTTCAATTACACAATAGTTGCCGGCTTTCAAAGAATCTATCTCCAATGAGAGGGATTGCTCTTTTAAGTAGGTGTTGCTCAAAACATTTCTTTCCCGTTCGACGGGAGCAACGTAATCATCGTCTTCCCGGGTGTTTTTTTTTCCTATTTTAAAACTCCCCCCGTTTGGATTCAAGAAATCATTTGAAGTAAAGCGTACACCTTTGTTTTGCCATTTGTTTCCAACTAATCCAACTTTTGCTATTGTTATTTTTGTCTCTTCATCGAATCCCCGCAACCATATTCTTGTATATTCAATATTCCTCAGAGAAGGATTTCCGGTTTTCTCATAAGTCAATGAGTCCGTAAGAGGTATTTTAAAAACTTTCCAGCCGTTTAACCCTTCCTTTTCCAGGTATTCAGTCGAAGAAAGATCTATTCTATACCTAAAAAAGCTGTTATTTCTTCTTTCGAGCGCGAAATCCCTGTTTAAGTCTTCAGAGTCAAGTTTTCCATTCCCTTCTTTATTATGGCGTCTTAATGAATCGGTATAGGATCCGCTTCCGCCGTAGTAATCGTCGATTCCATCGTCTAAAGAGTCTGTTTGATATTCCCAATTCCCGTCGTCCCATCTGATTCCGTCCAAACCTGTATCTTCGCCAGTTTGCAGGATCCCGTCAGAATTTTTATCCTCTTTGTCGAGTGTGCTGTTTGGAGGTATAATTGTCAAATAATTTCCAGTCGGATCCCTTCCTAATCTAGGAATATCCTCATTCATCTTGTCTCCCATATCGAATATGAGTTCTCCTTCTTCTCCGAGAACCCATATCTCGAGAAAGTTTTTCTGAGAAAAATCCTGCTCCGAAGAAAAAGCTTTCATAATGCCGCCCCAGCTTTCGCTTGGATCCGGGATGGAAGTGTTTGGCTGAAAATTCAATATAAGCACACTTGTTTGGTTTTCATCATAATTAGCACTGGCGTATTCGGAAAATATTCTGCTTTTTGAGTAGCGCTTATTTGTAAACCAGTCTAATTTGCCCAGATTGCTAATACTCACAGAGTTATCTGGTTGACTGCTGTTGTACCATGCTCTTTCAAGTAGTTCCAGATTGTAGGAAAGATCAACAGATTCCATATCGTCCAGATAGCTTTTTCCGCTTGTTGCGGGGTTTGGCATGGAGAAACCATAGTCGCCGTCAATATTGATACGCGATTTACTGTCTTTATCGACAAGGGGTAGTCGACTAAAAAACTGACTTAAAAATTCAGGCTCTTTTTTTAACGAAAAATTTATATTTCCAGTTGTGATATTGGACGGCTCTTTTCCGACAGAAGAATGGAATACTCCTTTATCCGAGCGAGAAAGAAAATTTATGTTGAAGTTGAGCCTGCTGCCTTTAAATGGTTGTGATTGAACGTTAGCCTTTGCTTTATATTGTGAGTCGAAGGAAAAGAAAGGCTGGCTTTTAAACGTATAGGTTATTTTCGCGTCCGGGGGTAGAGCTGCTTCTTCTTTTATTGTTACTTCCCCTGTTTGATAATTTATGTCATAGTGCGTACCTTTTGTAAGAATTTTCCCCTCTGCTGTAATTTGTTCGGAACCCTCGATGATAAAACCTCTTTTTCCTTCCAGTGTGAAACTTTTTGTGGAAGAAGATGTTGTTGTGATGATAATTTCGTAGTTTTGTCCGAATTCGCCGGTTGGAGGAGGTTCTTCTCTGTAAATTTCAGAAACCGTATCCGCGCCAAGCCTGGGATTTAAAAAAGGGAATTGATCCGGAAATGCAATATCTCCGTGTTCCCAAATGATCAATCCGGGTTTTGGACGCCCCTGATTATTGGCGGAAATTCCCAGAATGTTTACAAATAAACTATCGCCACTCCCCGTGGATTGATTGTTTTCACCTACAACAATTTTATCTATTTCAATCGTAATATCTGATGGTGTTGTCGTGCCAATTGAGTAGACGTTTCTCATTTGTAAGTACCAGGATGTATCGCTTGGAACGGGATTACTCAATTTCAAAGCATAAAGTTCTAAAGTATCACCAGTTAGATCGCCGAGTGTGTCTATATTACCTGTAGAATCAGCATAAATTAAATATACACCTAAGTAACCTTCAACCCTATTCTTGAGATAAAAATAAGGTATTTTTTTGTTACCTGGTAATATGAGTTCTCTAAATTCATACTCTACTTCTTTATCCAATGGCTTAAAAGGAAATTGATTAATATAATTTCCGTTGAAACTAAATAAGGTATATGTCGGTAATTCCCCATCTAAATTTGTAGGGTAACTTCTGAAGAGCTTGTATTCTATCAAAGAATCCGAGGAGGGGTTTGGTAAACCTGTATAAAAGTATCGCTCTCGCACATAGTCTTTTTCATAGATTGTTTTCGAATAAGAGCTTACATCAATTGATCCGGAACCTTCTCCCTCATAAGATTCTAACTTTCCCGCGCTCAAATCAAAGGAAGTTGAACCTACTTTTCCTCGCGTAGAGATTCCGAAAGTTTTTTCTCCTCCGAGTCCCTGTATATCTCCGATGTGCAGTTCTTGTACTATATCATCTTCGATCTCCGAATCCATGCCGGATGCTCCGCCGTACCAGATTTTCAAATCGTTATCCTGTTCGGCTCTTTCTGAATTGTGATCGATTTGAACGTGTATTTTAGTCCCTATCGTTCCTTTTATATTTGCATCGAGGTTCTGGTCCAGTATTATTTGAGGAAATGCGGGAGATGACTCATGGTAAGAGTAAGTATATTTGGTTCTTTCTACTTCCAGAGCGATGTCCTGTTTTCCGTTAATGGATAGATGCCCTCCTTCTCCTATTATATTAGTTAGTCCCCTGGGCATATTTAAGTCGAGGTCGATATCCTGAAATATTCCTTCAGAGGCTCTGGCTTTAGAAGCTTCCGCTGAACTTTTTCTGATTTTTTTGGTTAAGAGTGTTCTGAAATTGTTCTTGAATGCCTCATCGCTCAAATTTTCGATAGTTTTTTCTGGTTCCGCGTACAATAAGTGTCCATTATAATAATAAGTAGTGATGATAAAGTTATCGGAGAGAGTCGAATTTTTCGATAATTCTCCCTGGTAATAAAGATTAACCGGAATATTTGAAAGATTTGAGTAGGATAATAATAGAAGGAGATTAAGCATTTGCCATTTTAAATGCTGTTTTAATAGCTGCTTTCATACTGCCGGGGTTCGCGATACCTTTTCCTGCTATGTCGAAAGCGGTGCCGTGATCGGGAGAAGTGCGAGGTATAGGTAACCCTAGAGTAATATTTACTCCTTTCCCAAAACCTTTTATTTTAAAAGGAATCATTCCCTGATCGTGATAAAGAGCAATTGTGCAATCTTTCTTTTGTGAATTCCAATATGTATCTGCCGGGAAAGGGCCATCTACATCGAGTCCTTTTTCTTTTAATTCTTGTATAGCGGGTTTTATTATTTTTTCTTCTTCGTCTCCGAAAAGTCCTGAGTCTCCGGCATGCGGATTAAGAGCTAGGATTCCCAGTGAGGGTTTTTCTAAATTCCAATAACGGCGCAGATATTTATCCGTGATAAGAGCCTTTTCTTTTATTAGTTTTTTGGAAATCGTCCGTGGAATTAAAGAGAAAGGTATATGAGATGTAACAAAGGTTACTTTTATTCCGGGTGCTGCCATCATCATTACGAATTTTTCGGTAGAGAATTCCTTAGCAAGGATTTCAGTGTGTCCCGGATATTTATAACCGGTAAGATGAAGAGCTTTTTTGTTTATTGGAGCTGTTATTATTGCTTTGCATAAACCTTGTTTTGCAGATTCTATGGCTTTTATGAGTGACTTGTAAGCGATTTTGCCGTTAGCGGGGCTTATTTTTCCTACATCGAAATTTCCCTCGATGTTAAAGATTTCAGCTTTTTTGGGAATTTTAAGGTGTAATGTTTTCGAGTAATAAGTGATAGCTTCTTTATTTCCAAAAAGAATAACTTTAGGATGAAAATCAGAGAGGGCTTTAAGAGTAACCTCTATCCCGATCCCTCCAGGGTCTCCGAGTGTAATTGCAATCATTTCTAATTATATAAGACTTTTTTTCTAATCTGAAAGTTCGACTCAGATTTTTTTGATAAAAATATGTTTTTTTTCCTTTTCCAACCATTCATCTATCAACTGTAACATTTTCTGTTGCATCAATGCTCCGCTCAATCTGTCTTTTATTTCGGAAAACTCTGGTATTCTGTTTTTCTCTTTAGAATTTATTTTTAAGAGGTGAAAATTATTCCCTTCTAATAGAGGTTCACTTATTTGCTCTACTTTCATTGTGTCGACCATAGTTGCAAGTCCCGGAGAGAGTGCCTGGATTGGTACAGGTCCTATAAATTCTATTTTATCAAAAAAAATAGTATCTGTTCCGCTGCTCCATTGTTTTCTTATTTGTAGAGCTTTTTTCTCTGCTGATTTAATTTCTTCTTCGCTAAATGTATATTCCAGCAATATTTGTGATAGATTTAGGTTTATTCCTTCTCTTTTATCTAATTTTATTATATGATAACCGGTAGGGGACTCGAATATTTCCGCTTCTCCTTCTTTGAGTTCTAATACTCCGGTAAGGTGAGGGGGTATATCGTTTGGGGTAAACTTTCCCAGTTTTCCTTCGTAAGGAATAGTAGCTACGTCGTCGGAGTATTTTTTTACAAGCGAAGAAAAATCCACCCCTCTTTCATACTCTGTAAGCACTTTTTTCGCTTTATCCAACAAATAGTTGTTATCAGGTGAAAGTATAGGGATTTGAATTTTACCGATAGTGACTATTTCGGGGATACTAAAAGAATCTTTATGATTCTGGTAAAATCTCTGGATTTCAGCTGGTGAGACTTTTAATCTTTCTCTGAATTTCATGCCAATGAGTTTGTTCGTTAGAATCTGAACTTTTACTTGTTCGTTATAAAGTTTGTCAACATAATCATTTGTGAGCAGGGCGGCAATTCCGGGAGTGTTTGCTGTTATTTCGTTTTTCATTTTAGATATTTCTTCTTCGCTTACTGTCAATGTTTCTTCTTGTGCTATATATTCTATGACTTTATTGTTAATTACTTTATCAATTAGGTTGTCATATCCAACTCCGGGATAAAACATTGCAACATATGTTATTTCTTCTTTGGTTATGGGTTCTCTATCGACAACGCACACAAGTTCGTCGAAAGCCGAAAGCAAACATAGAAATAAAAGCATTTTTATTCAGTAGGTGTGGGTAATCCGGGAGCGCTTATCGGAATTCCCAATTCCTTTTCCAAAACCTCAGGGTATATTTCATAGGAGTATACTCCTTTTAGGGAGTCTACCAGGGCTTCAGACCTTTGTTGGAATTTATCTGTTCTTATTTTCAACATTATTGATTGCGCCACATTTTCATATTCTACGGGAGATTTTTTTATTGAGTGTAATTTAATTATGTCATAGTTAAATTCCGTTTGGACAACATTAGAGAATTCCCCCGGTTTTTCAAGTTCAAAAACGATTTCTTCGAAGAGGGGATAGGAAGAAGTGAGGTCTCCTTTTCTAAAAGACCCAAGGCGGCCTCCGTTTGGTGCGGTCTCATTGTCAGTAGAGTGTTTTTTTGCTAACTGATAAAAGCTCGCTCCCTTTTTAAGTTGAGATAGAACTTCTTCTGCCTGGGCTTGTGAGTTAAAAGACATATGTGATACTTCTCTGATGGAATTAAATTCATCTTTATGTTGTTCAAAATAACCTCTTGCTTCTATATCTGAGACAAATTGGACTGCTTCTAGTATTTCCTGTATATACGCTCTTGTTAACAGTTGTTTCTTGATTTGCTCAAGTCTTTCTTTTATTTCCGGGTCGTTCAATAGGCCTTTTTTTAGGGCGTCTTTATAAATTATTTCGTTAGCAATCCAATTGTCTAATATTGCTTGCCTGTTTTCAGCAGTTGTTTGCATTAACATTTGCGGGGGTATCTGCTGCAGGAAATCTTCCATAGTTAAAGTTGTGTTTTCAACTTTAGCTAATATTTTCCCTTCTTTTTCTTCTCCTTTTTTGCAGGCTGTTGTCAATAAAATCCCGACGAATAAGATTACATATAAGTTTTTCATTTTAAGCATTAAAATTACCTCCTTAATAGGGTTTTGCCCCGTTTTAGGACAATATTTTTAGTCTATATTTTTCCTTGTTTTGTTCGTAAATTTGTTTTCCGATTTGCTGTGCCTTATATACTTTGTAGTCGTTCCTTATAGTAGTTTTAACATCATTATAATTCTGTTTGTAGCTTTTCTTTATGTCTGTTACTTTTATTATTGCCCAGCCGATTTCAGTTTCAAAGGGTTCTGAAATTTGTCCTTTTTTTAACTCAAAGGCGACTTGTCCTATACTACCCAGCTGATTGTTCTTAATATAACCTATCTCTCCGCCTTGTTTTTTTGCTCTTCCAATTGATACCTCTTTCGCAAGGTTTTTGAAATTCTCTCCGGAAATAAGTTTATTTCTTGTTTCACGAGCTTCACTTTCTTTTTTTACTTCGATTAAAGAAACTTTTCTTTTTGGTGCTACTACATATTTTTCCGTGTTATTTTTATAAAAATCTTTTAAATCTTCTTCTGTTTCTTTAATTATAGATAATATTTCCTTATTTTTGAAAAAATCTATAGTAGCATCTCTCAAAGCGCGGTTGTGATTTTTTGCCATTGAATTCTTTCTTTGAGCCCCTGTTCTTTTGCATATTGCTATGAAAACATTATTTAAAATTTGTCTATATATGAAATTTTTAATTGATGCTTGACTTTGTAATAAGGAAAAGTCTCCCGATTGATGTAGGTCTTGTAAAAAATTACTTATTTTGTATTTTCCTATAGAGCTTTCCGCCAGTATTATTTCTAAATCTTTATTCTGGAATGCCGATTTCACAGGAATAGGATTTTTCTCTAACTGTGATATTTTTTCGGATAAAAAATCAAGGTTTTTTTGATTGAATTTTATATTTGCTATCCACGGAATAGATCTGTTTATTATTTTATTTTGTTCAATAGAAGAGTTATATCTTGAAAGTTGCATTTTGAATTTGGGATTAGTAATTTCTTTCAGCATAATTTCTTTATCGATGCTGCTTTCTCCGTTGTGGTATTTGATGTCGGTTATCTTGACTATATTCCAGGTGGGACCGTTTTTAAGTGGAAGCGAAATTTCCCCCTTATTCATGGTAAATACTTTTTGAAAAAAGGGTGGCAACTTAGGAGATAGACGAAATGAATAGTCTAAAACTCCTTTGGAATGTCTTATTTCCGGATTAAACGAATATTCCTCTGATATTTCCCCGAAATCTTTGCCGCTCTGCACTGCAAGGTAAGCTTTTAAAGCTTTAGATAGATTTTGTGTTTGAATAAGCTGTATATTTATTGTTTTCCTGGAAAGCTTGTAATAGGCTGCGAGTTCATAAAGTGAAGGGTCGGAAAATTTTTTCATATATGAATTTAGGGCTGTTCTTGTTATTTGTTGATGAAAATTTCGGTCTATTCTTGTTTTTACTGAGTCATCGTATCCTTTTTCTTTTGCCAACTCAAAAAAAATAAAATTTTGAAGATGTTGTTCCAGAGTTAGATTCTCCGGTATGTCTTCTTCAAAAACTTTTTTATTTGCAATTATAGCAACAGGCTTTTCCTTAGAAATAAAAGAAAAAGCAGAAATTAAAGCCAAAAATATCATAAGTTTCCTCCAGAATTTTTTATGGTAACATAAGTTATATTCAATATAAGTCAAGAGGTGTGTTTTACAGTTTAAGACGTTTCAATTTGTTAAATGTTCCCTTATATATTGTCTTGAAATTTTGAGAAATCTTTTGAGTTGACATAGGATAGCTTTCTTTTATCATAGTAGATATAGAGGTTAAGATGAAAAATAAAAAAATTGCTCCGTTTGGATCATGGCCTTCGCCGATAAAAGCGAAATTTATTGCCGCAGGGCATATTCGACTGGGGCAAATTGAGGTTGATGAAAATCAAGTGTATTGGGTCGAAAATCGTCCCTCTGAAGAGGGACGTAATGTGATAGTCGCACGGAATTCTAAAGGTGAGAATTTCGACGTCATTCCTTCCTTTTATAATGCGCGTACGCGAGTTCATGAATATGGGGGTGGAAGTTTTGCTGTCAAAGATAAAATTATTTGTTTTTCAAATTTCGAAGATCAGAATTTGTATATCAAGATACCCGGGGAAGAAATAAAACCTTTGACGGGAAATAATAATGCTCGTTACGCGGATTTAAGTATCGATATGAAATTTAAGAGAGTTCTATGTGTAAGGGAAAAATATAGTAATTCTAAAAAAGAACCCGGTAATTCAATTGTCAGTATTTCGCTTGAATCTTCAAATGATGAAAAAACCCTGATTTGGGGTAATGATTTCTATTCTTCTCCCAGGTTAAGCCCTGACCGTAGAAAAATCGCGTATTTAACCTGGAATCATCCCGAGATGCCATGGGATGGAACTGAATTATGGGTTGCCGATTTGAACCCGGATGGTTCTATAGGTAAAAAAGAAAAAATCGCAGGTGGTAAAAAAGAGTCTATTTTCCAGCCTGAGTGGTCTCCGGACAATGTCTTGTATTTTATATCTGATAGAAATAACTGGTGGAACATTTATAGGTTTAATAAGAATAAAGTTGAATCTCTTATTAAGATGAAGGCAGATTTTGGTTTACCTCACTGGGTTTTTGGACTTTCGACTTATGCTTTTTACTCGGGCAATAAAATTGTTTGTTCGTATACAAAAAAGGGAAAATGGTTTTTGGGACTTTTAAATTTGGAAACAAAAAATTTGGATTTAATAAAGACAAAGTATGACACTATTTCTTGCGTTAAGATAATGGGGGAAAATCTGATTATGATAGCAGCTTCTCCACGGCAGTCTCCGTCGATTATCAGTTTGAATATTAATACGAGAAAAAGCAAAGTTTTAAGACATTCCGCAGATAATTCTATTCCTTTGGAATATATTTCTGTGCCGAAATCTATGGTTTTTCCTTCTAATAGAGGAGAAGAAGCCTACGGATTTTACTATTCTCCCAAAAACAAGAAATTTAAAGGGCCCAGAGGAGAAAAGCCCCCTCTTATAGTTATGGTTCACGGTGGGCCTACATCCTCTGCATCGACAGAGCTGGATTTAAAAAAACAGTTTTGGACGAGCAGAGGTTTTGCGGTTTTTGACGTTAATTATGGGGGGAGTTCGGGATACGGGCGTAATTACCGAGACAGGTTGAAAGGTGGGTGGGGTATCAAAGATGTAGATGATTGTATAAACGGAGTAAAGTTTTTGGTAAAAAAGGGAAAAGTCGACGGAGAGCGTTTGATAATAAGAGGCGGAAGCGCGGGTGGTTATACCGTGTTATGCGCTCTTACTTTCAGAGATTTTTTTCGAGCTGGGGCTTCTTATTATGGAGTAAGCGATCTTGTAAAATTAACCGAGGAGACTCATAAATTTGAATCTCATTATCTCGATTCTCTTATTGGAGAATATCCCGAGCAAATAAAACTTTATAAAGAACGTTCTCCTATAAATTCCGTGGGTAAACTTCGTGTTCCTGTAATATTTTTTCAAGGGGTAGAAGATAAGGTCGTTCCTCCGGAACAATCCGAATCGTTTGTATCTGTTTTAGAGAAAAAAGGTGTTCCTGTTTCATATATTCTTTTTGAAAAGGAGCAACACGGATTTAGAAAGGCACAAAATATTATGCGTTCCCTTGAGGCTGAATTATACTTTTACTCACGTGTATTCGATTTTGAATTAAAAGAAGAGATAGAGCCCGTTCCAATTAAAAATTTATATACATAATCTGTTTTTAAAGGGACCGGGATGAAACGGTATTTCTCTTCTGCGTTTCCGTATTATAAAAACTTGTTTTTATAATACATTGATTGAAATCCTAAAAACAAAAAACCCCCTTGACAAAATCCAAAATTGTATTATACTATTGATACAATATTATGGAAATTGATAAAAGTAAACCAATTTGGAGGCAGATAGTCAAGGAAATCAAAGAGAGGATTTCTCGAGGTGATATCGAAAAAGATGTGCCGACAGTGAGAGCGCTCGCGGAAGAGTTGGGAGTCAATCCTAATACCGTGGCGAGGGCGTACAGGGAAATGGAAAGAGAGGGTGTTGTGAAGAGTTGGGTTGGGAAGGGAACGTGGGTAAAGAAAGGTTCTCGAGATAAGCTGAAAGAAGAAATGGTCTACGAAGTAGTTAGTGATTTTGTTAAAAATTTAACGTCCATGGGGTTATCTAAAAAAGAAATAAAAAAATTAGTGAGGAAAATCGATGATTGAGGTTAAAAAATTAGTAAAGATATATAATGACGTTTACGCGGTAAACGGCATAGATTTAACGATTGAGGAGGGTTCTTTTGTTGGGCTTGTCGGACCTAACGGCAGCGGAAAAACCACTTTTCTAAAACTCCTTTTCGGTTTTTGTCGCCCGACTTCAGGTGTTATAAAAATCGACGGAAAAGCCCCCGGAGTGGATTTAAGGTCGGAAATCGCTTTTTATCCCGAATATGATTCAACTTATCACTGGATGAAAGCGCGAGATTTGATAAATTGGTATGCTGGTTTCTTTTCTGATTGGAATAAGGATAAAGAAAAAGAGCTTATCGATTTCTTTGATCTTCCGGGACACAGATATGTGGCTCATCTGTCGAAAGGTTTTCGGGCGAAATTAAAATTGATTTTAACTCTCAGCCGAGACGCGAAAATATTTCTTCTCGATGAGCCTCTTTCAGGAATAGATCCTGCTTCGAGAGCAAATATAACATCGGGTATCCTTAAAGCTTATAAGGAAAATCAAACATTTATTTTTTCAACACATATAGTAGCGGACGCGGAAATGCTCTTTGAAAGAACTATATTTATGAAAGAGGGTGCTGTATTTATGGATGGGAAGTCTGATACGCTTAGAGAAGAGTACGGAAAATCGATGGACCAGATTTTTAAGGAGGACCTCTATGGGAAGACTGTTTAGAAAGGAGCTTCTGGGAGAGAAAAACTGGATTATTGGTTTTTGCGGTTTCGTACTCGGTGTTAATTTGTTATTTTTTCCTTTAACTAAGGTTACTGAGGGTTTTATGGCTATGGTTGTCATATTTTTTACTCTTCCCGCTTTTCCTCTAATGGCTTTGGTCAGGGCTTTTTCAATATTAAAAAACGAATGGGACTCGAATACAAATTTTCTGCTTCTATCTTTACCGGTAAGAGGCTATAAGATAGTCTTAAGCAAGGTTGGAGTTTTAGGAGTCGAAATATTCCTGTACGTGCTTCTTGTTTTCCTTATACCCTATATCATGTTGACGGGTTTTACCGAAGAATTCAGTATAGATATATTGACTTTTTTAAAGATATGGTTTTTAACCGCGTTTAGAATTTTTCTTATTGTTCCATTCGCTATGTTTCCTTATCTTCTCGGCAGGGTCGTTCCTAAAGCGAAAGGCTGGATTACTGCCGGAAGTTTTGTCGCGGTTTTTTTAATATATATTCGATATTTGCATTTTGGAAGTAAACTCTTTTCTTATCTTCCGGAGATTTCTATGAGATTTACTTTAGCCGGAGATGTTGAAACTTTTAGTTTGAATATAGCGACTATGACGGCGACATTCTTATTCGGCATTATTTTAATTGCAGCCTCTTGCTTTTTAATAGAAAAAGCGGAATTATAATATTAAATTTAAGGAGGTAAAATGGAAAATCACGTAAAAGCGGTAGGAATAATTCACATAGCTTTTAGTGTATTAGGAGTTATAATGGGCGTTGGTGTATTTACGATATTAAATCTTGTTGCAAGAATGCCGGATGTAGATGAAGAAGCTATACGTATTCTTCAGACAATTGGGTTTGTTTTGCCCTGGTTCTTTATAGTTCTCTCGTTACCCGGGATAGTAGGTGGAATCGGGCTATTAAAACAACAGGGTTGGGCAAGAATACTCATTCTTATCAAATCTTTCCTCGATTTAGTATCTTTCCCAATTGGTACCGCAGTCGGCATTTACTCTATATGGGTACTATTTGACAAACGTACAGAAAAGATATTCGCTAAAAGCAAGAAATAGATACCGGATACCGGATCGATTTAGGATTGGCAGATAAGTAGGAAGTTTAACAAGGATTATAGAATTAGCTGCAAAACAGGAGGGACGAGCAAGGGTTATAAAAAACGCTTAACCCTTAATCCCTGAATTGCTACTTTGCACTTCTTCTAATCCTTTTGTTTTTTCTGTGTTTCTGTGTGATACTAATTTGGGGGTAGGTCGTTGGGTTTAAACAACGCAAATGTCTCTTTTTTGTTTTTTCTTTGTGCTCTTCGTGTACTTTGTGGTTCAATTAATTGTTTGGTTGTGGGATGAATATTCCCTCTTGACTATTTAACTTTTTTTGTTTAATCTGTCTATTAAGGAGGTGATACTTTGAAAAACAAAAGATATTTTTTGCTAATTATTGTACTTCTAGGACTTGTTTTTATTAGTTGTGCTCCGGGCAACGAAGAATGGAATCAGGAAATCAATCCGGGAAACGAAGCCGGTTTCTGGGCAGGAATGTGGCACGGCGCAATAATTATAGTAACTTTTATTGTAAGCCTTTTTACTAATGATGTTGGTCTGTACGAAGTGAATAACACCGGCTGGCCTTACAATTTAGGTTTCATAATAGGTCTTAATATATCTATAGGAGGTATGTTCAGTGGCGGTAAGAGAAAAAGGAGACATTAATAAGAGTTATATAGGGGGGATAATAGAGTATAAGAAATTAATAAACGATACCGATATCCCGGTTCTGGGTCTTGGTACATGGGAAATAGGTGGGGGTATGAGTAGAGATGCAAGCAAGGACACCGAAGGTATTACCGCTATAAGGAAAGCAATAGAGATTGGATATACTCATATAGATACAGCGGAGATGTATGGTGCCGGACATTCCGAAGAATTAGTCGGGGTGGCTATAAATAATTTAGACAGAGAATCGCTTTTTATTACCACAAAGGTCCTGCCGCAGCATCTGCGATATGACGATTGTATTAAAGCCGCTGAAGGAAGTCTTAGAAGACTCCAAACGGATTATATAGATTTGTATCTTATTCATATACCAAGTGCGGAAATTCCGATAAAAGAAACAATGCGAGCAATGAATTTTTTAATCAGGCAACAGAAAATAAGATTTATAGGAGTAAGCAATTTCTCATGTGAACAATTAAAAGAAGCGCAAGGTTGTACTGAGAATAAAATCGTAAACAATCAAATAGAATATAATCTACTTACAAGACATTTCGGTATGTATAACGAAAATATCGAGTCGGAGATAGTTCCTTTCTGTCAGGAAGATGATATTATAATTACGGCATGGAAACCTCTCGCTAAAGGAAGATTGTTTCAAGAGAGGAACAAATTATTAGATGAAATTTCGGAGAAATATAATAAAACACGTAGCCAAATCGCGATAAACTGGCTTATTACAAAGAAGAATATAATTACTATACCAAAATCGACAAATACCGAACACCTTAAGGAAAATCTGGGTGCTATGGGCTGGCACCTTAAGCCGCATGATATGAAACGATTAGACGAGGAATTCAGGTAAGATTGATTATGGCAAAATACAAGTGTCCGAAATGCGGAATGGAATTCGATAAACCTGGTAAGTGTTCAATGTGTAATGTTGACCTCAGGGAAGTTTTCGAAGAAGAAACCTGCGAACACTCTGAACATAAAGAAATGAAACACGAGCACCATGAACATCATGGACATCATGACCACACGGAACATTATAAACACATGGTTAAAGATTTTAAAAAGAGATTTTTTATTTCCGTCATTGTTACAATACCTATATTACTCTTATCACCTTTAATTCAGGGTTTTTTAAATTTTATTGAAGAAACATATTAATTTGGTGGTATGGGTTGGGTTTAAAACAATTAAAATATTTTTTGTTGTTTTTTTCTTTGTGCCCTTTGTGCCCTTTGTGTGAGAATAGCTTGGTGGTATGGGTTGGGTTTTGAACAACTATATATATTTTTCTCTGTGATCTCTGTGTGTTTTTTGTGTCTCTGTGTCCTCTGTGTTTCAAAAATAAGGTGGGGATGTGGGGTAAGAAAAATACTTGACTTAATCGACAAGAATTCCTATTATATCGAAAAGGAGGGTCTTATGGAATTAAATAGCGATGTCGAGCAAAAAGTAACTACTAATTGTCAGGATATGAATGGTTGGATAAAGTTTTTGGGAATAGCAGCTATCATCATAGGGGTTTTATACGCGTTATCGATAGTTGGTATTATCATAGCATGGATGCCTATATGGATTGGGGTTATTCTTTTGAAAGTCGCGAACAGCACCAGGGAAGTTGCTGGCGGAAAAGTGGAATCTCTGGGAGAGATGATGGGTTCACTGAAGACTTTTTTCCTCGTTTCGGGAGTAGCTACGATAATATCGATTGTTTTCAGCATAATATGGTTAATGGTTATGGGTTTTGCCATGATTGGTGGGTTTTTAGACTCAGGGGGGTTTTATTAAGAGAAACCCCAGATTTATATGTGATTTTATGCTGGGGCGGCTCGCGAAATGGATGAGATTATTGGGATTTGATACTTTGTATTATAGAGATACGGATGGTAAAACGATAATTTATCAGAGCAGAAAGGAAAACCGTACGATTTTAACAAGATCTAAAGTTTTAGCGGAAAAGTATACGGATTTGATATTAATCGATTCAGAGCATTTGGAGGAACAGTTAAAGCAAATGATAAAATTAGTGGGAACTTGTCACCCTTTCTCTCTTTGTCCGGTTTGCAACACGAAAACTGAAAAAGCTGAAAAGGAAGTAGTAAAAAATGATGTTCCGGCTTATGTTTTTGAAATTCATAATGATTTCAAAAAGTGCCCCGGGTGCGGCAGAATTTTCTGGAAAGGAACCCATTACAAGGAAATAAAAAAGGTTATAGATGAAATTGAAAATTAAAATAATTTCTGTTTTTTTGTTTTTTATAATATCCTGCGCGCCTATGGTTATGCCCACGAGAAAATTAGAAGAAGAGCCGATTGTGAGAATATTATTAAAAAACGCCGGCACCAAGTTGGATTTGAGGGCAGATTCCAAGATTAAAATAAAAACCGGCAGTAAAGATGGTACCGTCTCGAGCAGAGTAACAATTTATTTTAAACCTTCTTTGAAAATCGTCACTGCCGAAGGGAATATAAAAGACCCACAGTTCCCAATCCTGCTCGAATCCACAAAAAGATTTATAAAAATTGACGGCAATATTTATCCGGGAGCAATAGAGATAGTAAAAGCTAATGACATTCTGATAATTAATCATGTTAAAGTAGAAGATTATTTGAAAGGGGTTATACCCTATGAAATAGGAAATCTTCCCGAGAGTCAGATAGAAGCACTGAAAGCTCAGGCTGTTGCCGCGAGGTCGTATGTTATGGCGCATAAGAAACCGGACAATCCTTACGATATTCGTCCGACAATTTGGGATCAGGTTTATGGAGGAGTTGGGAAAACAGATAAGATAATAGAGAAAGCGGTAGAATCCACACGGGGAATAGTGGGAACTTATAAGGGAGAAATAATAGACGCGAAATATTCTTCTACCTGTGGGGGCACTACTGAAAATAACGAGAATATATGGATCGGAGAAAGAATCCCTTATCTCAGGTCGGTTCGGGATTCTGGATGGGACAGAAAAGATTTTTGCAGATTTTCCCCTCATTACAGATGGGAAAGGGTATATGATAAGAAAGAGTTTTTTGAGGTGGTGAAAAGACAGATTCAGGATTTTTTCGGACAAACACCGGAAAAAATAGAGTGGATTAGAATATCAAAAAGAACCAGAACCAACAGGGTAAGGAATATTGAAATAAATACAGATATAGGAAAATTTGAACTCGAAAAAGACCAGATAAGAAGGCTTTTTAGTGATTACAGAGGATCTCTTAAATCTATTATGTTTCAGATAAAAGTTAAGAGCAGCCAAATTATTATTTCCGGAAAAGGATACGGACACGGAGTGGGAATGTGCCAATATGGTGCTATGGAAATGGCGAAAGAGAGATATAGTTACCAAAGAATATTAAAGCATTATTACAAAGGAATAAGATTAAAAAAACTATGGTAAAATGAAAATTCTTCATACTGCAGATATACACATAAGAGAATATGAGGATGAGTCATGGAAGACTTTTGAATCATTGGTTAAAATCGGAGCGGAAGAAAAAATAGATGTTTTTGTTATATCCGGAGATTTTTTTGATAAAAAGGTAAGTTTTGTTAGACTTTATCCGGAAATAAGACCTCTTCTTAATAGTGTAGAGTACGAATTTGTTATCATTCCAGGGAATCATGATGAGAACGCTTTTGCGGTGGATGCTTTTCTTGGTGAAAAAGTAAAGGTAATAAGAAAATTAACGGAGCCATTTGAGTATAAGAATGTAAGGTTTTTTGGTTTTCCATTTACTAATATTACAAGCGGACAAGTCAGGAATAATTTAAGGAAAATAAAAGACCTTGCGGATGAGCAGAAGACAAATATCCTTCTTTTTCATGGAGAGCTTCTTGATCACTCGTTTGCAGGTTCCGATTTCGGAGACGAAGAAAGCAACTATATGGGTCTGCGGCTTTCTTTTTTGAGTAATCTAAATATAAAATATGTTCTGGCGGGTCATTTTCATACAAATTTTCAAGCTTACGAGTTCGATTCCGGGGGGTTTTTTGTTTATCCCGGTTCGCCTGTTTCAATAACAAGAAAAGAAACAGGAAAGAGAGCTGTTAATATTTTTGAGGTGGGGGAAGTGCCAGCTCCCTATCCTATAGATACTCCTTACTACGAGCAGGTGAGGTTCTCTGTTTATCCCGATGAGGATCAAGGAAAAATAATAGAAAAGATTAAGGATAAAATAGAAGGGTTTTCGAAAGAAGCCAAAATATTAGTTTCGCTCACTGGATATACAGAAGAAGGAGAGGAAAAATTCCATAAAAGAATTAAAGAATTGGAGGATGAGGTTAGAAATCTTGAGATTGGAAATAGAGTGAGAGGAATGAAGAAATTATATGAAGATGAGTTGTTTGTGGCCTTTATTGAAAAACTCGAGAAATCTAAGACCCCAAGACAGCAGGAAATAAAAAGACTTTTAATCAGAAGTATACTTGAGAGTGAAGAATGAGAATAGAAAAATTCCATATTACCCATTATGGTCCGCTTCCTGATAGAGGAAAAATGTATCTTTCTGATTTTAACTTGATTTACGGTGTCAACGAAACGGGGAAGACGTTAACTTTAGAAGCTTTAATAAAACTCCTTCTGGGTAATAAAGTAAAGGATTTTAAAGGTATTAACAGGGTAGATGAGATGGTTGATGGGTATGTTGTTGTAAAAGTCGAGGGAGAAGAAAAGAAGCTTGGCAGAAAGATTTATCTTGACGATATTATTCCTATAACAGCTAGAGAATGTCGAAACATTTTTGTAATTAGAAACAGCGATCTTTCTATCGCATCTGAGGCTATTTTTTATACTGAAATTACAAACCGGCTGACCGGTCTACAGACTAATAGAATTGATAACGTAAGAAAGAAAATCTTAGAAATTTCATCACTGACTCCCGGTGGAGATTTTTCTAACAGAAGAGAAGATAATCACTTAAAGACAAAAATGGAAGACGCAGACAGCCTTTTAGAGGATATAAAATCTCTTAAATACGAAATTGAAGAAAACAGAATTGAGGAGCTTGAAGGGGCATGGGTAAGGCTCTTTGACGAAATAAAAGCGAAGGAAATTCTTCGAGGGAAATTAGAGGAAGCAAGAAAACGGCTTTCATACGAAAGTGCAGCTTCAGCACTTAGCAAGATAGACGAGGGAAGGAAAATCTTGGAAGATTTGACTGCGTTTAGAGAGGAAGATTTTACCAGATGGAGAGATGCAGAGAGAGAAACAAAAAGGGTAGAGAAAGAATTAATAAAAATGTATGATGTATTAAGGGAAAGTAAGACTAAAATAAAAAATATAGAAGATGAGTTGAAGGAAAAGGAAAGCGAATTTCAGATAACAAAAAACAAGAAAGAGAAGATAGATGGGTTAAAATCTCGACTGGCGGATATAAAAAACCAGAAGATAGAGGCATCGTCGGAAAGTTCTTTAACATTACTAAGTAAGTCTACTTTCTTTATAGTATCAGCTATTTTTGCGCTTTCTATTTTAGGCATGATACTTAAACAAATGCCTGTGTTTATAGTGATGACCGCAGTCTTCTCGGTTTTTTTCTTTGTTCTACTTGGTTTGAGATTAAAATCGAATAGGAATAGAGCTTTGTTTGGTAAGAATTTCGCAAAATTAAAAATGGATCTTGCAGAGATAGGTTTCAAGGGTGAAGAGATAGAAGATTTATTGGGTGAAGTTGAAGTGTTTTCTTTAAGGTTCGGAGAAAAAGAAGGAGATATTAATATTAAAAAAGTGGAAGCAGGAACATTGAGTAATATAATAGCAGAGATACAAGAGGAAAGAGCGCCGGAACAGAAGAAGAAAACGGAAAGAAATGCCGAAATCATTCAAAAAATGAAAGCCGCAACTTTTGTTGATAGTTTAGATAGATATGGCGAAAATTTAAGAAAGAAGCAAAAGGTAGAAAGAGAGATTGAGAAAGAAGAAAGAGTGTTGGAGGAAATTCTTGGAAAGGAGAACCGTAGAGAAAAAATACAGGAGTTAAAAGTTTTTAAAGATAAGGCAAAGGATGTTGAGTTTAATGAGAAGGAATATGATATTTTGAGTCAAGAAATCTCTCTTTCGAGAGAGCAACTGGGCGAGTTAGAAGGAAATCTTAATGTTTTGAGCGAGAAATTCAAAGAGGTGGAAAAGAAAGCAAATAAGATTTTGAGCGATAAAGATCTTCGTTGTCATGGGTCAATCGACCTTGAAAATATCGAGAATAAAATTGAGAGTTTTATCAAAGAAAAGGAAATTGCGAAGGAAGATGCACGAATTTCGCTTGAAATTCTTGAAGAGATAGCAAACGAGGAAAAGACAAAAATAGGAGAGCAATTCGGTCCAAAAAACCCGGTTTCAAAATATTTTTCCCAAATGACAGAAGGACTTTATAAAAGCGTTGAGTTCGAGGAAAAAGAAGAGAAAATTATCGTTGTACGGAAGGATGAGAAGATTCTGTACCCCTGGCAACTTTCGAGTGGCACTTATGACCAATTGTATTTTTCCATAAGACTTTCTTTGGGGGAAGAATTATTTGGGGGAGAAAAAGGTTTCTTTATACTTGACGATCCTTTTGTAAAGGCAAGCCGTAATCGTTTAAAAGTTTTAATAAAAATGTTAAAGGATATTTCAAAATCAGGATGGCAAATAATCTATTTTTCGGCTAAAGAAGAAATACGTGAGATGATTGGAAAAGATAAAAAAGTAAATCTTATCGCGCTGGAAAAGATTTTTTAAAAAATGTAGGAGCGGCTTCCCAGCCGCGAAAATCGGGGAAGGATGTTACTCCTACTTTGTGTTCTCTGTGTTGATAAAGAAGTAAAAAAAATCCGTGTTTATCCGTGTGAATCCGTGGCTATTTTCTTGGTGTTGCGGGATGAGTTTTTAAACAAAAAACAATAAATCCTGTCAATCCGCGTTCATCTGCGTGCCATTATTTTATCTATTGACGTTACAGTATTTTTTTGTATATTTCACAATATCAAAAACCTTAAAAGCATGATTTACTCATGGGAGAAATGAAAAATAGAAAAGAAAGATTACTTAAAAAAAGAAATCAAACATGTAGATATAAAAAGTTTTAATTCTATACCGATTATAGAACAATTCGAGGGAACCGCTTTCCAGGCAAGAAATTTATCGCGAGCCGCGAAAATTTATGATAAGATGTTATCGGATGAAAACTGCTCTATTATATTATGCCTTGCCGGTTCTCTTTTTAGCGCTGGGTTAAAGAAAATCGTATATGATATGATCGATAATAACATGGTGGATATGATAGTTTCGACGGGAGCGATAATAGTCGACCAGGACTTTTTTGAAGCACTCGGTTTCAAACATTTTCAGGGAACACCGCAGAGCGATGATAACGAATTGATGGAATTAATGATAGACAGGATATACGACACATACATCGATGAGGAGCACTTAAGAGTTTGCGATATGACTATATCCGAAATTGCGGATAGTCTCGAAGCTGTTCCCTATTCCTCTCGTGAATTTATCAAATTCATGGGTAAATATCTAGAAGAGAAAAACAAAGGAAATGAATCGGTAGTCCGTATCGCTTATGAGAAGAAACTTCCGATATTTGTTCCGGCATTTTCGGATTCGAGCGCCGGGTTCGGATTGGTTTATCATCAGTGGAAATTGAAAAATAAACCGAAAGTATCCATAGATTCTGCCAAAGATTTTCTGGAGCTGACAAAAATAAAAGTATCTTGCAAAGAAACGGGTCTTTTAATGATAGGAGGGGGAGTTCCTAAAAATTTCGCTCAGGATGTAACCGTAGCCGCAGAAATTTTGGGGAAAGAAGTCAATATGCACAAATACGCGATACAGATAACTGTGGCGGATGAAAGAGACGGAGGTCTTTCCGGCTCGACCTTAAAAGAAGCTCATTCATGGGGAAAGGTCGACGAAGGTTCCGAACAAATGGTTTTTTCCGAAGCAACAATAGCCTTACCGCTTTTAGCAAGCTATGCTTACCATAAAGCAAATTGGAAAAATCGGAAAGACAAAAAATTCAATAATTTACTCGATAAATAAGGAGGTCTGATAAATGATACCCAAAAAAGTCTTTTTAACAAAAGGAGTCGGTGTGCATAAAGATAATCTGGCTTCTTTCGAGCTCGCCCTACGAAACGCGGGTATAGAAAAATGTAATCTGGTTAACGTTTCGAGTATCCTACCTCCTTACTGTAAGGAAGTATCAAGGGATAAAGGTCTCGGGGAATTGAAGCCAGGCGCAATTACCTTTGTTGTTATGGCAAGGAATTCTACGAACGAACCGAATAGACTTGTTTCTGCGGCTATCGGAGTGGCGGTACCTACCGAAAAGAATAATTACGGATATTTATCCGAACATCACGCCTTCGGAGAGACCGCGAAGAAGAGCGGAGAATATACCGAAGACCTCGCAGCTTCAATGCTTGCCTCGACCCTCGGTATACCTTTCGACTCCGACCAGGCATGGGATGAAAGAAAACAGGTATACAAGGCAAGCGAACACATCTTCAAAACAAAGCATATTTGTCAATCTGCTGCAGGAAATAAAGACGGACTTTGGACAACTGTCCTTGCGGTAGCGGTTTTTATACTCTAAAATAAATGTCCATATCCATTCCCTATAATTTCGGCGTGCTCGATAAGGAGTTTTTGAGCTATGAAGATTCGAGTATAGCAGTTTTGCCGATACCTTTCGATAAAACAAGTTCATGGATGAAAGGTTCTGAGAGAGGTCCGAAAGCTATCATAGAAGCATCGATGAATATGGAACTATACGATCTTGAGACAAATTATGAAGTATATAGAAATGGAGTTTTTACCGCGGAGGAAATTTTATCTAACAATTCCGAAGAAATGATAAAACGCGTTTATGATAGAGCGACAGAGTTAATAAAAGACGGCAAGTTTATCGTAGCGTTGGGTGGTGAACATACGGTTGCGTTTCCTGTGATAAAAGCACACAATAATATTTTTGATGATATTTCTATTTTACAACTTGATGCCCATTCAGATATGAGAGATTCATATCTCGGCAATAAATACAGTCACGCCTGTGTAATGGCAAGAGTAAAGGAAATAAACGACAATATTGTTGCGGTTGGAATAAGAAGTTTGGATTCATCCGAACTGGATAATATCGACAAAAATAATACGTTTTTTGCGCGAGATATACACAATACTAAAAACTGGATAAGAGAAGCAGTAAGCAAACTCAATAAAAATGTTTATATATCGATAGACCTGGATGTTTTCGATCCATCTATTATGCCTTCTACAGGGACTCCCGAACCTGGGGGGCTCAAATGGTATCCGGTGATCAGGCTTTTAAGAGAAGTTTGTGCAAATAAAAATGTAATCGGGTTTGATGTTGTAGAACTCTGTCCAACCGAAAATAAGGCACCTAATTTTCTCGCCGCTAAATTGATATATAAGTTACTCAGTTACAAATTCTTTACTTCATAGCGTGAAAAAACGCAAATATTAGCCATAAGAGTTTATAAATTAGCATTAGAGACCGGAATATTCCATTACCTACCCTCCCCAAATTCAACCTGAATACTGGAGAAACAGGATTTTCAAGCATTAATAACAAATTTTTCTTTAGAATAAAGACAGATAGAAGAATACCTCTATATATTATATTTTTTCCTCTATGTTTTCTAAAATACATAAAATTAAAGGGTTGTGGTGGGGCTTTGTGTTCTTTGCGATCTTTGTGGTTCAAAAAATGGGCGTAGGGGCAACATTTCCTACTTGACACTACTCTAAAAAAACCTATAAATAGTATAGTAAATACAATGTACTTAATAAAAAATAAATTTTAAAGAGGCATTAAGATGTCTTTTGAGCGTGCCTTATAAAGGAGGTTAATATGTTTACTGAACGGTATTTTAATTTTAAGATCGTTTTTTTTGTTTCTATATTTTTTACTATTTCTATTATAGCTGGATCTCCCGAGATGAGAGTTCAGGATGATACGGTAAAAGCCCCGAATGTGGAAAACATTCCAACAATCGACGGGCAAAGCGATGATGTTTGCTGGGGAGACGTACAGTGGCAGGAAATAGATCAGGTCTGGATTCCTTATGGTGGTTCCGTGGAAGCGGACGATTATACGGGGCAATATAAATTAGTCTGGTCATCTACGGAAAACGTTTTATACTTTTTGGTTCAGGTCAATGACGATGTTTTCGTCGATGGCTACATATATCCCAACGGTGATTATTACAAACATGATATTGTAGAGGTTTTTATAGATGAAGATAAGTCCGGTGGTCTTCATGCTTATGAGGAAGGCGGAGTAAATGCCGAAAACGCGTTTTCCTATCACATTGTGGTTGACGCTCCCGCAGACGGGGAAGTCAACAGTGATTTTGTAGTATGTGATATTGGAGCGGGAGGGACTCGGAATTACGCCGGTCATTTCCCACAACTTGCAATGAGGAAGGATGGCAATCAATACACATGGGAATTTTCACTTGCGGTATACGACGATACCTATGATAACAGCGATCCTGAAGCATCCAGAGTGCAATTATTAGAAGATAAGATTATAGGACTCTCTTTAGCATACTGCGATAATGACAGTATCAATGAAGTTCCTATAGAACGCGATAATTTTTTCGGATCTGTTTGGGTTCCCGCAGAAGAGTACAATGATCACTGGATGAACGCTGACGGGTATGGCACTATCGAGTTAATTGGTGACGGATCGGGTATCGAGGATGATTTAATAATCCCGGGGATATCCTTCGTGAATTATCCGAATTTATTTGGGGATAAAACGACCATTGAGTTTAATCTTCAGCAATCTTCTAATGTGAAGGTCGATGTATTGAATATTCTGGGGCAGCCGGTGGATACAATAGTTAAAGGAAGATTTAACCGCGGCAGGCACACAGTAGAGTGGGCTCCTAAAAGCATTCCTTCCGGCATCTATTTTTGTAGAATGCAAACGAACTCATTCAAGGATATCAAAAAGGTATTAATAATTAAATAGATTATATGTCCTTTGAGAAGTTTTCAAAGGGTATTAAAATACCTGAGAAGGAAAACAGTGATTCTCTATATTTTGTTTTTGAGAACTATAAACTTTTTATTTATAAAGAGAGCAAAGACAAATACGTTATACCTTCAGCAAAGGATTTTCAAGAACTCAAATTAAAACCTAAAGAGTTAGTGTATTTAGGAAGATATAGGGAAAAAGATTGTTTCTCGGGAGAACTTGACGAGAAAGAAGAACTTACAAAGAATATGATTCCTTTTCAGCTTCGAAAGACTTATAGTTTGTTACCTCTCGAGTTTTTTCAAATAGCTTGTTATGCTTTTCAAATAATTAATTGGAATAAGAATACCAGGTACTGTGAGCGATGCGGCAGTAAAGTCGAGGATATGAAAGAAGAGCGAGCAAAAATTTATCCAAAATGTAAGTTGGTAAGATATCCTACTATTTCTCCGGCTATAATCGTCGCAATAATAAAAGATAATATGATTTTACTGGCTAGAGCGAAACGTTTTAATAAAAATCTATACAGCGTTTTAGCTGGTTTTGTGGAAGTCGGCGAGAATTTAGAAAATTGTATTAAAAGAGAAGTAAAAGAAGAGGTAGGGATAGAGGTTAAAAATATTAAATATTTCGGAAGTCAACCTTGGCCATTCCCCAATTCTCTAATGATAGCGTTCACTGCCGAATATAAGAAGGGCGAAATATCTATAGATAAGGAAGAAATCCTCGATGCCGATTGGTTTAAAGCGGATGAATTACCTGATGCGCCCGTGAAACCGAGTATAGCGAGGGATCTAATAGATTGGTTTATTTCAAATAAAAGTTAGAAGCCTACTCTATATTTGACTTCAAATGCTTTTTTACTCTTACTATTAATCTCGTCCGCAGACCGGTTCGTATTCGTCTCTAAGTTCATCGACAATATCTTCCCTTGCTTTTTGTTTTAAATTGGGAGTATACAAAGCGGCATAAACCAAACTGCTCTGGCAATTGCGTCTCCAACAGTTTGCACTTTCATGATTGTCGACTCTGGTTTTGATATTTTCAGCTTTGCCGATATCGACAACCTTATTTTTTTCAAAATAACGGCATAATATAGCATAAATTCCCGGTTTATCTTCCAGATACACAGTTGAGGAAAAGTAACCTTCAAAAGAATAATCTTTTAATTCGATACTCATGAAATCCTCCGGATTAGTTAATTGATACCATACCAGATTAACCTGTTCAACAACTTTTCCGCTCTCTATTTACTATTAGCAATTTCTAGGGTGAATATTCCCATAAATTGAATCTCTCATTATCATCATCCAAAACAAAAACTTTTCCGCCGGGAGAAACTCGTATGGTACGGCAAACATCGGCATGACCGGGACTGGTTTTTACAGTAAAGTCCGCTCTTCTCCATCCCCTGTGATTTACCTTAACAATACGATCCTGCATGGATGTTTCCATCGGTATAAGAAAATATACATTTTTCAGTGAATCAACGCCAATAACCCGGGGTTCCTCTTTCCCCGCGTTTAATTTTTTAAGAGAGAATATAGCCTTATTGTTAGAAGCGTTGTAAAGTATCATATTACCGGAAGATTGAGATTTAACATAGTACTGTCCTTTTGTTTCTACATAACCCTTAAAATTATCCTTTGTCCGAACGATATTTCCGGTAGTATCTACTTCTATTATCTGATCTACCTGATCACGGTTTGGATCTACAAGCAAAACCGTACCATGGTCGGTTGCTTCTAAATGGGTCATTTCAGGCGTTATCGGTGGTACTGGAGGTTTAATGTCCAGTGTTTGTATAAAACTAAGGCCCCTATCGTAAATCGAAACATCTCCGGAGGCATATTCAATAAATACATCACCTTTGCTGTTGAAAGCTATATCCATCAGATTTTGGTGCGCGCCCTGCAGGATTTCATCGTTATAATTTCCTTTAATGTCAAATTTTACTACACGATGATTCAGATAATCCAGGATAAAAATTTCACCCCTATTATTAATACCAAAACTGGTGGGGCCTGTAGGCAAGTAATCAATTGTTTCCCATCTTATTTCACCCGGTCCGGAACCAATTTTCCCGTCGATTAATAGATTTTCATGGTATTTTTCATTAAGTAAAAAGCAATTAGAGCAAATAAATACCGTTATAACTACAAATATACTAACACAAATCCTTTTGAATTTTTCCATTCTTACCCTCCTTTTTCCTTTCCGTAAAACAATTATTTTTTATACTATAAGATTTTATCCCTAATTAGTCAAGGGCATACACTTTACATCGGCGAGGCGAAAATTCTGCAATCAAATAATCGGTGAAAATTTTGAAAGCCTTTATATTACACAAATAATGAATTCACTCAAATTTCGCTGTTTTAAGAATTTCCTTCAGGAAGTTTTTCCCCTCTTCGCTCGTGTATGTAAGAATAAAAGAAATAGCATAATCTTTCATAATAGTAGTACAATACTTTTGTTGTACTGAAATGTTTCCAAATGGTAAAACTGCCTCTATCACATCGAATTCCACGCCGCCGATTTTCTCCGAGGTTACCTTGTCCTCAATAGTAAGTTTTATACCACTCATTTCAAGCATATTTTTTACATGAAAAAGATAATCGCTTCCTCTTTTAATCCCGGGTTTCGATTTGACCAACTCTGCCGTACCTATAATATTAGGGTTATCCGCTACCGGAGTCCCAATGGGATACTTGGAGGCGGAAAAAAACATTAATTGCTGATTTTCAGCCGCGGCTTTCAAGGATTTTTCCAGGTTTTTATCTTCCCCCGCGATCATTTTATAGCCGAATTCTGATAATTCCTTACTGGATTCTTTGTCCTGTATACTCCAATCCTCCGGTAATTTTAAAGTTAATCCGAAATATTTATTATTATAAACACTATTCTCTATTGTTCCCGCACTCACTTTTTCAGATTCTTTTTTCTTACATCCGGGAAACGCAATAGCAAGAACTAAAACAAATACAAATCCTAATAATTTAATCCTGTACATTTTTCCTCCTTTTTTATTCGTCTTCAAACTTATATTTACAATGAGGACAAATTTTCGCGTTTATCCAGATAAATTCTCCGCATTGCGGGCATCGCTTCTTGTCTAAAGCTTCGGGAGAATTTCTTAATTTATTAACGAAATCTTTTATCTTATGCGGTTTACTAATACCTTCAAAAACAACTTCAACTCCGCCGGTACCCGCGGACGCGAAAGACACATTCCCAATTCCAAGAACTCTTTGTCCAATACTTTGAAAAACTCCTACTTCCCTTACGTCTATTATCCTTATCTCGCTTTCATCCCTTGCGATAAGACCATTTCTGCTTCGAACACTATTTTTTGTTATAGTGTATGCCAGGGAAGCCCGTTTGAATATAACGCTTAAAAAAACTATAATTCCAAGTGATACCGCGACAATAGGCCATAATGTAATTTCCTTAACATACATTACAACCGTAACCGCAAAGAAAATTAAGGCAAAAAAGTACTGACTGATATAATTTAACCAGGAAGGATGAATAGTCTTTCCTAATAGATCAATGTCTTGATATTCGACGTCCATGGTACCTCCTTTGATATAGAAAATTTATAAAACAACCTTTAGATGTCAAGTGTTAAGAGGATGGGGATTGCCCTCTTGACTTATCGTTGTCAAATTCATATATTTTAAGAAATGATAATGGGGGAGAAACAATGAATATAGGATTTATCAAAAAAATGATAAAGGTGCTCGAAGAAAGTAGTTTAGAAGAAATTGAAATTCAGCGTTTTTGGACAAGGGTAAAAATATCGAAAAATAAAAAAGGCTCTGCCCTAAAAGTATCGGTAAGCAACTTAAAATCCAAAGAAACAGAAGAATTAAGTTCGGCAGAACAGGAGACAAAAGAAGAGTCTGGTTTACATACAATTAAGTCTCCAATGGTCGGAACATTTTACAGAGCTCCGTCTCCCGATGCTCCTCCATACGTCGAAACGGGTGATAAGATAAAGAAAGGAGACATGGTCTGTATTATCGAGGCGATGAAAATAATGAATGAAATCGAATCCGACGTAAAAGGTGAAATAGAAGAAGTTTTAATCTCTAATGAAGATCCAGTTGAATATAACCAGCCTTTATTCCTGGTAAGGAAGTTGTAAATTATGGACCTTAAACCAATTTTAAAGAAAATGGTAGATTCGGATGCTTCGGATTTACATTTAAAAGTTGGTACCCCTCCAGTTATAAGGATAAACGGAGAACTAAAACCTCTGGAAATGAATAAACTTAGCAAAGAAGATGTGCGAATAGCCGCGTCTTCTCTTATGACAAAAAAGCAACAGGAAACCTTCTTGAAAGAAAAAGAAGCCGATTTCGGTATCGGAATACCTGGTATATCCAGATTCAGAGTAAATATATACATCCAGAGAGGCAGTATAGCTCTCGCGATAAGGCCTATATCGAGGGAGATAAAGACTATCCAGGAGTTAGCTCTTCCCGTCGTGTTAAACGAAATAGCTTCCGCTGCAAGAGGCCTCGTTTTAGTAACGGGAACAACCGGATCGGGAAAATCGACTACCCTGGCTTCAATGATAGATTATATAAACGAAAATAAAAGAAAACATATTATTACCATTGAAGATCCTATAGAATATCTTTTAAGCGATAAAAAGTCGATAATATCTCAAAGAGAAATAGGGACAGATACAAAAAGCTTCGCGAATTCTCTCCGATACATACTCCGTCAGGACCCTGATATTGTAATGATCGGTGAAATACGTGATGCCGAAACAATGGAAACGGCAATAAAAGCCGCGGACACAGGGCATTTAGTTTTTTCAACACTTCATACTTTAAACGCACCTGAGACAATAAATAGAATAATAACCTTTTTTCCTCCCTACCAGCATCATCATATTAGAGTTTTGCTGTCCAGTGTATTAAGAGGAATTATTTCCCTGCGTCTTCTGGCAAAAACGGATGGGACAGGCCGTATTCCCGCCACAGAAGTTCTGGTTTCCACACCCACTATAAGGGAATATCTTTTAGATGAAGAAAAAACAAGAGCAATTTTAGACGCAATTAGGGAAGGAGAAAAATATAAAATGCACTCTTTTGATCAGAGTGTTATGAAACTTTACAAAAATAGGGTTGTCGATCTTGAAACCGCACTCGAGAATGTCAACAATCCGGATGAATTTAAGATGAGGCTTAAAGGCATCGAACAATCCGCTAAACGCTGGTAATATAATGAAAAAAATCCTTATAGCAAACCGGGGAGAAATAGCCCTCAGGATAATTAGAGCAGCAAAAGATTTAAGACTTAAAACCGTGGCAGTTTTTTCGGAAATAGATCGGGATTCTTTGCATGTAAACTTTGCGGATGAGTCGGTTTGCATAGGAAAAGCTTCTCCTTCCGAAAGTTATCTTAATATCCCCCGCATTATCGCGGCTGCGGAAATTACAGGAGCTGATGCCATTCATCCGGGATACGGATTCTTGGCGGAAAACCCCTCCTTTGCGGAGGCCTGTGAGGATAATAATTTTACTTTCATCGGACCTTCTTCTGAAAATATAAAAAAAATGGGGGATAAGGCAGAAGCAAAAAAATTTATGAGAGAAGCGGATGTTCCGGTAACTCCCGGCAGTGATGGAATTATCGAAAATGAAGAAGAAGCGATTAAAATTGCGAAAACTATAGGCTACCCGGTTTTGGTGAAAGCCGTTTCAGGAGGGGGCGGAAAAGGAATGAGGCTGGCAAAGAACGATCTTGAGCTTAAAACCGGTTTCGTAATGGCTCAATCCGAGTCTCAGGCCAACTTTGGCGACAATAGATTATACATCGAAAAAGCCATCGAAAACGCGCGTCATATAGAAATACAGATTCTCGCGGATTCTTCCGGGAATGTCGTTCATCTAGGAGAGAGAGAATGCTCAATACAAAGAAGGCATCAAAAATTAATAGAAGAAGCCCCTTCTACGGCTGTAAATCAAAAACTCCGGGAAAAAATGGGTGAAGCAGCCAAAAAAGGTGTAAAGAGGTTGGGATACAAATCCGCGGGGACTATCGAATATATATTGGATGAAAATGGTAAGTTTTATTTCATGGAAATGAATACACGTATACAGGTAGAGCATCCCGTAACAGAAATGACAACGGGCATAGATATTCTAACAGAACAGATTAAAATGGCAAACGGGTGTTCTCTGAAGGCTATTACGCAAGACAAGATAAATATACAGGGACATGCTATAGAAGTTCGTATCAATGCCGAAGATCCAGCTGCGGGATTTGCTCCGAGACCCGGTACTATAAATGCTTTACATCTCCCTGGCGGAGCGGGAATAAGAATAGACTCTCATATTTATCAGGGTTATAAAATCCCCCCCAATTACGATTCACTCCTTATTAAAATAATTGCCCACGGAGAGGACAGAGAACAGAGTAGAACAAGAATGCTTAGAGCTCTGGACGAAATCGTTATAAGGGGTGTCCCAACAACCATACCTTTACACAAAGAAATTTTAAACCATCCAGATTTTATTGAGGGAAACATTAACACAAATTTTCTGAGTAGACTTGGATACTAAAAGAAAAACATGGCTGTAATAAAGTATGCATCAAGAGAAATTGTTTGTAAAATTGTTTATTACGGACCGGGGAGAGCAGGAAAAACCACCAGTGTCAAATATATTTTTTCCCAGATACCAGAACAAAGAAAATCGGATATCGTTTCAATGGCTACAAAACAAGACAGAACGCTTTTCTTTGATTTTATGCCGGTAGAGTTGGGCGCGTTTAGGGGTTTTCAAACAAAACTACAGATTTATACGGTTCCAGGGCAAGTTATTTATGATTCTACCAGAAAATTAGTTTTAAAGGGGGCGGATGGAGTTGTCTTTGTCGCCGACTCTCTTAAAAGCAGAGCTGAGGATAACATCTGGAGCTGGGAAAATCTAATTGAAAACTTAGAAAAAAACAATCTTAATATTGAAGAAATTCCAATAATTATAGAATACAACAAAAGAGATTTAGACGATGTAATGACTGTAGAAGAGTTGGAAAAAGACGTAAACCCGGATCATTATCCTTCATTTCCCTCCACTGCAACTACGGGTGAAGGTGTTATAAAAGTTTTCAAAACGATAGGAACAGAAGTATTGAAACATGTAAAAGCTAAATTGGGGAATTAATCTTGGATAAAATAATATATTCAAATTTTAATGCGGAAGCTATTAAATCATTAAAGAAAGCACTTACTTCAGGAGAAGTTAACCCTCTTCTAATATACGGATCGTCCGGTTCGGGAAAAAGTTTTCTGGTTAAAAATATGCAGGAAGAATTTACAGGTATTTCTGATCTTATTAATTCTAAAGATATAGATTCTTCTCTATTAAAGGATTATTTAAAGAAAGATCTTATAATTATCGAAGATATTCAATTGTTAAAACCTTCAAAAAATTCGATGGATACTCTATTCGAAATGCTCGAACACTATACGAAAACAAATTACAAAAAAATAATTTTATCAGCCGATCGACATCCAAAGGGTATAAACCTTCCTGACAGAATTGTTTCGCGTATTGAGAGCGGAGTTGTAGTTCCAATAAAAGATTTTGATGAGGTTTCAAAAAGGAAAGTTTTAGAGATATTAGGACAGGGATTATCCGACAAATTCTTAAAAAAACTCGAGAAATTAGATATAAGAACGATGAGTCAAGCAATCGGAGCAATCAAAAAAGTACGAGTACTCGGATACGTGCCCGATGAAAGAGACCGTTTGGAAGAAGAAGAAAAAAGAAAAGAAGAAGAAGAAAAGAAAAAAGAAGAAGGAAAAATACAGGTGGGCGAATTTGAAAAATTTATTCAAGATGTAAAAAAGGGTTTTCCGGAAAAATTTGTTGAAACAGAAAGAGCCGAAACGCTTCGTGATGAGTATCGCGCCAAGATGTTTGTGTGGAAAATGAAAGGTTTTAATACAGATAGAATAAAAAAGGTAATAGATAAAAACCTGGATTTGCTAACCGGAGAATTTGTATCATATACAACGGATATACAAAGACTTATAGAACTGCAAAAACGATACGGAATGTTAGCTATAGAAAATTTGATGAAGAATTCGATAATATCTAAAGAGGAAAACCAGGAAATAGAAGCAGCCCTTTTTAATCCGGATAAAGTTGAATGGCTTGCGAAAACAATCGGCAAGTTGGAAGAAGAAGAAGATAAAATGGCTGAACAAGCAAGGAAGAAACTTGAAGTCAAAGAGAAAAAATTAATACCCGAAGAAGAAATTTCAAAAGAAAAAATAAGCAATTTACATAAAACCATTACGATGAACTTAAACGAGAAAAGTTTCAGACTTATAGAGGATTTCTAAAATGCCTATAAAAGGTTCTCTTTCAGATCTCTCTATCACAGATATCCTTCAAATGCTGCAAATCGGAAGCAAAACAGGTGAATTGGCAATAACCAATGAAGAAAATTTAGTATATCTATATTTGAGTTCAGGAGAATTGACACATGTTCACTGGATGAATAGAAAAGATAGATTGGGGTCCATGCTCGTAGAACATGGACTTATAGAGGAAAAAGAGCTAAAGGAAGTTTTAGAACTTCAACAGGAAAGAGAGAACGCTCCTATGGGAGAACTTTTCCTCGAGCTTGAATTGGTTGATAAGAAAACTCTAAGGGAACAGATAAAAAAACAAATGAGAGACGCGATAATAGAACTATCCGGCTGGGAAAAAGGCTACTTTGTTTTTGAATCGAGGGAAATTTATCAACCGGAAGGATTGCCTGTTTCTATTAAAATCGATGATGTTTTACTCGAATCCGCGGCACTAAAAGATGAATTGGCGGCATCTTCTCTGCCGGATAAAGATTCCATACTCATACTTGCGCCTGAAGCAAAGGATACTGCGGAATTAACGGAAGAAGAACAGATGATATTGAATAAAGTCGATGGAGAAAAAACTTTATCGTCTTTAATCAACATACTTCCGATAGAAGAATTTAAAGCTTTAAAATTACTTTCAGAACTGATAAAGAAAGGAGTTTTAAAAGAACTTGAAATAGAAAGGGAAACACTTGTACAAGACAAAGACAGAATTGGTGAACATAGAAATTTAGGCATTGCTTTTGTAAAAATAGGTATGCTAAATGAAGCCCTAAGGGAATTCCATAGAATACTCGAATTAAAACCCCATGATCCCGAAGCTCTTTTTTACAAGGGAATTATTTGTTTTAAAATGGATGACCTGGATGAAGCTGAAAAATGCTTTAAAGAAAGTTTCAAAATTGTAAAAAGAACCTCGACTTTAAACAACATTTACCTGGTAAACGAACTCAAAGGTAACACTGAGAAAGCTCTTGACTATTTGTCTCAAGCTCTAAAGAAAGAAGAAGACAACGAAAAACTTCTTTTAAACAAAGCAATTATTTTTCTGAAAATGAAAAAACATACAGAAGCTTTAGAAATTTTGGAAAACATTAAAGTAAAAACAGCGTATACTGAATTTTATTATGCTTATATTATGGCAAGAAAAGGAAAAGTCACAAAAGCCATAGAGTGCATGGAAGAAGGACTGTCTTTAGCGCCTGAGTTTGGTGAATATTTCTTTAATTTAGGAAAACTTTACGAAACTTTCGGAGAAGAAAAGAAGTCAACGGAAACTTACCAGCAGGGATTAAAATCGGATCCCGGATGTGTAATACTATCAAAGGCTTTAATAGATTACTATTACAAAAACAAACTTTTCGATCTTTGTGAGGTTCGAATCGAAACTCTGATATCTCAGGGTATTAGGGATTGGGACTTGTTTTTTAAAAAAGGCAATATTCTTTTCCAAAGGGGTATAACGAAAGAAGCAATAGAGTTATGGAAGAAAGCTTTAGAGCTGAATCCCGGAAATAAATTAATTGAAAGAACTATTGAACTGGCAAAGGGAAATGAAGAAATTTGACAGTGAAGATTTCGAAAAAGTTATAGAGGTAATTAAAGATTTTATGGATTTTCATCCCGAAAATTACAAGGTAAAGCCTTTAGCGAGAAGAATACGCTCAAGGATGAGAAGAGTGGAAATAGAAGATTATAATGAGTATGCCGCGCTGTTAAAGAGAAGCAAAGAAGAAAAAGACAAACTTAAAGACGCTCTCACCATTAACCTTACGAGTTTTTTCAGGAACAAAAACGTTTTTGAAACCTTAAAAACCGAAGTTCTTCCGTATATGAAAGATCCCGTGATATGGAGCGCTGGCTGCGCCAACGGAGCCGAGCCTTACGCTATCGCAATTTTATGCGAGGAACTAAAATTAAATTGCTCAATTCTCGGAACAGACATAGATAAAGAATCAATAAAAGAAGCATGTGAAGGAGTATACGATGAAGCGATTGTAACAGAGCTTCCATCTTACTATAAACTCAAATATTTCGAAAAAGTAGGGGCAGGATATCGATTAATACAGGGAATCAGGGATTCGGTAGACTTCCGCAATATGGATTTAAAGCATATCAACTACAAAAACAAATTCGATTTAATAGTATGTAGAAATGTTCTTATATATTTGAACAAAGAATTTCAGGAAAACATTTTAAAATCTTTCTACGCGGCTTTGAAAGAAAATGGCTTCCTTGTACTCGGAAAAGTTGAATCCATCCCCAATAATGTAAAAAACATCTTCAAACCAATAAATATAAGAGATAGAATCTATGCAAAAAACTAAAGAGATAATTGTAGAAACCGGTAATCTTAAAATCGCTAACAACACTTCTAATATTATAACGAGATCTCTGGGTTCTTGTGTAGCTTTAACTCTCTACGATCAAGTCCAAAAAATCGGAGGGATGATACATTATATCTTGCCCGAAAATCCCGGAGGAAAGAAAGAAGAAAAATACGCGGATACAGGAATTCATCTTCTTTTGGGTAAAATTTTGGAATCAAACGCCCAAAGGGAAAATCTAGTGGCAAAAATGATAGGTGGGGCAATAATGTTTGAAGATTTCATGGATGATGTCGAAAATTCTATAGGAAAAAGAAACGTAATAAAAGGAAAAGAAGTTTTAAAAAATCTCGGATTAAGACTTTTATCGGAAGACACTGGTGGTAATTACGGAAGATCTGTAAAATTTCAGTTAACCGATGGAAAAATCTATATAACTTCATATAAAACCGGAGTTAAAATAATTTGATCGATGTTTTAATTGTTGAAGATTCAGCATTCATGAGAAAGGTTCTTTCTGAAATCTTAAACGAAGATCCGGAAATCAACGTAGTGGATACTGCATCTAACGGTATGGAAGGGGTGCGTAAAGCTTTTCTTATAAAACCCGATGTAATTACAATGGATATAGAAATGCCGGGTATGGATGGAATAGAGGCTGTAAAAAACATAATGAAAGAGAGCCCGGCATCAATAATAATGTTATCCGCTTACACAAAAAAAGGAGCGCAAAAAACTCTAGAAGCCCTCATAGCCGGAGCCGTGGATTTTGTGGAAAAACCGGGAGGACCAATTTCCCTGAACATAAGAGAAGCAAAAGAAAAAATAATCAAGAAAATTAAAGTTGCCGCAAAAGCAAATCTAAAAACCGCAAAAAAAAACATAAAATTTAACTCCCATAAAAAAAAGTTATATGACAGTTTAGTTATCATAGCTGCCTCGACGGGAGGTCCCAGAATAATCACTTCTATCTTTAAAAATTTTCCACCTGATTTTGGTGCCCCAATAGTTGTCGTTCAACACATGCCGAAGACTTTTACTAAAGCTTTTGCGAAAAGACTGGACGAACATTCTTCTATCTCGGTTATGGAAGGGAAAGAAGGGGCTTCTCTCAAAAAGGGAAAAGCTTTTATAGCGCCTGGGGATTATCATCTCGAGTTTAGCGAAGACCGAAGAATAAAATTGAATAAAAAACCCGCCTTACACGGTGTCCGCCCATCCGCGGACATTACTATGAACTCCGCTTCAGAAAACTTCGACGGGGATCTTATTGGGGTTGTCTTATCGGGCATGGGAAAAGACGGCTCGATAGGAATACGAAACATGAGTAAGAGAGGAGGCTTTATTATAGCTCAGGATGAGGACTCTTCAGTAGTTTACGGAATGCCTAAATCAGCCGTAGAAAGCGGGTGCGTCGATTTGATCCTTCCGTACAATAAAATAACCGATAAACTTATCGATCTTGTAAAAAACGATGTTTGAAAAAATCAAAAACTTATTAACTGAAATAGAAAAAACAAGTTTAGAGAATAAAACAAAAAACGAAGGAAGATTAAAAACCGTTTTATCCACAATAAATAAAATAGAAGAAGAAATTTTAGGTCTTGAAAAAAGGACTAAAAATCTATTAGATGAAATAGATAAAAAACAAAAGACACAATCGAAAAACAGTGACAAATCCGAGAAAGAAGTCGAAACAGCAGAGTCTTCGGAATTTATTAAAAAAATTCAGTCCAGCAGGGTAAATATAACTACTTTAATCGATAAAGGTTGGAATCTTATTGTGAGCGGCAAATACAAAGAAGCCATCGAGAATTTAAATAAAGCCAAGAAAATGGATCCTAAAAATGTGAAAGTATATAATTTATTGGGTTGGGCATATATACACCTCGACCAGTACGACAAAGGAGCGCTTCTTTTTCAAGAAGTGTTAAGCATGGAACCTCAAAATGAAATGGCTCACGCGAATCTAGGATATATAAATCATAAAAAAGGTTTGTACGGTGAAGCGATAGAAAAATTATCTTCTATCGAAAAGAAAGCTAAAAACAAACAAGCGGTTCTTTACGCTTTATTTTATCTGGGATTAGTATATTACGAAAGAGAAATGTATGAAGATTCTGTGGAATTTTTAAATAGAGCGATAAATGTGGGCCCGAATTTATACGAAGCTTATTATTACCTTGGTAAAGCTTATCAGAAACAAGGGTTAAAGAATCTCTGCCAGCAAATATGGGAACGTTTAATAAAAACAAACAAATATAACGTTTGGGCTAAAAAAGCTAAAGAGGAACTAAATGGTTAATGAATACTGGAATTTAACGAAGAAACCTTTTTCCAACACTTCGGACTTGAATTTTCTTTACAATAGCGATGGCTTTGAAGAAGGATACGCGAGGCTTTTGTACAACATAACCGAAATAAAAGGAGGATTGACACTGATTACAGGGGAGGTCGGAAGCGGCAAAACGTATCTTGCCAATGCGCTTAAAGAAAATTTACAGGAAGATAATAAAATACCTTTTTTAATAAAAAATCCTAAATTATCATCGACTCAATTAGTTAAAATTATACTTCAGAAAATAAGCGAAAAAAAAGTTCCACGATACAGGCTTGCGGTTTTAAACCTTTTGGAAAACACTTTGCTGGATTATAATAATAAAAACATAACTGTTATAGGTTTAATCGATGAAGCTCAAATATTGTCTCTCGATGCTTTAAGAGAAATACGACTCCTGTTAAACTTTGAAACTCCGGAAGAAAAGCTTTTACATCTTGTTTTATTGGGACAACCGGAATTAAAGAATAAAATCGATAAAGTTCCTCAATTAAAACAAAGAGTAAATGTGCGATTTCACCTTGAACCGCTGACAAAAAAAGAAACAAAAGCCTATATTAAACATCGTTTGAAAGTGGCAGGAAGTAAAAAAGAGATATTCGCGGGAAAAAGTATAGATAAACTTTACACGATAAGTAAAGGTTTGCCGCGGGTAATAAATAATATTGCTCAAAATGCTCTTTTTGTGGGTGCAACGGAAAACCTTAAGAAAATTTTTCCGGAGGTAATAGAATCTGTGGCTGCTGATCTGGAGATATAAGTGAAAAAAAGAAAGAAAATAAGTTTTAAGAAAATATTATCCGAGAAATCTTCGAAAAAGCAAGAGCCAGAGAAAAAAGAAATTCCTAAAAAAAAGACTGATTCCCAAGAAAAACCTGCCAAAAAAGAAACGGTAAATACTCAATATGTTCATGAAAAAAAAGAAGTAGTTAAAAAATCCGAAAAAGAAGAACAAATCAAAGTAGAACCAAAGAAGGGAAAACCCAGGAGAAAAAGAGAAGAACTTATGATCGTCAGGGTTTCAGAGGAGTTTTATGGAATTCCTCTTTCCTGCGTTGAAGAAATTAAAAGAGAATTAAGGCTAACCAGTACTCCTCACCTTTCCGAAACCCTCTCAGGAATCGCAGAAATAAGGGACTCGATTATTCCGGTAGTTAATTTAGCTAATCTCTTTGGTATAGAACAAGAACCTACAAAAGCAAAAAAAATACCCGTAGTAACAATAAAGATCGCGAATCAACTTATCGGTTTTCAAGTATCTGAAATCGTCGAGATTACGGAAATTCGCAAAAACGAAATACTCCCCCTGCCAGATATTTTTCCTCCTCATCTTTTTTCAGGCGGATATACTTATAAATCGTTCATTGTTGGTGTGCTAAATGTCGAAAGTTTATTGAAAGGTAAACAAATCCAATCCTTCAAGGAGAAAATAAATGAAGTTATCAAATAAATTTGCTTTAATTTCTTCTCTCGTAAGTCTTGCAGTAGGTGTTCTACTAATTCTTTCTCTCATTTTCTGGACTGTCCCGTTAGAAGACTACACTCAAATTTTTTCATTCCTTTTTATTTTTTCTTTTATCTTAAATGTTATTTTGTATTTTTATCAAGAATCGCGTCTCAATAAAGCAATCTCAGAGGCGGACATGAAGAAAATATACGATGAGCCTGTTGTATGCGCGGTACATGCTGCTTTGAATTTTAGCGTTCTTATTTTTATTTTGTTATTAATTTCAAATACTCTATTAAAAATAACAACCACAATCAACATAGTTAAAATCGGATTCTTCTTTATCCCTGTGGGATTAATTCAGTTGAGTCTTATCTATTATTTGGGGTTGTACCTCCTTACTCCTTATTGCAGAACACTGGAAAGCGAAAGAATAGAAGGGCCCGATATAACTCAAAAAATTCTATTATTAGTTATTCCGGCAATAATTTTTTCGGGATTAACCGGATACGTTATAACAAAATCCTGGGGTGGTTTATTATATCTTTTATTCCCTTCTTTAATAATCTGGTTGTTGATCAAAACGATAAAAAGACCTATTGATTACTTAGTGCAAAGGATGGAATATCTTTTAGATGACGCACTACCCGCACCCGAGCAAAGGAGAGTTGTTTCAGGGGACGAAATCGCGAGCATCAATAACTCTCTTTCTCTTTTTCTCGACAAAACGGTTTCTTCCGTATCACATATTAAAGAAACTATAGACAATGTTAAAACGCAAGGCAAAGCAATATTAAGCGGAATAGAGAGAGAAGCTTCTTCTTCTAAACAAATAGATCATTCTGTAAGCGATATTTTAGCAAGTAAAGAAGAAAGTGAATCCTTGGTTAAAACAATCAATAAAAACAATGCTAATATTGAAGCTTTATCCAATGAAATAGAATCACAAATTAAAACTCTGATCAATACGTCCAAAAAATCGATAGAATTGGCAAATACAGGAGAAGAGAAATCGGAAAGCGGTATAAATAAAATTAATACATTTGTGCAAAAAATAGAGGAAGGCTCAAAGAGTTTAGAGGAATTATCTTCAGCTTTCGAACAAATTAAAGAATTTAATTCTTTAATGGAACAAATATCCGACGATACAAATCTTCTGGCCCTTAATGCTTCCATCGAAGCCACAAGAAAAGAAGGAGAAGATAGCAAAGGTTTTAGCGTTATTGCGGACGAAATAAGAAAATTATCGAACGATTCTGCCTCTTATCTTGAGAAAACAAAAGAGAACATCAAAAGAATGAGAGAAGCAGTACGGTCCATAGTCGAATCAACGGAAGAATCAAAAGCCATATTTGAAGGAAGTAAAACTATAATACAGAAAACCGCCGAGGATTTAAAAGAAATTTCGGAGTCTATTGGAATAACCACTAACATGGCTAATCAAATCTCAGAAATACTAAAGGAAGGAGCAGATTCTACTGAGCTTATAAACAAATTCACAAAGAAGATTTCGGCTCTTAACGAAAAACAGGTGGAAGACGCTTTATCCCTATCGAAAGAAACGGAAGAACAAGCTGCTTCTATGGAAGATACGGAAACAAGGGTTCGGACTTTAATATCATTAATAGATAAAATAAAGGAAGACACTGATATACATCTTGGATAAGATTCTAGTATTCTGTGTGGATAAAATTTTTTTCGGAGTTAATATAGACCAGATCAAGGGGTTGAGCAAACCCGGAAAAATAAAAAAAATACCCGGAAGCCCGGAATGGATCAGGGGTTCTGTCAAATACCGAAACAGTATGTTTCCTCTTGTGAACCTATGGAAAATCATGGATTTACAGAAACCCGAAAAGAAAGTTTTGCTTCTTCCTTCTGCCTTTGATTACTGCGCCTTTTTGATTTCAGGAGTTAAGGGTATATATGAACTCGATACCGAGAAAAAGTCCTCCAGCATATATTCTCTTCCCTACCTAAAAGGATTTGGGGTTTTTCAAGGAAAAATTGTAATTCAAATGGAGTTGGATAAAGTGTTAACAGAAAAACAAAAGAAGATATTAAAAAAGGTAAAGAATGCGAATGGAAAAAAATAAAGTCGCACTCTGGCATAAGATTATAGGAAGCACATTTTTTCTGGGAAAAATTAAAGGTGGGGGCACATGGTCGTCCATACTGGCTGGCCTATTGCTGTTTTTCTTCGTGGACTGGACTTCCCCCTATTATTTTGTAATACTTTCCGGAATCCTAATCTTAAGTATATTATTATCGATCAATCTCAGAGGAGATCCCTCCTGGTTTACTCTGGATGAAGTTATGGGTATAATGGTAACTTTTGCCTTTCACAACAAAAACCTATCCACATTTATGATTGGTTTAATTTTATTCCGTATTTTCGATATTTTTAAACTGCCTGTCATTAAAAAAGCTGAACACACAAAGATCGGGATAGTTCTTGATGACATTATCGCGGGAGTGTTAGCAAGCCTCTTTTTATTTGTTTTGCATTCGATTATGCCCAAATAATGGATAAGGATACACTTAAATTACTCGAAGATATAGGAGGTTTACTGCGAAAAAAAAGCTGGACTATTTCAGCCGCGGAATCCTGTACCGGAGGGCTAATCTCTAATCTTTTAACATCTATTCCCGGAAGTTCCGATTATTTTCTGGGAGGAATAGTGGCGTACTCTAATAAAATAAAAATGAATTTGCTTTCGGTCTCGCCTCAAACTTTAAAAACATTCGGAGCCGTCTCCAAAGAAACCGTAAAAGAAATGGCAGCCGGGGCAAAAAAACTTTTTAAAACCGATGTAGGTATATCTACTTCGGGCATTGCCGGTCCGGGTGGAGGAACGAAAGAAAAACCTGTCGGAACTGTCGCTCTGGGAGTTGACATTCCGCGGAAGATAATTACTAATATAGAGCATCTCAAAGGAGAGAGAAACGAAATAAGAAAAATGGCAGTAATACAAATCCTTAAAAATTTAAAAAACTTACTGGAGGGAATAAAATAAGACTGTTTTCAGCGATTAAAATACCCGACCAGGCAAAAAATCTAATATCAGCATTAGATGAAACAGTCGTAACTCCTCAGTATGTAAAATGGGTAAAAAAAGAAAATTTACATATAACTCTAAAATTTTTTGGTGAAACAGACAGAAATAATTCAGTCGAAGAAAAAATGAAAAGTATAGAGAATGAATTAGCGTCCTTCGATATTTCCCTAAAAGGAATAGGGGCTTTTCCAAACCGAAAAAAAGCCAAAGTGCTCTGGATTGGAGTAGATAAGGGGAAAGAAAATTTAGTTGAATTATTCTCGATTATTGAAAATAAAGTTGCTGCTATTGGATTTAAAAAAGAAGACAGAAAATTCCATCCTCACATAACATTCGCACGAGTAAAAAAAGGTAAATACAGTTTACCTGAAGGTATCGATTTTTCTTTCGATCCTTTCCCGGTTAATGAGATTAGTCTTTTTAAAAGTACACTAACACCAAATGGGCCAATATACGAAATCATTTCGGAGGTCCCGATAAGGGGGTAAATCTTGACCATTCATCCGCCGATAGCGTACGTTTTTTTAACTCTTATACTTGCTTTTTCAGCCGCCTCGATTAAACGTTCTAAAATAATCGATCTTATTGGGGAAAAAATATTAAAAAACACAAACGAACAAAAAGCAACAATGATGCTCGTAGCATTGTCTCATATTATGGCTCCATTCTTTCTTTCGTTTGTTTTGATTTCCTCTTTCGATAAATGGATTTTACGTTTCGAGGAAAAGGAGAAAACATTAACTTTACTTGTAGCCTCGACTATAATGGGAAGCATTCTAACTCCATTCGGGAATCTCAGGAATATTTATATATCTATAGCCTCAGGAAATGGTGCTCCGTCTCTAAGTATTTATAATTTTGTTTCAATAATGCTTCCTCTATGGATAGCAAGTCTTCTTGTTTTTCTCGCCGCAAGTTATTTTATATGTGAAAAAAATGAAATAAAAGAAACGAGCATTTCCGTGAAATGGCAAAAAGCGGATCTGGTATTCTCCTTAATTTTACTGTTTTTTGTTTTTGGATATTTTAATATTGCTAAACATTATAACCTTACCCTTCCGGGATTAATTATCCTTGCGGGAATCTTTTGTATCGTGTTTATGGGAAGGGGACCCTTACATGCCGTTAACTGGTGGCTTTTTATACCTGTGGGAATTTCTTTTGTTGTTTTCTATATCCTCCATTTTTTCCCGGTAACGGGTGTAAATTTGCCTTTCTGGATAATATATTCTGCCGGGAGTGTAGGGTCGGCAGGATTTTCATCTAATTTTCTATCTTTTATTATTTCTTCATTTACAAACAATGAAAAACTGATGCTGTACTCGGTATCCGTTGGCAGTTTAGCGGGGATTTTTGGTTCTTATGAAGCAATCTGGATATGGGCAAGAGGAAGGATAAAAATTAACTGGAAACTAATGTTTGTTCTTTTTGCCATATTTTTGCCGGTATCCGTTATAATACTCTTTTTTAGGAGGTAAATATGGACAAAGATAAAGAGAAAGCTATAGATTCTGTAATGAATAAAATAAACAAACAATACGGGGACGGAGCGTTAATGAAATTAGGCAGCAAAAAAACAATAGAGGTTCCTGTTATCCCGACCGGTTCTATTTCTCTCGATGCTGCCCTGGGAATAGGAGGAATTCCGAGAGGCAGAGCTATCGAAATATACGGAAAGGAAGCATCCGGAAAAACTACACTTGCTCTCCACATAGCTGCCGAATCTCAAAAGCGCGGCGGAACGGTTGCTTTTATAGATGTGGAACACGCTCTCGACCCGAAATACGCGAAAAAACTCGGCGTGAACACGGAAGAATTGCTGATATCCCAACCCGATACGGGAGAAGAAGCTCTGGAAATAGCTGAAATGTTGATTCGAAGCGGAGCAGTCGAATTAGTAACAATCGATTCGGTTGCAGCCCTCGTACCAAAAGCCGAGATTGAAGGGGAAATGGGGGATGCCCATATGGGACTTAGAGCACGGCTTATGTCCCAGGCGCTTAGAAAATTGACAGGGGTTTTAAGTAAAGCTTCGACTTCTGCCATCTTTATAAACCAGGTCAGACAAAAAATCGGAATTTCTTTCGGAAACCCGTACACGACGCCCGGAGGGTTAGCTCTTAAATTTCACGCGTCAGTCAGAATGGATATCAGAAGAATAAGTACCTTAAAGCAAGGGGATGAATCAATCGGAATAAGAGTTAAAGTCAAAATTGTTAAAAATAAACTTGCTCCACCTTTTAAAGAGGCGGAATTCGACATAATGTACGGAATAGGTATATCAAAAGAAGGAGAACTTATTGATTTTGGTCAATCTTTAAATATGGTCGAAAAATCCGGAGCATGGTACTCATACGGTGAAACCGCACTCGGGCAAGGAAGGGAAAATGCGAGACTCTTCCTCAAGGAAAACCCCAAAATAGCTAAGAAATTAGAAGATAAAATAAGAAAAAAGATAAATATTTCCGATGAACAAGATAACGAAGATAGAGCAGCAGAAAAAGAAGAAAAACAGAGTTAATATATATATCGACGGAGAGTTTTTATTAGGTCTATATAAAGATACAGTCATAAAATATCACCTCTACGAGAATAAAGAAATTACTCCCGAGGAAATTTCTTCGATAAAGAAATTTGAAGAATTTACAGACGCGAAGGAAAAAGTTTTAAATTTTATTTCATATAGAGAAAGGTCCCGAAAAGAAATAAAAGATTATCTTTCAAACAAGGAGATTTCACTTGTAATTACAAACAAAGTTTTAAATGACCTGGAAAATGCGAATTTAATCGATGACCGCAGATTCGCTGCTGCCTGGATAAAAAATCGAAATAAAATCAACCCCAAAGGTAATTTCGCGCTGAAGATGGAATTAAAAGAAAAAGGTATAGAAGAAAACGAGATAGAGAAGCTTTTAGAAGACGTAGACGAGAAAGAAAATGCCCGGAAAGCTCTAAAAAAAGCAGTTAAAAAATACGGGAAAGAAATATCCGCGAAGAAAAAAATCCTGGAATATCTACAGCGGCGCGGGTTTAAAATAAATGCCGCTATAGAAGTGTTAGACGAACTCTATTCTGAAGAATAGATCCTTGGATCCGGGTTAAGTAGATGAATCCTTCGGATCAGTTGAATGGCTTTTTTAGGTTTTAGGTCTTCGGTTTTAGGTTTTAGTCAAAAAAACAACAAAAAAATCTGTGTTAATCTGTGTAATCTCGTGGCAATTAAATAGATTCTTTGAATCTATGGTGAATAGTTAAATTAGAAAATAGTCAAATAGTTTCTTAGATCCTTCGGATCAGTTAAATAGTTAAATTAAAAAATAGTCAAATTGTTATTTTAGGGTTTGGGATTTAGTTTGACATTGGACTTAGGACTTTGGACATCGGACTAGAATAGTCTATATTTATCCTCTTCCAATTATTTTTCAGTCTGAATAAGTGAGAGAACCGGAATAAAAAACCTTTTCGGCAGTTTCGTTTACTATTTTGATACCACCATCGGGTTGTATTTCTTTTACCTTACCGATAAAGGTTTCATTCCCTTTTGAAATCCTAACTTTTCTATTTAAATCTCCGCTAAACTCTTTGTACTTTTGATGGATTTCCTCAAGGTTTTTTCTTCCTTTAGCAATACCTTTTATTATTTCTTTCGCGATTGGTTCAAATTCTAAATCTTTATGTAAAGATTCTTTTGAAGTGATTACAATATCTTTAAGAGGGATAGGAAAATCGGAAACGTTTAGATTAAGATTTAATCCGATACCTACTATGAAATTACCTTGAACATTTTCAATAAGAATCCCGCCCAGTTTTTTTTCTTTTAAAATAATATCATTAGGCCATTTAATTTTCACCGGAAGATCGTATCCCCGAATGGTTTCACATACGGTAACCGCGCTAAGAAGAGAGAGGGAACTATTATTTCCGGAGAAATCTTTAATAATAAATGAAAACCAGAAACCTCCTTTTGGAGAAAACCAGTCTTTTGCGTTTCTGCTTTTACCCGCGGTTTGAGTCTCTGCTATAATACTGTCGAGATCTTCGAGTTTGTCTAAATGTTTTTTTATCCACTCGTTTGTGGAATCGATTTCTTTAGCTTTTATTAATCTCGGCATAAAATTCTCCTTAAACCAATATTATAGTATTTATTTGGAAATTCGCAACTTCTGGAGAGAATTTATTAGTTTAAGCAATCCCCACACAAAGACAAAGAGAACACTCATAAGTGGATGGGTATATGAGTAGATGTGTAAATGGGAAAAGAAACAGTCAACCCATTCCCCCTATACTCATTGAATCATTTACTTAAACCTAAACCACAAAGTAGACAAAAAAAAAGTTATTGTTATTTTTTGCAAAAAACAAATTAAATCCCCTATCGATTTGACAGGGGATTTAATTAATCGATAAGAACGATTAAAAAATAACGTCTAATTAAATATTAATTCTCTAATTCTGCTCTTCGAATATCTTTTTTAACTCTTCTTGATGTTTTGTTACGATTTCCCAGTTCTCTTTATTGACTTTCATTTCTTCGGATTTTTCAGTCTCTTCCATTTCTTGCAGACTTTTCCTAATTTCTTCTTTACTTTCTTCCGGTATATCGGGATTGTCGAGCATTTTCTTCATCTCCGCGCTACTTGTTTTCATGGCCTCGCTCATTGTACCGTAAACGAAAGCGCTCATAACTTTACCATGCGCAGTGGAGAAACTTTCGAGAGTAAAACCGTAATCCTTTAAAGCTTTATCCACCTCTTCTGCATATTCCTTTAATTCCCCTGCCATTTTCATCCCGCTGAGTAAATTGTCCTTTTCGGCTAATGGCTCGATTTCTTCCCCCTTTTTTTTCGTAATACCAACGAAAACAGGATAAGCTTTCATAAAAGCGATTAGCTCTTTTTCCGTTAATTTAGGGTTCTCTTCTTCAGATGCTTTTTCTACCTTCTTTTCAGCGCTCGCTTCCTCTTTTGCCCCTGCGTTTTTCTCTCCTTTACACCCTGTCATCAAAAAGCCTACCAACAAAAGCAATAACGGTACAAACATAAACTTTCTCATACTCTATACCTCCCTTTTTTAATTGTTTTACAATAAACTTTTATGCTTTTCTTACTTAGCTGTCAAAACAGAAACAAGTTTCTTGTTTGGTTTACCATTCTCGTCGACTACGGGAAAATCACCTTTATAACACCAGTGACAGTACGCTATATTATTTGAATTAAAGATTTCGCAAACATCTTTATACCACCTGAGAGCAATATCTTCGGGAATTGTCGGATAAACACCGAACTCACCGCAAAACAAAGGTAATTTTTTCTCCTTCGCTATTTTTATCGCGGGAGACATTATTTTTGCTAAAGTATCTTTTGTAAAATATCCATTAGCGTATTCTCTCATCACTTCGACCACTTTTTCCGAAAGTTCCTTATAATGTGATGTGTCGATGATTTGTCCCGGATAATTTACTTCTCCCTCATATTCACTCATCACATTCCACGGTGCTTTATGGTGGGTAAGAGTTTGTGGATCGTAAAAGTGGAAACTCAGAATGATGTTTTTGTCATCCTCAGGAATCTTTAAATCGGGAAAAGTCGAAGCAATTTGCCACATATTTGAGCCGACAACAATTTTCCGCTCCGGTTCTTTTTCCCTTATCTCCGTGATAACTTTCCCGATAAGATTGTTCCAATCATCAGGGTCATCCGCGACAGCTTCATTTAAAATTTCATAAGCAACCATATTTATCGGGTATTGTATCAATTCTTCGGAGAGCTGCCGCCATAAATCGATTAATTTTTCCTGCTCCGCGGGATCACTCCACAGGGGATTGGATTCAGCAATAAAATGATGTGAACGTATGATATGCAAATCCACAATTACTCTCAAATTGACTGCAAGAGCCCAATTGATTGCATTATGTAAGAGTTCGAACGCTTCTTTTTCTTTATTTCCATCCTCATCCCAGAGCTGTTCTTCGTCGACCGGAATTCTAACATAGTCGAAACCTACAGATGCTATTGTGTCACAATCTGCTTTTGTAATGTAATTTTTGCGTTCCTCGCCGCGTTTCTTACTCTGTGATAACCAGTGACTAACGTTTACACCGGTTCTCATTGAAAACTCTTCAGCTAAGTTATCGGTATTGTCACTAGCATTGCACTCTACAGTTAAAAACCCAACAATCGTAAAAAGAATCAGACTAAAATTATTACACATTGTTACCTCCCGGTTCGGTTAATGAAATTTATGTGGATTTATAAATCTGTCAAGCGTTAATCGCCACGAAGGCACAAAGACACAAAGATTTCTCCTTTGTCTTTCTAAGCAAAAAGCCAAAGGCTAAAAGCTAAAAACTTAGTTTTACCACAGAGAACACAGAGAAGCACGACACTTTTCAGTGTCTAATTGTAAATTGAAAGTTGGAAATTGTAAATTGTAAATATTATTGCCATGGATTATCACGGATACGCATGGATTTTTTGTGGTTTTTATAACTGAAACCTGGTATCCGGTACCTAGTACCTGAGTTTTACCGCAGAGAACGCAGAGGATTTTGTTGTTTAAAAGCACCACCACCCACATCCAAATTGGTTCTCACACGAAGACACGGAGAACACTGAGATTTAGGTGTTATTTTAACCCCGCTGAGCGTTGACAGGTGTAAAAGTTAAAGTATATTAATTAAAAGATGTTTTAATTACAGGGAATAGATACCAGGTAGTGAAACACCAAGATTTATAACTTTGAGAGGTAAATATTATGAAAAAGATAATTTGGATTTTATTTATAGTTTTGATACCGATATATTCTTTTTGTTTGGGAAACCCATCTAAGGTAGAAAACAAAAGCAGGGAACATCTTTTAATGGATTTTGGGTGGAAGTTTGCTTTAGGACATGCTTTTAAGCCGGAAAAGGATTTTGGCCATGGCACAGGATATTTTTCATTTTTTGCGAAAACCGGATATGGAGATGGTCCTGCCTCGCCCAGTTTTGATGACCGGGCGTGGCGAGTAATAGATCTGCCGCATGATTGGGCTCTCGAGGTGCCTTTCAAAAGTACAGCCAGCCATAGTCATGGTTATAAAGCAATCGGTAGAGATTTTCCGGAAAACAGTGTGGGGTGGTATAGAAAGAAATTTTTTGTTCCGGAGTCTGACATGGTACGTCGAATATTAATCGAATTTGACGGCGTCCATCGTAATTCGATGCTATGGATTAATGGATTTTACATCGGAGAAGAACACAGCGGATATAGCAGTTTTCAATACGATATTACGGATTACTTAAATTACGGAGGAGATAATGTTATTGCTGTACGGGTAGACGCGACTATGGAAGAAGGTTGGTTCTATGAAGGCGCCGGGATTTATCGTCATGTTTGGCTTACTAAAACTTCTCCACTTCATGTGGCTCAGTATGGGACTTTCGTTACTTCTGAGATCAAAGATGATTTAGCTATAATTACAGCAAGAACAAGTATTAATAATGAAACACAAAAAGAAGCGATTTTTGATATTCTTCAGACCATAAAGGATTCTTCGGGCAAAACGGTTGCGAAGGAAGAAATAAAAGGTCTTTCTTTAAAAACTGACCTTACAGAAGAATATACCTGTCGGGTAAAGGTTAAAAGTGAGAAACTCTGGTCGGTCAGTTTTCCTTATTTGTATAAACTCCATACTTCAATTCGCTCCGGAGGCGTTTTGGTGGATGATTATGTGACTACTTTTGGTATCCGTTCTATTCGTTTTGACCCTGACGAGGGCTTTTTTCTAAATGGGAAGCATATTTCGTTAAAAGGGACGAATAACCATCAGGATCATGCTGGGGTCGGTACGGCAATACCTGACGCTCTGCAGGAATTTCGCGTTGCCAGATTGAAAGAAATGGGATCCAACGCTTACCGCTGTTCTCACAACCCCCCGACGCCCGAACTGCTCGATGCCTGTGATAAGCTGGGTATGCTTGTATTGGATGAGAACCGTTTGATGGGTTCTTCTCCGGAATATTTCGAGCAGCTCAAGAGATTAATACTTAGAGACCGAAATCATCCCTGTGTTATTGCGTGGTCATTGGGGAACGAGGAGTGGGCGATTGAAGGGAATGTCAAAGGAGAGCGAATTACCTCGACTATGCAGGCTTTCGCGCAACGTCTGGATAGTACGCGCCCCACTACTGTGTCAAGCTCCGGCGGTTGGGGAGAAGGCGTCTCGGTACCGATAGAAGTAATGGGATTTAATTATCTTGTACACGGAGATATCGATGAGTTCCACGCGGAATTTCCCGACAAACCCGGTATGGGAACCGAAGAAACGACCGGTGCGGGAACCAGGGGCATCTACGAAGATGATTATGAGAACGGACACATGGCTCAAATGGACCGTACATCGGAGGAAGCGAGCATTGAACGCGGAATTAAATATTATAATTCACGAAAGTTTCTCGCGGGACTGTTTTTCTGGACCGGATTCGATTACCGCGGCGAGTCGAACCCGCTGGAATGGCCTGCTGTAAGTTCCCGGTACGGAATTCTTGATTTATGCGGGTTTCCTAAGGATGTTTTTTACTATCTGCAATCTATTTGGACGGACGAACCAATTCTTCATATCTTTCCGCACTGGAATTGGAATATAAAAAGGAGCGATAAAGTAAATGTCTGGGCATACAGCAATTGTGATGAAGTAGAACTTTTTTTGGGCAACAAAAGTCTCGGCAGAAAACCGATGGAAAGACTTTCTCACATAGAATGGAATGTCGGTTATGAGCCGGGAGTGCTTTTAGCCCGGGGCTATAAGGATGGAAAAGAAGTAGTAACTCAAAAAATTGAAACAACCGGAGAACCATCGGTTATTCACCTGATACCCGATCGATTAACTATAAAAGCAGATGGGGAAGATGTATCTGTTATCACCGTTCAACTTGAAGACGAAAAAGGAAGAGTCGTTCCGACAGCTGATAATGAGATATCGTTTACTATTAGTGGAGCAGGCAAAATTATAGGTGTAGGAAATGGTAATCCCGGAAGTCATGAATCCGATCGTTTCCTTACTACGATTAAAACCTCGAAAATCGAAAATTTAAAGGAGTTGGCAGTTAATGACCTCAAGAATCGTCCCGAAACAGCCGCGGGATTTAACGATTCGGATTGGAGGTTAGCATTCACGACTCAAAGTGAAGACTGGAGAGTGTATACCGATTCATTAATCGTCGTAAGAGGTACTTTTACGCTTCCTGAGTTTACAAATGAAACCGAAGTAAATCTATTTACCAAAAGTATTGTAGAAAATCAAACGATTTTCGTTAATGGGGAATTGATTGCTGAAAATGTAGGGAGGGATGCTCCCGGTCAATCGTATAATTTGGACCACGATATAATTAAACCGGGAAGAAATGAATATGCTGTAACCGGAAAGAGATTCAGGAAAAGACATCAATGGGACGAGCCGAACACCGATCCCGGTCTCCTGCAGGTAGTCTATCCGGCGAAGCAATGGAAACGTAAAGCTTTTAATGGTCTGGCTCAAATTATTGTACAATCTAAGCGAGAACCGGGAGATATATCGTTAATCGCGACATCTCCTACTTTAAAAACCGGAAGCACTAAGATTCAAACTAAATCTGTGAAGTTAAAACCCGCGGTTCCGATAAAATAAAACGAATTGCCCAACCCCACAATCCCGGAAAAAGTAATTCTCACACAAAGAAGCACGACACTTTTCAGTGTCTAATTGTAAATTGGAAATTGAAAATTTGAAAACAGAAATAGGACGCAGATGAACGCAGATTTTCAGGATTTTTTGTTATTTTTTTTGACTAGAGACAAGTGGGCGTGTTGCCCAAACCCGATAAAGTGAAATTTACAGTCTAGCCAGGTCATTGCGAACGCTTCTTCTTTGCTCTGCCAAAGTGAAGCAATCTTTTCGTATATGATGAAATCGCGACGTTTGAGTCTAACAATTGAGATTGCTTCGCCGGGGTTAGGCAAGAAGATTGACTCGCAAAGACATTTCCCAGGATGAGAAAAAGCCTTTCGGCAACACTCCCAAGTGACTAGTGACTTATGACTGGCAATGTTTCGCATTGCGCCCTTGACTTTTTTAAATATATGTGTATTTTATTTCTGAATAGTGTTAATAGTAACATTATATAGAAATGAAATGAGATATATAGAATTTAAAGAAAGATTTAAGGATTTTACCGTTTTTTCCCTTAACGATATAAGGAATGTCGAGGGGGATTTTCGAAGAAGGAGCCTGAATGAATGGCAGGATAAGGGTTACATCAAGAAGGTTGTCGATAAGTATTATATTTTCTCGGATTTGGAGCTTAACGAGAATGTTCTTTTTGAAATAGCAAACCGCATTTATAGTCCTTCTTATGTCTCTCAGGAAATGGCGCTTTCTTATTATCATTTAATTCCGGAAGGTGTGTATACGTTAACTTCGGTTACAACAAGAAAGACCAATTCGTTCAATACTAAAATCGGGAATTTTAATTACAGGACGGTTAAGCCTGAGCTTTTTTTCGGCTATTCAATCGAAAATTATGACGATAAGCATTATAAAATAGCAAGTGTAGAAAAGGGCATTCTGGATTATTTGTATTTGAATCCCGGGTATAAGACAAAGGCAGATTTTGAATCTTTGAGAATAAATTACGATGAATTCCGGAACAGTGTGGACCCGGAAAAGATATATAGCTACATTTCTATATTTCGTCAAAAAACATTAAAAAGAAGAGTGGATTCTTTTATGGAGTACATGAAAAATGCTTGATTTAAAACAGATAGAAAAATTTTATACCGGTAATGTAAGAGTGTTTAAAAAGAGTATTCTCCGTGAATATCTTCAATATAAGATTCTGGAAATAATATTCGACTCTAACGAAGGAAGTAAGATTTCGTTTATGGGAGGAACGGCTATTCGTGTAATACATTCGAGCGGAAGATTCTCCGAAGATCTGGATTTTGATAACCGCGGGATTAGCAAAGAGAATTTCCTGAAGCTTGCCGAAAAGATAAAAAAAAGACTTGAATTAGAAGGTTATAAGATCGAGTTAAAAAATAGTACGGACGGCGTGTTTAGGTCTTATATAAAGATAAAGGAAATTCTTTATAAATACGGTCTCTCTCAGCATACAGCTGAAAAATTGATAATACAGTTAGATATGGAGCCGCAGGATTTTGAGTACAATCCGGACAAAAAAATCATAAATAAGTTTGATATATTTATGAGAGGCAATATAGTTCCACCGGATATTCTTCTTGCTCAGAAAATAACAGCAATTTTTACGCGTCCCAGAGTTATGGGAAGAGATTTTTACGATACGGTTTTTCTTCTTGGACAGACAAAACCCAATATTAAGTATTTGAAAGATAAACTTGGAATCAATGATTCTGGAGAGTTAAAAAAGAAACTCATTCAAAAATCAAAAAATCTGGATTTTAAAAGCCTGGCTGAAGATTTAGTTCCGTTTTTAATAAACCCGGGGGACAAGAAAAGAGTTTTATTATTTAAGGAGTACATTGAAGAATATTCCTTTGAGAGGTAAGCTTAGGGTTGGGTTACTTTCATCTACGTTTTGTTTTGACTAGTTTCCCAATTAACCAATCAACTAATCTACTGGTGTGAAATAAGGGGTCAGGTCGTGTTTTTTGAATTCCCAGATTCTAAAATCGCCGGGCTGCCGTATAAAGAAGTTAGGAGTTAGAATAAAAAAACTTTGTGTTCTCTGTGGCCTCCGTGTAAATGATTTGGTCATCAGTCACTGGTCAGTATAAAAACAAGAAAAACATTTGTGAGATTTGTTGTTCCTTCTTTAGTTAGGAAGTTAGGAGGTTGGGAGGTTAGGGAGTTAAATCGAAAATAAAAACTCTGTGGTCTTAGTGGTTCAAATATTCCTTGACAAAACAGCCATATTGCTTAATTTATACCTAAGGGAGAAAATAAATGGAAAAAATATTATTAAATACTCACGAATATGATGGTAAATATGTTGCGCTAAAAAGTGCTGAAGATAATTCCGTCGTCGGTGTTGGAAAGTCACCAGGAAAAGCACTGAAAGCCGCAAAAGAAAAAGGCATTCAGAATCCTTACATTATTTACATTCCCGATAAAGAAGTAGTTCATATTTATTGTGCTGGTTAAAGATTATCCTTTTACAAAAACCCGTCCGGATGATGTAGCGCGTCCGTACCTACCTATTACCATTTTAAATCAAAAGAAAAATAAAGAAATAAACGTTTATGCTTTGATAGATACGGGAGCCGATGAATGTGCCTAACCTGCTTCTCTTGCTTCTCTTTTAGGTCATAATCTGAAATCCGGATACAAGAAGAAAATAAATACAGGCAATGGGTTAACCGTAGCCTATAGCCATAGTATCCGTATTAAAGTTTTTGATTTTATAACGGATGAAGTCTTGATAGATTTTATGCCTAATTTACATATTCCTTTACTTGGAGTTAAAAGTTTTTTGAGTAATTTTGTTTTAACAATAAATTATAAAGACAGCAATTTTACGCTTTTATAAATTAAATATTGTATCCGTACCAAAAAGATCTCCATGCCTAAAAAAAGCTGACAGCCGACCGCAAAGAATCTTTGTGATTTCTGTGTATCTGTGTGAGAATTTTTTTCTTACGGTAAAGTCTGGTTATCTTAACAATTCTAACATAGTTTTTTTTGAGAAGACTTTAAGATCATTTTGATTTTCGATGAAGGGTTCTACGTCGCTTACCACATGATTCATTTCTTTTACTTACCATTTTTGGTAAGTAAAAGAAATGAATATCGAATTTATGATTTGTCAAGTATAGTTATCGGTAGTTTTAGATTATATCGAAGAAAGGGAAACCGGCTGACAGCTTACTGCTCACAGCTCGCGGCAGAAAAACAATAAAATCGGTTAACATAAAGGGGTCATAACATAAAGAAGACCTGACCCCAATAGAGTAAGAATATAGGGGATTTCCCTAACTTATTTTTTACATTTGACTTTAAGACTTGACAAAACTAAATATTTTCTTAGAATATTAAAGTATGTTTTTAAGTGGTTAGAAGGTGTTAGTTAATCACTCGACAAATTAACTGGCAATTAAATATTGGGGAGGTATTTTGTTTGACGTTGAGAGTTGCAACATATCAAATAAATCAAAATTTGTTTTCACACAGAGGCACGGAGGACACAGAGATTTCAATATATGTTTAATATTAAAATAAAAAAAATAATGGGACGCGGATTTTCGCGGATGGACAGGATTAAAAAAATGTTTTGTTGTTTTAAAAAAGAAAATATGGGACGTTTATAATGAGAAAAAGTCTTGATTATCCGGGAGGTGGAGATATCCT
>CAZKVT010000002.1:0-204227 GCA_964556365.1 uncultured bacterium | reverse complement strand
CTTTTTACTCCCATCCCCTCTCCAAAGTGTAAACCATGTGCTTTGGTTTTAACATCATATTAACAGTGGTAGAACTTCTTTTAATATCCTACGGATTGGTTGAATAGATTAACCGAGTCTCGAGTCGTATGTCTTGTGTCGTGCGTCACAATAAAAACAAAAAACATTGAAACAAATCCAGCCCATCCGCGTCTAACTTGATAAACTAACGGAGGTTAAAAGTGAAATTAACAAATAAAAGATTCGGGGCTTATAGAGAAGAGTACAAAATAGCAAAAAACTTAAACATAAATTAGAGTCATAAGAACTAAGAAAAATAAAAAAGGCGGGTATTCCCCGCCTTTTTTCGTTAGTATATAGAGGGATCAGATCTTCTTTGATAAGCGTCAAACACTTAGTTTGTTGGGTTTATAGTGTTCATAGAGTTCGTTGAGTTAAAATTTGAAAAAATCCTGTTCAATCTGCGTCCACTTAATAGATTTTTTGAATCTAAGTTGAGTTGAGATGGGATTCTGTATTCTGGCTCCTGACTTCTGGCTTCTTATTTAAACTTTTATATCGAGAATCTTCAATGAAACTTGATTGCTCCAATCGTCGATAAAAGGGGAATAAGCAATGCTGAATTTCTCCGCGCTTTTCACTAAATCCATTTTATCACCGAGAGAAAAACCAATACATGAAATATCTTTATCATTTTCTCTAACAGCAAATTTTAGATGATTTCTTCCGACAATTTTAGGAACACCGGCTAATTCGACATCTAAAACGGCAAAAACCGGTTTGGTATTCCCCATTCCAAAAGGAGCTAAAGCTTCCAAATTTTTTATCAATTTTTCATTGATAGAACCAATAGAGAGAGGAAAATCTATCAAAAGCTCTTTCTCTATAGCTTCATCCTTAAGATTTTCCATAACTTCCTTCTCAAAAGCTTTCTTGAAAAGTTCAATATTCTCGCTTTTTATGGATATTCCGCATGCCTGAGCGTGACCACCGAATTTTTCTAATAAATCGCCTAAACTTTTGACACAACTCATAATATTAAAACCCGGGATGCTTCGTCCGGAACCTTTGCATATACCATCTTTTTTGGATATAAGAATTGTAGGACGGTTAAAATCTTCAACAATCTTAGAAGCCACAATTCCAATAACCCCTTCATGCCAGTTATCACTGGAAAGAACAATTCCCGAAATTTTTTCCCGATCCTGACCATCTAAAAAACCCAATGCTTCTTTATAAATTCTTTCCTGCAATTTTTTTCTTTTTATATTATGCTTTTCTAATTTAGCGGCTATTAAATTAGCCTTATCCTTGCTATAAGTACTCAGTAAATCCACCGCTTCTCTCGCGTCTTTCAATCTTCCAAGCGCGTTGACCCTCGGCGCGATAATAAAAGCGATATGCCATGCTTGTATTGCTCCGCTTTTAGAACGAGAATTTTCAAATAGAGCCACAATCCCCGGTCTTCTTCCTTCATTAATTATCTTAAGTCCCAGAGCCGTTAGTATTCTGTTTTCTCCGGTAAGAGGCATAACATCAGCAACTGTACCCAGAGCTACGAGATCGAGATTCCACAAAAGGAAGTTTTCAGAAAGCCCTGAAATTCTCGATAACCCCTGACATAACTTAAAAGCGACCCCAACACCCGCAAGCTCTTTAAAAGGATAGGACTCTGAAATATGAGGATCTATCACAATCTGTGCGGGATTTTCCATCTCAGGCAAATGATGGTCCGTTACTATAACCTCAATTCCAAGCTCACGCGCGTATTCAATAGCCTCTGCCCCACTTATTCCACAATCAACCGTAATTATTAATTCAGTTCCTTTTTCCTTTAAATGCTTAATTCCTTCTTTATTTAAACCATACCCTTCTTCCAATCGATTAGGAATGTAAAAATCAACGTCAGCATTCAATTTTCGAAGAACCAATAGCATTAAAGCCGTAGCGGCAATACCATCCATATCAAAGTCACCATAAATAGATATTTTTTTATTCTTTGCAATTGCCGATAATATCGCGTTACTAGCTTCCCTGACACCTTCCAACAAAAAAGGATCATGCAAATTTGAAACAGAAGGGGTAAGAAAAGAATCTATATCTAAGAAACCCCTGATGTCCAGCAATTCTTTTATAATCAAATCAGGGGTATCGCTGTTAATCAATTTATCTGTCTTAAATTTCCACTTCATAATTAATATCGTATTATATTGCAAGTCATGCTATTAACAGCAAAAACATAAAGTCTTTCATCGTAATATTACCTCGCCAGCCATATCCGCTCCAATAACATCTGTCATCAAAACCCGATAAATATTTCCCGCTTTCAGTTCCTCTCCAGAAGGCGCAATCCAAACAACCGGATCTATATCGGGTGCCGAAGATTTAGTTCGTCCGTAATATTCACCCTCCTCTATCCCATCGATAAGAACTTCCCTTTTCTCCCCTATTAGTTCTTCGTTTCTATCTCTCATCTTATCCTCAATTATTAATGAAATTGTCTCTATTCGCCTTTTTATTATTTCTTGTGGTAGGGGTTTCATAGAAAAAGACGTGCTTCCTTCTTCATCTGAATATTCAAAAACTCCAATATGGTCTATATCATTATCGTCGATAAAAGAGCAAAGCTCCTCGAAATCATCTTCTGTTTCAGAAGGAAAACCCACAATAAAAGTACTCCTTAGAGTAAAATCACCCATTTCCCCGATAGTTTCTAAAAGTTGTTCAATATGCTTCCTTCCATATCCTCGCTTCATATCCGATAGTACTGAATCGGAAACATGCTGCAATGGAATATCAAGATAGTTTACTACATTAGGTGATTCCCATATTGTTTTCAAAAGTTCTTCTGAAACAAAAAGCGGGTGAAAATACATTAACCTAATCCATCCGGGAAAGATACCTGCAATCTCTTTAATAGCATCCGGCAAAGTTCTCTTATTCGGCAAATCTTTCCCCCAAGAAGTGGTATTTTGCCCGATAATAATAATTTCCTTAACATTCTCGGGCAAATTCGAAACTTCTTCCTTAATGATACTGAATTCTTTCGAATGCGACACGCCTTTTAATTGCGGAATAACACAAAAAGAACATTTAAAATCACAGCCTTCCTGAATTTTTATATATCTATAATGGGATGGAGTAACTTGTGCTTTTTTATATAAGTTTTTACCTAAAAATCCAAGATTTGAATCGACTTCAGATTTACCGTTATTGATAATTTCAGTTATCTTTCCAATAGAACCTGTACCTACAAGTAAGTCGACTTCGTCCATAGATTCCAATAGATCTTCTCCATACCTTTGAGCCAGGCAGCCAATTAGTACAAAAGTCGCTTTTTTATTTTTTTCTCTCAGGGCCAATATTGTGTCTATAGATGCGGATACCGCTTCCTCGATAAAAGCGCATCCGTTAACAATTACGAAATCGGCTTCTTCCGGAGAATTTAAAAGATCAAACCCTGAAGCTTTCAGTATGTTTATTACAGCTTCACTATCCGCTTCATTTCTCGGACAACCAAGTGTTTTTAAAAAAAAAGTTTTTCCGATATCATTCACTTTTTACCGGAAAATACATCTTTCGAAGCTTTGGCTGCTTCAAGTATACCTAAAGCCGCTTGCACATACTCATCATCAGGTATAGACGTTTCATACCTTCCCTTAATTCCCCTTTTATTATAAGCGAGCCTGATCGCAAGACCTTTTTTTATTTCATCGAGAGAATTATTCCAATCTTCTTCTGAAAAACCAACAGTTTTCTTCGAATCACTCTTAACATAATTCTTAACTTTACTTATAAAATCTTTCCTCATTTCTTTAGTAAATGGTTCGGAATACGGGTAACTTTCATAGCGATCGATTACTTTCTCTATATCTACCGAATCCGTTTCTAAAGATGCCTTGACTTTCTTTTTAAATTTCATCAGCATATCAGAAGTAACTGTTTCAGTTTTAGGATTATCCGCGAGATAGTTCACAATAAAATCGAATCCATAACTATATATATTTTCGTAAAAAGGCGAATATCTTACCTTCAGTATTGAATCCGGCACTATCCCTCCACCCCCTTTTACCTCTCTATGCATATCTCCTCTTGTATGATACATCTTTGCGGTATCCTCTACTAACTCTCTGTCGATACACCTTCCTGAGGGCGTGTGATACCTTGCTATTGTTAATTTGATTGCATTTCCACCCGGCAGCGGGTATACTCTCTGAACCGAACCTTTACCAAACGTCTTGGAACCAATCAAAAAACCTCGATCCCAATCCTGAATCGCTCCGGCTACAATCTCGGAACCGCTGGCAGAGAAAGGGCTAACTAAAACAACAAGCGGGTACCCGGAATAAGACCCATCCTCCGAAAGATAAGAATCCCGCGCGGATTCGGATTTACCTTCAGTATAGACAATTTCCTTTCCTCTATCGACAAAAAACGAAGCTACTCTTGCCGCTCCGTCAAGAATGCCTCCCGGATTATTACGCAAATCCAGAATAAATTTATTGGCACCAACATCAAGAAGCGAATCCAGAGCCGATTTAACTTCCCCGGGAGTACTTCTGCTAAAAGAATTAAGCACTATATATCCCACATCATCTTCTAAAATTCCCGCGTATGGAACCGATTTAATTTTAATTATGGCTCTTGTTATCGTAAAATCTGTTTCACTATCTAAACCTTTTCTCGAAATAGTTATTGTCACATCGGTACCGGGTTTCCCTCTCATCATCGAAACCGCTTTATTTAATTTCATATCTTTGGTAGATATTTCCTCGATTTTGACAATTTTATCCCCCTGTATTAATCCGGCTTCGTAAGCCGGAGTTCCTTCCATAGGAGAAACAATTGTTATATATTCACCCCGCTTTGATATTCTTATGCCTAAACCTCCAAATGCACCTTCGGTGTTAACCATCAATTCTTCGTAATCACGTTTTTTTAAATATGCCGTGTGAATATCGAGACTATCCGTAATAGCTTCTATAGCGTAATCAAGCAAATCGGTCACATTTACTTCGTTAACGTATTCATTTCTTATAAGATCTAAAACCCGCTCAATTGACTTTATACCGGTAATAACATTCCACGATGAATAAATAAAACCACTAAAAGCGAAAAAGACAAGAATAATCAAAAGACTATACTTTTTTTTCGTATTCATTAAAATCCTCCTCTAAAATCCTTAAGATTTCTTTTTTTATCATCTCATGAATCTCATCTATAGTTCCTCGTGAATCTACTAAGACAATTCTACCCGGATTCTTCTCGGCTAAATTAAGATATGATTGTCTAACCCTACGATGAAAATCAATATTTTCTTTTTCTATTCTATCCGGATTTTCAATTCTGCATCTAACAATTTCGGGGTCGACATCGAGCAAAAAAGTTATATCCGGCTCCCTGCTGCTAAACAATTCCATACCCTTTATACGCATTATTTCTTCTTCTCTTATCCCTCTCCCGGCCATTTGATACGCAATCGTGGAATCAAAATGTCTATCCGAAATAACAATCTTTCCTTTCTTTAAATTTGGAAAAACAACCTCAACCAAATTTTCAGCTCTATCCGCGAGATATAAAAAAAGTTCGGTATATATCCCGATGCTTTCATCTCCTTTAAGCAAAATATCTCTTATCTTTTTTCCCACTTCCGTGCTGCCAGGTTCTCTTGTTAGTAGAACCTTCCGACCTTTTGATAAGAGAAATTTGTATAATAATTCGGATTGAACTGATTTACCCGAACCTTCAACACCTTCAAAAGTTATAAAGATGCCGTTTTTTTTCTCAAGAAATGTAGATGTTATCTTACTTACCTTTTTTACTTTTATTCTTTTTACTATACTTCCTAATAAAGTCTTCTGTTTTATCTTTTGCTACGGAATCAGGATATTGTTCCGGCGGAGACTTCATCAAATAAGAAGAAGGTTCTATCAAAGTTCCCGATATATTATTATCGAGCGCTAATTTCATAAGTCTGATCGCGTCGATGATTACACCAGCCGAATTAGGGGAATCCCATACCTCAAGTTTAACTTCAACATTTAAAGGCACATCCCCAAAAGTTTGTCCTTCCATTCTCATATAAGCCCATTTTCTATCCGTCAACCACTCTATATAATCCGAAGGACCTATGTGAATATTTTCTTTTCCTATATCAAAAGGTAGGAGAGAAGTAACTGCCTGTGTCTTCGACTTTCTCTTAGAAGCCAGACGTTCCCTCTCTAACATATTCAGAAAATCGGTATTACCGCCAACGTTCAATTGAAAAGTACGTTTCAAACGAACCCCGCGGTCAAGAAAAAGCTGAGTAAGAACTCTATGAGTAATTGTTGCTCCAACCTGTGATTTTATATCATCGCCGATTAGAGGAAGTCCCTTTTCTTTAAATCTATCCGACCAATATTTCGAAGAAGCTATAAAAACGGGTATCGCATTTATAAAACCGACTTCGGCTTGCAGGGCCTGCTCTACATACCATTTTGTTGCTTCCTCACTACCCACAGGCAAATAACTAATCATCATATCGGCTTTGGTTTCTTTCAAAACTCTTACTATGTCAACAGTAGAACCCGGAGCCTTTTTTATTACATCTGACAGATATTTGCCAATACCATCATGAGTCATACCTCTCTGAACTTTCACCCCAAATTCGGGAACATCTTCCGCGAATTTGAATGTGTTATTTGGGTCGGCAAAAATAGCCTTCGATAAATCTTTACCAACCTTAGTTCTATTAATATCAAAAGCGGCAACAAATTCTATATCGCTAATATGATAACCACCTAAATTGACATGCATCAATCCGGGAACAGATTTTTTCTCATCTGCGTTCCGATAATAATGTACCCCCTGAACAAGCGAAGAAGCACAATTACCAACACCAACTATTGCAACTCTAACTTTATTATCCATTAATTACCTCCGTTTCACAGTCGTTTGTACGCGATTAATATCCTTTGAATAGCTGTTATATTACTTCCTATTGCCAGAATAATCATAATATATACCAGATGTTCCGGCAAAATTACCAAACCAATAATTAAAATAATAATTCTCTCCACACGAGTAAGAAATCCTTCTTTAATAACAATCCCAAGAGATTCCGCTCTTGCCCGCGTATAACTAGTCAGGAAAGATCCCAACATTGCCGCAAAACACAAAAAAATCAAAAAGGAGTCTCCTGTAAAAGCTATAGAGGAAAATATAAAAAACTCTCCGTATCTGTCAAGTGTTGAATCAAAAAAAGCACCGAATTTAGAAGTTTTTTCTTTTATTCTGGCAATTTGTCCGTCGAGCGCGTCAAAAATAGAACCCACTATCAGAATTAAACCGCCCAATCTAAATTTGCCATTTAAAATCAAGAAAGAAGCAATAACAATAATCAAAAACCCCAACAATGTTAATATATTAGGAGGAATAAAGGAAAACGTTTTTACTAATGGAGAAAGTAAAATTCTCGATTTTTCTCTTAACTTACTCCAGCCCAATCCTTACCTCCAATTAAAACTACAAATTCTCCCTTCAATTTAGGCATATTATCAAGAATCTGTTCCGGCATCCCTCTAACAACTTCTTCGTAAATTTTAGTCATTTCTCTTGCTAAAACTATAATTCTCTCCGGCAATAACTCCTTAATTTCACAAAGCAGCTTCTCTACTCTTTTAGGCGATTCGAAAATTATAACCGTTTTACTCTCATCTTTAAGAGATTCTAAAATTTTTTTTCTTTTCCCCTTTTTACGGGGTAGATAACGCTGAAAAACAAATCTATCCGGCGGAAGACCCGATAAAATTAGAGAGTTTATAACAGAAGAAGGTCCGGGAAGACTTGTAAATTCTTGTCTTTCTTCTATTAGATGTTTAACCAGATAAAATCCCGGATCCGAAACTAAAGGAGAACCCGCAGAAGAAACAAAAACAAAATTTTGCCCTTCTTTCAACCTATCCAAAATCCAACTTGTCACCTTTTCTTTGTTGAAATCATTGTAAGACTTTAAAGGTTTTTTTATACTGTAATGGTTTAATAAAATCTTTGTCTTTTGACTGCTCTCACATATAATCCCATCTACTTCTTTCATTATTCTTATAACTCTATATGTAATATCTTCAAGGTTTCCTATAGGAGTTGCCGCGAAATATATCAATATTAATCTATGTCCAATCGAGATAGTTTCGAGTATTTAAAGAATTTAGAACTTTTTAAAGCGAACCTATAATCTTTTAATGAATTATGAATTATCTCGTCAGTTTTTCTTCCGAGGACAACAAAAATAGCATCCGCAAATTGATCTATCCAGGAAGCGAATGCCATTGTTATTTCCTCATCTGTCGCTAAAAAAGGTTGATAAATAATGGTAAGATCTTCTTCAATTTTGAAACTTTTTAGAATATCTAAATTTTGCGAAGCGTTTTCATAAGCAGGTATAAGCGTTTTTCTCACCAAGGATACTCCGACAACGTCAATAAAAGAGGCTATCAAAGAATTGAAGAATTTTAGATACAACTCAATTAAGGCTGGATTTACCTGCCCTTTCATTTCCCTTCCTTTATAAGCACTCACAAGCATATCTTCACCTTCCAGTAAAGAAATCAATGTTTTTTTGTCTATTTTTCTTTTGTTCTTCTTAAGAGGATATATTACTTTGGGTTCTCCGTCATTAAACTTTACAAAAGAATACTTGTTTGATTTATTTAAAGCAAGAAAACCACAAAATTTAAGCGATTCCAATTTATCAAAAAGCACTTCCAAATCAACATTTCCTACTTTTTTATCCGAAAACAACGGCTTTTCTTTAATTAAAGCCATGATAATATTAAGAAGTTCTTCCCCAATCATGTATATGTTAACAACTCCCTGATGAGCTTTCTTAGCTTTACCTAACACTTCTTCTAAAGGATGTTCATATAATTTGTTTTCCTTATAAATTCCAGCGCTAATTGTCTGGCCATCCTTAAAAAAAAGGTACTCGAAACTTTCCGGATATTTTATTTCAATATATCCCATAAGATGCCCTTCTCTGGTCTTCTTCGCCTGATTGAGGATATTATCAAAATTCACATACTGTACAGGAGCATTATTTAAGATTAAATTACCTCTAGGAAAAACCATCTTTTACCCTTTTCATTTATTAATAATTATACATTGCAGAAAGAAATTGTCAAGAGAAATCAATATTTTCATACAGAAGCACAAAGAAGTAGGTATATGGGTATATGGGTATATGGGTATATGAGTATATGGGTATATGAGTATATGGGTATATGGGTGAAAAAAGTCAACACATCCACCCATACACTCATCATCTCATTTACTTAAACTTAAAACATAAAGAACATCTTGGTCTCTATTTTTTAAGCTAAAACCTAAAACCAAAGACCTAACACTTAAGTTTATCATTAAAAGCCTTGACAAAGAAGATAAAACAAGTAATTATTCCAAAAACAGGAGATAATCAAACATGAAAATAAATGATGATATATTTAGGAAATACGACATTAGAGGAATTTCGGATAAAGACCTTACAAACGAATTCGCGTTTCATCTCGGGAAAGCATTCGGAACATATTTAAAAAGAAAAAACCTTACAGATATTGCCGTGTGCAGAGACGTGCGAAAAAGCTCTCCGAGACTATTCGAAAACATATCAAAAGGCCTTACTGATTGCGGATGCAACGTAACTAATATAGGTGTAGGTCCAACCCCCCTATTATACTTCACGGTTTTCCATTACGATTTAGATGGAGGATTAATGATTACCGGAAGTCATAATCCAATCGAATACAACGGTTTTAAGATGATGCGAGACAAAGAAACCGTATATGGCGAACAAATACAGGAATTAAAAGAATTAATCAAAAAAGAAGATTATGAGGAAGGAAAAGGAAGTATAAGGGAAAAAGAGGTTGTAAAAGATTATTTAGAATACACGTCTTCTTTAATTTCTCCGGGAAAATCATTAAAGATAGTACTGGACCCGGGAAATGGTACAGCCGGTCCCTTAGCTACCGAGTTATTCAAAACCCTTGGGGCTGATTTCCAGTGCATTAATTGTGAACCTGACGGGAATTTTCCCAATCACCTGCCCGATCCTACCGTAGTAAAATATACAAAACAATTATCGGAAAAAGTTCTTAAAGAAAAAGCGGCTATGGGAATAGGATACGATGGAGACTCTGACCGTGCAGGCATAATCGACGAAAACGGCAGACTTGTATACGGAGATCAATTATTGGGAGCACTAGCAAAACCCATTATCACTAAAAATCCCGGGACAGAAGTCGTTTTCGACGTAAAATGCAGTCAGGGGCTTGTTGAATGGATCGAAAAACTCGGCGGTAAACCCCTAATGTGGAAAACCGGGCATTCCTTATTAAAAGTAAAAATGAAAGAAACAGGCAGTTTGATAGCAGGAGAAATGAGCGGCCATATATTTATTGCCGATAACTACTACGGTTTCGACGACGCTCTTTTCGTATCAGCGAGATTTTATGAAATCGCATCAAAATCGAATAAAACTGTCTCTGAAATAATCAATGAGATGCCTTACTACGAAAGCACTCCCGAAATCAGAACGGAAGTGGGAGAAGAAGCAAAATGGAAAATTGTAGAAGCAGCGAAGGAAGAATTCAGCAAGAAATATGAGACTATTCAAATAGACGGAGTGCGTATTCTATTCGGCGATGGATGGGGTCTCGTTAGGGCTTCTAACACACAACCAATCGTGGTAACTCGCTTCGAAGCAAAAACCAAAGAAAGATTGGAAGAAATAAAAAATATTGTAACAGACTTCATAAATGAAAAGAAGAGAAATTTTAGCTGAACTCACTCAGATAGCCTGTAAAATAGGAATAAAAATAATTGAAGATAAACTACTAAAAAAAGGCGGATATTGTCGGGTTTTCAAAGACAAATATATAATAATGGATAAAAGGATATCCGAAGAAGACAAATTGAATATTTTAATCAAAGCGCTCAAAAGAAATGATCTTGAAAACGTTTACTTGGCGCCAAAAATAAGAGAGCTATGCACGGAAAATGAATAAATTCGGACTTGTCCTGGGTGGAGGCGCAGGAAGAGGTGTTGCGCACCTTGGCGTTATAAAATGCCTTGAAGAAGAAAATTTAAAGCCCAATTTAATATTCGGAACATCGATAGGTTCTCTGATAGGAGCTCTATACGCGCTCGATTACGATTTTTCTCAATTAGTAGAAAAAAGCCGGGAGGTTGTCAACTCTGAAGAATTTAAACAATTGGGTTTCGAATTTTTCAAAGATCATGAGAATGCTTTCCCTTTAAAAAAATTAAGCTGTTATCTAAGAGAAAGACTCACCTTCGCAAAAATGGCGGTAAATCCTTATATAACAGAAAGAGAATCTTTGAAGAAAGTAATAGACAAATTTTTTCCAGACATAAACATAGAGGATTTAAAAATAAAATTTGGGTGCACTACTCTTGATCTTGTTTCCGGAAAAGAGGTATATCTGGATAAAGGTTCTTTAAGAGAAGCGATTATAAAATCCATCTCGATAGCCGGTATTTTTCCGGCAATTGAAAAAGAAAATAAAATTATGGTAGATGCGGGACCGACCGCGAAAGTACCGGTAGATGGGTGTAAATTTCTGGGAGCAAAAAAAATTATAGCAGTCGATGTCGGGTCCAAACTCGGAAAATTCGAGAAATTAGGTTCTGGTATCTCTACAAATCTGAGGGCGGACGAAATCGCGAAATTTCGCTTTAACAGAGAACAAGCAAAAAGAGCCGATGTATTAATAGAACCAAAAGTCGAATCGATACATTGGGCTGATTTTACCAAGTTTAATCTTGGCATCAAACTAGGTTACCAAGCCACAAAGGAAAAACTTCCCGAAATACGAAAACTCCTTAGACCTTCAATATTTTCTATATTTAAAAACCCTTTTTCCCGTTAATTTCCATAAAGATATTTTTTCCTATTCAACGATTCAATAATTTAACTATTCAACTTAGATTCGAAGAATCTACGTATTGAACCACAAAGACCACAAAGTTTTTTTAACAACAAATCACACAAATTACACGAATAAAGAAAAAGTTTTATTTTGTTTTTGCTAAATCCCAAATCCCATATCCTAAATCCCAAAAACAGACGCAGATTAAAAGGATTTTTTGTTGTTTTGCTTGACTGGTGACTAGTAACCAATGATTAGTGACTATCTTTACACGTGATTTTTGTAGATTGTTTTTAAGTTTTAATATAAAAGTTTGAGGAAAAAGCGTTACGAATAATTCTAAGTTCAGCGAGAGAGAACCCTCACTGAACTTAGAATTTCCCTAATATAGCGAAAAGACTGACTTATCTTGCTGCTCGACGTAAAAAGGCACAAAGAAACAAGAATTTACATTTAAATCCGCGGAGTTATTTTTACAAAGGCTTAAAAGTCTGTAAAAAGATTTATTTCCTCCGCGAAGAGTATCGGGAACCTTTATCAACAGATGAATGTTGTAGGAGTAATCATATACCAGATCGCCTTCCAGCAACAATCCATCTATATCTATTGTAAAAGATTTCCCTAAACTCCCCTTTAACTGAAATGGGGCACTAACTTTATTTTGGGCATTACCAAAACTTAACATAATAAACCTCCTCTAAGAGAAAAAAATCAGAAGAGCCGAATATAATAATCTGGGGAACCACCTTAAACCACTTTTCTGCTAAATTATTAAAGAGCTACTAAACTAATGTACAAGAAATATTCCAGAATTTAATGTATTGATATACAGTATCTTAATAAAAAAAGTCTTTGCAAAACAAGAAAAGGGTTCGCACATCGCAATAAATATTATTAGGTACCGGGGACCAGGTACTAGGTCCTAGAAAAAGCAACAAAAAAATCCGTGTTTATCAGTGCGAATCAGTGGCTAATTATTATGATTTGAAATCTTGTGGTTTGTTCACTTGAATTTATATGAATTGCGTATATAATTACAAAATGAAAGTTACCTTAATTGATGTGGACTCGATAAAAAAATGCATAACCGCGGCGAGAACATCTCACGGTTCAGAATCGGACAATATGGGACCGAAAGACAAAAAACTAATCCGAAGCCTCATAAAATGGAAACATACGTCGATCTTCGAACATTGCAGTTATACTTTTAAAATAGAAGGCGTTTCCCGTGCCCTTCTTCAGGAACTTGTACGACACAGAATGGCAAGTTACACAGTACGTTCTACAAGATATACCCTAAAGGATCTGACCAAAGATAAGGATATAAAAAATGCAAATACTCCCACCGGCTATAAAAAAATAGTAGAAAGATACTGTGTTGTCCCTGAATTGCCCGACGTGGCCTTAAAAAAATTCTATGAAACAACCGCTCAGAACTTAAAACACATATTATTATTTTTATCAAAATATAAACTTCCGAATGATTTAATAAAGTATCTTCTTCCCGAATCTTTTAAAACTGAATTAGTTATGACTCTAAACGCACGCAGTTTTAGGAATTTTCTTAAATTACGAACCAGTAAAGCAGCTCTCTGGGAAATTAGAGATCTTGGTCATCTAATGTATAAATCTATACCCAAGGATCACAAAATATTGTACAAAGATCTGGAAATCGAAAAAAACTGAAGAAATTTAACCACAAGATTACACCCTGGTACGGTCGTTCCTCCCTACAGGGCAAGCAGATTAACACAAGATTTTATTTTGATTTTTTTTTATTTGTTGTTTTTCCTACTTAACTATTCAACAATTCAACCATTTAACAGCTTTAAGGTCTTTAGGTCTTTAGACCTTTAGGCCTTAAAACCGTTCTAGTATCTTGTCGACAAAACAAGGCTTCCCGCAAAAACGACTGCCAGAACCCACATAATCGGATGCACCTCCTTGACACGACCCGAAAAAAGTTTCATGATAGGATAAGAAACAAAACCGAGAGCCATCCCGTGAGATATATTATAGGTCAAAGGAATTCCGATTAAAACCAAAAAAGCAGGAATTGCCTCGGTTACATTATCCCATTTTATATTTGCAACACTTTTAATCATAAGAGCGCCGACAAGAACAAGCGCAGGTGCAGTAACGGGATAGAAAGTACTATTCCCAACCTGATAGCCGCCGCCGATTGCTTTTACAAGCGGATAGAAAAATATTGCCAGCAAGAAACAGGCAGATGTAAAAATATTAGATAGCCCGGTTCGTCCACCCTCACTTACTCCTGTTGCACTTTCGATATAGCTTGTAACTGTAGAAGTTCCAAATAAACTTCCCGCAACTGTTCCTATTGCATCAGCCATCAGAGCCCGACCTGCCCTGGGTAAATTTCCTTTTTCGTCAAGCAAATTAGCATGTGAGCTGACGCCTATCAACGTTCCGACTGTATCAAAGAAATCGAGCAGGAAAAGAACCAGAATAGGGACAATATACTCCCAGTGAAAAGCTCCTAATATGTCAAGTTTGAAAAACGTAGGAGCTAAGGAAGGTGGCTTGGAAACTATTCCTCCAAACTTAACTATACCCATGGGAATCCCGACAATCGCAGTAATAAGTATCCCCCACAGAATCGCACCTTTTATTTTTCTCGCGTATAGGAAAAATATAATAATAAGCCCGATAAAAAATAATAGTGTATAATTGGTATTTAGACTGCCAAGGGTAACTAATGTCCCGGGACTATCCTCAATAACTCCCGCCCATTGAAGCCCGATAAAAGTAATAAAAATCCCTATACCGGCAGCGATTGATTTTTTCAAACTTTCAGGAACCGTATTGACAATCGATTCCCTAACTTTAAAAAGCGTTAATATTACGAATAAAATACCGGAAATAAAAACAATTCCCAGAGCTTTTTCCCAGACTACTCCCATTCCAATGATAATAGTAAAGGCAAAGAAGAAATTTTCTCCCATCCCCGGAGCAAGTGCTATAGGATAATTGGCGTAAAGACCCATAATAAGAATAGCAATAACAGAAGAAATTATTGTTGCCATCATAACAGCACCAAAATCCATACCTGCCTGAGAAAGAATCATCGGCTGAAAAAATATAATATAAGCCATGGTCATAAATGTTGTAACACCTCCGATAGCTTCAGTCTTTACGGAAGTATTGTGTTCTTTAAGTTTGAAAAAATTCATTCCCCCTCCTTTAATTTTAACATTTAAATAGTAAGCGAGATATCATCAAATAATATTGCAGGAAATGTACCCATATAAGCCGGGTGATAAGTATCTTCGATAGCGATAACATTTTTCATGGTATCATAAATATTTCCGGAAACCATCGCATCTTTTACATGCCCGACTATTTCTCCATTTTCCACATATAAACCAGGAGCGACACCTATTGAAAAATCACCATTCGGTATATTACCGCTGTGCGCGCCGAGGGCACCAGCTACAATTATGCCCTTATCCATCAAAGATAAAAACTCAGTAAAATTTTTATCACCGGGCTTTATATATAAATGTTCAAGCGCGGGTGCAGGTTTCATGGAAACCGTTTCTCCACCCCAAACAGAAGATTTAAAACCATGTCCCGTAGATTCTACACCCATCTTTTCCGCGTAATAAAGGTCATAATAGAAACTTTTCAATACTCCGTCCTCTACTAAGGTAAGATGCTTACAGGGAACACCTTCATCATCAAAACTTCGAGCATCCGGCATCTTATCGTTAAGAGGATCATCATATATTGTTAACTTCTCATCAAATATCTTCTCCCCTATCTTTTTTACAATAGGAGATTCCTTATTATAAATACTCCTGCCATTTGCTCCCCTTAATAACCTCCATATAAGAACATACATCACCTCAGGCAAAAATAAAACTTTCATCCTTCCCTTTTTAATTTTTACTTCTTTTAAAGATTTGTTGTAAGTATCCAAAATAAAATTCAGGTATTTTTCGTCCGCCTTTTTGAATTTCTTATCAATTAAAGTTCGGCTTATTGCGGAATAGGAAGCAGGATACAGTATCTCCACCCCTAAGGAGTATCTGGAAAATTTTGCGCCAAGATCTGTACCGTAACTATTCATAATATTCACATTACTTCTATTAAGTTCCGCATACAAATTAACTTGACCTTTTCTTTTCGGAGAAATTATATCGTTGATTCTCTTGCATTCTTCTACAACATCAGCAGCAGTAATACTATCGATAGATGAGTCATAAGTCCCCAGTTCGGGCAATTTCTCGGTAAGAGGAAAATTAAATGAAGCCTCGACTCCCCCCGCAAGTGAATCTAAGGCATTTTGTAGAAGCTCTTCCCTATCGTAAAGATTTTTCGTGTACGCGGATCCTATTTTACCGTCTTTTTGTATTCTAAGGCTTATACCTGATTGTATTTTAGTGTCTATATCTTTTAACTGCGAATTTTCGAACTTTATCACATCAGTCTTTTCTTCGAGAGAAAATAATTCCGCTTTATCGCACCTATTCTCAGCAAGCTTTATCATTTTTTTCATTATTCACCACCAACCACAACATTATCTATTAAAATATGAGGAGCACCAAAGCAAGAGCGAATATTAGTCTGACCTTTTCCACATCCACCTCCGAATTTAAAAAGCTCCAGATCATTTCCGACTGCGGATATATTCTCAAGAGTTCGATAAAGATTTCCTGAAATATTAATATCCCTAACTATCTCTTCTAACTTCCCTTTCTTTACCAGATAACCGTATTGAGCGCCAAACGTGAAATTTTCCCCACTAGTCTGCCCTCCCTTTGCGTCGAGAATATATAAACCTTCTTCCAATTCCGAAACAAGGTCATCAAATGTACCTTCTCCAGGCTCGATAAAAATATTACCCATTCTTATGATCGGAGCGTAGCGGTAATCTTCCGCTATACAGTGACCGCTAAGAGGTTCACCAAACGCGGCGGCTGTTCTTCTCGAATGCAATCTTCCAACAAGAACACCATTTTTCATGAGCTGTGTGGGTCGAGCCCTTACCCCTTCATCATCATATTTATAGAAACCTAACTGCCCCGGTATTGTAGGATCGTCAATAATATTAACTATATCATTTCCCAATTTTACCCCAATCTTCATTTTATCTCTCATAGAAGGATTATCTTCGATAAGATCAGCCTCAGAAAAATGTCCGAAAGCCTCATGAGTAAAAACACCAGCCAGATCAGGATTAATAACAACTTTATATACTCCACCTTCAATGGGTTTTGCTTTTAAAAGTTCAAGAACTATCGAAGTTTTTTTCTGGAATTCTTCATCCTGATTCCGTACTACAGCAAAACCGTTACTTCCGCCAAATCCCACTCTAACATTTTGAAATATATTACCGTCACTTGAAGTTATTAATCCACTTATACCATTTGTAACTAAATCTTCTCTAATTTCACTTCCTTCTGTACTAACAAAATATTTTTCTCGAATTAATTCAGTGTATCCAACATTTGTAGTAACAACATTATTGTGTTTTAAAGGAATATCGTTGTATTTCTTTGTTAATTCAATTTTTTCGGAAAGCAAGATATTTCGTGGGTCTTCATCAAGTTTCGGTATAAATGTGTCCTTTATAATTTCTGTTTTAGCAAATCTTACAGGTTCCTTGATATTCTCGGAAATCAGCATTGCATTTCGGGTTGCGCTTCGGATAGCCTCATCCGCGTCTTCCATTTTAGTGAAAGCAACGGAAGACAAACCTCCGTTTTTTAAAATCCTCAAAACATATCCATCGGTAGAATTGGAAGTAACATTTGTTAATTCTTTCCCGTTAAAAACTATTTTAATCTCTTTTTTTATTTCATAGCGAATATCCGCATAATTTGCATCAACTCGTGAAATAATAGTCTTTAAATCTTCAAACATTCAATCCCCTTAGTTTATTAAAAATATACAAGTGATTTCAATTGTCAATGCAATAAAATAGTCACAAGTCAAGAGCCTTGAGTCATGCGTCAAAACAAAACTCAACCCACAACATCCAAGAGAAACAACAAATTATACTAATAGCGCAAAGATTTAATTTCTTTTGCCTTAACTACTCAACTCGGATTCTAATAATCCGAAAGGGGTCTTGACACTTAACCACTCTACGCTATCATTTAAAAAAACAGGAGGCAAAGATGGATAATAGTTTCAAATTTAAATTAGTTATTTTATTTTCATTATCAATTATCACAACAGCTTCAGAACTAATAATCAATATCGAAAACCGAAATAAAACAAGTTTAAACGGAAAATGGAATATAATTATCGATCCCTTTGAAAACGGTTATTATGATTACCGTTACAAACCTCATGAGAATGGGTATTTCAAGAATATAAAACCTAAAAAAAAGAGTGACAGAGTTGAATACGATTTTGATATTTCACCTACTTTGCAGGTCCCGGGAGATTGGAATACTCAAAACGATAAACTCCTGTTTTATGAGGGAACAATCTGGTATAAAAAATCTTTTGATTATAATAAAAACCAAGATAAAAGAGTATTCATATATTTTGGAGCTGCGAATTCTAACGCTATCGTCTACTTAAATGGCGAAAAGATAGGAGAACACACAGGAGGTTTTACTCCATTTAATTTTGAAATCACGCAAAAATTAAAAGAAAAAGGGAATTTTGTAATAGTAAAAGTCGATAACAAAAGACATGCCGAAGGGGTTCCCACCTTAAATTTTGACTGGTGGAATTACGGTGGGTTAACTAGAAAAGTTATGTTAGTTACAGTCCCGGAAACTTTTATCCAGGATTACATGATACAACTTGCAAAAGGTTCACAAGAAAAGATAGAGGGATGGATTAAGCTCAACGGGAAAGAATTAGACCAGGAGGTAGCAATCAAAATCCCGGAACTTGATATTCAAAGAAGCTTCAAAACAAATAAAGAAGGATTTGCCAAAGTATCCTTTAAAGGTAATTTTGAACTGTGGACTCCACAAAATCCAAAATTATACAGTATTGTAATATCCTCAAAAACAGATGAAGTTACAGACAAAATAGGATTTCGAAACATAGAGGTTAATGGACGGGAAATATCGTTAAACGGCAAACCGGTTTTCCTCAGAGGTATTTCTATTCATGAGGATGCACCACTGCGCAGCGGCAGGGCGTTCAACAAAGAAGACGCAAAAATACTTCTTAATTGGGCAAAAGAGCTTAATTGCAATTTCGTCCGACTTGCTCATTACCCGCATAATGAGAATATGGTCAGAGTGGCAGACAGTATGGGTATTATGGTATGGGCAGAAATTCCCGTTTACTGGACCATTCAATGGGAAAACAAGGAAACTTTTATTAATGCCAAGAATCAACTATCTGCACTCATAACAAGAGATAAAAACAGAGCTTCAGTAATACTCTGGTCAATGGCTAACGAGACGCCCCTTTCCAAACTCCGTCTCGATTTTATTAAAAAACTGGTGCAGTTTACGCGTATGAAAGATCCAACAAGACTGATTACAGCTGCTTTAGAAATTCACTACAAGGATAAGAATACAGTTATAATAGATGACCCACTTGGGAAAGAGCTTGATGTTTTAGGATGCAACGAATATATAGGATGGTACGACGGGCCTCCGGATAAGTGTGACAACATAAAATGGGAAACTATATACAATAAGCCTCTTATCATCAGTGAGTTTGGAGGAGGAGCTTTATATGGCTTCCACGGAGACACACTCACAATGTGGTCCGAAGAATATCAAGAAAATATTTACAAGCATCAAGTTTCTATGCTAAAGAGAATCAGCTTCTTAAGAGGCACAACCCCATGGATTCTTAAGGATTTTATGTCTCCAAGACGTCATCTTCCCGGGATTCAAGATTATTTCAACCTTAAGGGCTTAATTTCCAACCGTGGTTCTAAAAAGAAAGCTTTTTATATAATGCAAAACTTCTATCAGGAAAAAATGAGGGCTGAACAATAGAGAAGTTGAGAATTCCCAGAAATTTTTTCGATTTTAAGTCTATCTATCGTCTCTATTTAGAACAGCTTAAACAGTATCCACCCTTTGAATGGTCCTAATGACTTAAAAACTCCCTATAATTGATATTACAAATCCGCTATACAGGGATATATTGACTACCTTTATTTAAGAGATACCCTGGTAAACATTTCCTTATCATTAATCTTCATCACATTCCCAACAAAATTTAATTCTCCTTCCAGTCTTAAATCTTCCGAAGAACTACCTATCATTATATGGAAAGATCCCGGTTCAACGATTTTTTCGTTATTCTTATTATAAAAAGCAAGGTTTTCTACAGGAAGATGAAAAGTTATCTTTTTACTTTCCCCGGGGAGAAGCGTTATCCTCTTAAATCCTTTAAGTTGCTTTAAAGGTCTCAACACCGATGCGTAATTATCTCTGACGTAAAGCTGCACAACTTCATCGCCTTTAAGATTTCCGGCATTTCTGACATCCAGACTAATCTTGATTTCCTCGATGGTTTCATCTGTTTTTTCGGGTATAATCTTCAAATTATCGTATTCGAAAACAGTATAACTCAGACCATAACCAAAAGGAAAAATCGGAGCAATTTTATTATAGGGTCCCGATGCCACATAACCTCCTCTACCTCGAATTGGTCCCATATCATAATATACGGGTATGTGCCCGACATAACGGGGAAAAGTTATAGGCAGTTTACCGCCCGGATTAAAATCTCCAAACAACACATCCGCTATTGCCCTGCCTCCTTCCTGTCCCGGATACCACGCCTCAAGAATAGCGGAAACATTTTCAAATTCCCAATTGATGGTCAAAGGTCTACCATTTATCAGCACCAGTACCACCGGTACTCCTGTCTCATATACTACCTTAACAAGTTCCTCCTGAATGCCGGGTAAATCCAGGTGGGCTCTGTCATGGTTTTCGCCGCAAGTCCTATAATCCCAGTCGTAACGCTGGCTGGCACCACCGACAACTACAACAGCCACATCAGACCTCTTTGCCGCATCGACCGCCTTATCAAAATCTTTGCCTTCCTCACCCAGAATTTTACAGCCCTCTACATAATGAACCTCGGTTCCTTCAGATACCTTATTCTTTATGCCATCAAGGACCGTAGATATCATTTCTCTGGGTTCCTTTGCCGTCCAGTCACCTAACTGATGAGCAGGATTATCCGCATTGGGACCTATGACCGCAATGGATTTTATCTCACTCTTATTAAGGGGTAATAAATTATTTTTATTCTTTAAAAGTACTATTGATTCACATGCCATCTTGTAAGAAACTTCCCGGTGTTCCGGGGAATTTACAATATCGTTAATTCGCTCTGTATCCACGTAAGGTTTTTCGAAAAGACCCAGGCGGAATTTGCATCTGAGAATCCTACTTACCGCCGTATCAATAGTTTCCGGAGAGACCTCACCTTTCTCTACAAAACGCAAAAGAGGTTTTCCAAATGCAGGCTCTCCTCTCCAGGAACCCAACATATCCATATCTATTCCTGCCTCAATCGCTTGCTTTCCGGCCTCTTCTACTGTAGAAGCAGTATTGAATCTTTCGTACATTCTCTCAATATCGACCCAATCCGACACGACGAACCCATCAAAACCCCACTCCTCACGAAGTATCCCGGTCAGAAGTTCTGAATTAGCATGGCATGGTATATTATTAATAGCATGATGCGCAGGCATAATATTCCCCGCTCCCGCTTCGACAGCTGCCTTGAAAGGAGGAAGAATTATCTCTCGTAGATGCCGCTCCGAGACATCTATAATGTCAGCATTTCTACCGCCTATAGATTCTCCATCACCGGCAAAATGTTTTGGACCCGCAAGTATTGTACTATCACTGTTTAAGGTCTTTCCCTGATATCCTTTAACTATTGCAACTCCCATCTCTGAAACAAGATATAGGTCTTCCCCGAAGGTCTCTTCCGTTCTCCCCCATCTGGGGTCCCTTACTACACTGAGGGTAGGAGCAAATGCCCAGTGTGTCCCAACACTTCTACTCTCCTTTGCTGTCAAAGATGCTCCTCGTCGGACCAAGTCCGGGTTCCAGGTAGCAGCCTGCCCTAATCTAACAGGAAGTACCGTTGCTCCTTCAAGCATTGCATAACCGTGTATAATGTCATCTCCTATAATTATCGGTATTCCCAATCTTGTTTCCTCAAGAGCAATTTTCTGTATTTTGTTGGCTATCTCTGCCCATTCTGTCGGACCATCTCCTATATTTTTCAGAAATGAACCTATTTCTTGATCCTTTAATAATTTTTTGGCTTTATCAGGAGAAAAGTTCCTTGTTTCCATATCATCGTATAAGTATTCGGGAGAAGGGTATTGAAGAAGCTGCCCTATTTTCTCTTTTAAAGTCATTCCGGATAAAAGATCAACAACTCTATTATTAATAGGAATCTCGGGATTCTCATATTTATCCATTTTACCGTTTTTATTATGATCAATCCAACTAACAGATAACTCTTCTGCTCCTAATAACGAGAAGCTAGCAAAAAAAACCAAAACTACTGGAACAATCAGAAAGATTTGCTTTATCTTTTTTATCATATTTCACCTCCTACATTAATATTTAAAATCTAAAAAACCCAAAATTATATTAAGCTAAAACTTTCCCTTAGATTTATTTTGAATCGTATTTATAATAAACAAACAAACTTCATAGCCTTTCATTGCTTAAAATTATATCACATATAAAAAAAGTCAACTTTCTTATTAAATTTTACCAATACCCTTGACATAAGATTCGCTATATTTATTATTTAAAAAATAAGGAGGCATTAATGGATCCGGTTTTAATAGGTTTTCTTATTTACTTAGCTATTATCTTAGGAATAGGCATCTGGACTTACCGCTTAACAAAAACCCAGGAAGATTTTATTATAGCAGGAAGAAGATTAAATCCTTTAGTCACCGCTTTCTCCGAGCGAGCATCCGGAGAATCATCGTGGCTTCTATTAGGATTACCCGCCATGGTTTTTACCGCAGGACTTATAGAACTCTGGACCGCAATAGGCTGCATATGCGGAATCATAGCCGCGTGGTTCATAATCGCGAAAGACCTGCGAGTAAAAACGGAAAAGCTGGATGCTATCACATTACCGGGTTTCCTTTCTAGAAATTTTGGTCCTGAAAATAAGGTAAACGAAATTATCGCTACATTCATAATAATATTTTTCTATTCACTTTACGTATCGGCGCAATTTAACGGAGCCGGAAAGACTCTACATACTACTTTTGGAATACCTCACTTAAACGGAATAATTATAGGAGCTATAGTTATCGTATTTTATACTCTAATGGGAGGATTTTTAGCCGTAGCCTGGACAGATTTCCTGCAGGCAATACTGATGATTATAACCCTCGTAGGACTCCCCATAGTCGGCTTCATTGCTGTTTTAAAAGGAGGATACAATATCGACTTCACGCTTTCCTCGCTCTTCGGAAATCAAACAGGCTGGCCCGCTATAGCAGGCATAATAGGGGGCTTAAGCTGGGGACTCGGATACTTCGGACAACCTCACACAATCGTCAGATACATGTCGATAAAAGACCCCGAAAAAATAAGAATCAGCAGAAATATCGCCATCGCCTGGAGCATACCAGCATTCTTTGGAGCATTTTTTATAGGTGTAGTCGGCAAGGGACTCGTACCTGCCGGAACTTTAACCGATTCGGAATTCCTTATGCCGTACCTCGCCACCACCCTTCTTCCCCTGTGGTTAGCCGGCATCTTAATTTCCGGGGCAATTGCGGCAATGATGTCGACAGCCGATTCGCAACTGCTTGTCGCATCGGCTGCCTTATCTGAAGATGTATACCATAACATATTCCGCAGAAAAATTTCCGAGAAAATGCAATTAATGGCTTCGAGAATCATTACCTTACTTGTAGGAGCTTCAGCATTTATCCTGGCGATAAAATCGGAAAAACTTATATATACTATGGTCTCTTACGCCTGGAGCGGATTGGGCGCTTCATTCGGACCCGCTATTCTATTTTCACTAAAATGGAAGAAAACCACAAAATACGGAGTCATGACAGGAATGCTGACCGGTGCCATAAGCACAATAATCTGGGCAAATATTGAAAAACTCGATAATTTTATTACTGTAAGAGTTGTTTCATTCGCGCTGGCAACAGTCGCAATCATTGCAACAAGTCTTTTAACGCAAAAAAATAAAAATATATAAGCCATTCGACAACAACCATCACCAAGAACCTCAAATCAAATGGGTCAATAGTTAATATCGAAATTTATTGCAAATTTATATTCTTCAATCACAAATAGCAAAAATCCAGTTTACCCCTTGACAAAAAGAAAATAATAACTATATTGATTTCGGAATTTTTGAATAAATATGCAAAATTAACGAATAATAATTCATAAACCAAAGGAGGCTATTATGGTCGAAGAGAAAATTGAAAAAGGTAAAGAGGCTATTCTCGCAAAAAAATACCACGATAGGTTCACCGATCCATCGATAAAGGAGATGCTTAAGGTAAAAACTCAAATTAGAAGGGCGATGGTTAATTACCTTTACAATAATAGCTTCCTTGAAATTTCTGCTGTTATGGTATCACCCGAAACCGACCCACTCTGCCATGATGTTTTCTCTACCGAATTTGAATACTACGGAGAAACCTATACCACAACAAAAAGCATGATACTTCATAAAATGATTGCTGTAAGCGGAATCGATAAATTCTTCTGCTTCTCCCCTAACCTACGTCTGGAGACAAAAGAAACCGCTGATTCGGGGCGGCATCTATTCGAGTTTACCCAACTCGATCTCGAAGTAAAAGGCGCGACCCGGGAAGAACTACTCAAACTTGGCGAAGAAATATTCACCCATGTTTTCACAGAAGTCAAAAAGAATTGCAAAAAACAGCTTGAATTTTTTAATCGTCATTTAAAAACCCCCAAAACTCCATTTGAAAGAATCTCCTTTAAAGAAGCATTGGATGAATATGGAAAAGACTTTGAGGTTATTCTTTCGAAAAAAATGAAGGATCCATTCTGGCTAATAGATATTCCTGACTGGAAAAGAGAATTTTACGATAAAGAAGATCCGAGAAGACCCGGCATATTACTTGATATGGATGTAATATACCCCGAGGGTTTCGGCGAAGGGCTCTCCGGCGGTATGCGAGAAAATAAGTATGATAAAATAAAAGAAAGAATAATTCGCCAGGACCTGGATCCAAACGACTATAAGCTTTATCTGGAACTCGCGAAATTAGGTCTTCCACCCTCCGGAGGTTTTGGGATCGGAATAGAAAGAATAACACGTTATATATGCGGACTCAAACACGTAAAAGACGCGACTCTATTCCCAAAAATCCCCGGAGAGCTAAGTCTTTAAAAAAATCAAAAATATAAGGAGAAAAAAATGACAGAAGAAGTTTTAGACATAAGCGCAATAGGTTTAGATACTTTATGGGTACTTTTAGCCGCGTTTCTTGTATTCTTCATGCAAGCAGGTTTTGGCATGGTGGAAGCCGGCTTTATCCGCGCAAAAAACACCTGCAACATACTGACTAAAAACTTCCTGGACTTTTGTATGGCTTCTATCGGATTCTTTATTTTCGGCTACGCGATAATGTTCGGAAGAGGAAACGCTTTTTTGGGGCTTAAAGGATGGTTTCTGATAGGCGCCGAATCGGGGGCCAATGTTCCGCTTTACGCTTTCTGGTTATTTCAGGCGGCATTCTGCGGAGCAGCTGCAACTATTGTCGCGGGAGGTATGGCAGAAAGAATGAAATTTCAGGCCTACCTCATATATTCATTCATAATTTCTGCTTTTATATACCCTATAGTCGGTCACTGGATATGGGGCAGTGGTTGGTTAGCCACTCTCAACTTCGCGGATTTTGCGGGCTCGACAGTTGTTCATACAGTCGGTGGAACTGCCGCACTCGTAGGCACCATAATGCTTAAACCTCGTTTCGGGAAATATAAACCTGATGGTAAACCGAACGTGATTGCGGGACATTCCATTCCTCTTGCCTCTCTTGGAGTATTTATTCTATGGTTTGGATGGTTTGGATTCAATCCTGGGTCAAGTCTTCATGTGGGAGATGGAAGTTTAATCGCACTGGTAGCGATAAACACTAACCTGGCAGCAGCTGCAGGCGGGATCTTCGCAATGATCACCGTATGGAAGATATTCGGAAAACCCGATCTTTCTATGGCTATGAATGGGGCGCTCGCGGGATTAGTCGCGATAACGGCTCCATGTGCTTTTGTCGAACCATGGGCAGCAATAGTAATCGGAGCCATAGGAGGGGTCATTGTAATTTTTGGAGTTATAATGCTTGACAAACTTCATGTCGATGATCCTGTCGGTGCGGTTCCTGTTCATGGAATGAACGGTATCTGGGGCACACTTGCGGTTGGGTTTTTCGGTAAAGAAAGCTTAGGGCTAGCGTACAATGGTCTTTTTTACGGTGGCGGGCTAAAACAACTCGGAATTCAAATGCTCGGTTCCATGTCGGTAATATTATTTATAGTTATAACCATGGGCATTGTATTTAAGCTCATAGACGTTATAATCGGATTAAGAGTTTCACGGGAAGAAGAATTAAAAGGCCTTGACATCGGAGAACATGGAATGGAAGCATATGGAGGCTTCCAGATATTCACTAATGAATAGATACATGGCGGTGAGTAAGCCTGATCTCTTTCGAAGGTTTTTGCCTACTCCCCATAATCTACTCACCGCCATAAAAATAACCGGAGGTAAAAAATGAAACTTATAGTAGCTTTAATTCAACCGCATAAATTACCTGATGTAAAAAAAGCCTTATATGATGCGGAAGTTTACAAAATGACGGTTACCAATGCCCTGGGGAGCGGACAGCAAAAAGGTTATACAGAAACTTACCGCGGCGTAATACATGAGGTCAACCTGCTTAAAAAACTTCGACTGGAAATCGCTGTAAATGAAGACTTCGTCGAGCCAACAATAGAAGCAATAGTCAAAGGAGCCCAAACCGGGCAAATCGGAGACGGGAAAATATTTGTGCTCGACCTACCCGAGTGTATAAGAATCCGTACCGGAGAACGGGGCGATAAAGCAATTGGTTAAAAAAGGAGTTAAAATGGCTAAAAAAACAAAAAAAGACATATTAAAAATAGTAAAAGAAGAAGATGTTAAATTTATTCGTTTTTGGTTTACCGATGTTCTCGGACAGGTCAAAAGTTTTGCTATAACCGATAACGAACTTGAAAACGCCATTACAAACGGAATGGGGTTCGACGGTTCTTCAATCACCGGCTATCAAGATATTGAAGAGTCTGATATGATCGCAATGCCGGACTTAGATACTTTTGCCATACTACCATGGCGTCCGAATGAGAAAAAAGTGGCACGCATGATCTGTGATATTCTAAATCCGGATAAAACGCCATACGAGGGAGATCCTCGATATGTACTAAAAAAAGCTCTAAAACGAGCAGAGGATATGGGTTTCGACCATTTTTACATAGGACCGGAACTCGAATTTTTCTATTTTAAAGACGATAACGGAACGGAATACCTGGATAGGGGTGGTTATTTTGACCTAACCACACTGGATGTCGCGAGTGACTTAAGACGAGAAACGGTATTTGCTCTTCAAGAAATGGGAATTCACGTAGAATACTCACATCACGAAGTCGCACCTTCCCAGCATGAAGTTGATATGCGCTATGATGATGCTCTAAAAATGGCTGACGATGTCATAACTTATCGTGTAGTAGTAAAAGAAATTGCAACTAAGTTTGGAGTATACGCGACTTTTATGCCAAAACCGGTTTTCGGAGAAAACGGTTCCGGTATGCATACACACCAGTCCTTATTTAAGGGAAGCAAAAATGCTTTCTTTGATAAGAACTCAAAGGACAATCTATCTGACATAGGTCATTCTTATATCGCAGGTCTGTTGAAACACTCAAAAGAGATCTGTTCACTATTCGCACAAACGACAAATTCCTATAAACGTCTCGTACCCGGATATGAAGCACCTGTATACATTGCCTGGAGTCAGAGAAACCGAAGTGCTTTAATACGTGTACCTATGTACCAACCGGGTCAGGAAAAAGCTACCCGCTGCGAATTTAGAGCGGCTGATCCTGCCTGTAACCCTTATTTAACCTTCGCGGCTATGCTTCACGCGGGATTAGAAGGTATAGAAAAGAAATATAAAGCCCCGAAACCTATGGAACAAAATCTTTATCATCTAACCCCTATAGAAAGAAAGGAATTGGGTATAGAAACATTACCGGACAGTCTCGGTCAGGCGATTTCGATAACGGAAAACAGCTTACTCGTACGAAAAGTATTAGGTGATCATATCTTCCAGAGATTTATTGCTTTAAAAGAGAAAGAATGGGATGATTACCGAATACAGGTGCCGGAATACGAAATCAAAAAATATCTACCGAGATTATAATGGTTGGCGCGTTGATCCGTTAGTACGTTAGTCGGTAAATAAAAAAATGTTAAGTAATAAAGGATATCCCAAGAAACAGGGATTATATAACCCTAAAAATGAACATGATTCATGCGGAGTTGGTTTTGTATGCAATATCAACGGTAAAAAATCCAACGATATTGTTAAAAAGGGTTTAAAAATACTAAACAGACTTACTCACCGCGGAGCTGTCGGAGCCGACCCAAAAACCGGTGACGGTGCCGGCATACTAATACAACTTCCGCATGAATTTCTTTTTAAAGCCACGGAAAAGGAAAAAATCGAACTGCCCTCTCCAGGCGAGTACGGAACCGGAATTGTTTTCCTTCCAAAAGACGTTAATGAACGTTTTTTTTGCAGAGAAGTTCTCCACAAAGTTATAGAAGAAGAAAAACAATTACTGCTTGGTTGGAGAAAAGTACCTGTGGATAACTCAAAAATAGGAACAAACGCAAAAGAGACTCAACCGTCGATAGAACAAATCTTTATTAAGAAAAACCCCGAACTTCCTCTAAGAAGAGAAGTTGAAAACTTAAGCTTTGAACGTATTCTTTATATAATCCGAAAAAGAGCGGAAAGCATCATAGATGCATCTAATATTAAACAAAAATCTTCCTTTTATATAACGAATATTTCAAGTAGAACCCTTATATATAAAGGACTATTGATAGCAAATCAGGTAGAAGATTTTTACACGGATTTAAAAGACGAATCCGTAAAAAGCGCGATTGCTATGGTTCATTCCAGGTACAGTACAAACACCTTTCCAACCTGGGATCTTGCTCAACCTTTCCGATTTCTCGCTCATAACGGAGAAATAAACACACTCCGAGGGAATATAAACTGGATGAAAGCAAAAGAAGGACTGCTCAAAAGTCCTCTGTTCGGAAAAACTATAGAAAAAATTAAACCGATTATAGATGCCTCAAAAAGCGACTCAGCCATATTAGACAACGTATTTGAGCTTCTCTCGCTCTCCGGCCGAACCCTACCCCACTCCATGATGATGTTAATTCCCGCAGCCTGGGAAAACAATAATTTACTGGATGAAAAACTAAAGAGTTTCTACAAATACCACGCTTGTATTTCGGAACCCTGGGATGGACCTGCCGCCATATCTTTTACCGACGGAACCCGCGTCGGCGCTATACTCGACCGTAACGGATTGCGTCCCGCACGTTATCTAATCACAAAAGAAGGACAGGTTGTAATGGCTTCCGAAGTCGGAGTTTTAGATATCGAAGGTAAAGACATATTAGAATCAGGAAGACTGGAACCAGGAAAAATGTTTTTTGTAGACACAGAAAAAAGACAAATAATTCAGGACGAAGAAATCAAACACAATCTAGCGAATAAAAAGCCTTACTCAGCATGGTTGAATAAACATTTACTCGAGTTTCATTCAATAAAACCGGATAAGAAAAAATATCAAAACTCGGATATCCCAAAAGAGGAGTTTTTATCATATCTAAAAGCAAATGGATACACTCGGGAAGATATAAAAAAAATAATAATACCTAAAGCTCTAGAGGGGAAAGAACCCATTGGATCGATGGGTAACGATCACCCCCATGCCGTGTTATCAAAACAACCACAGCTCATTTTCAATTACTTTAAACAATTATTCGCACAAGTTACGAATCCCTCTATTGACTCAATCAGAGAAAAGATAGTTATGAGTACTTTAACTTTTCTAGGTCCGAAAAACAACATTTTAGAAGAAACTTCAGATCATGCACATAAATTAGAAATAAAGGAACCAATATTGACAAATGAGGATTTCATAAAGTTAAAAAATATTAACATAAACGGCTTTGCAACTAAAACCATATCTTTGCTTTTTAATCCCGCAACAGAAAAAAAATTCATAAAAGCCCTGGATAGAATCATAAAAGAGGCAAAGGAAGCTACAGAAAATGGATATTCCTTTATATCGCTAAGCGATAGAGGAATAAACAAAAAAAATGCCTGTATACCATCACTACTGGCAACTGGAGCTGTACATCACGCTCTTATCAAAAGTGAACAACGTACACAAGTTAATATATTAGTTGAATGTGCAGACGCAAAAGAAGTCCAAAACTTTGCCCTCCTTTTGGGTTATGGGGCGGACTGCATTAACCCCTACCTTGCTTTCGAGGTAATAAAAAACTTATCCGAAGAAAAAGAGATAGAAATAGATGCAAACGACGCAATAAGTAATTACAAAAAAGCTATTAACAAAGGAATACTTAAGATATTATCTAAAATGGGCATATCTACTCTTCAAAGTTACAGAGGAGCTCAAATATTTGAAGCGTTAGGTCTTGGAAAGGAAGTTATAGAAAAGTGTTTCGCAGGTACCACATCCCGTATCGGAGGTGTAGACCTTTTAACTCTTGGCAAAGAGGTCATTATTAGACATAAAGAAGCTTTCCCGGATACTTCTCCGACGAAAGAATATCTTCCTTCAGGTGGGTTTTATCAGTGGAAAAGAGACGGAGAATATCATTTATGGAATCCCCAAAGTATTGCATATCTTCAGGATGCAACGAGAAAAGGAGATTATGAAGAATATAAAAAATTCGCGGGAAGCATCAATAACCAGACTGAACACCCGACTACTCTACGGAGTCTCCTGAAATTCAACACAGAAACAAAACCCATTCCAATAGAAGAAGTAGAAAATACTTCAAAAATAGTAAAACGTTTTGCTATTGGAGCAATGAGTTTTGGCTCTATAAGCAGAGAAACACATGAAACTATAGCAATGGCTATGAATAAGCTCGGAGGTATGTCTAACACAGGTGAAGGAGGAGAAGATCCATCCCGTTTTAAAAAACTTTCAAACGGGGCTTCATTTTCAAGCAAAGTCAAGCAGGTCGCTTCGGGCCGTTTCGGAGTAACAACAAACTATCTTGTTCACGCGGACGAAATACAAATAAAAATAGCTCAGGGTGCTAAACCAGGTGAAGGAGGACACTTACCGGGATATAAAGTAAGCGAAATTATTGCAAAAACTCGCCATACAACACCGGGAGTTACACTCATCTCTCCCCCACCACATCACGACATTTATTCAATAGAAGATTTAAACCAGTTAATTTTCGACCTTAGAAACGTCAATCCTAAAGCAAGAATAAGTGTGAAACTTGTATCTGAGGTCGGAGTTGGCACCGTCGCAGCAGGAGTTGCAAAAGGTCACGCAGATATGATTTTAATTTCGGGCGGAGACGGAGGTACAGGCGCTGCACCGCTTAGCTCAATACATCATGCCGGACTACCATGGGAACTTGGTCTTTCCGAGGCACATCAAACCCTCGTTTTAAATAATTTAAGAAGTAGAGTACGCCTTCAAACTGACGGACAAATTCGTACCGGAAGGGATATCGCGATTGCCGCAATACTCGGCGCGGAAGAATATGGCTTTGCTACCGCGGGATTAATCGTTCTTGGGTGTGTAATGCTTCGTCATTGCAATCTCGGAAATTGTTCGGTGGGTATCGCGACCCAGAACGAACTATTACGGCAGAGATTTAATGGTAAAGTCGAACATCTGGTAAACTATTTCAATTTTGTAGCGGAAGAATTACGTGAAATTATGGCAAAACTCGGAATAAAAACAATTACCGATATGATCGGAAAAACAGAGCTTTTAGAAGTCAATGAAAAAATTCTCGATTGGAAATCGAAAGACATCGATTTTAAAAACATTCTTTATAAACCGGAGATCAAAAGCAATTCAGGAATTTTTTACTCAAAACCGGAAAAGCACGACCTGGATGATATTTTAGATATAAAATTAATAGATCTCTCAAAAAACGCTATTCTTAAAGAAGAAAAAATAAAACATAATATTACAATCAAGAATACAAATCGAACGGTTGGAGCGCGCCTGAGCGGTGAAGTATGCTATGTTTATGGAGAAAGAGGACTTGCTGATGATACAATACATTTTAAATTCAATGGCGTAGCGGGACAAAGCTTTGGAGCTTTTCTCGCGAAAGGAATAACTTTCGAGCTGGAAGGAATGTCCAACGATTATGTAGGAAAGGGTATCTTTGGCGGAAAAATCGTGATTTATCCGGACAAACAAACAACTTATAAGTCAGAAGAGAATATTATTATAGGAAACACTTCTTTCTACGGAGCGACAAAAGGAGAAGCTTATATAAGAGGTGTAGCAGGAGAAAGATTTTGCATAAGAAATTCCGGGTTATTAGCAGTGATAGAGGGAGTAGGTGATCACGGATGTGAATATATGACTGGAGGCAGAGTTGTAATAATCGGAAAAACCGGACGAAACTTCGCCGCGGGTATGTCCGGCGGCATTGCCTACGTATATGATATAGCCGGGGATTTTAAATCTAAGTGCAACCTCGGGATGGTGAAATTAAAAGAAATCAATAGACATGATTCAAAAATAATACATTCTTTAATAACCAATCATTATAAATATACAGAAAGCAATAGAGCCAAAGAAATTCTGCAGGATTTTGACAATATGATGGAAAAATTTGTCAAGGTAATTCCTTCCGAATACGAACACATACTGAAAACCGAAAGAAAAGAAAATTTAAAACAATGGGTTAAATCTATAGTTGAATAGGTAGAATTAAAAATGGGCAAAATAAACGGATTTTTAGAAATACAAAGGGAAAGTTCAAAGCTTAGACCGAGTGAAGAAAGAATAAAAGACTACAAAGACGTTATTGTTCATCGAAATGATGATAAATCCCGTGAGCAGGCCGCGCGTTGTATGGATTGCGGAACTCCTTTCTGTCACTGGGGCTGCCCTATCGGTAATTATATTCCCGAATGGAATGACCTTATGTTTAACAACCAATGGCAAAAAGCTTACGAACTACTTTCAGCTACAAACAATTTTCCTGAAATAACCGGAAGAATATGCCCTGCTCCATGTGAACATTCCTGTGTCTTATCTATAAATGATGACGCGATCACAATAAGAGAAAATGAACTTGCCGTTATCGAACACGCATTTAAATCAGGATTTATTAAAGCAAATCCAAATATAAAAAGTACAGGTAAAAAAATTGCCGTAGTTGGTTCCGGTCCCGCAGGACTCGCGACCGCTGATCAGTTAAACAAAGCAGGCCATCGGGTAACTGTTTTTGAAAGAGATAAAAAAATAGGCGGGATTCTCCGATACGGAATCCCCGACTTTAAATTAGAAAAAGATATTCTGGACAGAAGACTAAAACTAATGAAAAAAGAAAATATAGAATTCAAAGCAAATACATTTGTTGGTGTTGATATTACCGCCGGGGAACTGCAAAAGAATTTTGATGCAATTTGTCTTGCCTGCGGCTGTCGAGTTCCGAGAGATTTAAAAATTCAAGGTAGAGAATTAAAAGGAATACATTTCGCAATGGACTTTTTAATGCAATCCAACAAAAGAGTATGGGGTGAAAAGATAGCGAAAGAAGAACTGATTGACGCAAAAGATAAAGAAGTAATTGTAATTGGGGGTGGAGATACCGGAGCAGACTGTGTCGGCGTTGCAAAAAGACAGGGCGCAAAATGCATAACACAAATAGAAATCTTAGAAAAACCTCCCGAATGCAGAACGAAAAACGAACCCTGGCCTTATTATCCTTCAATATTAAAAAGTTCAAGCAGCCATGAAGAAGGATGTGAGCGTCACTGGTCGGTTTTGACAAAAAGATTTATTGGAAAAGAAGGGAAAGTTCAAAAATTACAATGCTCCAAAGTCGAATTTTCCGGTAGCAACGAAAAAAGCTGTGCGGTTATGAAGGAAATAGAGGCGAGTGAATTCGAAATCAATGCAGATTTAGTAATCCTTGCCGCAGGCTTCCTGCATCCCGAACCTAAAGGATTAGTCGGAGATTTAAATCTTGAACTAACGGAATTTGGCAACGTAAAAACCGACGAGAATTTTATGACATCAAAAGAAGGAATATTCTCAGCAGGTGATATGCGTAGAGGACAATCTTTAATAGTATGGGCAATTTCCGAAGGCAGAAAAACAGCGCACCATATAGATAAATACTTAATGGGCAAGTCAAATTTGCCTGTAATGTAAAAAAGGATGAAATATATAAATGTGCGGCATAGTTGGATTACAAAACAATAAAGAAGTTGTAAGTAATATTTATGATTCACTTCTTATAATGCAGCATAGAGGTCAGGATGCCGCGGGCATCGTAACTTATTCTGATAAATTTAACATTAAAAAGAGTGAAGGTTTAGTTAGAGACGCCTTCAGTCAAGAAGATTTTAATTTACTGAAAGGAAACATTGGAATCGGACATGTTAGATATCCAACACTTGGAGGGATGGGTATAGAGAACGCTCAACCTTTCATTTCCACCACCCCATACGGTATATCATTTGCCTTTAACGGAAATATAATCAATTTCAACTCCCTAAAAGAGAAGTTAGAGCAGGATAGCAGAAGAATAATTATTTCAACCTCTGATGCAGAACTTCTTTTAACCCTGTTATCCGAGGAAATGGAAAACAAACCGAGCTTCTCTCCCGATTTTCTTTTTGAAGCGGTAGAGGGACTCTTTGAAAAGGTAAAAGGAAGCTATTCCGTAGTTGCCCTGATTAAGGATAAGGGCATTCTTGCTTTCAGAGATCCTTACGGTATCAAACCTTTAATATTCGGAAAAAAGGACGACAGTTTCTGTGTGGTTTCAGAGAGTGTGGTACTCGACACACTCGGATACAAAATCGAGCGTGATGTTCATCCGGGTGAAGCTGTTTTTTTTAGCACCGAAGGTGAATTATATACAAAAAAAATTGCTGAAGAAAAGCACTGTCCCTGTATTTTCGAATATGTTTATTTTGCCAGACCGGACTCGGTTATCGATGGTATATCTGTCTATGCGGCAAGATTAAATCTTGGTAAAAATCTCGCAAAAGAAATAAAGAAAAATGGAATAAACGTAGATATAGTCGTACCGGTACCGGACACATCAAGACCCGTTGCTATATCCCTTGCGGAAGAACTAAACGTAAAATACAGGGAAGGATTAATGAAAAATCGTTATGTGGGAAGAACTTTCATAATGCCTCACCAGAGTAAAAGAGAAGAACTAATAAGAATAAAACTTTCACCCGTAAAAGAAATTATAAAAGGCAAAAGAGTACTTCTTGTAGATGATTCGATTGTAAGAGGAACTACATCCAAGAAAATCGTACAATTAATAAGAGACGCGGGAGCAAAAGAGGTACATTTTGCTTCTTCAAGCCCACCTCTTAAATATCCCTGTTATTACGGAATAGATATGCAAACAAAAGGAGAATTCATAGCCTGCAAAAGATCCGTGGAAAACGTCAGAGATATGATAGGAGCCGATTCTCTTACCTATCAAACTGTAGAAGGTCTTATAGAAGCGGTTTCGATTAACGGGGTTAATAACTTTTGCGCTGCTTGTTTTACAGGAGAATATCCTATTCAGGCTGAAGAGGAAGAAGTCCGGAGAATCGAAGCAAGCAGAGGATGCAAAAATTAGTCACACACAGAACCCCACAACACAGTCATGAGTCTTGAGTCATGAGTCATGAGTCGAAAAACAAAAACAAACAGAACCACAAAGGTCACAGAGTTTTTTATTTGTTTTACTAAATCCAAATTCCAAATACTAATTTTAGCCAGGATTAACTGTGAAGCAACTACTTGCTATTGTTTTATCATCCGATCAATGTAATCACTTAATTTTTTTCCTATTTTCAACCTAGGTATTTCAATAAAATCATTTCCTTCCCTACGATTTAATTCATTTTGCTGGATGAACAATGCCCACGGACGTATAGCAAATAAATTAAAGAAGCATTTAGATGATACTAATATATTGTTATAATTAATATCTCTCCCGTGAAGGATAAGATTTCTATAAGGAAAGGTTAGAGGAACATTTTTGGTTTCATTGCGAGATTTATTCATTTTTTTTGCTACTACATCTAATTTATTAATGATACCAGTAACTTGACTCTTTATCTTAAAAATATCTAGTCTTTTCCCTTGCTTATAGAAACTCTGGCCTGCAATATCATAAATCAACCCATCAATCTGTGATAAAATCACAGGAACTGAAGCGTGATATCTCTTCTCTTTATGGTCATTATAAGCTAACTCAATTAATCCCCTTCTCTCTCCAAATATCCAAATCGCTTTCATCCTTCTAATATTATTAAAAAAATAACTATCAGTTAATTGGTCAGCCAAATAAATTTCTGCTTTCTCAATTCCATCTTCTTCGAAAATTTTAATCGCCTGATCCATAACTGGTACCGGAAAATCATCTGTAGCAATCCAACCTTTATTTGCGAATATTTCATTAAATTTAGCAGGTAATTTCTTTAGGCATGAATATTCTTTAAGTATGGAATTATATTTATTTAGAACTTTTTGATCATCACCTAGAAATAAGAACGTTAACAAGTCTAATTCCGGTAAATTTTCTTCTATTTCATCAATAATACTCATAACTCAATTCGGGTGTTTCGGAGATATTCCACTCATTCGAATATTAATCTTTAAGCTCATTATAGTTATAATAATTGTTTTACCATTATTGTCAAGCAGAGTAAAGTAAAAAGCCCAATCTCAAAAGTTAAAAGAAAAAAAATATTCGTGTAATTTGTGCTATTTGTTGTTAAAAAATGGGTGGTGTGGGTTTTTGTTTTAACTGAAACCTATTTTCTCAGGCTTTAACTTCCTTAAGATTGTATTCCTTACTACCAAGACCAATACTTTCAGCCTTTTCGAAAAACTCATTCATATCCAGATCGATATCGAACAGTGCTTTTACTTTATCTTTTGTTGCAAATTCCTTTCTTTTCCAATCAACTCCCTTTAGCGGTTCTGCTCTATCGACTAAATCGGCAGAAGCCGCATCGATTGAGACAATGTCTTTGGAAAAGAGAAATCCGATATCTTCGACAACAAAATCCTTAGTATATCCATAACAATCACAATGAGGGGTTATATTTGTTAAGACGTTTAAGTAACTGCATTTTCCTATTTTATCGATTATCGCTTTTGTATAATGTAGGGTCTTTATCACGCACTCCCTGGTGTTAGACCACTGAAACTCAATCGCGCCATACTTACAAGCCACAACACACATACCGCAGCCAATGCAGGTATCCTCATCGATATGAGCGACCTCTCCAATAGTTATTGCGTTACTCGGACAAGTTGCTGCACATGCCCCACAAGCAATACACTTGGAAGCTATAACACTCGGTCTTATATCGGAGTGAAGAAACAGTTTCCCTCTGCGGGCAGCCATTCCCATACCTATGTTCTTAATAGCGCCACCGTATCCAAATAGTTCATGAAACTTAAAATGAGACACAACAAACAAATAATCTATATCTTCAATTATTTTGCCTACATGGGCAGATTCGTCCTGTAAGTCTTTAATTTCAATATCCGTTTCATCCATCCCGCGTATACCGTCACCCACAATAAAAGGAGCATCGACTGCCTCATAGGTAAACCCATTTAGATATGCGTTTTCATGATGGTCAACCGCATTCCATCTTTTTCCTCTGTAAAGGGAATTACAATCGAACAAAAATGGTTTCGCCCCACGCTTTTTTAATTCATCGACTATGACTCTTACAATTTCAGGTTTAATATAAGATTTGTTTCCTAATTCCCCTACATGCAGTTTTATTCCTACATAGTCCCCTTTTTTAACATCATCAAGATACCCGTCTGTTTTGATAAGTTCTTTTATAACTTCGGGAGCAGGCTTATCAGAAATAGGAGTAAAAATTACATCACTCATTTCCTTCGAAACAACGGAATCCACATCGGAACTTCATTCATATATATTTGATATTCTTCTCCAAAATGTGAAAGCAAAAGTTTTTCTTCGTAATGTGAGATATAGTATAAGAAAATAACCGCAAAAATCCAAACCACCGCGGCAGCCAGGGATATACGAAGCATCAAAAGTCCAAGATAAAGCAATACTTCACTTAAGTAAATAGGATGGCGAACAATACCGAACACGCTTTTCCTTATTACAGAAGGTACCTCTCTCTCCTCGCCAAATACAATTGAGAGTCCGGTTCTGGAGAGATAAGCCGATATCAACAGAAGAATTACTCCTAAAGGTATTCTAACAACAGGTAAAAAGTCTCTATTTGGAAAAGTGGAAAATTTAAAGAAAAACGTATCGGTTATCCAAACACCCGCAAAGATGATGGCAAATACAATTTGCCCTATATCACTTAAATGATTTTCACCAATCAGATCTTCCCTGCCTTCATGTTTTCTTATACGTCTGCTTTTAGCTTTTTCTATTATTTTTTCTTCCTGCATACTATTTTACCTCCCCATAAGATTTTTGTAATTTTTCCTTTTAACAAACAATATTATATAGCAAGCCCTTACCTACGTCAACCTGGTGAACAAATACATCATTAAGGGAATAGATATTAAAGAGAACAGAAAACTCGAAAGAAGAAATTGGCTCACAACAGCACGGTTTCCTCCGTTTCTCTCCGTTATAAGCGGAATTGCAGTAATCGGCGGAACCGAACCTTCGAGCACTAAAAGCAATGCAACATTGTACGATGGCTTAATCACAATTATTACCCCCAGTATAACAAGAGGCATAATCAAATTTTTAAAAATCAGAAATTTAATAATTTCGCTCGTATATAACTCCCCTACATGCTTAAAATCAATTAATATATTACCTCCGAGTATTATCATAAGAAGAGGAATACTCATTGCCCCTACCATTTCCAGACTAAAAATAACAAAAGAAGGAATATATACATTATATCCGGTAAGCTTTAAAACCACCGCCAAAATCGTAGCAATAAAAACAGGATGGAATATTTTCTTCCATTTTATTTTTCCCTTTTTCGAAAAAAACAAAAAAGAAGTAGTAAAAAACAAAGAAGCATGGAATATAATAAATATTAGCAGATCAACGATATAACCGGAATTCTTTCCAAACATACCCGTTATTATAGCAAGCGGAAAAAAAATTCCGTTTTGATAAAAAAGAGATAATCCAAATTCCCTTTTGTTCCTCTTTCCCGCAAAAACAAGTCCAATCAAAGTTACAAGAAAAGCAATAAAAGTAAAAAATAACCACCATAAGGGTAAAAGCCACCAATTTGTTTCCGAAGAGGGATTAAAATTGTTTACTATATTCGTAAATATAAGAGCAGGAAGTGCTATTTCGAGAGCAAGAGGTGAAAGAAGCGAAAAAAAACTCTCTTTTACCATTCTTCTTGTAATCATCCAGGCGCCAATTACACCTATAAGAAGAAGCATTGCGACAGCTTCGAAAGCAGTAATTAAAATATTCATATTAAAAGTTACTTCTCCGCTTCAACATTAAATTTCAAGACCCCTACACCCTCAATACCGCACTCGACAAAATCTCCTTCTTTCATCTGGCCAACACCTTCCGGCGTACCGGTAGCTATTATATCCAGAGACTCAAGAGTCATAATGTTGGAAAGATAAACAATAAGGTCTTCAACCGAAAATATCATGTTTTTAGTATTACTATTTTGTTTCATCTCACCGTTTAACTTTAACCATATATTTAGATTATGGCAATCAACATCATCTGTTGGAATAATCTCAGGACCAACGGGCGCAAAAGTATTAAAACCCTTTGCGATATCCCAAGGCATACCCTCTTTCATTTCTTTTGCCTGAATATCTCTCGCGGTTACATCATTAAAAACGGTAAAACCAAGCACATAATCGAGCGCTTTTTCTTTTGATACTTTCCAACATTTTTCTTTTATGATAACTCCGAGTTCTACTTCATAATCTACTCTTTCTGAAACTTTTGGTATTATAACACTACTATTATTATCGATTAAAGATGAAGGAGGTTTTAAGAATATCTTTGGGTCGTCGGGAACAGATAGTTCAAGTTCTTCTATATGTTTACTATAATTTTTCGCGACCGCAAGGATTTTAGTGGGTTTTAATTCTATTAATTTTTCCTTGAATTTGATTTTGACCAGAAACACCTCCCAAAAAACATAGGGCTTTGGATTATTATTAAAAAGATGTTTTCAATCTTCGTTCTTTATTAAACCGGTTGATTGCCAGTTGAATGAGTTTATCGATTAATTCCCTATATGTTATACCACTTGCCTCCCATAATTTCGGATACATACTGATTTTTGTAAAACCGGGAATAGTGTTTATTTCGTTTACTAATATTTTATTATCATCACACAGGAAGAAATCCACCCTTGCCATTCCACTGCAACAAAGAGTTTTAAAAGTTTTAACAGCACATTCTTGAACCTTTTCTACTATCTCTTCCGGCAATTTAGCCGGGATTTCTAAGGTGGCAGCCTCTTCATCCAAGTATTTCGTTTCGTAAGAATAAAAATCACTATTAACGACTATTTCACCCGGTAATGAGGCTATTGGATCCTCGTTACCGAGTACCGAACACTCAATTTCTCTCCCTGTTATCGATTCTTCTATTATAACCTTTTTATCATATTTAAAGGCATTTTCTATAGCTTTTTTAAATTCTTCTTTATTCTCAACTTTACTTATCCCTACAGAAGAACCTAAATTTGCAGGCTTTATAAACATTGTCGTTCCAAGTTTTTCAGCTAACTTTTCAAAACTTATATTTTTTATAGTTTGTTTATCAAAAACTTCAAATTTCGGGGTTGGAATTTCAGCATCACGAAGAAGCCGTTTCAAAACGTCCTTATCCATACCCACAGCGGAACCGAGCACATCAGCACCTACGTATGGTATATTTGCCATTCTGAGCAAACCCTGGATAGAACCGTCTTCACCGTAAGTACCGTGTAAAACGGGAAACGCAACATCTATTTTACCTTTACTTTTATTATCTGTAATATTTATTAACTCATTTGAATTATTTGTAGGCACAAGAACTACTTTTATATCCGCTTTATTTATTTTCGCGAGTTTCGGATTACTGCTTTCTAAAATAAATTTGGATTCATCGTTCAAATACCAGGTTCCGTCTTTATCTATACCGATTGGAACGGGCACATATTTATCTTTATCTATTGCGTCTATCACATTTTTCGCGGAAATGATTGATATTTCATGTTCTGCCGATTTTCCTCCGAAAATAATCGCAATTCTTAATTTTTTCTTCAAATTTAAAAACCTCCTGGTTCTTTGGCATTATTCCCTATCTGAATTTAAAAGTTTTGATTTAAAAGTCAAGGAGAAACGAAAAAATTACCACAGAGGACACAGAGAAAAAAAGAACTCACAGAGAACACAGAGAAAAAAATGAAAAAATTGTGTTATTTAAAAAAAGAACCCCTTATCCGCTATTTTTTTTTAAATTTTACCGAAAATATCAAAATAGTATATGTACGAGGTATAAACAAACAGAATAAATCCTTGCAATCTGTTTTCATCTGCGTGCCAATCATCTCCCAGTTGTCGCGTCCACATAAACAACTTTTTCCCTCTCCAAAATAACAGCCCCCTTAGCCAGTCCTTTCGCTCCCCGTACGTATCTTTTCTGCGCGTAGGATACAGGAACAGATGTAGAATGTTTCAATTTACTGAATCTGGCAGCGTAATAAGCTGCTTCATGAATATCATTAAGTTGAGGATATTTATTTTTATCCTTTACTCTTAAGATTGTGTGTGAACCGGGAGCGTTCTTAACATGCAGAAAGATATCATAGGGACGAGCAAATGAGAACGTAAGTTCGTGATTGGACTCAGCATTTTTTCCAATCAAAACCTTAGAACCGTAACTTGTAGTAAACACCCTAAATTTAGAGGGAATAGTCTCCTCTGCGGATTCTTCTTTCTTTTTCTTATAGAATTCCTTGAATTCGGACAGGTCTTCGGCTGTTTTTAATTTGCTTCTTTTCTTCCTTAGAACTTTCAGTTCTTTTTCTATTTTCTTTTTTCTCTGTTCTTCACTTTTAGCTCTTCTTTTCTCTTTCTTGAAAAGCTCGAAATAAGCTTGCGCGTTTTCCATTACGGTAAGGGAAGGACTTAGCTTTATTTTCAATTTGTTGTCCAAATAATCAAGAATCACTTTATCTTTGGAAAAGTCGATAACTCCCTGATAAGTAAGGAGGGCATCTCCCATTTGTTTGTATATGGAAATATCTTTAGGTTCATTCAATTGCCTCAGAATCTTCTCATTTTTAAGTATTTGTTTCTCTAATGTCGTTTCTATGACTTCTCGAAGTCTCTTCCCTTCCTCTTCCTTAATCTTTTCTTCAAAATAGTATATGATTGCTTCATTCATAGTAGGGAATTTCCTGCCTTCGGGCAGAACATAAGGGGAAAGTATATCGTCATAGACTGTTGGCCCGAATTTTCGCATCGAAAAAGCGTTTACGAAACCGGCTCCTTTCAATTTCAAACTTTTTATAAATCCAACTGTCAAACCTAATATTTTTTCTTCTTTTATTATCGCATCGACTACTTCCTCTTCAGAAGCATCTAAAAGATTTAACCCTTTTGGAGAAGAAGGAATTTTATATTTCCCCTTTTTAAAACATTTTAGCGAGTTCAATATTTCATCTCCGCGAAGCAACAAACAATCGCTTCTTCTTCCGAAAAGTTCAAATACGATTTTCAAATCATCCTCGAGCTCAATAACCAAAATCCTATCGAGCCCCTGCTGTTCTATTTTCAATATTTTTCTGCCTTTAAACACCGAAGAATAATATCCCTGTCCTTTAATTTTTTTCAGGCAAATATATGGAGCTCTGCTATTTAAATTAGCGGTCATAAAGTTATTTTTAAAGGATATTGATACCGAATTATCTTTCCGAACTATATCGCCGATTCGCGTACCGCCTTTAAAATCGAACTCCTCAAGTAGATAATGTAAGTCTATACCGGTAAACATCTTTAATAGTCCAATATCCAAAGTCCAAAGTCGCTTCTGGTACCCGATACCTGGTACCTGGTATCTGAAAGGAGTCTCATGACTCCTTTTTCCGTACCGCGAAAAATGAAACTCCGATGGAAATAAAATATAAAAAAAACAAAGGGGCTGTTGTTATAAGCATAGTAACTATATCGATAGTGGGTGTGATAATAGCCGCAAAAACCAGTATAAAGATTATCGCGAATTTCCAATTTCGGGCAAGAGAACCTGGTGATATCACACCTAATTTACTCAAAAGAAAAAAAACCACCGGCATTTCGAAAGACAAACCGAAACCCGCTAATATCCAGAGAATAAAACTAAAATATCTCGAAACCGAAATAAGAGGCGACATAAAATCAGTTTGAAAAGACAAAAGCATTTTAAGTATATATGGTAAAAATACATAGTATGCTACCAACACTCCCCCGTAAAAGAAAATAACAAGAGATATAAGAAAAGGAGAAGTAAATCTTCTCTCATCATCTGTTAATGCTGGTATTACAAAAAGATAAAGCTGATGCAACATTAAAGGTAGAGAAAGAACTAAACCAACCATAAAACTAACTTTTATTCTTATAAATAAAGCTTCCTGAGGCGCGAAGAAATAGGTTTTCTCTACATATGCGGTAAAAAGTTTTATTATATCAGAGGAAAAAGGGTATACGATACCGGTTGAAATAACAAAGAAAAAAATGCAAATAATTACTTTTCTTCTTAAATCCTCGAGATGGCTCCAGAAATCCTCTTCCATTTACTGATGATGTTTAGCTTCCGCCCAGTGAGCAGCACCAATAGCCCCTGCCCTATCCGGTAATTCTCCAATCACTATCCGGACATCTTCAAACGGACGTAAACCTGAAAGTTGATTTGATTCTATCAATTCGATAATTATATTTCCCGCTTTTGTTACGCCTCCTCCTAAAACGAATATATCAGGATCGAGCGCTTCAACCAGATTTTTAATGCCTATACCAAGGTAAAACCCAACTTCGTTAAGTGCTTTTAAAGCTTTTTCTTCACCCTTTTTAGCCTTATCGAAAATTTCCTTGACTGTGCAATTTTCACCCGTAAAAGTCTCGTAGAATCTTGAAATACCATAGCTTCCAACAAAAGCCTCAAGACATCCTTTTTTACCGCAATGGCATAGCGGTCCATTAGGGTCTAAAGTCATATGTCCATATTCGGAAGCAAATCCACGACTGCCGGTATACACTTGCCCATCCTTTACAAATCCTCCCCCAATTCCTGTACCAAGAGTTAAACCTAAAACAATGCGGTTTCCTTTACCCGCACCATAAAGAGCTTCACCGAGGATATAAGTATCCGCATCATTAAAAACATAAGCGGGATGATTAACTTCTACGCGTAATTTTTCCTGAAGATTCAATTCCTTAACCGACGGTAAATTCGGCGGGTTGTGAACAACACCATTACCTATAAAACCAGGAAACCCTACCCCAATAATAGAATCAGTCTCAAGCTCATAACCTGCGATAACATCAAACAGTTCAGATACAATTTCATCAGGATTAATCGGAGTATTTTTAAACTCACTTATTTCGCCGTCTATAACCCATCCGGATTTAATATTTGTAGAACCTACATCTACCCCTAAAACTCTACGTCCTTCTTTCATATAGAACCCCTCATTTTAAAAAAATAAACAACCAACTGCTGCTATTGATTATCGTTATTGTCTGTTGAATCGTCCTTGTTTTTCGATATAAGAGCTTTCCTGGATAGATCTATCTTACCATCATCTCCAACTCTTTTAACCTTAACTCTAAGTTTATCTCCTACTGAAAGCACATCTTCAACCTTATCGACATGATAATGCGCTATTTCACTAATATGAACCAGTCCGTCCTTCCCTCCGCCAATAGAAACTATAGCACCAAAAGGCAGAAGTTTTTTGACTTCGCCTTCATAAACCTCTCCGGGTTCAACGTCCTTAATAGCACCTCTAACCATCGCTTCAGCCTTTCCTACCGATATTTTATCATCTCCGAAAATAGTAACCGTTGAAGTATCATCGTCAATTTCCACTTCAGCTCCACTTTCTCTGACTATCTTCTTAATGGTTTTACCTGAAGGTCCGATAATTCTACCAATTTTTTCATTAGGAACTTCGAAAGTTACAACTCGCGGAGCAAATTCAGATAGCGATTCTCTTGGGGATGGCATTGTTTTCTCCATTATTTCAAGGATTTTCAGCCTTCCTTCCCTGGCTCTATCCAGAGCTTCTTTCACAATATCAAGAGTCAAATCTTGAATTTTAGTATCGAGTTGTATACCAGTAATTCCTTCTCGGGTTCCGGCGGCTTTAAAATCCATATCTCCCATATAATCCTCATCGCCAAGAATATCTGTCAAAATGCAATGTTCCGAGTTTTCTTTTATAAGCCCAATCGAAAGACCTGCTACATGTTTTTTTACAGGTATACCTGCATCCATTAACGCAAGGGAAGAAGCGCAAACTGTTGCCATAGATGAGGAACCATTAGATTCTAAAATATCGGAAACAATCCTGATCGTATAAGGAAAATCCTCTTCATCAGGAATAATAGGAAACAAAGAATGCTCTGCGAGATTGCCATGTCCTATTTCCCTTCTACCGGGACCCCTCATAAAACGTACCTCTCCCACAGAAAAAGGAGGGAAATTATAATGGAGCATAAACCTCTTGAAATCCTCACCTATCAAATGATCTATTTTTTGTTCGTCTCTTTTGGATCCAAGGGTTACCGCTGACAGACTAACAGTTTCTCCTCTTCTAAAGATAGCAGAACCATGCGGTCTGGGTAATGCTTTAACTTTACATTCAATAGGTCTAATTTCATCGATCTTTCTGCCATCGATTCTTTTGCCCTGCTCAAGAACCATTTTCCTCATAGCTTTTTTCCGTTTATCATCTATAACTTTCTCTACTTTCCACAATTCATCTTCTTCGTATTTATCTTTAAAATTTTCAAGAATTTCTCTTTTTAAGTTCTGCCTTTCCTCTTTTGAAGGCGTTACATTCAATTTATCAATGTAACTGCCGAATCTTGAACTTACTTCCTGTTCTATTTCAGTTGGTATAACTGCCGGTTCAAAAACTCTCTTTTGTTTGCCGACTTGTTCCATCATTTTTTTCTGAAATTGTACTATTTTCCGAATTTCTCTGTGAGCCACTTCAATCCCCGAATATACAGTACCTTCATCAACATCATTCATTCTTCCTTCGATAGTTGTAACTGCCGAATCGGTTCCCGCGACAACCATATCCATCTGGCTTTCGGCGAGCTGCTCAACAGAAGGGTTGATTATAAACTGACCGTCAACCAATCCAACTTTTACTGCTCCTATAGGACCGTTAAAAGGTATATCCGAAATCGCGAGCGCCGCCGATGCCCCGGACACAGCTAAAGGATGCGTATCATTCTCCTGATCGTGAGAAAGTACCATAACAACTATTTGAGTCTCACATGTATATCCATCGGGAATTAACGTACGGATAGGTCTGTCGACCAATCTCGAAATTAAGATTTCTTTATCAGAAGGTTTCCCCTCTCTTTTAAAAAAACCTCCCGGAATTTTACCTGCCGAATATGTCCTTTCCAGGTAATCAACAACGAGCGGGATAAAAGACAAACCCTCTTGCCCTTCTTGTTTCGAACAAGCGGTAGCAAGTACAACGGTACCTCCGAGAGAAACCAATACTGCCCCCGAAGCCTGTTTCGCTATAGTTCCTGTTTCAAAATGCATTTCTTTATCTCCTACTGCTACAGAATTTCTAAATTCCATATGACATCCCCCCACCTTAGACTCTAATATTCAACGTTTTTACAACCTCGCTGAACCTCTTATAATCTTTTCTTCGCAGATAATTAAGCAATCTCTTCCTTTCTGAAGCTAAATTCAATAATCCCCTCTGAGAATGATAATCCTTCTTATGTTCCTTTAGATGCTCAGTTAGTTCTCTTATAGTTTCAGTCATTAAAGCTATCTGTACTTCAGGTGAACCTGTATCTTTACCATGTCGTCCGAATTTCTTAACTAATTCCTGCTTTTTCTTAGCTGTGATTCCCATTTATAAACCTCCTTAAGACTTTTTAACGTTTCTTCTTTACTTCTCCCAATATTCTCTTTTAAAGATTTCTCTGATGAAAAAAATTTTTTCTTTCTTACCAATGAATAAACAAAACACTTAATTCTTTCTCCATATATATGTCCCGAAAAACCCATAATATGAACTTCTATCTTTACTTGATTTATACCAAAAGTCGGAGATGAACCTATGTAAAGCATTGCCGGAAATTCCTCATCATGTATCTCTACTATAGATGAATATAATCCTTCATCAGGCAACAGTTTATACTTAGAATCCAATTGAATATTTGCAGTAGGATAACCAAGAGAACGCCCCATCCCATCACCTTTAACAACTTTACCTTCAATTAAATAAGGATGTCCTGAAAATTTATAAACACTATCAATTTCACCTTTTCTTAAAAATTTTCTAATTTCAGAACTCTTAACTGCTTTACTGTCAATTTTTACTTCAGGAAAAATAATAACATCAAATCCTAATTTTTCACCCATTTTTTTGAGCAATCCAGCATCTCCCCTTCTTTCTTTTCCGAAATGATGATCAAATCCGATTATAACTCCTTCTGGATTTATTTTTTCCTTGATTATAACTTTTATAAAAGCTTCCGGAGACATTTGAAATATTTCAGAACCAAAATTAAGCACAATCACTTTTTTTGCGGAATAATGTTCCAATAATGATATTTTTTCATTTAAAGTACTTAATAAAAATGGTTCCCGCACTTTATCCAGTGAAATCAAAGGATGCGGCTCATAGGTAAGAACCGAAACTTCTTTTCTTTTATTACCTTCTTTAATTAATTGTTGATGACCAAAATGAACACCATCAAAGTTTCCCACAGCAAGGAACCCTGAAACACTGGGAAGCTCATCTAAATTATTTATTATGGAACACTTTGACCGGTTGAACTGCATAAGTTTCACCTTTTCCTATTCCCAAAAGATTCCCTCTATTATCTCTAACCTGATATAACCCTTTCGGATAAAAACCCCGCACCTTACCACCATGAACGAAATCCCATATACCATCTTCTCTAAGAGTTATTGCCTTTAAATGAGGAAGTGCTTTTCGAAATTCAATTGCCTTAAAATCTCCTTTTTTCATATCTGAAAGCGTCGAAGAATCATCTATTTTATAAGGTCCAATACTCACCCTGCTTAATTTACATAGATGTGCTCCGCAACCGAGAATCTCACCAACATCTCTGGCTAAAGAACGCATATAAGTACCACGATGAGCTAAACACCTAAATTTTATAAAGGGTGGCGAAAAATCAAGCAACTCAATTTCTTCCACTACAACCTCCCTGCCAGGTAATTTATCGACTTTTTCTCCTTTTCTTGCCTTATTATACAATCTTTCTCCATTTCTCTTTACAGCACTATACAGAGGTACAATTTGATTAAAACAACCTTTAAACCCGGAAAGAGTTTCTTTGATTTCTTTTTCAGTTAATTCAGGAACTTCTTTCTCCGCCACTACCTCCCCATCGGGATCATCCGTATCTGTTACTACACCTAATTTCATAGTACCTATATATTCTTTCTCGTCCCCTATATAATCCATTAACTTGGTTGCTTTTCCGAAAAGTATAATTATCAATCCTTCGGCAAATGGATCTAAAGTCCCTCCATGTCCAGCTTTCTTCAACGATAAAAGGAACTTAACTTTATTTAAAAGTTCCGTTGTCCTCATTCCCGAAGGTTTGTTTACTAAAATTATACCATCAGAAGGAATATTGAGCTGAGATTCTGTAGTTTGATGTTTGAAAGTCATATATTTCTTGATCTACCGAAAGATCCAAATTCCATTTATCATGTTGAAATCCCGCACCAAAGGTTGGTCCCTGTCTTTGACCAACTTTATCCAAGAAATAACCCAATCTTAAGGAAAAAAGATCGTTAAGGGTATACTCCATACCTACAGCTTTCCATGAATCCCTCCAAATTTCCTTAAAGTTTGAATATTCTACATCTACGAGAATTTTAATCAAATCCATATTTAAATTTAATTTGTGTGCTTCCTCATCCAAACAGGCAATAGAAAACCCTAACCTTAATGTTTTTGGAAGAGGGTCAGATCCACCGTTATCTATATAGCTGATATCCGGTCCAAAATTATGTAACGCGGCTCCTACTCTAAGTGTCTTAAACCAATCCATTCCAAATAATTCCGTGTTAAAAAAATCATTCCATACATATAATAAAGAGAGATCCAAAGCCCATGCTTGACCTGTTCCTCCCTGCATTGAAGTCCCTGTTATATTCGAAAGCCAAATAAGGACACTTTCTGGTGCCAAAAATGAATATATATATTTCATACCTATACCTAAACCGAGATTATCTGAAACTTGCAAACATCCACCGGCTTTAAAAGCAACATCATATGTCATCCAATCTGGAAGAGTTGAATCTCCTGTCTCAGTTAAACCAGTAGTAAGATATGTGACAGCGAAATCAAGATTCAGATCTTCACCCAGAGGAAATAACATCGTTAGATATTCATAATACATACCAGGATACAAACCCGGTAACCAGTTAGCGTGCTGGAGCCCTATTTGCGCGTTATTTTCAAAAGCTAGGGCAGCATCGTTATAATATGTCGAAAAAACATCTCCTTCTGAAGCAGTAAAAGCTCCTGCCATCGAAGTTGCTCGTGAACCCGGAAAAATCATCAAAAAAACAGCTCCCGCTTCAAGAGAACTCCCAACAGCAACCAAAGGAAATATTAAAATTAAAATAAAAAATAAAAGAACTACTTTCTTCATTAAGAATCCTCCTTTTAAATTAAACCAATCCAAATCTTTGTTCAACCGGTAAGATAATAAAAAACCCACATAAGTCAACCCCAGGTTGATATATCCTTTTACTTTAGAACACAGAAAACACAAAGGATACAAAGACTTTTACTTTTCCTGGTCTTTCGAATTTGTTACTCTGTGATTTTTGTAATTCAATAATATTATCAAGGTTTTTTGCCAGGTAATATTACATTGTAAAAGACAGAAAAAAACTTAATAAAGTTCCATTTTTTATCCGACATCTAAAAATTCAGCTTTTTTTCTAATGTTCTCAATTTCTTTTACAAAGTTATTTTCAATATTTTGACCGATTACCCCTTTAACGGCGTCACGAACCACTTCAATCATGCTCCTATCTTTGAAAGGATCAAAAAATCTGAAATCAGGAAAGCCATGCTGTCTTACCCCGAAAAACTCTCCTGTACCTCTCAGCCGCAAATCGACCTCTGATAATTTGAATCCGGAAGAAACTTTTGTGAGAGTATCAAGCCGCAACTTTGCCTTATCCGTAATATCCGTCTCATCCGCAATCATAATAAAATAAGATTTCCTGTTACCCCTACCAATTCTACCCCTCAATTGGTGAAGCTGAGCAAGTCCAAATCTATCAGCATTTTCAACAACCATAATATTGGCTTCAGGAACATCTATCCCAACCTCAATAACGGTAGTCGCTATCAGCACATCACATTTACTCCCTTTAAATCCTTCCATAATGTTATCTTTCTCCTCACTTTTCATTCTCCCATGCAATATGTTAACTTTTAAACCGGACAAAAAATTATTTTTGATATTCTCCGCTTCTTCTTCTATCGACCTTAAATCCAAGCTTTGGGATTCTTCAATAAGGGGAAATATAATATACGCTTTACATTTACTTTTGTTAATCTGGTCTTTAATCCAAGTATAAACCTTAAATCTTTTTCTTGATTCCTTAACCCATTTTGTCTTGGAGGGAACTCTGCCCGGAGGTAATTCTTTGATAGTAGAAACATCTAATTCTCCATAAACGCTGAGCGCCAAAGTCCTTGGTATAGGAGTGGCCGACATAACAAGAACATTAGGTTTGCCTTTTTTCTTTATTACAGCCCTCTGATTAACTCCAAAGCGATGCTGTTCATCAACCACTACTAAACCCAAATCAGGAATAAGAACATCTTCCTCAAGTAGAGCATGAGTACCTAAAACAATACCTCTCTTTTTAGTTATTTCTTCTAAAATTTTCTTCCTTTCAGTTTCCCCTGTATTACCCACCAAAAGCCACAAAGGGATTGAAACAGAAGATAGAAATTTACTCATAACAGAGAAATGCTGATAGGCAAGAATTTCAGTAGGGACCATAAAAGCGACGTTAAATTCGTTACCCAAAGCAATTAACATCGCTGCAATAGCGACAACTGTTTTACCGGATCCTACGTCACCCTGAAGTAATCTGTTCATAGGATAAGTTTTGTTTAAATCCTTTTTGATTTCAGAAAGGACCTTTTTCTGAGACGGAGTTAATTCAAATGGCAATGTTGATATAAAATCTTTTTCTAAATCTGAATTCACATCAAAAGAAAAACCCTTTTTATTTTTTAATTTTTTTCTTTCAAGCGCAAGAAACAATTGAAGGTAAAAAAGTTCATTAAAAGCCAATCTTTCTCTTGCTTTTTTCAAAATATCATGTTCCTCGGGAAAATGTATATTAAATAACGCTTTTTCTAATGAAATTAATTCATATTTTTTTATAGTATCCAAAGAAAAAGGATCTTTAATCTCACCCGATAAATCTTTAAGAATATAGTTTATGGTTCTTCTCATAAATCTCTGCCCGAGAGATTTTGTTAAAGGATAAACGGGAATAATTCTTCCCGTATGAATCAACTCGGTTTCTTCTTCAGTCAAAAACTCATAATCGGGATTAGAAATATATATCCCACGAAAAAAATCAACTTTCCCGCTGAAAATAACATGGTCTCCGTTATTAAATCTATCCTTAACCCAGGATTGATTAAACCATCTCCCAACAATCATTCCAGTCCCATCATAAACCGTAACATCACAAAGTGATTTTCCTTTCCTGGTCCTTCTGGTATTAACAGAGACAACCTTACCTTCGACAGTGACTTCATCATTAACTCTAATGTTTCTTATAGGTTTAATTATACTTCTATCTAGATACTTCCTGGGAGAAAGATATAGAAAATCCTTAACAGTAGTTACATTTAGCTCAGAAAACAATTTAGCTTTTCTGGGACCAACTCCTTTAACCCACTTTATAGAATCCGATATTTTTAGAGACAACATTTAAAATTTAAAGGGGCTCAATTACTGAGCCCCTTTCTAAGTTAAAATATTTCCTTTTTAATCTTCCAATTTAAAGGTAACAGGATAAGACAGACGAACTGCAACAGGTTTATCTCTCTGCATCGCGGGTTTAAATTTTAACTGATACGCTTTCTCTTTAGCCGCTTTATCTATAGCAGGATATAAAGCTTTTGTTATTATAACATTCCTGACTTTTCCATTTGTATCTATCCATAATTCAAGAAAAAGTGTACCTTCTATGCCTAATTTTTTAGCCACTTCAGGATAAACACTGTACATTATCTTTTGATTTAAAGGCTGTGGAGCTACTTCATAAGCAACAAACTTCGGTGGTCTAAAACCCACATCGGCTTCTTTTTTTTCTAATCCTGTAAAATCAGTTTTTTCAATAGTTTCTGCTTCAACTTCATCATCGCTTTTAGCAGCTACCGGCATCTTAGGTTTCGCTGGCGGCGGCGGCTTTACGATATTTTGAAGTTGAGGCGGCAATTTATCAACTTTCATAGCTTTTGTTACTTTGGGCTCGTATGTCCCTCCCTTAATATCAGGGATAAAAATAAAACCCAAAATCATTAACACAAGTGTAATCAAAAAACCGATCCTAATATGAAGGGGATACTGTCTTTTAAGATCATAAGTTTTATCTCGCATATATATCACCCCCGTTTTTTTCTTGCGGCAAGATGAATTCTTAAAACTGAAGCATCTACAAACTCGTTTAACACATCTTCCACAACTTTATAACTTGTAGCCTTATCACATTTAACAGAAACAATTATATCAGGGTTTACTTGCCTCTTCCTCATCATTAAATCGGATATTCTATCTACAGGCACAAGAGCATCATCGATAGAAACAAGACCATTTGTAGAAATCCAGATATGAGTTAAATTTCTCGCGGGCATCTTTTCGGCAGCTTCAACCTGTGGAATAATGACGCGCAAACCCGTTTCGGCTCTAAACGTAGTAGTAACCATAAAAAATATCAATAGAAGAAAAGCTATATCCGCCATTGAAGCAGTAGGAATTGTAGCCTGTACTTTTTCTCTATGCAGTTTCATAACTATACCTTACTCTTCTGAAGAAGGCGCAAGAGAGTATCTCTCCGCATCCGCCAATCTTAATTTATCCAAAGCATTCACCGTATACTGGTACTGAGCATCAGGATGAGTTTTTATAGAAAAAATAGCTTTTGGATTTTCAGTAAGAATTTTTTTCACTTCATCTACTAACTGATCCTGGCTGACCGATTCTCCGTTTATTCTGATTTCCCCTTTTTCCTCTACATAAATTCGCTGGATATTTTCGGATTTAACTTTAACTTCATCTCCTTTTTCCGGAAGAAGAATTTGCAATCCAACTTCATTTGCAAAGACAGTGGTAACCATAAAAAATATCAACAAAAGAAAAGCTATATCCGCCATCGAAGCAGTTGGTATTTCGGCACCTTTTGTCTTCTTTTCACGAAGTTTCACTTATTCCTCCAGTAAAGCATCCATCAAAGTAGCAGCACCTTCCTCCATAGATCGGGTAAAACCATTTACTTTCTGTGTAAAGAAAGCATGCGCGCCCGAAATTGGAATAGCTAAAGCTAACCCAGTAGCGGTTGTAACAAGTGCTTCAGAAATACCCGAAGCAACCAGAGTAGCCTCAACCGTTCCGGCAAGAGCTATAGCATTAAAAGCGTTTATCATACCCGAAACTGTACCAAGGAAACCAAGCATCGGAGCAATATTAGACAGAGAAGCAAGTATCAACATACCCCTATCAAGAAAAGCTAATTCTCTTGTAGCATACCTTGTCATAACTTCTTCAAACACTTCTTTTTCTTTGGACTTTTTACCATGTTCCTTATATTTTTCTATTACAGGACCGAATACTCTCGCTGCAGGAGAAGGCGTTCGATGACAATATTCACTTGCCGTGGAAGCTCCGTCCTTTTTAAATATTTCTACAAGTTCTTCGGCGAAATCCTCGGGATCAATTCTCAAACGAGCAAAAGTTATCATTCTCTCAATAATATAAGCAAAACCAAGTATAGCACAAATGAGAAGCGGATACATAGCCCATCCTCCCATGTCAAAGAATTCAATAGCACCTTGCATATAACCTCCTTTTTATCGATTGCTATTATTATATAACTTTTCAATACACATAAAAACCAATAAACTCACCTTGAAATCCAACGGTAATATATAGTAATTCCTATAAGTGTCAAGAGGGCAGAACCCAGGATCGCGACCGCTTCTAACAGATTGGCACCTAACATTCCCTTAATTAAAGGAAATAGGTCAGTTGGATCCGCAATAGAAAGATTTTTACCAAAGTATAAGATTCGGTAAAAATGAATGACAGCTGACAAAACCAAAAAAATCGAACCGATTATAGGTAAAATCCATATCCCTTTTTTCTCTATAAGAGGAAGAAGTCTTTTTATAATTAAACCATAAACATAAAGAGATAAAGTAAAAATAAGTATACCAATGGCAAAAAGTATCTCAAATGGAAAATCTACTTTCATCTGAAACCTCCTTTTCTCGGACTAACTACTTTTCTAAAACGCAACGCTCCGAGTAAAGATAGTATCCCCGAAAGAAAAAATAATGAGTATGCTATTCTGCCGGTACTCACCGGCATCTTAAGATTACCCTGAAATACTGACATTAATTGCAAAATAGCATATACGAGAATTCCGGAAGGGGCAATAATAATGAACTGCCATTCCGTTTTTTTTCGGAGAACCCTCTCATACCTTTTAGCAATTATTCCAAAAAGTACAAAAGTGATCCACAGAAAAACTGCCGCTATAATCATTATCCAACTATTCAAAGAAGCCATTTTAGTAATCTCTTCAGGTAAAGCACCTAAAAATACTTCCAATAAATACATCATACCTCCTCTATCTTCTTCAAAATATCCTGGTTTAATTTCTTTGCTTTTGAAGGTCCGATTATTAAAGTCGCGGCTTCTTTAAGAGACTGCGCGATACCCAACACTTGATCTTTAGTTGGGTTATTTTTATCTGTACCGCTATCCGCTATTACATTAGATACTATGTCTAAAGAAAAATCGCCAAGATAATTACCTGCTATTTCCTCAATATAATCTAAAACTTTTGTACTTAGAATTTCTTTCTTAACGGTAACTTTTTTTATTTTTTCCGGTTCTTCTATTTTTTCTGCTATTTTTACGGTTTCAACTTTTTTGGGCTTCTCTTCTTCTTTTATAACTTTCTCTACAATTTTTTCTTTTTCTTTCTCTTTTTCTCTCTCCTCTTCTTTCTCCTTCAATTCTTCTTTCTGTATTTCTTTTTTCTCTATTTCTTCCGGTTTTGATATCCTTTCTTCTAATTTTTCTTTCTTTTCTTCCGCGACTTCCGGTTCTTTTTCCTTCTCAATTATAGCCCTTTCGCCTTTTGCTTCTTTTGCCTTAACTCTCGGCTTTAAAACACTTCCTTTTTCATAAATATACTTGAGAATATTTTCAACATTTTCGTCTTTATTTGCAACTAATCCGAAAAATTTATTTCTGTAATAAATTATAACAACTTTTTTATCCTTAGCATTTACAATCAGTTGCCGAAAAGGAAGTGCCCCTATAGCGTCAAAAGTCTGAGTTAAAACAAGACTAATCCTATCTAAAACTTCTTTTCCGCCTTCAAGCTCACCAACAAATTCTTTAGGTTCACTCAAACTAAAAGTAGCAATTAAATCGAAATTATCTTTTAATTCTTTTAAATCAATTAAATCAATCATTATTTATTCTTCTCACTAATTTCTCTGATCACTTTCTGAACAATCATTTTTGTTTGTTGTTTCCCAAACTCGCTCAATGCTTTCTTAACTATAAAATCCAACAACAATTTCATAAATTTATTTACTTCATCCCTGTCCAGATTTTCCGCATTAGCGTTAACACTCAATTCCAACCCTTCAAGTTTGATTAAAGTACCTACCCTTCCTTCTTTAGAAAGCGCGGAAAGCCCACTTAAAACATATCCCTTCCACATTTCAGGATCCGAATCCTTAACAAATTCATGCAACAGCATATTCAACTGATCAGCTCTATCTTTAAAGATTTTACTCACATCTGAATCTACTTCTTTCTTTAAACCGCCAAGACTTTCCTTGATTTTTTCTTCCACATTTTCTGTGTTTTTTTCCAAAACGAGACCCAAATAACTTTTATCAAAGGGAACAATAACAAGAGTTTCCCTACCAACTCCTTTCACTGTATCTATTGTGCCTATTTGGCAAGCCTCAGCCATAATTTCAGCAGCGGAACCCGTAAAAGCAACCAGATCATCGATATTACCGGGAGTTATCCCGCCACTTTTTAAAATAGACCCGTCTTCAGAAGAAACCAGAGCAAACCCTTTAATATCGGGGTCTTCCATTAATTTATCTAACGGAATATCAGGATTCATTTTCTATTTCCTTCATTTTTTTATTTACTAATAGTTTTCCAAGTGCCTCAATAGCTTTTCGCTCAAGGGAATCAATTATCTCAGAAAAGAATTCTTTCGTTTTTTGAAGATCAAGTGAAAATTTCTTATTATTTATTTTCAAACTTTTCCCGTTTAATGAAACAGAATCTTTTACTTCATATTTTTCAATAATCTGATGAAGTCCTTCAATCCAGGGACCATCTCCGAAAGTTTTCAAAAAAACATTTGTTTTATTAAGGCCTTCTTCAAAGATTCGCTTTTTTTCCTCGGGATCATAAAGTAAAGATTCTTTGAACAACCAGGATAATGCTTTTAAAGTATCAAGTTTTGAAAGAGGGCTTAATTTAATTATTTCCGAAAGTTTTTTCCTACCATCTGCCAGAATTAAAATTTTCCACTCATCTTTTTTTAAAGCTATTTTATCCCCCTCAGGCGCCTTAGAAGATTTCTCGGGAATTATAGAACCGGGTGGAAGGTCTTTTTCAAACTCATCCACTTGAGCTTCCCTTGTTTCTATTTGATCGATCAACTCTGAAAGAGGCTGAAAGATTGTATTAACGGTAGGTTTTTCATCAGGTTGAAAAACAAATCTTCCCTCTTTTTTCATACCTATGGAGAAAAAAGCTTCCAGTCCTTCTTTCTTATCCATCTCAGCATGCAAAACCTTACCATCTGAAACATAAACATTTCCTTCTCCTTTAACAATCAAACGACCAGTTTTTTTGAAACGTGAAAGCAAATAGAATATCTCCTTTATAGAGAAATATAATAAATCCCCCTCTATAACAGCATCCTTCATATTTGTATATTATCGCAAATATAACGATTGTCAAGACTTTTTACTCTTAGCTGTTGGATTTTAGCATTTAGTTTTTTACTAAAAAAATGTATTTTTTAGTGTAGATTCTGTAGATTTTAGGTTTTTTCATTGCAAAAAGCAAATGGCTAAAAACGAATAGCCTATTATATTACTATTGTTTCTTCTATCAGTTTTTTATCCCTAATTCTCCGGATGTTTAGAGATTGAACTTCCGGAAGAGTTTCAACTTTACCGCATTCTATTATCTCAGCAATAGATAAACCCGCAGCCGGAGCCTCCATAGCTCCGTGACCACTAAAACCAGTACAAAGAAATAAATTATCAAAATCCGGATGTTCTCCTATTAGAGCGTTATGATCCGCGGTATTGATCGCGTACAATCCACCCCACATATTTTGGATACGACAGTACTCGGCTCCTTTTATCCTTATCTGCATGTAAAGATTCATAAAATCTTCATAATAAGACCTGCGCGGCTCTGTACTAAATCCCGGTAATTGTTCTGGGTCTGCCCTCCCAACAACTAAATTATCTCCTTCGGGTCTAAAATAAACACCATCATCAATAACCGTTAAAGGAATTTTATTATATTTATCTCCATTTAAAGGTGGCAAAACAACATACAAAACTCTTTTTATCGGAACTACAGGAATAGACAAATCATCGGGAACATCAGAATTGTCCAATATTTGTCTCGACCATGCTCCCGCAGTCAAAAGAACTTTATCCGCGAATATCTCTTTTCCTCCTCGAAGAACTATCCCTTTGACTTTTCCCTCATCCAAAATTATTTTTTCTACTTCTTTATTTAATTCTATATCGATACGCCCGGGATATTTATCCTTAGAGAAATCAAAATAGGTCTGTGCCGGTGTTGTGGCATTAAATATCGCACAATCTTTCCCGAAAAGACCTCCTACAATAGGAGAAACAGAAACTGTTTTTAAGATATCTTTCCCCAGATGTTTTAAATCCGGTCTAAAATTAGGAACAATATTTTTAATATCCTCAGGCGGAATTAACTCAACATTAACTCCCGCTTTATCCCACACGGGTTTAAAATCTACGATATCCTGCCAATTTTTTTCATAATAAGTAAAGAGATATCCATTTTGCTCAAAACCGATCGAAATTCCGAAATTTTCCCGGAAGTTCTTAAAATGCTCTATTGAATAAATGGTCATCTTCATATTAACTTCTGTGGACCAAATATTTCTCATTCCACCGGCGCAAAGAGATGTAGATTCCTGTGCTAAAGCATTATTTCGCTCTAAAACTAAAACCTTACCCGCATATCCTTTTTCAAAAAGGTGATATACAGCTGATCCCCCAATAATACCCCCACCGACAACTATAATATCATACATTACTACTATTCCTCCGGTTATATCTATTTCGCACTTGCAAAATCTACAATTAACTTTAATATAAAAAAGCTTTTAATTAATAATAAAGAATTTAATATAGTCAAGCCTGAAAGCTTTTAAGAGGTTAAAATATGAATAATGATATAAAAATTGCGAAATCAATGAAGTTAAAAAACATTTCTGAGGTCGCTGAAAGACTCAATCTTTCAAAAGAAGATATAGAGTTATACGGCAACAATAAATGTAAAATTAAAATACAAGCCGTAAAAAAAAGAAAGGAAAAAAAGAATAGCAAATTAATTTTAGTTTCCGCAATTACTCCTACACCTGCAGGGGAAGGCAAAACCACAATTGCTATAGGATTATCTCTGGGTTTAAACAAACTTGGCAAATCTTCCATAGTAACTCTAAGAGAACCATCACTCGGTCCCTTATTTGGCAGAAAGGGTGGAGCAACAGGCGGAGGTTACGCTCAGGTGCTTCCAATGGAAGAAATAAATATGCATTTTACCGGCGATATGAGAGCGGTAGAAAGCGCGCATAATTTAATCGCGGCAACTGTCGATAATCACATACATCACAGAAAAGATCCGAGACTCGATCCCAGAACAACAACCTGGTGCAGAGTAATAGATATGAATGACCGATCTTTAAGAGATATTATAATAGGTCTTGGAGGTAGAATTCATGGTATCCCCAGAGAATCATCTTTTCAGATTACCGCATCCTCAGAAATTATGGCGATTCTTTGTCTTGCCGAAAATTATAGTGAATTGAAAGCAATGATTTCCAATATTCTATTGGGCTTTACTTACGATCAAAAACCCGTCTATCTTAAGGATTTAAAAATTGAAGGGGCTACCACAGCCCTGTTAAAAGACGCTCTAAAACCGAACCTAGTCCAAACAACAGAAGGAACACCAGCACTGGTTCACGGCGGCCCTTTTGCCAATATAGCTCAGGGTACCTGTTCGGTTCTTTCCATGAAACTTGGACTTAAACTTTCCGAGTACGTAATAACTGAAGCAGGATTCGGTTTTGACCTTGGAGCAGAAAAATTCTTCGATATTGTGGCAAGAAAATCCGGTTTAAACCCGGAAACAGTTGTGCTCGTTGCCACAGTAAGAGCATTGAAAAATCACGGAGGAAAAGAAGTAAAAGATCTGGAAAAACCTGACTCCAAAGCGGTCAAGAACGGACTACCTAACCTTGAAAAACATCTCGAGAATATAAAAACATTTGGTGTTCCGGCAATAGTAGCTATAAATAAATTTACCCACGATACAAAAGAAGAAATCGAAGTTATAAAAGAATTCACCAATTCAAAAGGAATAGAATCCTCCATCGTCGAGGTTCATCAGAAAGGGGGAGAAGGAGCCCTTGATTTAAGCCAAAAAGTTATCGATAAGGTTTCCGGAAAAAGAAAATTTAAACCTCTTTATTCCCTTAAAGAATCGATTAAAAAGAAAATAGAAATCGTATCGAGGGAAATCTACGGAGCCGCGGCAGTTGAATTTACTAAAGAAGGACAAGCAGATCTTAAACTCATAAAAAAATTAGGCCTGGAAACACTCCCGATTTGCATCGCTAAAACTCAGAAATCTCTTTCAGATGATCCAAAACTCTTATGCAGACCCGAAGACTTTATAGTCACTGTTAGAGGAATAAAAATTTCAAGGGGCGCGGGCTTCCTAATACCGGTCACAGGTAATATCCTACTTATGCCAGGATTACCCAAAAACCCGGCGGCGGAAAATATCGATATCGATGCGGAAGGAAATATAACCGGATTGTTTTAAACCACGAAAAACACTAAACAAAAAAATTTATCTCACACAAAGGCACAAAGAAAAAATTATTTAATCACAGAGAACAAAGAGTTTATCTTTTGTTTTATTCTAACTACTAACTACCAACTACTAACTACTCTACAAATTATTTAACTTCAAGCATAACAACCGATTTAGGCGGAAGCGTAACGACAATATTATTCTTATCAACTTTAGCTTTTTTAAAAGGTTGTATTTTAACCTCTTCCACTTTACCAAAGTCGTTCAACGCATTCATTTTATTAGCTGTAATAATCTCTCCACTGACTCTTGAAACTAAAGCCCCACGAAACTCGCAGTTTAAAGCTTGACTCCTATTCGGATCGGCATTTGTTAGACTAATATGTATAATGCCTCCTGTATCACGCGAGGCTGAAGCGCTAATAGCAGGAATTGTTTGTCCATTAAATTTATAATCTGCGGATCGAACATCAACAGGTAGCAAAATAGCATCATGATGAGGTTTGAACAACTTGAATACATGCCAGGTCGGAGTACGAACCATCTGATCCCCTTTGGTTAACAAAACCGCCTGCAAAACATTGACTGCTTGTGCAATATTAGTCATCTTAACACGTTCGCAGTTGTTATTAAATATGTTGAGATTGATTCCTGCAACCAGAGCGTCTCGTAATGTATTTTGCTGATATAAAAATCCTTTCTCTGTTCCGGGTTCCACATTATACCAGGTTCCCCATTCATCAATGATCATACCGATTTTTTTCTCCGGATCGTAGCGATCCATTACCATAGCATTCTTCTCAATAACGTCTTCCATTTGCAAGGTATATCTTATTTGTTCAAACCAGCCGTCTTCATTAAAATCAGTGGCTGAACCTTTATCGTCCCAATTACCATGGGCAACTGTGTAAAAATGAATCGAAATACCCTGTATAAGCCAAGGTTTAACAGTTCGCATCAATGTCTCCGTCCATTCAACGTATTCTCCGGATGGGCCACAAGCGACACGGTAATTTTTAACTCCGTTTAAATCACGACAAAATGTAGCATAGTGGTTATATGCTTTGGCATAATACTCCGGATCCATGTTACCACCACAACCCCATGCTTCATTACCAATTCCCCAATATTTAACTCTCCAAGGCTCATCTTGACCGTTCTTTTTCCTCCAATTTGACATTACGTTTCCTTCACTTGAATTAGTATATAATACCCAGTCCTTTAAATCTTTGGGGCTTCCAGTTCCCATATTGACGCCCAGATACGGTTTACAGCCCAAAAAAACACATAAATTTAGAAACTCATGAGTACCAAAACTGTTATCTTCGGTAACTTCACCCCAATGATAATTGAGAATCGAAGGCCGCTGATCTTTAGGTCCGACTCCATCTTGCCAGTGATAGATATCGGCAAAACACCCGCCGGGCCAACGCAGGTTAGGTATGGCAATCTCTTTGAGTGCTTCAACAATATCTTTACGATATCCTTTGATATTGGGTATTTTGGAATCTTCACCTACCCAAATACCCCCGTAAATACAACGACCAAGATGTTCGGCAAAATGGCCATAAATATGTTTGCTAATTTTATGTTTTCCTGATTCCGCATCGACAATGACTTGCGAGTCATCCCCTGCAAAACTAATACCCGGTAGTACAAGCAAATAAATTAAAATGAATATTATATTTCTCATAATTACTACTCCAAAGTTAAGTTATTGCTATTTTATAAATATAAATACTTCAAGCAAGAAAAACTACGTCGTATTTAAACCTATCCAGTATTAGATCAAACAGATTCAAATACGACGTTTTTTCTATAAACTTTAATCAGTCTTTACTCTTCTTCAGTTGTCTCTTCGGCTTCCTCTTCCATAGGCTCTTCGGCTCCTTCATCTTTTTCAACCTCTTCAACTGCTTTTTCGGTCTCTTCTGCTTGCGGAGCTGCCTGTATTTCAAAATCAGCCTTTCCTAATACGGTACCGTCTTCAGAAACTATTTCCACATGTCCTTTACCTAACCCCATATCAACCAATTTTGAACTCCATGTACGCCAAGACGCAGATTTTACTGCTAAATTGACACTCACCAATTCCCGATCACCCATATACCAAACATGATTTACCGCGGTCGTATCTGACGCTCCCACGATTTTTGTAAAACAATATATTTTCTCTGAATCGTCGGAAAATACTGTTCCAGCTCCTTGCGGCTGTTTATCTTCAACAGCTGAACAAATCGCTATATCTTCCAGAACCAATGCAGACTCTTCTTCTACTACAGCTGAAGAAACCTCTTCCGCCGGTTCCTCTGTGGGCTGTTCTTCTACTACAGCCGTAGTGTCTTCTACCGGTTCTTCTGCAGCTTCTTCTCCGGCGAAACAAACCCCTGAAATAATCAGGACACTCAACAATACCAATAAAGCTTTTTTCAACATATTACCCTCCTGTTTTCCTTTTTTTACTTTTCCCTTTCCTTAATATAAATTAAAACTGACAATTAAAACCCATCTTCAACAAAGCAAATCAAACCGATACTGGGTTCTTATATGGGGGACTTAATTTATGGGGTTTGGTATATCACTAATATGGGCGTAGAAAACGAATACACATTACAAACATAATTAGCAGCAATATATCTATGTTCCACATAATTTTTTATACCTGCAAAATCTTCCGCAACTTTCATAGACTTGATTATAATGAAAAACCCCCCATTTGTCAATCCAAAAAACAAAATTCAGAATGGAAACTTTCAAACTAAATCCACCCCCCCAAAAGCAATTTCACACAAAGTTAATGAAGTTTTTAGTTTTTTTACAATTCAACTATTCAACTATTCAACCATTTAACTTGGATTCAAAGAATCTATGCCATTGACATTTTTTACATATATCTTAGAATTCAATAATGGAAAGGAGTTCAAATTGATTGAAAAATTCGAATATACGCCCATTCTCGGATGGTCATTAAGCAGGTACGACAAATTCAAATTATGTCAAAGGCAATACTTCTATACATATTATCCAAAATATGACACCGATTATTCAGAATATAAAATAAAGGAACTAAAAGCTCTTACTTCGACACCTCTTGCCGTCGGAATAATTACCCATGATGTTATAGCTAAACTACTTGAAAGATTTATACAATCCGAAAGACCAATTAATAGGAAACGTTTTCTGGATTATACCGAAAATAAAGCGCAACAATACTGTAAACAGAATAAATTCTCTGAAGTCCACTACGAGGAAATGAAAGAAATTAATAAAAACGAACTATTTTCATCAATAAAAAAGAATCTCGAAAATCTTTTAAACAGCGAACGGTTCGGCTGGATAAAAGAAAAAGCGACAAAGAATAAAAATAATTGGATTATAGAACCGCCAGGATACGGAGAATTCAGACTCGAAGGTATAAAAACATACTGCAAGGTCGACTTTCTCTTTCCTTTTGATGAGAAAACTTACATAATCGATTGGAAAACAGGAAAAGAAGATAGAAAAAAACACGACAAACAATTAACGGGGTATGTTTGCTGGGCATCTTACCACTTTAAAAACAAACCGGAAAACTTTTATGCAATCTCAGCATACCTTTCGCCTACTTACAGAGAAAAGGAAACGCAATTCAAAAACTACGAAATAGAAAACTTTATAAACACCGTTCAAAAAGAAACGGAAGAAATGCATTCGTTCTGCGAGGATATTTCGGAAAACATTCCTATTCCGAAGGAAAATTTTAAAAAAACCACAAACGAGAAAATTTGTAATTATTGTAATTTCAGGGAAATTTGTCTTTAATATAGTCCAAAGTCCAGAGTCAAAAGTCGAAAATTATAATTTGAACCACAAAGCCCACCACACACCAATTTTTGTTGTTTTATCTAAATCCCAAATCCCAAATCCTATATCCTATTATTTTATCTTTACATCCACCGTATCAACCATCTCATAATAACGAATTATAACATTAAGCACCGAATCCGCCACTTTAGGGTCTGACAAAATTTCATTGAATTTCAATTCAATATTTCCATATTCATCGGTATAACATATTTTTTCAAAATCCGACTTCTCCACCTCAACCTTTATTTTCTGCTTTACCAAAAACATACTATCCATACAAACAGTATCTATTTTAACAAAATCAGGCATCGCTTTTGAGTATTCACGTCCTTTAACCAATCCATCAGCCAACAAGATACATCCAGGCAACGCCCACAGACAAGCAGTCTTACATCCTTCATCTGATGGGTTCGGAAATAGAAGGGATGGAATATAATCCTCATCCCTCGCAAGGCCATATTTATATCCTAAAAAACAACCAGAACATCCAAGAACGAGCCCCCCAAGAACCTGAATTGATTTTTCTTCCGGGTCACCAGAACCATATTCATAGAATTCTTTTATTCTTAGATTTCTTCTTACAACATTAAAAGCCTTAACTTGAAAACCTAAAGAAAAACCTAAACTATCACGCTTAACAATTTCGCCCTTCAACTCATCCCACGACTCTAGAATCTCACGGTCCAACAACTTTCTTTCCGTACGAAGAATGTGCTTAGGGCTGCATCCCGATAAAATTACAATAAATACAATCATCATCTTCAAAGCTTTCATAAACGTCTAACCCTTACAGTATCGACTAACTCATAATAACGCATTATAATACTAAGCACTGAATCAGCATCTGTAGGTTCCGGCAATATTTCATCAAACTTCAATTCAATATTACCATCTTCATCGGTATAATACATTTTCGCGAAATCTAACCTTTCCACTGAAATTTTTATTTTTTGTTTTGACAGAAACATACTATCCACACAAATAGTATCTCTTTTTATAAAATTTGGAACAGCTTTAGCAACCTTACGACTATGATCTATTCCCCAAAAAACAATTCCAAGACCAGTAGCACAAGAAGCAAAAGATATAAGACACCCTCTATCGAACCGGTCTTTATCATATCCATCCCAGAAATTATTATCAGATAATCCATAATAGCACCCTCCTATACAACCACCAAACCCAACCAACAAACCCAAAGGAGTCCGACCATCTTCTTTTTCCCGAGAACTGCGTTCATAAAGTTCTACTAATTTTGCCGAACCACTAACAACAGCAACATTCTTAACTTGAAAGCCCAAAGAAAAACCTTGTTCATCTTGCTCGACAATTTTACAATCTAACTCTTCCCATAAAGCAACAATGCTCCCACCAGACAACTCCCCCTCAACATCGACATACTTATGATTACATCCAAAAAGAAAAAACAAAAATATAACAATCGTTTTAAAAATTTCCTCTTTTTTAGCCATTTTAATCCCTCCTTAACAAAGTACTTTTATATACAAAGTAATATACATATTTTTCAAAATTTGTCAACCCCCTTTTTCGATTTTTCTCTATAACTATAAAATCGAGTCCGAAATCCGATGTCCCGCGTCCAACGTCAAAACATATTTGTGATTTTTTCTCCATGCTGTTAAAAAACGGGGGCTCGGGTTTTGTTTTGACTCGTGACTCATGACTGACGACTTATGACTCGGATAGCGGTTCAGCTAACCGAAAACTTGACTTACGCAGATTAAAAGATACAATATAAATATGAAAAGCGATAAAGTGACTCTAAAAATACCAAGACCTCTATACAATAAACTCAAAACAATAATAAAAGATACGGGCTTCAGCAGTGTTAACGAGTTCGTCGTATACATACTAAGAGACCTCGCCGCACTCAAAAAACCAGACAAAGAAGATCTTTCTTCTGAAGAAGTAAAACTAATTAAAAAACGCCTGGAAAAATTAGGTTATCTATAGATTCTGTTAATTGATTTTACATTTATATAAAAAGAAAAAAGGGGAAGTTAGCTTCCCCTTTTTCAATAATTAAATAATTATAAACTGTTACTTACAAGAGATAACTTTACCTATCTTAGAATCCATGTCTGTAGAAACTTCCACAAAATAAACCCCAGGGGATAAATCTACAGGAATATTGTAAGAACCGGCAGGTTGAATTCCAACCGGTATTTCCAATTGTTTTCTGCCTGTCAAATCATATACCTGAATCATCACAGGAGCATTAACTCCAAGAGAGTATTTTACGCAATTTATAGAAGTCCCGGTAATATTAATTATGCCCACTTCTTCATCGATTCCCGCCTGTCCGGTCGTATCAATATATTTACTGGGAACTCTGCCTTTTGAGCTGATAGCATCGATGTACAGTGTACATGCTGGCGGATTCACTTCTGGGTTTGTATGTACTTCGAAATCGCTTTGTATGATTCCAGTCGTGATCTCGAGATCATCCGAAATCCCATCTTTTAATTCATTCCATCTTCCATAACGCAAATCTCGGGGGTAGTAAACCGTGTGTTCATCGTGTGCCCAACTCGCGTTTCTTACGAAGATAAAGATACTATCAATGGGAGCGTTCCAGGGAATATAAACATAATAATACATCGTATCCCTATTATTCAAACCATCCAAAAAAGTTGTATCCAGGTTCTCAGGCTGAGAACCTATAAGTAGGTTCTTAGCCATGATATTCCACCTTGTACCTGTATGAGTCATACACATCTGTATCGAATGAGTACCATGCCACCATTTTTTACCCTCCACAATCGAAAAATCTGACGCTTTACTGTCTCTGTAGCCTGTTATAAAGGGTTCCATACCTTCATAACCTGGGGGAATAATACTATCCGGGTACTCATTGGCCTCAAAACTAAACGCGTCTTTTGAAATTGTTTCTAAGGAAAACATTAACATAAGAACAAAAAATAATACTAAAAACTTCCTCATATCGACCCTCCTTTTTATGTAGTTAAATCTATCTTAGCAATTCCTTTTCTTATTACCGTTAATCTCATGCTATTATAGCTGAGCTGTACGGATACTGCTCCTTAAATTTGTATACTTTAAATTAATATATAAAACCCTTAACATTTTGTCAAGGGTTTTTTTTCATGAAATCAGGGTAATCGGAAACATAACGGCACAATAATAAGAAAATAAATATTGCAGAGATATCCGATCAAATCCGAGAAAATTGGAGCATTGTAGCATTATCAACATTAAACGTAATTTTATGTTGGGATAACTTATTCAATAATGTAACAACCCACCCTTATACCCGGTAAAATAGAATATTTTTCACGATCGAAATCATATTTTACGCAATCGACTCTGGCGTTAAGTTCTTTACTTTAGATTAAAATACCTCCGATTCTTTATCTTTAATTCTTTACATATAATTTAGAAAAAATTTGCGTATTTCGGTTTAAATTTCAGTAAGAAGAGAATTTTTTACCCTTGACATTTACTGAGTTAATATTAAAATAACATGTATGTTGAGACAAGAAATGATTAATAAAATTTGGTCTAAATCCAATCTTATTGATTTTAGAATAATCCAAATCCTGATTAAAAAATACAGGGAAATCCACGCATCAAATCATATTTTAGGCAATACAATTAAAAATCGATTTAAGAGGGTTTTATATTAGTGGATATTAAGTTAGTTCGTTTAGATGTATAATATAACGGAATATGACAAGGAGAGCGTAAAAATGTCTCTTTACCCAGAAAATTTTGAATATTTAAGATTGTGCAAATCAAAAATCTTTGATGACTATTTCACATTCCAATCTTCGGTTTTAACTTTTTTCGTATATCTTAACCTTAAATAAAAAAGGAGGTCTTGATGAAAAGGATAGGAAAGGTAAAAAGGTTGTTGCTAAGGTGGATTCTATATAGCTTACTTATATTAGTAACTTCCTTTATATTTACCCAGAACGCTGAAGCCGCGGTTACCGGAAAGATAGCCGGTGTGGTTACAGATGCCAGAACAGGGGAACCTTTACCGGGTGCTAATGTTCTGGTAGTAGGCACTTCGATGGGAGCCGCCTGTGATGCAGATGGTTATTTTTATATAATCAGATTGGGGCCGGACAACTATGACGTACAGGCAAAAATGATGGGTTATAAAAGTGTTACAAAAACAGGGGTTAGAGTCAGCTCAGAACATACCACTCCGCTTAATTTCGAAATGGAACCGACAGTTGTAGAGGGAGAAGGTATAACCATCCAGGCTGAGAGGGAAGTTATTAGGATGGATCTTGCAAGCAGTTCCTTCTCCGCCGAAAAAACGGAAATAGAGGCAATTCCTCTAATCACAGACGTAGCTCAATATCTTAACTTACAAGCCGGTGTAGACGGCTGGAGCGTAAGGGGCAGCGGTTTAGAAGATACCAAGTTAATGGCAGATGGATTATTGCTTGTCGACGCGAGAAAAAATGAACCCATTATGATGCCTAACCTCAGCGAAATAAAAGAAATTAGTTTAATAAAGGGGGGATTTAACGCGGAATACGGAAACGTTCGTGCCGGAGCGATTAACGTAGTCACAAGAGAAGGTTCCTCCGATAAGTACAGCGGTTCATTCGAATTAAGATACACTCCCGGATATCAAAAGCATAGCGGAGCATCTATTTTCGATCCTGATAATTATTACAACGAAGTCTATTTATGGAATAAATTAGACACGGGTGTAGAATGGAATGTGGATTTTTTCACAGAAGAAACTCTTGGACTTGATACTGTTTCCAGATTAGATAGTGTCTGCTGGAAGGGTCCGGCTAACGTATGGGGCGATCCTGAGAGTCCGTTTTATGACACGTTGAAGCTAAAAAACCATACCGGAAAAAGTTGGAGAGGATGGGAAGGAGAAGCCACGGGCAGACCGACTACAGCTGAAGATTTACGCAATCAATTTATCTGGATGCGTCGAATCAATACCCTGGGAGATTCACTCTTACCCAACACGGAATCTCTCTTTACTATCTACAGTCACGATTCCGCCTATATTCCTATCTGGGATATAACTGTCGAAAACGGAGACACCAACTATGAGTTGACAGGCTTCACAAGGGAACCTTATGAAATACCCGCAGACCAATCGAGAATAGGATCATATGGAGATTTGCCCGATTGGACTATGGATGTAGGCTTTGGAGGACCTGTTCCGCTTTTAGGAAACTACTTAGGGGATATGACTTTTTTTGTTTCACACAGAAACCATAATGAAGCGTTTCCTCTTCCGGATAGCAGAGAATACTTCAAAGAGAGTTCGACAAGTCTTAAACTAACTTCCCGCTTTGGAAATTTTAAAGTGAACCTCAGGGGAGCTTACTCGAAAATTAATTCTCTCAGCCCATGGGCTATAGGAGAAATTTATGGCACTGGCGGAAATAAAGCGAATATCGGACAGGTTTACCTTAGAAGCCCTTATGACATGCTCGAAACAACGGGTGAATGGGACGGGATATATCATGGTAGCGATAAGATCAGATCCGACCCGGTAAACCTTTTCAGTCCAAACTCACTCACTCCTTTTGATATTACTTCTAAAATGGGCGGCTTTACACTACAACATGCATTGAGTGAAAATACTTTTTACGATATACGGGTAACATATCTACGTTCCGGTAACGACGCCAATTTCTGGCATGATGTACCCTTAGCGATGCACGATACTGTTCTGATATGGTTTGGGGATGAGAGAGATGAATTTGGCGATTATTATACGGATCAAGATTATTTATATAAATATACGGGCAACAATCTACCATACGGCTTTCTTTATCCCAGTTGGGAAGGAGATCACTGGCTATCTAGCCGTGTCCTTGGGGTAGAAGGTACCACGGTGTTCGGAGGCGCTCAAAACTGCGGTACTTTCAATCAATCCTGGTCCCAAAGTTATGATGTCAAGGTTGACTTAACTTCTCAGATGAATAAGTACAACCAGATAAAAACAGGTCTCGAAGTTAACTACGCCGAAGCACACGAATATTATATAATAAACGAAGGGTTTAATTGGCCAGAAGAGGGAAATGAAGACTCCATAGGAAGTGCTTACCTGGTTAGATACGATTCGGATCCCATACTTGCCAGTTCTTATATTCAGGACAAAATTGAATTTGAAGGGATGTTTGCCAACATTGGTTTACGCCTTGATTATGCGGATCCAAATACCGAGTGGCCATCCAGAGACAGCAATCATGTTTACTCAACTTATTACAACAAGAACCTTAAAGACCAGTTGTTCGAACAAGATTCTATGGTAGAAGACGTAAACGCCCAGTTAAAAGTAAGTCCCCGCGTGGGAATTTCCTTTCCTTTCTTAGAAAACAGCAAGTTATTCTTTAACTACGGACATTTTTATTCTCTAGCACCAAACGCATATAGATACAAAATCTCCTGGGGTAGAGATATCGAACCGCTTCAATTTATCGGAAATCCCTGGTTGGACATGGAAAGAACCATTTCCTATGAGGTTGGATTTGAGAGCAGTATAGCTAACACTTATTTAGCAAGAGTTACCGGCTATTATAAAGACAACGATAACGAATATGCTGCAGTTAGTTATACAGATAATAATATTGATAGAACTATCGACTATATTACATACGAGAATTTGAAATACAGTGATACACGGGGCTTCGAGTTAGAGTTAAGAAAACCCCATGGAAGATTTTTTACCGGCTGGGTTATATACGATTTTAGAGTAAACAGCGAAGGAAAAACCGGAAGAGAAGAACACTACGATTACCCTGTAGATGAAGCTCAAATGGGCGTTTCGGAACCAGAACAGACAGAGCCCGTTCCTCAACCGGTGTGGCGAGCTCAGGCGACTTTAAAAGCACCGCTGGATTGGGGAATACTTTTAGGAGGTTATAACCTTTCTTTCATGTACAGCTGGAAAGCAGGCAGGTATGAAAGCTGGAATCCCTTTGGAGGACCATTATCTTATGTGCTGCAAAACAATATACAATGGGAAAACGAACGCAATTTGGATATGAGTATAAGTAAAAACCTCTCGATCGCGGGAACAGCTCTTACTCTAATCTTTGACGTACACAATCTTTTTGACTGGCAGGAACTCCACCAGCAAGCATTCCACAATGATAGAACCGTTTATTTGAAATCTCTTCATCTTGAGATGTATAAAGAGGAACCATATTTGAGCACCCCAGGTTTTACCGCTCCTGCTGAAGGTGAAGAGCCGGATCACATTGGAGATCTGCAAAGTGAAGATAAACCATATATAAATAATCCGAATAGAGAATTCCTCTGGTACTTAGATCCCAGATATGTACAGTTTGGAATAAGGTTCAGTTTTTAGAGGAAAAGGAGGTTATTGAAAATGAAACAAAGAAAATTATTGATATTCTTACTTACATTTTTTCTCGCAAACACCACATACGCTCAAGTAAGCAAGAGTATCGATGTGGGAAAAATAGAAACCGTAATTTTTGATGATGGTATACAAAGTACCACCAATAAACCTATGAGTCATGTTATTTATCCCAGAGGTTCACTTGTTACCTTATGGGATTATGTAGAAACTACGACCTATATGCCGGGTGGAATTATGCGAAATGCCGCAACGCTGGTTGGACACCGAAACTGGACAGATACAACCGGCAAATTCTGGCCTTATCATATAACCGGACATTGCAACGGAAGATCTTTCGGACCCGGAGACCCATTTCAATTTACAGTTCCAGATGAGATAGGTTATACCATACACAGATATTACAGATATCCGCCACCACAGATAGTAATCGATGGAATGCATGTAGAAAAGCCTTTTCCTACTTTAGGTGACGAGGTGGCTCCCGATAAAATATGGGGAACCGCGGATGTAATGGTCGAATGTCATTACAGGCTTTCTAATGGCTTAGATGTTTATCAAAAAAACCTGGCATGGAGCCAACCTGACCATGACGATTATGTGGTATGGGATTTAACTTTTATAAATACAGGTAATACGGATAGCGACGAAGATATTGAAAAACCCGGGCAATCTTTGGATTCGGTAGTAATAATGAAACATTACGAAGGAATTCCAAATGGAGGGATGTTCCCGTACGGAAGCTGGTGTGGAGTAACCGAAGATCAAGATACCAGACTTTCCTATCCTCAAGATGATGATTCTCTTAGAATGAGTTACTATGCGCTCTCCCGAAAGGCAGGACATGATTATGACTGTTACGGGGGAAAATGTGAAATAGCATGGGGAGGAAATCCTGATAGTATAAATGGTACCCGCTGGCCCGGACATATAACTTTATTTGCGCCAAAAAATACGAGTGTTCAGCAAACTTTTCCGATTAGTGATATTGCGGCGAGTAACGACCCGGCTCAGCCAAGCATGTACAGTACTATAGAAGATGGTGTAATATCGAATCTGGAAGATATACAGGATACGTTTGACTACAAAGAACCTTACCGCTGCATGAGAAAAGGAATATGGGGCTATACAGATACAGCACTTCCAGAAAACGATGCGGCACAACATATGAATCTTCTCTATGACGTATATGACACAACTGCTACTGGCGCAAAAACCTGGTATGATATACCTCAGGATAGAATACAAGAAAATGATCCCGATCTCGGACACTATGAAGCCAGATCACTACCATATTATGATTTCAGCACCCAACCGAAATTCTCTATAGGTCCTTACAATATGGCATTTGAAGACACCATAAGATTTGTCTACGCGGTTGCAGTTGGATCTATCAACCCCAAAAATGCTCTTTTGATGGGCAAGATGTACGCGGAGGGCAATGCCCGTAATTACGAATGGCTTGCGGAGATGGATTCGGCCGAGATACGCGAGGAATATGTAAGAAGAGATCCGGTAGCTGAAATATATGGAGAAATCGATCCATCGACGATATGGCGAGGTGGAGGATTGAATGCTATGGCTAAAGATTATGTGGTAGCAACCGGTAGAGATTCTCTTTTTATAAGCGGGATGAACGCTCAAAGAAACTTTAATCAGAACTATAATATTCCAGCCTCTCCCGCTCCGCCTTCGGTTTTTGAAGTTTGGTCCCGACCAGATGCCATAGAACTAAGCTGGAGTTACGAAGCCGGTTATGAGCCAACCACCAATCTCGCGGGTTTTAAAATCTACAGAGCTCAAGGCGGAACCAAATTCGCTATGGCCGCCGATAGCACCATCACAGGTGATTGGGAAATGATCGATTCTTTAGGCCCTGACGAAGAAAGCTTTAATGACACTGAAGGTATTATATCGGGTTTCGATTACTACTACTGTATTACAGCCGTAAGCAACTCAGGGATAGAAAGCGGAAGATGGTTAACAATGACAAAGGAACCATTTGCGGCAAGATTAACAGATTTTCCGAAAGCGAATCTAGATTCTGTAGTAATTGTTCCCAACCCTTTAAATGTAAGAGATAGACAATTCCCGGCAAGTGAACATAAAATAATATTCAAAAATCTACCTGGCGAATGCACTATCCGAATATTTACCGAATCGGGAGAATTAGTAAAAACCATACAACATACGGATGGTTCCGGGAGCGCTTTCTGGCAGGACTTCTGGTATCTAACTACAAGCAACAACCAGCGACCGGCGAGCGGTTTATATATAGCTCATATACAGATTCCTGCGGGTGACTGGGTTACCCGTAAGTTTGTAATAGTTAGATAAGGGGGATGAGAGAGATGAAGAAATTTATTGTTTTAATATCTTTATTAATATTTATGCTTTCGCTCAATTCTTATGCAATTAAAAAGGTTGCCCAGACAGGCTGCAAATTTCTGGATGTTGGCGCGGGGGCTCGGGCGTGCGGAATGGGAGAAGCTTATACCGTGTTAGGACAGGATGCTAACTCGCTCTTTTACAATCCCTCCGGCATCGGAAAAATCGACAAAAATTTCGATTTAGCTGTCGGCAGAACTGAGTGGATTGCCGACATCGAATACATCTCCGTAGCCGGCGTAATCAATGGTGGCGTATGGGGAAATTTCGGTTTTAGTGTAATAGCGCCTGATTATGGTATAATACAGGGAACACGTGTTATTGACAATGCCCAAGGTTTTGAATATACAGACACGTTAGATATAAATGCATTTTGTGCGGGCGTAGGCTACGCAAGAGAATTCACCGATAAGTTTACTGTGGGAGCTCAGGTTAAATACGTCGCTCAACAATTAGGATGGAACATAATCGAAACCGACACTGTAGATAATGAAATCTCTACCCTATCCTATGACTTCGGACTACTTTTTTATCCTGGCTTTAAGAGCTTCGCTTTTGGCATGTCGGTAAGAAACTTCTCTCCACGCGTAACTTATGAACAAATCGGCTTCGAAATGCCTTTGACCTTCGCACTCGGTGTTGGTATCGATCTAATGGACTTTATCGGAGAAAATCCAAATTATTCCTTTAAGGTAGGAGCGGAAATGTTACACCCCCGTGACTGGCAGGAACAATTTCATCTTGGCGGAGAACTCGGTTACCTTGATATGATTTTCCTCCGTGCCGGGTATAAATTCAGATACGCCCAGGAAGGACTGAATTTAGGAGTCGGCTTGAATATAGGAGGCGCAAAGATCGACTATTCCTATAGCGAATTTGACTTGTTCGACACCATAAACAGAATTTCTGTTGGTTTGGCATTTTAGAAAAATAAAGACGCTTACTAAAAAAGCTGCAGAAAAATTGGTTTCTGCAGCTTTTTTAGTAAATTCACCCTATACTTCTTTTTCGTCTTCAGGATTATCCCTCACAAAAGTATACCCGTGCAAAATCTTTCCACGAATATAAACTCCTCGATTATCCATTTTTTAATTAATTTATGCCTGTTTCAAAACTCATATTAAGAACAGATCTACGTACAAGTATAAACAAAAACCCCCTTGACAAAATTAAACTCTATATTATAATTGTAGTACGATTGTAGTATTAGATATCGTATATTGCTTTTGTGTTTTAATAATTGAATAGGAGGTTTATGTAATGAAAAAGAGTTTTTGTTGGGTTCTATTTGGTGCGGCTTTCTTTTCTTCGAAAAGCCTATTAGGTAATTGGCAGTGTTGGAGTCATTATGAAATAGTAAATTCTATCGATAATAACCTGGATTTTAAAATAAAACCCCAGTTTCGTTGCGGCAACAATTTCAATGATCACTATTACACGCACTTCGACATGGGATTCGATTGGGGACCTACGGACTGGTTTGTTTTTGCTCCTTATTATCGCCATGTCAACGAAAAACGAAACGGGAGTTGGAGTGTCGAGTATCGACCTCATTTAAATGCTACATTTAAATGGAAAGTTTTATCATATTTCAATCTAAGTGATAGAGGCAGACTTGAATTCCGAATCAAAGAAGACAAAACAACTCTTAGATATACAAATCAATTCACCTTAAAAATGTCAAAAATAACTAAACTTGAACTTCAACCTTTTATTGCAGAAGAGTTTTTTTACGACTTCGCCTCGGCTGAATTTAATAAAAACCGCGTATACGCGGGAACAGACTTTAAAGTAATCAAAAATCTGAAAGTTGGTTTATATTATATCCTGGAAAGCAGTAAGAGAGACAATGCCTGGGCAACAAAAAATGTTTTACAAACCTCTCTAAAGTACAACTTTTAAATATAGTTAATTTTAAAAATGAATAACATATGTGTAAACATTCATCAAAAAGGAGGTTATAGTGTTTTTTTTATACGCATTGTTTGCTTTTATTTGCGAGTACGTTGATTCATCGTTGGGCATGGGTTATGGGACTACCCTAACTCCTCTTTTGCTCCTTATGGGCTTTAGCCCCCTGCAGGTAGTCCCAGCGATTCTTTTCTCTGAATTCGTGACCGGAATATTAGCCTCAGTTTTTCATCATAAACTAGGCAATGTTTCTTTTGATTTTGGGAGGGACTCCAAAATTATTACCGGCAGATTACGCTTTCTCGGCTACCTTCCCCGTTCAGAGGATGCTAAGGTTTCGTACGTCCTGGTTCTTTTGGGAGTTTTGGGCGTTATTTCCGCGGTCTTTTTTTCGATAAACGTCCCTAAAATTGTTCTAAAATCCTATATTGGTATTATGATTTTCTTTATAGGAGTTTATATTATTTTTAAGACTAACAGACCCTCTCCATTTAACTGGAGAAACTTTAGTATTATTGCTGCATTAAGTGGCTTTAATAAAGGAGTTTCGGGTGGAGGTTACGGCCCTCTTGTTACCGGCGGACAGGTGGTAACCGGCAGAAGTGCAAAAAATTCCGTAGGAAGCACTTCTCTTGCGGAAGGAATTGTATGTCTTGTTGGTTTTCTTTTATACTTGTTATTAAAAGGTAATATAGAATGGACTCTGGCTTTACCCCTCTTAATCGGCGCTGTTATTTCTACGCCTCTTTCAGCCATCACAGTAAAAAAGATTCAAGAGCGAAAAATGAAACTAATCATAGGATGGGTTACTATTTTGCTCGGAACTCTTACAATCATTAAGATATTCTTAAAATGATTGGATTCCCTTGCAAAAGAAATAAAATGATTAGCCACTAAGACTTCAAGAAAAATATAACTTTTGTGATTTGTTGTTGAATTAGTGTTTTATGTTTCGAGCTAAAAAAACAACAAAGAAACTTGTTTTAATCTTTGTAATCTGTGGCTAATTTTTGGGTTGTTTAGTGTGGGTTTGCATCCACTGTGTCTATGCGGTGATAATAATTTTAGAGTTTTATTAAATATTTATTTTTTTCTTATTTCTATTCTTGACATTATCGCTTTTCATATTAATATAAATTAACCTAAACTATGTGAAAACGATTTGTACATAATGCTTTTTTTATAAACATAAGGCTCAAAACTTTAATAATTATAATGCTATATAAAAATTGTAAATATGAGTTTTAAAAATTTAATATATCCTGAATCCATTGCGGTAGTGGGTGCATCGAGCAATCCGCAAAAAGTAGGACACGCAATACTAAAAAACATCCTTGACGGAGGTTTCAAAGGACCTGTTTATCCTATAAACCCAAAAAGCGAAACTATCCTCAACATAAAATGTTATCCTTCATTACTGGACATCCCCGAGAGTATAGACTGCGTCGTAATTGTTGTTAATCGCGACATCGTTCTTTCCATAATAAAAGATTGCGCAAAAAAAGGTGTCAAAGCCGCAATTGTTATATCTTCAGGTTTCGGAGAAACCGACGAAGAAGGGAAAAAAGCGCAGAAAGAACTCGTAAAGCAAGCCAGATTAGCTAAAATTACCATGATAGGACCCAATTGCCTTGGGTTAATAAACCCATGGCAAAAACTAAACGCAGCATTCGGACAACCTATAGATAGACCCGGTGAGATAGCGTTAGTATCTCAATCCGGAGCTCTAATCGCATCGATCCAGGATTGGGCGAAGGAAAATAAAGTAGGCTTTTCTCTCATTGCCTCTATCGGGAATAAAGCAGCTATCGATGAAGTAGATTTCTTCGAATATCTAAAAGGGGATAAAAACACAAAAGTTATAGCCGCATATCTTGAGGATATTTCACGCGGACAGGAATTTATGCGTATTGCGGAACAAGTTGGCAAAATAAAGCCCCTTGTGATTTTAAAATCGGGCAGAACTCGCGCCGGTGCTAAAGCTGCTTCATCACATACAGGAAGTTTGGCAGGATCTGATGTGGCATATGAATGCGCCTTTCAGAGATTGGGAGTTATAAGAGCAGGATCTATCGAACATCTATTCGATATAAGTACTGCCCTGGCATATCAGCCTCTCCCTAAAGGCAACCGCATAGCAATTATAACAAATGCAGGTGGTCCGGGAATTATGATGTCCGACGCTCTAGAAATGGCTGGGCTCAAGGTAGTTAACATAGATGAGAAAACCAAGTCAAACCTTCAAAAACACCTTCCCCCATCAGCATCTGTCAATAACCCTGTCGACGTTCTTGGAGACGCTGATAAAGAAAGATACGGAAAGAGCCTAAGGTGCGTTCTCGAAAGTGAATCGGTAGACGGAGTTATAGTTATCCTGACACCTCAAAAAATGACAGACGATACCGCAATCGCAAAAGAATTAGTGGAGATTTCAAAAAAATATTCAAAACCTTTAATGGCCTGTTTTATGGGCGCAGATACTATAAAAAACGGACTGAATATCCTAAGGGAAAATCACATACCCCAGTATTCAGTTCCCGAAAGAGCTGCGAAAGCAATGCTCGAAATGGTAAAATATAATCAGTACAAATTAAGACCTCTTCGTATTATCGAACGTTTTGCCGTTAACAAGAATCCTGTAATTAAGATTATAAAATCCTATCGCTCAAGAAATTTACTCGAGATAGGGGAATTCGACGCCAAAACTATAATGGAATCATACGGAATGACTATACCTGAAGGACACTTTGCCTCGACCTCTGAGGAAGCAGTTAGTTTTGCAAATGATATGCGTTATCCGATAGCGATGAAAATATCTAGCCCCGACATACTTCATAAATCCGATATAGGTGGTGTTAAAATCGGCCTCGTCAGCCCAACTGAAGTCGAAGATGCATTTGACCTTATGATGCTGCGTATTAAAAACAAAATACCCGACGCAGACCTCAGAGGTGTTTTGGTTGAGGAAATGATTACTAGCGGAAAAGAAGTTATTTTAGGTATGAAAAAAGACCCTCAATTCGGACCAATGCTTATGTTCGGTCTTGGTGGTATATTTGTAGAGGTCCTTAAGGACGTAAGCTTTACCCTCTCCCCAATTACTGCTACAGAGTGCAAAGATTTAATAGAAAGCACAAAAACTTACAAACTACTTACCGGAGTACGAGGTCAGAAACCCGTGGATATAGAAGCTATCACAACAAACCTACAGCATTTATCACAATTGGTAATGGATTTTCCCGAAATCGACGAAGTGGATATAAACCCGTTAAAAGTAGGCCAAGTAGGAGACGGCGCTGTCGTAGTCGATGCGAGGGTAATTTTATCAAAGGAATCAAATTAAATGCCAAACTGGAGAGAACTTTATAAAAGTAAATTAAAAATCGCATCACAAGCAATAAGAATGATAGAATCAGGATCGCGTATTTTTATAGGTACAGGTTGCGGACAACCTCAGCTCCTTGTAGAAGAACTGTCAAACGAAAAAAATAATATAGAGGATGCAGAAATATATCATCTTTTAACACAGGGAGACGCACCTTATATACAAAAAGAGTATTGTGAAAAGTTCAGAACCTGCAGTTTTTTCCTGGCGCCGAATGTAAGACAGGGGATAGTAAGCGGAAAAGGGGATTATACGCCTATTTTTCTCTCCGAAATTCCGTGTCTGTTCAAACGAGGCATAATACCTCTTGATGTCGCGCTTATTCAGACGAGTCCTCCGGATAAAAATGGTTACCTAAGCCTCGGAGTCTCAGTAGATATAGTAAAGTCGGCAGTAGAAAACAGTTTAATGGTTATCGCGGAAGTAAACGAAAAAATGCCGAGAACTTTAGGAGATTCATTTATTTCTGTCGATATGGTTGATGTAATTGTAGAGAGCGACAGGGATATTCTCGAATATCAGATACCGGAACCAGACGAAAGCGTCGATGCGATAGCTAAAAATGTTGCTTCCCTTATATCAGACGGGGACACTGTCGAAGTTGGTATAGGTAATATTCCACAAACAGTGCTTAAGTATCTACAAGATAAAAAAGATATAGGTATCCACACCGAAATGTTCAACGATGCCATTATCCCTCTAATCGAAGAAGGTATTATTAACGGGAAACGCAAGACAATCAACCGTGGAAAGGTAACAGCGAGTTTCTGCTATGGTACACGAAAATTATACGATTACATTCATGAAAATCAGATGTTTGAATTTAGACCTTCCGAATACGTTAACGATCCTTTTATTATAAGCCAACATAACAATATGGTTGCCATAAATGTAGCATTAGAGATTGATATGACCGGCCAGGTGTGTTCCGATTCCATAGGCTATGATTTTTACAGCGGTATCGGAGGCCAGGTCGATTTCAACAGAGGAGCAGCCCGGGCAAAAAACGGCAAAGCTATAATTACACTGCCCTCGACAGCAAAAAATGGGACAATATCAAGAATAGTCCCTAAACTCACCGAAGGTGCGGGAGTGGTTACAACACGCGGTGATGTCCACTATGTCGTAACCGAATACGGCATTGCCCACTTATTCGGTAAAAGTATCCGAGAGAGAGTCCTCGCTCTGGCTGGAATAGCACATCCGGATTTCCGCAACGAAATCCTCCAAGAGGCAAAAACTCGAAATTATATATACTCAGACCAGAAAGAACTACCGCCAAAAGAGACAAAGTATCCAAAAGAATTCGAGCGAAAAGTACCGCTTTATGACGGAACCGCGCTATTCTTCAGACCGATCAAACCTACTGATGAAAAAATGTTAAGGAATATGTGTTATTCATGTTCGGAGAAATCCATAGCATTTCGTTTTTTCAAAGACATTAAAACATTCCCACACGAATTCATACAAGAATTCACCAATATAAATCTTTCAAAAGACATGGCAATTATTGGCCTGACCCAGGGAACCGGCGGAGAAGAAATAGTCGGCGTAGGCAGATATTATTACATAGAATCAAATAATCGAGCCGAAGTTTCCTTCCTGGTAAGAGACAACTGGCAGGCAAAAGGCATAGGCACTTATTTGCTAAACATTCTAACCGAAATAGCGAAAAAAAGAGGAATAGACGGCTTTGAAGCGGTGATGCTTACGGATAATCAGCACATGCTTTCTGTTTTCCACAATTCAGGATACGCTGTAACTACAAAAAGAGAAGGAAATACGTTCGAAATTAGTTACGATTTCGATAAGAAGTAATCAAAAAATAATCTCACACAAAGCCACAGAGGGCACTGAGAAAAAAAACGAATTTTGTTAATCCTGTTTTTATCCTGTCTAAATACCTAGTTTTTTAGGGTACAGTTAAAAAAAACTACAAGTTCTACATGTGAAAATTTCGGTGGTAAGGGGTGGTTTCTTTTTACTGAAAATTTTCCTTCATCCAGGCAGCTCGTCGGCAATCGGGACAAAGTATCTTATACCAATCCTCTCTATGAAATTCACAGCTTGCTTCAGACATTTTCTCTTTGTCCGAAACATTCATTTGAATCTGTTTAGCCAATACAATCGTCGGATTAGCATAAGCTTTTTCTCCGAGGCGATCAGCAATCCATTCGAGATGTCGTTTTGTTGTTATAACCTTTCCACACTTTTCACATTCCACCAATTCATCTTCAACTTCTTGAATTGCCTCACTCCTATCAAAAGTATTCTTAGCGTATTTATTTGTATATTCTATGCCTTCACCTGTAGTACAAAGAGCTCCGCATTGACCGCAAAGAAGACATATATCATAACGAAAACGCATTATTCTAAACTTTTTACCATCTTTTTCGTACTCTTCTACCTCGATAGCTCGAGCCGGACAAACTTCAGCACACGCTCCGCATCTTACGCAACCTTCATCCTGATATTCCGGAAAACCCCGGTATTCGGGAATAATATTAGGCGCTTCAAAAGGAAACTTCGTGGTATAAGGGCCTTGAATTAAAGCCTTTATCGCTTCACCGAGTTCTCTTATCTTGGGTTTTTTTATTGCCATCTATTTTTCCTTATCCTTTTTCAATTTATCCACTTTACTTCCTTCCCACAATTTAAATCCACTCGTATGAGAACCTTTAGCCAGCGCATGAGCCGCTGTAGGAGAGGTAAACATTACAAATAGAATACAAATCAAAGCTTTTATTCCCCCGGAGCTAACAATACCAAATTCCAGCGCTACTCCGAAAAGTATAGCGCATGTACCAAGTGTAACGGATTTTGTTGCAGCCTGCAATCTGTTATAAATATCCGGAAGTCTAATTAATCCAAGACAACCCAATAAGTCAAAAACTACTCCTACGATAACAAGACTCAAAGCAATATTATTATTCATCGAACCCCCTGCCCTCGAGGAATTTAACAAGAGCAAGAGTCCCAACGAAAGAAAGTATTGCCCAGGAAATAGCTATATAAAGATAAAAACCTCTTTTTGTATAAGCAGCATAAAGCGCACACATTCCCACAACAAGAATACCGAGTATATCTATAGCTACCATACGATCAGGAGGGGTAGGCCCAACCATCACTCTATAGAGACACATAAAAGACGCAATAATCAATAAAACAAAGAAAAAAGTAAACATTATTCGAATATCCTCCTGAGCATTCTCTCAAATCTGCCTAAAATTAATTCTTTCTGAACTTTCGGGTCATTACTCGACACATTTATCCAATGCACATAAAAATTATCACCATCGATATCCACAGTAAGGGTTCCCGGAGTCAGTGTGACGGAATTTGCGAGAATAGTCTTAGCGAATTCGTTTTTGAGAGAAGTCTTAACCTTAATAATTCCCGGATTTATAGGCAAATCCGGATTCAAAACTCTATAAGCCACATCCAGATTAGCAAGTAATATATAATACACAAGATATGGTATATATAAAATAGCTAGCAGAAAACGCACAGGTTGCAACAAACGAACCAATTCATCGGGAAAGAGCTCTCTTGTAAGAAGTGTTACAATCAAAGACACAATAACTCCAACCATTAGATGTTCTATACTCAAAGACCAGGTAATAAACAACCACATTATAAAGTATATTAAAAATTGGGCAATTTTTTTCTTCATCTATCCTCCCCCAACATTACCGAGAACCGACATTATATAAGCTCCCTTATCGAACAGAATTTCTTGAGCTGGTGTTATAATATTAGCTATAATAGTCTGATTAAACAAACCAATTGCAAGGCAAAGAATACCCAGAATCACCAGAGACATAAGCATGGGCAGCGGTGCCTCTTTAGAACGTTTAACAATTTCAGAAGCTTCACCGAAGATTGCATGCTTCTGGAATTTAACAAAACACATAAGGGTCAAAAATGCCGTTAAAATAAGCGCGGAAGCCGCCCATATATTTTTCACCTGAAACGCCGCAAGGATTATAATTAATTTGCTCCAGAATCCATTAAACGGAGGTACACCGGAAATCGATAAAGCACCAACTACAGCACTCCCGGAAGTTACGGGCATACTCTCTCTCAATCCACCAAGTTTCTTCATATTCCTGGTACCCGTACTACTCTGAATGGCACCAGACGACAGGAAAAGTAACGACTTAAAAACCGAATGATTCAAAAGATGGAAAAGAGCCCCGATAAGACCAAGCGGAGTACCCAATCCGACACCCACAATAATATAACCCATTTGCGATACGGAATGGAAAGCAAAAAGCCTTTTTATATCTATCTGCCCGGAACCCATTAATGCTCCCACTATCATCGAAATAGAACCCAAAAATATAAATATATTTGAAACAACCGGGGACATAGGAATCACATTATAAAAGATCCTGATCAGCGGATAAATTCCTAATGATTTAATCAAAACACCCGAAAGCATAGCTGAAATAGGAGCAGGAGCAGAAGGATGAGCATCGGGTAACCAGGCATGAAAAGGAACAAAACCCGCTTTTAGTCCGAAACCTAAAATAAACAAACCGGTTGCCATCAAAATAGCCTTATTATCGACGATGTCATTAGTTTCTATGAATCTGGCAACATCCGCCATATTAACAGATCCTGTAACAGAATACACTATAGCAATACCGATTAAAATACACATGGATGCGAGTACACCCATAATCAAATATTTAAAAGCTGCCTCTAATTCCTCCGCCCCTATATCATAACCAACCAGGACATAAGAAGCTATGGAAGCTATTTCTAAAAATATGAAAAGATTAAACAGGTCACCGGTAAGAACTACACCATTCATGCCCGCAAGCATGAGCAAAAACAACGAAAAGAAACGAAGATAATCTTCACGCTTCAAAATATAAGAATAAGAATATAATAAAGTAATTAAAGCTACCCCGTTTATTATGAGCAGCATAAAACGAGTAAGAGAATCCTTTACCAATACTACACCGAAAGGAGCCTTCCATCCTCCCATTTCATGCACCAATACTCCTTTATCCCAGATAAAATAGAGTAAAACAAGGAGAGAAGAAACCGTAAGAATAGACCAGATTCTCGGAAATTTTCTTCTTTCCCATCTACTTACAAGCAAAGTCGAAACGGCACTAAATACCGGTATAATAACAAAAAAAGGTAAAATTCTATCCATTACTATCCTCTAAGCCTGTTTATTTCATGCATATCGAAGGTTCCGTATCTTTCATATAATCTTATCGCTATTGCTACCATAAGAGCAAGAGTTCCCAAACCTATAACAATTGAAGTTAGAACAAGTGCCTGAGGCAAAGGGTCGACTGCGGTACGGATAAAAGTAGCAAAATCCATATCTGCAACCATAATAGGTGCAGTCCCCGACATTTTAAAACCGATAAGTATAAGAAAGAGGTTAACAGAGTATTCCATTATAGCAACACCAAGTATTTTTTTTACAATATGTCTTTTCGTTACCAAAGCGTATAAGCCAATCATAAAAAGCAAGAAGTCAAGAAAGTATAGTGTCATTCTTTTTCCTCCTCTGAATCTCTTCCTAAATCCTTACACAAACTTCCTTCGCAAACGACTCTTCCGAATATGGCGAGTGCTAAAAATATTAAATATAAACTCATTCCAACGGTAAGAGCAACAGCAACATCATTTATAATTATAGTACCGGAAGTAAAAAACAGTGATTCATTGTTCTGTAAGAAATTATTTAAGAAAGTTCCCGAAAAATAAAGACCAAAAAAACCTACAAACAAAAATATCAAAACCCCCACATCGGTTAATTTTGAAGCCGTTATACCTGAAACTCTCTTTTCCACGAATTCCCTTCCATAAGCAAGAGTAATTAAAATATAAGCAAGAGCCATCATAACCCCCGCAGGAAAACCTCCTCCGGGTACCTCATCCCCAAACAGAATAAAGTAACCGGCAAAAAGCATCATAAAACCAACCATTACACTGGTTATAGTCTTAACAATACTACTCATACCACTTTCAACCTTTTTCTCCATTTATGTCTCCAAATCTATTTTAAGATGGTCTTTATGTTTATCAATTTTCCCCCTGCGTAAAACGGCAAAAGCTCCGCTGATAGAAGTGAAAAGAACTAATAATTCGCCAAAAGTATCATACGCTCTAAAATCAAGAATGATGGAAGCCACAATATTAGAAGCCCCAACCTTACTATAAGCATTTAAAAGATAATACCTGGAAATTCGCATACTCGGTTCTCCGAACGCTGGTAGAGATTGAAAAGCTATCCAGGCAAAAACTAAAATTATACCAACGAAAATCAAGGTTGTCCTATTAGAAAAAATAGATTCTCCTTTTTCTTCGATCGCGACATTATCCACATTTATTGTAGCTCTTATTAAGAGTATCAAAGAAAGAATCTCGACTATAACCTGTGTTATAGCAATATCGGGTGCTCCAAGGAAAAGGAAGGTCACCGAAAGTATAAACCCGACTGCGCCAACAGATATTACAGCCGAAAGCATATTTTTTATCTCGACCGTTATAATTGAACCAATAACCATAAATACAAGTAGTAAATGCAATAATAATATCGTATTCATTCTATCTCCTACCTATTCATCATCAAAACAAACATAATTATCATTAAACCCACTATACACCACGATAAATAAGTCGATAAGATTCCATCATGCAATCTCTTTAATTTTTCAACAATTGTTTTCCAACCGGTAATTTTAATAATATTATACAAATCATAAGAGCCCTTATCGCTATCTTTAAGATAAGTTCCTATAAAAGGAAGCTCCAATATTGTAGTATACAAACCGGTTCCCGGAAATCTTCTTTCTTCCAGTTCAAATTTTTCCCCGCCTGTAAATACGGGCTGCTCTCTGTAATTAAAAACTTTCCCGATAAAATAAAATATTACACCAATTATGAGTCCGAAAATCATTGCTAATGTAGCAAGAGAGGGATCCCAGAGAGTACTGGCAAAACTGAGCTCAGAGTAAGCCCCGGAAGAAGTTAGCCCCGCGAATACTTTAAACTCCATAGGAACAAAGTAAAGATTCACAATGAACGCAGCTAAAATCCCAAAAAAGAGGCATAATATAGCCAAAACGGCAATGGGAGTCGTCATAAACAATGAAGGCTTTCTAACCCTATCATATATATTGGAAGCTCCTCCGAAATATACCGAATAGATAACCTTAAGAAAAGAAGCAAGAGTCAGGGCACTTCCGAAAATTGCAAGAACAAGAAATACAGGCTGACCCGCGATCAAAACACCCTGATAAACCATCCATTTTGAAGCGAACCCATTCAAAGGCGGCACTCCTGAAATTGCGAGAGCAAGAATTAAATTAGAAACCATTAAAAATGGCATTTTTCTGTAAAGTCCACCTAATTTTTCCAATTCGGTAGTACCGGTTTCTTTCTCGATGGCACCGGCACAAAGAAAAAGTCCTCCTTTATATATAGCGTTGTTCAGCATATGGAACAAACCACCTAAAATTCCTATAGGATTCCCCGTTGCGATTCCAAGAACCATATATCCGACCTGACTGACCGCGTGATACGAAAGTAATTTTTTAAGGTTATGTTGTATAAGAGCCATAAGAACTCCAACAATAATAGTAAGAGCTCCTACCAACATTACAACAAAACTTAAAATCGGTTCTACATCAAATAACTTCAACATTGTAATAGATAATAGGTAGATACCAAGCAACTTATCGAGAGAACCGGGAATAAATGCCATTACAGATACAGGAGCCTCTTCTGAAATTGCCGGAATCCAGGTATGGAAGGGTATTGCTCCCGCTTTTGCTAACGCGGCAACAACAAAAGAGAAAAATACTATCCTGGGAAGAACACCTTCCGCCGTAGAAATGTTAATCAAATCGATGTTAAGAGTACCCGAAGTCACCCATAGATACCCTATTCCAAACAAGAAAAAAGCGTCCGCGAAACCGAGTATAACGTAAGTCTTACGCGCTGCCTCGGAAGTAGCTTTAGATTTTCCTAAATTAATATAAAGGAAGAAAACAGCCGTAACCATTTCCCAAAAAATCAGTAAGGATAATAAATTGGAAGATAAAAATACTCCCGACGCTCCCGCGAGAGTCCAGAAAAAATATGCCATAAATTGATTATCGCCTGACTCGACTTCGCTGCGTGAACTGAAAATATATATAGAAATTAAAAAACCAAAAAGATAGGTAAATAAAAGCATAAAACTACTAATCTGATTAACACCTACTATTAAATCCGCGTTATAATTCAAGAAATTGAATGAGAACACTTTCTCTACTACACCCGTCAAATTAAATAAACGATAAGAAAAAACAAGAAGATATGCGGTTACGGCAACTCCTATTAATTGTTTTAGTTTTTTTAACCGCGGGACAATTAAATTAAAAAGTCCGACGAGAAAAGGAATTATAACAGGATATAATAATATATTATCGAACATCATATCTCCATATTATAAAGAGGAGGTGTTTTACCCAATTTTTTCATAACACTTTTTGTCTTATCTACACTTAATCGCAACAAATCCTTCTCTCTCAATATCTTTTCATTGTTATTTTTATCGACGACAGCCACTCTCTCGGTACAGCAGTAACAGGGATCGATAGAAGCGGTAATCAAAGCAACATCAGCAATTGTTTCTCCCTTGCAAGAAGCTTTAAAGGTAGGAAGATTATTAAAAGTCGGAGCTCTCACCTTATGTCGATAAGGCATATTAGAACCATCGCTTCTTACATAATGAAAAACTTCCCCCCTGGGAGCTTCATAACGTCCGCATCCTTCTCCCGGAGGAACTTCCTTTATATCGGCATCTATAGCTTCACCTTCCGGAAGATTCAAAAGAGCTTGTTTTATTAAAGAAACAGACTCGAAACATTCAAGTAAACGCACCACACTCTTACTGAAAACATCTCCGTCCTTTTGTACAATAACTTTCCATTTAAGATCTTTAAAACCATCAAGTGGCTCATCCCAGCGTACATCCCAAGGTACTCCGGAACCACGGCTCGTAGGACCAAGAGCCGAATAATCGATTGCGTCTTTCTTTGTCAATACTCCTATCCCTTTAAGTCTCTTATGTATTACAGGATCATCCAATATCGCGCCAGTAAGCATACGGATAGGTTTTTCAACATCCACGATATGTTCTAAGGCATATTCTATTTGTTCTTTATTAAAATCTCTTCTTACTCCACCGGGTTTAAACATAGCATAATGATTTCTATTTCCGGTCAATTTCTCGCATATTTCTAAAATGGTTTCTCTGTATTTCCATGCCCACATCCAGACCGTATTATATCCGATAAAATGTCCCGCAAGACCTACCCACAATAAATGCGAATGCAATCTTTCCAACTCACAAACGACAACTCTAATCAATTGTGCTCTTTTGGGAACATCACAGCCAACAAGGTCCTCAACTGCAAGGCAATAAGCCATCGGGTGAGAAGTCGAACAAATACCGCAGATACGCTCGACAAGATACGGAATCTGATCCCACGTTTTTCCTTCGGCTAATTTCTCGATCCCTCTGTGATTGTAACCTATTTCCACATCCAGGTCTACAACTCTCTCTCCTTCGACATAGAGCTTAAAGTGCTCCGGTTCTTCGAGAAGAGGATGATAAGGACCTAAAGGAATTATCGTTTGTTTCATATTCCTGACCTCTCATAATCATAATCTTCATCTGTCACATCAGAGTTTTTAAAATCCTTTCTTAGCGGATACTTACCTTTAGGAAAAGAATCGGGAAGTATCAGTCTTCTCATATCCGGATGTCCTTTAAAGATAACTCCGAACATTTCGTTTATTTCTCTTTCTATCCATCTGAAAGCCTTTATTCTTCTTCCTATGGATTCAATTTCTAATTTGGAATAAGGAACAAGTGTCTTTACATTTATAACCATATTTTTATCTTCTCTTGCTAAATGATAAATTATTTCTATACCCTCTCTCATATCTATACCACTAGCAGTGCAAAACTTGCATTTATACTTAGAGAATAAATACTCGACAACCTCGGGAGTCTTTTCCGGTTCTACTCTAATATATATTCTTTTCTCCCTGGGCTGCGCAATATCAATTATTTTCTTTTTTAATTTTTTCTTTAAATCTTTCATAACTTTTCCATTTTCTCTCTTACTCATTAAATCACCTCCAAACCCTTAATTATTCCTTCTATCATTGCCTCAGGTTTCGGAGGGCAACCGGGAATATAAACAATCTTCGCGTCCGGGTCTTCTTCTTTTAGAACCTTATCGACCGGACCGACAATCGAGTAACTGTCTCTGAATATACCGGAGGAACATCCGCAGGAACCAAAAGCAACAACAAGACAAGGTTTTGGTGTCTGACGATAAACCTCGAGAAACCTTGGCTTAGCATGAGCGTTCACCGCACCGCAAACAAGAAGAGCATCCGCGTGTCTGGGACTTCCTACTAATTTTATACCAAATCTCTCGACATCGTATCTTGGAGTTAAGAGTTCTAAAACTTCTATATCACAGTTATTACATGCCGCGGTCGACAAGTGAAAAACCCATATAGATTTCTTAAAAGATTTCTTTAAAATATTCATTTAAGCTCCTAAATGAGCAAGGATAGCTGCTAAAACGGCAGCTCCACTCATCCAACCCCAAAAAAATCTCATCGCATGGTCGATTCTAACTCTCGGATTAGTATTCTTAATTAATACAAGAAGTACGATAATAAGCAAATACATCAAAACACCACCAACAATACCTTTACCCCAGAAAAGAATAATCAGAAACATAGGTAAACCAAAAAGCATCATAGCTTTACTTAATTCATAAGCAGCCAGTACACCCCCGGAAAGTTCGAGTAGAATTCCCGAACCAAGTTCCGTTTCTGCTTCAGCAAGATCAAACGGAACTCTTCCGAGCTTTGCCTGAACACAGAATATCGCGACGACAAACGCGATAATACCATACCAGTTCGATATATTGGATCCATTAACCATCTGCCATTCCATAATACCCTTAATCGAAAAAGTTCCGGCTTTTGAAGCCATTATTACAATAACGATAACCATAGGTAAATCATAAGATAAAAGCAATTTTATCTCTCTGGAAACTCCTACCGAACTTAATGGGTTGCCTGAAGTCGAACCGATATAAATAAGAGCTATAGCAGGTATAGCAAACAAGTACCACACGACTATTATATCGCCTATGAAACCTTCACTAATTCCGAAGAAAGAAACGCAAAGTATTGTAATCGCAAGCGTAACCGAAGCAAGTCCAAAAAGAGGAGCCGCTATGAAACCGGAACCAAAAGCTTCTTCGGGTATAATAACTTCTTTGTAAAGCAATTTGCCTATATCCGCAAACCCCTGGTACCAGGGAGGACCATATCGCCACTGAACTCTGGCAGAGACCTTCCTGTCAAGCCAAACAGTTAAAAGACCGATTACGGAAGCGAACAGGAAACCCGGAAAAACAAGATAATAAAACAACAATTTCATAATCTTCTCCATGGCTTTGCTTTAATTCGTCCGTCCACTCTATCTTTTTCATTTTCATCCTCGTAAGTTATCTCCTTGAAAGAAAGCGCTCCGCTGGGACAGGTTTGAACACACCTCGGCTCCTCACCCTCATCCAGCATATCATAACAAAGATCGCATTTAGAAATAATATGACGAACTCTATTTACGGAGAGAACTCCAAAAGGACAGGCTATAGTACATGAAAGACATCCAATACATCTAAAATTATTATGATAAACAAGTCCGTCATCACGTTTTTCCAGAGCTTCGACAGGACATACAGCGACACAGGCAGCATCTGTACAATGCTTACAATGCAAAGGCAAATCGATTATTGCATCAAATTTCGCGCGGGAAAGAGAGAATTTATCCGAATGACTTTCATAACAGGCAACATCACAAGCATGACAGGAAATACATCTGTCCACATCAAGGACAATTCTTTTCTCTTTCATTTTTTCTTTTTTCTTAGTCATTTTTTTATTCTCGCTTTTTCCGCTCCCGAACACAAAAAACCACTCCTATCAGTTTCGGCAGAAAACAATTTTCTGCTTTGTAAAAAATGCACAGGTACAGCGATGATATTCAGAGGCAAATCGAAAGGCAAATCACTGCAATCCGCCATCTTAAAAACACCAGAACCATGGGGAGTTTCAATTTCCACTTCTTTCGCCAAAGACAATTCTCTAACTTTATCAGGATGAACAAATACATACGGTTCTTTTTTTTCATCATTCCATTTTATTTTTTTTGTTATCTCCCCCTTATCATGATGAAAAGGCAGACTTATACCAACAACAGCAAAAGGATATTTTTTATTGGTCAAAGAAGAAGGCTTCTTCTCATTAATTTCTTTCATAAAAGGAATTACTTTTGGGCTGGAAACCTTTGCTCTAGACTTACCGCCAGTCAGCCCGGAAAGTAATTCACTAATAAACTCCCCATCGGATAAGGCATCTCCAACAGCCTGAACAGGCTCACCCAAGTTCACAATCTTCTCTTCGAGTGAAACGAGCGTTCCTTTCTTTTCGAAAGAAAAAACGGAAGGAATAAGACATTCAGGAGAATTCACTCCCTTAAAAAAAGCTGTAGATAAAACAAAATTTAAATACCCAAAAATATCTTCAAAACCAGGAATAAATTCAAATGGGTCTCCCCCAAGAACAATAAGACCTTCTATTTTTTTATCTTTCATAGCATCCATAACTTTTTTATTATTAAAATCTCCGATTATCCTCCCAACCCCAAGAGAATTCTGCCCTATTGGAACAACAGCAAATTTGTTTTCGGTTATTTCGGAAATCTTTGAAAGTTTACTAACGATTGCATACGGATTAGCAAAATGCCCAAAAATATTGGAAAATAAAACTTGTCCGTTTTCAGATTTTCGTAGTGCCCCCGCCAGCCTTTTAATTTGCTCTGCCGAAACACCCGCTATATGCTCTTTTACCTTATCATTACCTTCAAGATAATCTAGGAGAACAGACAGAAAATATTCCGTATAACCGGGTTCGATATTAAAATGCTCAGCGAAAAGTGACACTCTGCCCTTCAAGATATCGAGAGAAACCAAACGATTACCTCTTTTACTATTACGTGCATCGAGTATCGGTTTTGCGAGAGTTGGAGAAAGGGAAAAAATATCACCTACGGTCATTATTAGATCCGATTCACTTAAATCTTTAAAAGAAAATTCGTTCTTAATAGATAATAAAGCCTCATCCTCGAAAGGAAAAAGTCCGAAAAGTTCAGTATTCAATACTTTTGAAAGTGTTTTTGCCAGATATGCTTCTTCGAGAGTATGATTACCGCTTATTAAAACTGCGATATTGTTTTTTTTCTCGATAATTCTTTTGAGTTCAGAAACAGAACCTTTTATCGCCTCGTCGACCGAACAATTCTTTCCAAAAAGCTCCGCCTGTTGTAAACGATAAGGAGAATTTAAAAGCTCGAGAACAAAATTGCCTCTAGGGCATAAACCTCTTTTGCTTTTTTTATCGTAATAAAGTTTAAAAAGAGAACCATCTTCGAACAACGCCGCTTCCCGGGATTTTCTCTTCAGGATAACATCATCCTGAACGCTGCAGAATGTACATTTAGTTCTATATTCTTCAACCGAAGACATTTGGATAATCCTTTATATCGGCGTAACACATATCCGGTCCGTCCTTACATAGATAATACGGACCGATGTTACATCTCGCGCATTTTCCTACACCACAACTCATACGCCTGTTCATAGAAAGATATATCTGTTCTGGTTTAAAACCAACATCGAGCAGCTTAAACGTCACGAATTTCAGCATTATTTCCGGACCACAGGACACCGCGTAGGCATTTTTAATATCGACCCCACTTTCACTTAGATAATCTTTCTCCAGCAAACAGGTAACAAGACCTACTTTACCCTTCCAGTCATGGTGAGGTTTATCGATTACAAGATCGACTGAAACTTTCTTCTTCTTTTCCCATTTTTCATACTCATCTTTAAAACACTGATCGACCGGGCTTTTTGCACCGTAACAAATATGAATTTTTTTTACCTTTTCTATTCTATCGAACAAAGCGTAAATCAAAGCCCTTAAAGGAGCAAGCCCAACACCACCACCCACAATCAGAACTTCCTTACCTTCAAATTTATCCATAGGATAACCTTTCCCGAAAGGCCCCCTGAGAGCAAGTGTATCTCCCAACTTTGCTTCGTCATGTAGTTTATCGGTTACTTTACCGGTTTTCATAATAGTTATTTCCATTTTTTTAACTTCACCCGGAGCAGAAGAAGGTGTAAAAGGCGCCTCCCCCACACCAGGTACTGTAAGCTGCATAAACTGACCGGCTTTAAACTTCAATTTCTTATCAAGCTCGAACTGATAAGTTTTTATCGTTGGAGTTTCTTCTTTAATATTTTTTAATTTCGCCTGCCTGGGATAGTATATATTTTTCATCTATTTTACCTTCGCGAAATTATAAGCACCGGACAGAACTTCTCTCATATCTATACCTCCAAAGCAATTATCTATACACCTGCCGCATCCGGTACATTTACAAACATTATATTTTTCGTTAAAACGGAAAAATTTATGATAATATCTGTTCTTAAACTGCGCTATTTGAGAAAAACGAGGATTCATTCCTCCGGCCATTTGAGAAAACCCTTTAAACTGACAGGAATCCCATACCATATATCTTTCATACCGTTCTTTTTTATTACCCTCTTTATCGAAAAGAGTAAAACAATAACAAACAGGACATACATTCGTACAGGCACTGCATGAAACACAGGTGCTGCCAAGATCCCAACCATCATCAGAATCGAATGCCTTCGAAGATAAATCTTCCAGTTTGGAGAAAGCTTCTGAAAAATCAGTATTTTGCTTTTCCAAACTTTTCACTACTTTCTCTCTATTTTTATCTCTCTTCGCGATTTGATTTTCTTTAGCATCGGGAAGAGATAACTTTTTTAAAATCTTATCCCCAACATCGCTTCCACTCTCCGTAAGATACCCGCCATTGATTCTCGAAAGATTAATATCGAAACCTTTTTCAGCATACGGGAAATTACCTAAAAGATTACAAAAACAACTATCCTTTGAATACTCACAATCCGAGGATAATAAAATCAACGACTCTCTTCTCTTTTTATAAAAAGGATCGATGAAATCCTTATCTTCCAGAAAAACTTTATCGAGAATTGAAAAAGACACAAGATCACATGCTTTAAGCCCTATAAGAACTTTTTTGTTTTTCTCTTCCTTAATATCAACCCATTTCTCGTCAGGATAATCGGCAACTTTAGAACGAGCGGGCAGAACAAATGATTTAAAATTATCGAAGGCTCTAAAACCGGGAACCAGATAACCATCTATTAGATTTTCGTTTAATTCTTTTATAAATATACGCGACTTGGAATCCCTGTTCGAAGCGACTTCAGCCTCCTTTGCGGCAAAAATCTTCCCATACCCCAAGAGGATTTCCATTAGATTTTTTAATTTTGATTCGCTTAAGAAATAAATATTCATTCTTTAATTTCCATTTTGTGATTTGAATCACTAAATATGGATATATGTTATAGTTCAAACTTAATTTGTCAACCCCGGATTTTAATTTTATTTCGATAAAAAAAACAAATTGGTACACAGATTAACGCGGATTTACAGAATTTGTTATCGTAGTTTAAAACTCACTCCCAAAACCCAAAAAATTTGCATCACAACGACGCCAAAGAACACAGAGCTTTTAATTTATGTTTTTGAACTAACAGCTAAGGGTAAAAAACCACGTGCTTAGTTTTACAACAAATAACGCGAATTACACAAATAAAAAGTTTTTTGGGTATATAAATAGCTAAAATTGTAAATATTATATTTTTTAAAAGTCCTTAATCACAAGAACTACAGAATATAAAGAGAACTACAATAACCTATACGGTATTGACAAAACAGAAAAATAGCCTATTTTTAATTTCAACTACTTGAATATTTGTCATACAACCTAAGAATTACAGAAAATAAGGAAACAGTTAAATAAAAACTCATAAGGAGGTCTTATGAAAAAGTTATTATTACTGCTATGTGCCTTGTTCCTTATACAGGGCGTATCAGCGCAGGCTTGGATACCCATGACTAGCGATTTGCTAAATCTTGAATCATTCAGGCATCAAGCCACCTATTCGATCGAAGACGATCTAGACAATGCTATAGACGGAACCGACATTTTTAACGTTGAGGGGGCTCGTATATACACCAATCTTAGTAACCTTGTTAATGGAGAAGAAACCCCAGACTCATCCGCGAATACAGTTGCTATAGGCGTCACAAGTCCTATATTCAACAACAGATGGAAAGTTACCGCTTTTTACGGTAATGCTAACCAGAATAGCGCTTTTGACGGAATAATGGACGAAACCAATTATTTGGGTGGATCTACCGGTCCGGAATTCTACAGCAGTGATTTACTTCACATGGATTCAACCGCAAAAGGAGAGCTATCCCAAAATACAACTCTTCTAAATATCGGTAGAATAATGAGCAAAGGAACTGAAATAGCTTTCACTTATAAACGCGTAAGTTACACGGAGAAAGGTGAATTCGAAGATTCCATGTATTATATCGATGAAACATTAGATCCGCCAAGGATTAATGCACTCAGGTATGGCGCCGAGAATGGAACTTACGAAAATTCTGTACCCACAACAACTTATTCACTCTCTTATTCCAAACCTTATAAGAATTGGGATTTGAGAGGAGATGTCTTTTTAACATCTATATCAGAGAAAGGCAGTGAAGAGATTTCCGGATTCTCTTTCGAGGATCTTCTTCCCGGATCCCCAAACACCACTTACACCACCAGAGATTCATCCAGTATGGTGGATCAATATGATTACAGCGCCAATATTGCAGGTATTGGACTTCGCCTAAGCGATGAAAACAAATATGGTGTTTTATGGGAAATCGGCGGAAATTTCGCAACAATTTTTGGAAGCGGAGACGCCAATGAAAATTATCGTTTTCACCTTATAGATCAGAGTGAATTCTTTACCGATGAAATAGCAGTTTTTGATAGTTTATATACAAGTGATTGGACTTCTCCAATATCCATATCCGGCAATACTATGGGTTTAAACGGTAGAATGGAGTGGCAGATAGCTGAAAATGTACGCTTCGGATTAGGCTGTATGCTTAGCAGCTTTTCAATAACAATAGAAGAAGATATTACTTACAGATTGGACATCGCTTCCAGTTACGATAACGATGATGGTACATCAGATTATGATGACTACGATTTAACTGTAAACGGATATGATTCGGACGCAACTTACACATCAGGAATGAGCGGTAACATAATTGCTATACCCGCGGGAATCGAATTGAATTTTGGAAAAAACAAAGATTGGTTTATGAGAATAGGAGCTATGTCAGTCGGTTCAAAGACAGAATACACCGAAGAAATAGTTACTGATACTGTATCTGTATACGAACGAACAATAGAACGCGGAGATGGTTCCGATGTTGAAACTTATGGCACAGATATAACCTATGAAGACGGTAAAGTTGTCACTTCGACCACCGATCAAGATGTATACTACTCGTACGGACTTGGTTGGAAACCTTCCCCGAACTTATCTCTCGATCTCTTAGGTATGTTCGATGCTACAAATGTTGAACTGCTATCAACTGACTGGATAAGGTCTTTGAAGCTTTCAGCTACGATTAATATATACTAAGTTCGAGTCTAAGTTAATTCACTCGTAAAAATAAAAACCCCTGTTCACCTTCGAACAGGGGTTTTTTTTGCTAAGATTAAAATATCAAATCGGAAAATTAATAAATAAGCTCTTCGCTGTTGGCTTTTAGCTCTTTAAAAAAACGCAAAAAGCAAAAGGCTAACAGCTAATGGCTCGTAGACATTGCGTTCTTTGTAACTCTGTGTGAGAATATTTTTTTATTCCATATACGGTGACCAGGATGGCGAAAAGGCTGTAATTCCTTGGGTGAGTTTCCGTTGTCTTGTACCATCCCAATTCATTGACCATAGTTGATACCATCCAGTGCGTCTCGAGGCAAAAACTATATGTAAACCATCCGGTGACCAGGATGGGTCTTCGTTATTACCATCAAAAGTTAACTGTATTGGCTGAAAATCATTTGGGTCTGTAACACAGATTTGCTGTTTATTATCTTCTTGGCGAGAAACGTAAGCAATTAAACTTCCCTTGGGAGACCAGGCTGGCGAAGTATTATAATCACCATGAAAGGTAAGTCTCCTTACATTACCCCCGTAAATATCCATAATGTAAATTTGAGGCATACCGCTGCGGTCTGAAACAAAGGCAATTTCCCTACTGTTTGGGGAAAAACCCGGAGAACAATCAACCGCCCAATTCCTGGTCAAGCGGTTTATTTTTTTTGTGTTAAGGTCTAAAAGATAAATCTCGGTATTACCGTCTTTAGACATTGTCAGAGCAACCTTTGTACCATCCGGAGAGTAATCCGGGGCAAAGTTTAACCCCCTGTAAGAAAATATTGCCCTGGAATCTCTTTTTTCAATATCAAGCAAATTGAGAACCAGACGGTCTCTACCATAGTTAGAATACAATATCCTTTCACCATCAGAAGCCCAACAGGGAAAAAGATTATAATTATTGTTATTTGTAAGTTTCTTAAAGTTGTATCCGTCATAATCTACCAAAGCTAATTCTTTCCTATCACCCTTTTTATAAGAAAAAACTATCTTAGTTGCAGCAATACCTTGTTCCCCTGTAAGTATTTCGATAATATGATCTGAAATACGATGAGAAAAAGTTCTATAATCGCCAGACACCTGTATATTTAATTCACCAATTTTTTCCTTTGACTGGAAATCCAACAGGGTCAATATTAAGTTCGGTTCATTTGCCAATATTCTGAGTAAGACGCCGCTTTTTTTATGTTCTGAAGAAAAAATAGCAGTATCCGAATAAATTTCAAAATACAATGAATAATCGAGATCATACCTTATAATCTCTTCGATCCTGTTTAATTTTTTGATAAATATTGGAGTTCCCTGGACTTCCGATAACTCTACAACCATATTTACCTTACCCCCGGCATAATCTGTAAGCCGGAGGAAAACATCCTGCCCAAGAAGAATTTCAGGTATAAAACCCAAAAAGAAAACCAGGCATAAATAAATATATCTTTTAGTCAAAAAATCTGTTCTCATCGCGCGGTCAAAAACTCCAGATGAACCTTTAAATAATCATCGGAAAATTCCTGCGGCAGAGGCGGTAATTTTTTAGCGAGCGCCACCGCCCTAATAGTCGATTCGTTATATATTTCATCACCGGAATCGTTTTCAATACGTATATTCGATATTAAACCATTTTTATCCACTTCAAAATATACAATATTTTTCAATATCACATCCCTGTTTTTATATGGATTATTCCAATTTTGACTGATTTTGTTCAAAAGAATATTTAAGTAATAAGAATAGTTAAAACCTCTGCCGCTGCCGGTATAAATTTCCGGTCTTATATCCGGCAAACCATCGGGCAATCCTTTCCTTGTTTTTGAAACTTTTCTCTCTTTATTTTTTTTTCCACTATTTTTTGCCGTAATCTTTTTTTTATCCGGCGCCGATTTTTCTTCACGTTTTTTTGACTCAGTTTTTACTTTAGTTTCGGATTCAATCAGTTTTTTACCCAAAATTTTCGGCTGCGGAAGCGGCGCGAGTCTTACTTTGTAAATTTCGACTTCAGGCATTTTCCTGTATTTGCTTTTTGTGGTAATCCCAATGGTAGAAAATAGCGCGGTATGCAATAAAAAAGAAAACAAATAAAAACGACTCATCGTCCCTTATAAATTTCCGCCACCAACCCCAATTCATTTACGCCAGCCTTTCTCATCTTACCTATAACCTCTACCACAAAACCATAATCAATACTTTTGTCCGCTCTAAGATAAACGGTTGTCCCGGGCGGTTTCGTTTTCAAAATTTCTTTCATAAATGATTCAAATTTCTCCGAATCGATTTTTTCATTCTCGACGAACAAAGTCTCATTCCCTTTGATTGTAACTGTAATCCCTTCTTCATCGTGAGGTAATGAAGCATCGGTACTGGGTAAATCAACATCGATACCCGGCGTCATCATAGGAGCAGTAATAATAAAAACCACAAGAATCGTTAAAGCGACATCCACAAGATTTGTTATGTTTAAATCCTGTATTAACCCTTTATCCTGATTCTGTTTCAACTAATCCTCTTTTAAAATTAGCGAACATTTCACTTATAAAATTATCAAGTTGTGAATCCATTCTATTTACACGGCTGCGTAAAAAATTATTGAATATCAACGCCGGTATAGCAACTAAAAGTCCATAAACAGTTGAAATTAAAGCATCTGTAATACCGGGCGCAACAACCATTATATGGGCTGAACCTCGTGCTTTTATTTCCAAAAAAGCTTCCATAATACCCCAAACGGTCCCCAAAAGTCCCAGAAAGGGACTTGCTGCCACAATTGTTCCTAAAACCGGCAAATTGTTTTCTAAATTTTCTATTTCGTATATTTTTACACGTTCCATCGCAAGTTTTATATTATCAGCCAATTCAAGTGTTTTAAGGTTCGAATTAGATTTAAGAAATTTAAATTCCTCGAGTCCACTTTTTAAAACTCTACCGTAAATATTGTTATCCAACAAATGCCCAAGATGATGAATTTTATTAATATCTTTTTGAAAACGAAAACTCTTTAAAAATATCTGGCTATTCTTTTTAACTTGTGATAAATCACGAGTTTTTTTGAAAAATATCGCCCAGGACCACACTGAAAACACGACCAATACAATCATTATAATCTGGACAGCGAGTCCAGACTCCATAAAGATCCTAAAAATATTCACTTTTTAACCCTGTTCTGCGCTAATGAAGCCTCCGGAGAATTAGGAAATTCTTTGATCACTCTTTCAAAATACATCCTTGCGATTTTTAATTCTTTCGCTTCCTCGTATATGATACCGATTTTATACAGCGCAGTAGGTTTTTTGTTACTTTCGGGATATTCGGTTACAATTTTGTTGAACACATTAACGGCATCCTGCCTCTTACCCATCGCATAGTGACACTCACCTATCCAGTATAAAGCATTATCGGTAAGAAGAGATTCGGGCGCGACTTTAATATAAGAGTTGAAACCGTCGATTGATTCCTTATAATTACCTTTAACATAATTTCTATAAGCAGTCTCGTATAACAGCCTTGCTTCGGGACTAACCGAGGAACCTTCTTCGGAATCATCGACAGCACCTTTTTTTCTTGTCAGATTCTCATTGATATATGTCAACTGGGACTCTGACTCACTTAAACGCGTATTCAACATCTCTAATTTTTCTGCCAACTCTTCTGTTTTGGTATACAAGTCGATACGCAGCCGCGCCATCTCTTTTGACTGCTTTTTTGTGTAATACTTAAGACTATCAAGCTGCCAGTTAAAATTATTGTATCGTGTTCGGGTAAAACAACCCTCAAGCATTAAGAACAAAAAAGCCGGTACTAAAAGCAACTTTAGTTGCTTGTTCATTATGTACTTTTCAGTCTAAGGAGTATTCTTTTACTTTACCTTAAATTCACAGCGACGATTTTGTTCTAGATCTGAAGGATCAAGTGGCTGTTCTTCTCCATAACTTACGGTAGAAAGACGGTCAGCTTCGACACCAAACCTAACAAGATAATCATGCGCTGCTTTAGCTCTTCTTTCACCAAGAGCCATATTATATTCCGAAGTACCGATTTCACAACAATGTCCCTCAATAACTATACTTGTCTCGGGATATAACTCAAGCATTTCTCCATTGGCTTCTAAAGTTGCCGCGGCATCTGGTCTAATATCGGATTTGTTAAACTCAAAGAATATACGATTTAACTCGAGATCCGGGAGTTCAGGTTCAACTACCGTAGTCGTATCTTCTTCAATGATCTCCGGTTCTTCTACTTCTTCTACTACTGGTGCGCCACCACAACCTATGAACAAAGCAATAATCAATAATACTGGTACAAACAATTTAAAATAACGCATCCTTGCCTCCTATTTTTCTTTAATGATAACAAAATTTTCACGATTGTCAAGCACAAATCTTCATTATTATATTTTTTTTATAATTATTTAAACTTTTTCTGTTTTTTTGGAAACCTTCAGTAAAAGGTCATATGCCTCGTCAATAGCCATTGGTACAATTTTTGTTTCACCAATTATGGGCATAAAGTTAGTGTCTCCGCTCCACCTGGGAACGAGATGATAATGAAGATGATCTTCAAAACCGGCACCCGCAATCCTGCCGAGGTTCATTCCTATATTAAAACCATCAGTATTCATCGCTTCTTTGATAATTTTTTGCCACACTCCAAGCAAACCAGACATTTCAAGCATTTCATCTTTGTTTAAAGCGTTAAAATCTCCTGTATGTTTATAGGGCGCCACCATAATATGTCCATTGTTGTACGGATATATATTCATCAACACAAAAGAAAAATCTCCGCGGAAAAGGACACCATTTTTTCTATCATTCTTGTCGTTAGCCGCTTTACAAAAAATGCAACCTACTGAATCCGGATTACTTACGTATTTATATCTCCAGGGAGCGTATATTCTTTTCATCAGAACAGAGATTGTTGTTTTACAATTTTATCAGGCTTTTCATCCGGAATTAAAATTTGCCCGTAAACGCCGTCATATCCAGGACGTATCTCCACATTTCCTTTTCTGACTTCAACAATCGAACGGGCTATTTTTTCTTCTGTAGAAGCAAGTAAATCTCTTTCAGGCATATCTAATAATATTCTAAACTCATTGCCAAAATAAGTAGTCAACTTACTGTATATATCTTGCACTGCTCTAGTTTTGCTTCCGACCCCAAGAGAATCCGAGATTATGGTTTTAAGTTGAATAAGCCTTTTATAATTAACCCTACCTTCACTGTCCCCCTTTTCCCTATCAGCAAGTTCATAAACACGATGAAGTACTCCCAAAGTTAAAGGTCTACCGCATTCCGGGCATATATTATTATGTTTTTTGGAATCGGTAGGGTGGAAAGTCACATTACATTTTCTGTGTCCGTCATAATGGTATTTACCTTCTTCAGGGAAAAATTCCACGGTATAATCGAACACATCTGTATCCTGATTCTTTAAAACATTAATAAGAGTAGGATAATCTATTTCCTCTTTAAAACAATTCGCTTCCCTGCCAATATTTCCGGGAGAATGCGCATCAGAATTTGAAATTAGTGTTATTTTATCGAGAGATGATAAAAGCCAATTCATAGGAGGATCGGAAGAAAGTCCCGTTTCAATTGCGTAAATCTTTTCGCTGTAGTCTCCAAAAGCTTCTTCTATGGAATCGAATCCGGATTGAGAACCAAAAAGTCCAAACCATGGAGTCCAGAGATGAGCGGGAATAAAAAGGGCTTTTTCATATACCGAAAAAAGGTTCTCTGCCAGATCACGAAGGGTAAAAGTAAGCGTAGGTCTTCCATCAGCTTCCAATTTACCAAACCTTCTTATATTTTTATTAAACTTCCTGATTAACTCGAAATTAGGAAGAAGAATAAGAGAATGAACTTTTTTTGTTTGTCCTCCTTCGTTATATATATTACACACTTCAGCTGATAGGATAAAATCGATCCCTTCAAACTGATAGATTCCTTCCCTATCTGTCTCTTTCAATTCTTTCTCCAACATATAAAGCCATCCCGGATTTGTAAAATCTCCGGTACCCATAAGATTAATACCCTTAGCCTTAGCTGCTCTGGCAATAAAAGGAAGTTCCATATGTTTACTTGTTGCCATCGAATACTTTGAGTGAATATGAAAATCCGCGTAATATTTCATATAAAATTCACTTTTATGTATCGAATTTTTCCAACAAAGAAATTACTTCAGGAGGGGAACTTGAATCCAACAAAGACTTTCTAAAATCTTCCTGTCGGCACATTCTCGAAATTCTCGCAAGTATTTGTATATATTTTTGTTTCGCGTCCTCCGGAGCAACAATTAAGAAAACTATATGGACAGGCTTTCCGTCAAGAGAGTTAAAATCTAAACCTTCTTTAATAACACCTATAATAATGAGAAGATCCTTTACCGCTTCGGTCCTCGCATGTGGGATGGCTATTCCCTCTATCACTCCTGTGCTTTCCAATTCTTCTCTTTCTCTAATTTTATGTAAAATAGGCTCTCTTGTCATTATGATGCCTTTACGAAGAGCCTGATCTACCATTTTTCCAATCATTGTAAACTTATCCTCGACTTTATCCATCACGATTATTAAATCCTCATCAAGAAATTCCTCAATCATTATTTTCCTCCCTCTTTTTCAATAAGAATCGGACACTGCACATATTCGATCAATTGCTGAATCATCCTCTCCTCTCTTCTTCCTTCGATGCCCTGTCCCCTACGATGTCCAACTATAAGAAGCTCAATCTCTCTCTCTTTTACGAATTTTCTAAGGATATCAATAGCATCTCCTTCTTCAACAAAGAGAGCAGTTCTTACTCCTTCATTAACGGCCATATCTTCAAGATAATAAAGATATTTCCAACCCTCCTCTTCTATCTTTATAGCTGTATCTATTTCATCTGATTTCCTCATATTTGATACGGTCTTTACCATATCCTTATCTACAATAAATAAAGCATATAAAGCTGCGGACAGACCTTTGCTAAGTTCTATAGCCCTATTCCAAGAAGCTCTTGTTTCTCCGGAAATTATATATAAAAGGATTTTCTCCATATAACTACTCTCCCTTGCTCAATCTTTTTACTCTAAAAAATTCTTCTCTTTCTTCATCCTCAAGATTTTCTTCAATTTTATTTATGTCTTTTCTATAACCCGGTATAAAAAGTTTTTCCAAAGCATTCACTCTTTTTTGAGTTTTGCTTATCTCCGAACCTAATCTCCATATAAGCACTTCTTTTGCTGCCCATCTGGCAATCAAATCAATTAAACCTCTAAATTTAACAAGAGCCTCATCAAAGTATTCATCAGTAGAATCAAGACTAACCTGAACCTTAATTCCCGGAACATCTACAAGAAGTTCGGGTACAGGGATTCCCATAACTGAACGCATACGAATATCAATCGAGGGTTTTTCTCCCCCTTCACCATAATTTTTTATCTTTTGTTTTCCTTTGGTAACAAATGCTTTCTCGAGAGAATTATACGCTTCCTTTAGTTTCCCGGTAACTTCTTCTTCCATCTCCTTAAAACCTCGTATATTCCTCATGAGTTCCATAATCATTACTTCCCTTTTTTCATCAAGAAGGGCATATCCTTCATTTGCAATTTTCAATTTTTTCTTTAATTTTAAAAGATTGCTTTGAGTCAAAGCTACCTGCATTTAAACTCCCATGAATTCATTTGTTTCGCTTTCCTTAACCCTTGTCAACTCACTTCTCGGCAATATCTCAAGTAATTTCCAACCAATATTTAGTGTTTCTTCTATGGTACGTGATTCTCTTGTATCCTGTTGCAAAAAAACCTTCTCAAATTTATCTCCGAAATTAAGGTATCTTCTATCAACTTCCGTCAATTCTTCTTCTCCGATTATTGAGGCAAGAGAACGAACTCTTTGAACCCTTGAATAAGAGGAATATAATTGTCCATAAAGATTATGATGGTCTTTCCTGGTCTTTCCTTCACCAATACCATCTTTCATTAAACGAGAAAGAGAAGAAAGAGGGTCAAAAGGAGGATAAATACCCTTCTGGTGCATTTCTCTTGAAAGTACAAGCTGTCCTTCCGTTATATACCCGGTCAAATCGGGAATAGGATGCGTTATATCATCATTCGGCATGGTCAATATCGGGATTTGTGTAATAGAACCCTTACTGCCTTTAACTCTGCCTGTTCTCTCATAAAGAGAAGCTAAATCACTGTAAAGGTATCCCGGATAACCTTTTCTCGAGGGAACTTCTCCTCTAACTGAAGCAATTTCTCTTAGTGCTTCACAATAATTAGTAAGATCGGTAAGTATCACAAGAACATGTTTATCCTTCTCAAAAGCCAAAAACTCTGCAACGCTGAGTGCGCAACGAGGAGTAATAATTCTTTCAACCGAAGGACTATCTGCAAAATTAAGAAACGTAACCAAACGTTTTAATTCCCCACCTTCTTCAAATCTCTTTTGAAAGAAATCAGCTTCGTCAGCTTTAATTCCCATAGCCGCAAAAACAATTACAAATTCCTCTTCGGTAGATATTCTGGCTTGATTTATAATCTGTGCAGCCATTTCATTATGTGGTAATCCGGCACCTGAAAATATCGGCAACTTCTGCCCTCTGATTAAAGTCGCAAGACCATCTATCGCTGATATTCCTGTTACTATATTTTCTCTTGGGTACTCTCTTACAACCGGATTCAAAGGAAAACCATTAACATCTTTTTCTTCCACCCCTAAAATATCCCCTCCCCCATCTATTGGCCTGCCGAGTCCGTCAAAAACTCTACCGAGCATTTCTTCGGACACGGAAATAGTAACCGGAGAACCTGTAAATCTAACCCTGACTTTCTCTCTACTTATACCGCTCGTTCCCGAAAAAACCTGAACTATGGCATTATCTTCATCTATCTCAATGACTCTTCCTACTCTCTTTATATCTCCCTGTTCCACTCTAACCATTTCTCCGAAACCCACGTCTTCGATTCCTTCGACAACAAGAAGAGGTCCTGTTATAGCACTGGCGCCTATATGCTTTTTCTCGTATACCTTATCCATATTCCTTTCTAAGATTATCAAAATCTTTTTTCATCTTTAACTGCAATTTATCAAATTTCTTCAAGTTCGCATTTTCGATTTCTTCTCCCATTCTTTTTATTTCATTAAAAATCGGTAACTCTTCGATCTTGAATAATGGCACCCCTATATCCAAAAGTTCTTCAGCATTCTCACCAAACTTAAAAATTACCTTAAGCATTCGGTATTGTTTTTCGGCAAAACAATATGCGTCCACTTCAGAAAGAGCATTCTGCTGTAGGAAACCTTCTTTTATAAGTTCAGCTTTTCTTAAAGTAAGTCTTTCCTTTTCAGGTAAGGCTCCCTCTCCAACCAATTGTACAATCTCTCTTAAATGTGAATCCTCTAAAAGAACCTCCATTAATTTTTTACGTAATCCCATAATAGGCAGATTTTTATTCTCCCACCAGATTGTAACTCTATCTAAATAACCCGAATATGATTCGGTCCAGGAAATCGCCGGATAATGCCGGGAATTCGCTAATTCTCTATCCAGAACCCAGAAAGTATTTATAAAACGTTTCGTATGACTGGTAACCGGCTCGGTAAAATCTCCTCCCGGAGGAGAAACAGCTCCAACTATACTAACCGAACCCAATCTATCTTTCGTCACTTTAACCCTGCCACCCCTTTCATAAAATTCGGCAAGTCTTGAAGATAAATAAGCGGGAAAACCTTTCTCTGCAGGCATTTCTTCCATCCTACCGGATATTTCCCTTAGCGCTTCCGCCCACCTTGAAGTAGAATCGGCAAAAAGAGCAACATCATATCCCATATCACGAAAATACTCGGCTATTGTTATACCGGTATATATACTCGACTCTCTTGCGGTAACAGGCATATTGGAAGTATTGGCAATAAGAATAGTCCTCTCCATAATAGTCCTACCCGACCTGGGATCTTTTAATTTAGGGAATTCTTCCAATACCTGAGCCATTTCGTTTCCTCTTTCACCACATCCAATATATATAATTATATCAGCGTCCGCCCATTTCGCGAGAGAATGCTGAGTTACTGTTTTGCCCGTTCCAAACCCCCCCGGAATCGCCGCGACTCCCCCCTTTACAATAGGAAAAACCGTATCTATTACTCTCTGTCCCGTAAACATTATTTCTTCCGGAGAAATTCTTTCTACAAAAGGTCTTTTTCTTCTAACCGGCCACGAATGAAACAATTTAATTTCGGTTTCTTTCCCGCCTTTTTCTTTAACAATACAAATAGTATCGGTAACCTTATAATCACCGCTTTTTTCCGCTGCAACAATTTCCCCAGTAATACCGGGAGGAATTATAATTCTATGTTTTATAAGAGCGGTTTCCTCTACTTCTCCTACTATAGAATTTGGGTAAACGGTATCGCCCTTTCTTGCTTTTATGTCTACTTTCCATTCCTTCTCACGCGAAAGAGCCAAAACCCGTAATCCTCTTTTTATAAAAATACCCTGTTTTTTCTTTATTTCCGTAAGAGGACGCTGAATTCCGTCGAAGGTGTTTGAGATTAAACCCGGTCCCAATTCCACTGATAATGGCTTTCCGGTACCTAATATTTTAATTCCCGGTCGAAGATTCGTAGTATCCTCATAAACCTGAATCATTGCTTCGTCACCCGTAATTCTTATAACTTCACCCACCAATTCCTCATCTCCGATTCGCACCTCTTCATTCATTTCAAAATTACGGGACGCCCTGGATACGATAATAGGGCCCTCAATTCTCTTAAGAATAGCCTCACCCATTATTTACTCCAAGTTTAGCGGCTATCATCTTCATATTCTGCTTTATAATATTCTCCGCAAGCACAGAAAACCGGAAATCATACTCATTATCTTTTCCTCTTATTAAAAAACCCGCTTTTATTGGTTCACCAGCAAAATTTATATTTTTCATATTTTTACAAATTTCTTCGAAATAATTAATATATTCTTCTTCGGCTACAAAAGAAATTTCTTTTTCTTTTTTAAGAATTTCTTTACAACAGGATATTATCCATGAATCTAACTTACCCTTTTTTAGCATTGAATTTAATTCTTTTTCCAAATCGGCAAAAAGCAAATCAAAAAGTCGTTTTCGAAGCACTAAGAGCTCTTTTTTCTCATCCATTTTCTCTTTCGAAATTATCCTGGATTTCTCCTTTTCAAATAAGATTTTTCCTCTTTCTTCAGCCTCTTCTTTTATTTTCTTTTCCTCTTGTTTTGCTTGATTCAATATTCGTTCCTTAGCTTTACCAGCTCTGGAAAGAACCATTGCTGCCTCTTCCTTAGCATTGCCGATTATTTTCTCTTTTAGTTCATTTATATTATTCTTCATACATTAACAGATAAAACTCTTTTAATCAACTCGAGCGCTTTACCTTTTTCTTTCCAGCCACTACTTGCCGGAATTTCTACAACAAGAGGCATATCACCTTCAGTCTTCTGTTTGTTAACTTTATCTCTTATTAAATCAGCCTCTCTCTCTGTTATAAGTATAATACCTATTTCTTTATCTTCAAGAGCTTCATCAAATTTCGCCTTTGCAGAATCCGTATCTTCAACAGTTACGGTTTCAATACCAGCAAGAGAAAAACCAAGCGAAGCAAGTTCGTCACCTATGACTTTTATTTTCATACTTTCAGAAGAATTAATACAGCAACAATAAGTCCCCAGATAGAAAGTCCTTCAGCAAGTCCGGCAAAAACAATAGCGGAACCCATAATCTCCGGTTTTTCAGCAAGTGCAGCCATAGCAGCAGCACCTATCTTTGAAAGGGCTATTCCAGCTCCCAATACGGAGACCGAAATAGAAAGACTGGCTGCTAAAAAGGCCCATCCCGCGTTACCGGCGGACGGCCTCGAAACCACTCCCTCCTGTCCAAAAAGAGGGACAGGCATTAAAATCGTAACTATACCTATCATAACGAAGAGCAAAGCAATAACTAAAAAAGTCATGTTAAATTTCCTCAAACCATTTATAATAACATCAAATCTATCCATAATTACCTCCTATTTTATTTTTACCGGTTCGTAAATTTCTTTTCCTCTTTCAAAAAAACGGGAATAAAGTTCATAATACTCGAGTCGTAATCCCTGAATAAAAACAATCATTCCTTCAAGCCCAATGATAAGAATATTTCCAAAAATTAACGTTGTATATTCCCCCATACTAACCATTTCTCCTAACACACCGGCAATTTCTATTATAGACATCGTCAAAATAACATGTCCTATATTAAAAGCCGCGACTCTTATGAAAGAAAGGGTGTTAGAAATCATAGCAAGAGAAAGGTGAATTAAATCTCCGAGAGATAAAAGCAATTTATTCGAATCCCAACCCTTGTTAATTGAATCTTTTAAAGGTATACCAACAGCTATCACTAATGTACTAATCCCTAAAGCAGCACTTTCTGCTTTTATAATAGTTACGGAACCTCCTTTTATAACTGAAAAAGCGAGTAAGATTAAAGAAATATAAAAAATAAAACCAGGTAATCCATGACCTGAGAGTAATAATTTTTCCTTGTTTTTTTCCAAAATATACTCTACCAATCTTAGAATAAAACCAAAAATTATAACCAAAATACCAAGATAAACAGCAAGAAGCATAGCTTTCTCGGGAGACTGGAAAGGCGAAAACCATATTGGTTCAAAAGGATGCGTTCCGAAAAATTCTCCGAAAATCGCTCCGAAAACAGAGGAAGAAATACCTAACGCAAAAGCAAAAACAGAAAATTTCCTCAGCAATCTCACGCAATATAATCCAACGCCCATTAACATCAGAACCAAACCGTGCCCCAAATCCCCAAACATAATTCCAAAAAAGAACATAAATGAAATGGTGGTAAAAATAGTTGGATCTATTCCCTTATAGGAAGGTACGCCATAAGATTTCACGAGCAATTCAAAAGGACGAAAAACCAATGGATTATTAAGCTTGGTCGGCGTAATATCAGCTTCTTCGCTACTCCTCTTCACAATTTCTTCATGGAGAATATAAAGATCCAAATTTTCCGCTTTTTTCTTAACCCCTGATACCGTCCGGCTCGGCAGATAAGTACTTATGAAAAAAACTTTTTCCGACCGCGCCGTCTTTGCCACCCAATCTAATTCTAATATAGATATTTCTATATCTTTTTGCAATTTCAAAATATCATTTTCAAAATTACGGCCCATCTTTTTTATGGAAGCCTGGAGAGATGTCCTCTCTTCTTTTATCTCCCAAAATTTATTTTCAATTTTATCTTTCAACCTCGAGAGAGTTCCTTCAAGTTTATTAAAAAGCTCCAACCTATTGAAATGAACTGCCTCCAGGACTTTTCCGATGGACTCTTCTTCAAAAAAAGAATAAAAGACGATAATAGGAACAGAATCATTCTGGGCTTTTCTCTTAAAAATAAGGATATCTCTATCTTTTATAATTTCTAAAAAGTTCTCTTCTTCGGAAGAAGGTATTGTTCCTCCCAACATTTTAAGAAATTTACCATTATTCAATTCCTCTATCCTGGTTTCCGATTCGGGAAGTAAAGTCAAAAGTTCGGAGGTAAGATTTAGGTGAACTTCTTCTTTCTTTAATTCCTCAAATCTATCTCTTTTTTCTCCAAGCTTTTCCTGAAACTCCTTTAAAAAAAGGTCGGCTTTATCAACAATATCACTAAGTTCCCAAGGTTCAAAAGGAATATCCTCCTCGACTTTTATATTAAAGTATTCTACAATCTCCTTTATTCTTCTCTTATACTCTTCTAATTTAAAATATATATCTTTATAAGCAGACTCCCTTAAATAACGATGAGAAAACTCGGTAATATGAAATTTACTTTCATTCCCCATAAACTCGAGAACAGAAGGCAAATCTTTATCCGTCGTCGCGAACAAGAAACGAGTCATCGATTCAGGAACCCACATAAAGCTTCTCCCATATCTCTCTAAATCTTTCTCTGTTGAGATCTAATAGTTTACTTCTATAAATAGAGATGATTTCATTCATTTTAAGGTCTAATAAAAAGAAAAAAGCCAGTATGGACCTCATGGAATACATTCTAAATTTAAAATCCCGGTAACAGATATTTAAAAATTCTTTGACAAATTCATTTTCAGTAATACCTTCTTCCATAGAAAAATTTTTATAAACATTACCTTCCGGAATTAAAAATCTTCTTATTTCAAAATCTTGCAGATCGTAAAATTTTTTAAGACGATATAACCAGAGCTTATTTTTAAAATTTATCAAAGTAAGGATAAATTCTTCTGTTTCAATAGCTTCCGCGTAAGGAAGATTCCGGACTCCTTTAAGTAAAAAAGAATAATAACATTTATCCAATGCGATTTCAATATCGATCTTATTATGTCTTTCTTTATATTTTGAAAATCCCAAAACCCAACAATCTTTCCACATTCCTTTTTGCATATAATAATCCAATCCTTCTATTTCAAAAGTTTTCCCTCTTAATTCTTCAATGAAAAACCCTTTATCTCCATTAATTATATCTTTAATATCACTCAATTCATAACTTTTTAAATAAATATCAAAGAACTCCCCTGAGGAACCATGTATCTGCTTTCTTACTAATTTTGCAAGAGAAAAAGGAATCATCCGTAAGAAATCTTCCAAATCATTATCTGAAGGAGGAAATCTTTTGAGGAAAATCATTTTTCCGAACCTGTTTCTAAAATCCAAAACTCCTTCTGCCATAAAAAGACTTTCAATCTCTTCAGAAATCGGAATAAAAGAATATATCGCTCTTAACTTAGGATATACTGAATATCCCATTATTGTCCTTTAAGCAGAAAACTCGTTAATTCTGTCAACAATTTTTTCCTCATATTTTCATAACGTTTCATCCAATCATCTCTTAAACTCATGCCTTTTTCTTCTACTTTTTTCTTCTCTTTTTCTTTTGTTTTCAAAAGATTTGATTTGTAACCATCGATTATCGCCCTTGCTTCTTTACTAGCACGCATAATAATTTTCCTGGATTCCTTCTCGGCACTTTCTTTTAAAGCGTCAGCTTCCTTCTCCGCATCGTCAAGGGTCTTTCTTGCTTCTCTTTCAATTTCAAGAATTCTCTTGATCTCTTTCTCCATCTTCCTCTCGTTTCTTTTTATATTTCTTAAATTCAATTATTACAAAATAGACAATTCCGAAAAAAATTACAGCTCTTATAAATACAAAAAACCACAAAATAGCAAGGGATATCTTATCCATAAATTCAAGATAAAACACATAAGAAAAAAGTCAAGGAGTTTTCCCACACCACCCTCCCCCCGAATAATAGCACGCAGATTAAAAAGGATAAACAGGATATTTTTTTATTTAAATTGAAAAATCAGAAACAATTAATGTGTTTGATTTATTGTTTTTTGTCCGTTTAGTGGCTAAACAATCTTTAAAATCTGCGTTAATCTGCGTCCCTTTAAATTATTTCTCGTCTTCCGCTGCTTCGTCGAAATTTATAACATCCACGCCTTTCAAGTACGGTTTAGTGGCATACTGTTTTATACTTCCCATTTTTTTTATTATTTCTTTTATATCATTGGCTGAATCTAAAATAAAATCTAATTTCTTCTGAGCTTCAGTATCTTCTTCTAAATCTTTTTTCAATATCCCTACCATACCAAAAATAGAAGTCAAAGGCTGATTTATTTCATGCGCCGCAGCACCCGCGGTTTCCACTAAAACCTTGATCCGTTCGGATTGCAAAACAATTTCCTGTAATTTTTTTAATCTAAAAAGTAATTTACTACGTTCAATCGCGTAATCTAATGAACGCAGTATAGTCCTGTTATCCACTTCACCTTTAACAAGATAATCCTGCGCTCCTTTTTTAACAGCTCCGACAGCAATTTCTTCATCATCCAGCCCGGTCAACACAACAACCGGGATATTAGATGCCACCTTAGAAACTTTTTCGTAAGTTTCAAGTCCCGAACTATCCGGTAATCCAAGATCTAATAACACTAAATCAAACTTCTTTTTAACTACAACATCTAAAAAATCAGCAAGGTTAGCAGAATGAGATACCTCATAATTGTTTTTTTCAAGTTGTTTAGAAAGTACGCGTGCTAATTTTTCATCATCCTCTACTATTAAAATTTGTTTCTTTTTCTCGCTTGAATCTGATTTTTTATTGCCTTCTTTATACTTCACAAAAATCTCTTTTAAAAAATAAAATCTCTCATTTTCCAGATAATCTTCGAATAGCTTCTAAAAGTTTATCTTTTTTTATTGGCTTGGTTAGATAATCTGTACAACCGGCTTTTAGAGTTTTATCCCTATCTTCTTTCATCGCGTACGCGGTTAAAGCCAATATGGATGTTGATTCCTTATCTTCCGTTTCTTCCCATTTTCTAATAGTTTTAGTTGCCGTATAACCATCCATAACCGGCATCTGCATATCCATTAAAACCACATCATATTTATTATTCTTGAATCTATTTACTGCTATCTGACCATTTTCCGCTTCATCTATTTCTATCGGAAATTTCTTTAAAAAAGCCTTAATCAGCAACCGGTTATCAGGATTATCCTCAACAAGCAATATTTTGATTTGAGGTATAGAAATTTCGGTTTTCTCTTCTTTTTTTAACTTCTCCTTTCCTCTTTGGGCTTTCCACAAACCCAGTGTAGTCAAAATAGCGTTCTTCAATTCTTTTCTTTTTATCGGCTTAAGGAGATATGACCCAATACCATATTTATCTATTTGCTTCATATCATCTGGTTTATATTCGGATGATAACATCATTACAGTTGTCGACTCAGAATTCCTTTGTTCTCTCAAAAATTTTGCCACGCTTATACCGTCGACCTCAGGCATTCTGCAATCCAGAAGAACCAGATCATAAGGCTTATTTTTCTGATAAGCCGATTTAATTATGGAAATAGCTTCCTTTCCCCCTTCCGCCTCTGTTACCTTCGCATCCCAGGTCGATAACATTTCTCTCAAAATTAATCTGTTCGTAGCATTATCATCTACAATTAAAGTCGATATACCTTTGACATCGATTTCTCCGGGTTTAACAAAAGTTTCCGCGCCTTTTTCTTCATTAAGCTTAAAAAAAGAGGTAAAGCAAAACTTACTTCCCTTCCCCAATTCACTTTCAACCCACATATTGCCACCCATCAACTTTGTAATCTTTTTAGAAATACTTAAACCTAAACCCGTTCCGCCGTACTTTCTCGTAGTAGATGAATCCGCCTGTTTAAAACTATCAAATATTTTATCTTGTTTATCCTCAGGTATACCGATACCCGTATCTCTCACATAGAAAAGCAACCAAACACCATTTTTTTTATCTTGTTTAATATAATTGGGATCCCCTTTTTTTAGAAGGCTTATATTTAGAACAACTTCTCCGCCTTGGGTAAATTTTATCGCGTTACCAATAAGATTAACTATTACCTGCCTGAGCCTGCCGGAATCACCAATCAAATTTACCGGAACATCAGGTTCTACTCTGCTTAAAAACTCAATATTTCTCTTGCGAGCGCGTACTGCCATAACATCACAGGTCCCTTCGATTAACTCCGCAAGGTCAAAATCCGTTTCTTCGAGTTCTACATCACCTGATTCTATTTTCGAAAGATCCAGTATATCGTTTATCAAAGCAAGCAAAGCATCTCCGGCTTTACTTAGAGTTTGTACAAAACCCTTTTGTTCATTAGAGAGAGATGTGTCTAAAAGAAGTTCTGTCATCCCTATAATTGCATTCATAGGGGTACGAATTTCATGACTCATTGAAGCTAAAAACTCGCTCTTAGCTTTATTGGCTGCTTCAGCTCGAACTTTTTCTTTTTTCAACATTTTTTCAGTTTCTTTATGAGCCACAATTTCTTTTTTGAGATTTGAATATGATTTTTTAAGCTCTGAAAAAAGTTCATCGCGTGTAAGCCGACTAATTTTTTCCCTTTCCCTATCTAAAAAATCTTTGGTCGGCTTAAAAGAATAAACGGGAATATACTTAAACGCGCTTAAAATATTCTTACCGTTTCCGGAAAAAGAAAAATTTGTTTCATCAAATACTAACTTTAAAACACTTGATTTCCCGGAGATATCTATAACGGAAATAAAGCGAACCAATAATCCGAACTTACCTCCCCTTTCTTCTATAAATAACTCCAACCCGTTTTTTTCGCTTCCGCCGACTATACTTCGCATTACTTCAGAAATTGCAGTCGTAAGTCTCGTCACATCAACCTCTCTAAATCCGAGATCTACTGCTAAATCAAATATTTTATTCCTTTTTTCAATAAGATATTTATCATCTTTTAGAGAGATTCGACCGAGTTCAAACATCAATCAAAATCCTGTTCGTTTTCCTTTCCATTAAATTTTTGATCCTCTGAACTTTGCTCTTTGTTTATTTCCTCTTTTTCTTCAGTTACCATTTCATCCGATTTAAATTCTTCTTCAACTTCAATTTCCTCGACTTCAGTTTCTTCTTTTGATTCTGCCTCTTCATCAACTGCAATTATAGATTGAAGCATTTCTACACCATCTTCAAAAGTTCTCGAGATTCTATATATTTGATCAAACTCAAAATGATAATCAGAAAGGGAAATAGCTACTCCGGGCCTTATTCCAGACAGCACCGTACTTGCCCCTAATAGTTTTATCATCTTTGCTGTTTTATTAATAATATCGGCATGGTAAGGATCTACGATTTTTACTCCGGATAAATCTATTACAACTCCTTTGACACCTTGTTTTTCAACGTTTACCAAAATCTTCTTTTGAATTGACTGCATTATTTCATCATCGATATCTCCCTGAACAGGAACAACCAGACATCCGTTGGAAATATGAACCGATAAATCAAACAAGAAATCCTCCCTAATAATTTTTAAATAAATTATTTTTTATTCTTATCATCCGGAATATTCCTAAGAAGAATAAGATACGCTCCATTCCCTTCCCATTCGGTCTCGGTAACTCTCATGTGTGCTTTGGACTTTTTCTTTCCTTTTCCACTTAACTCAATTTCTTTCAATTGATCAATTTCTAAAGGAAATTCAAATTCTTCACCGATGAGATCTTCCGGAGATACTTCCAGAAAACTCATTGAAGAACCATTAGCGAATTGAACTATTCCTTTTCTATCCGCAACTATTACGGCATCCTCGATTTTTTCCATTATATTTTTAAACCTGGCTTCACTTTTCTTTAGTTCTTGAATTTTTCTTTCCAATTCAATCAAAATACGATGGCGCTCCACGGCAAAAAATATCGCCTGCAAAAGCGCATTTACTCCCATTTGACCTTTTACCAAAAAACCCTCAGCTCCCCTCTTCATAGCTTCAAGAGCAAGACCCTCATCACTTAACGCCGTTATGACAACAATGGGAACCTTATGCGCTTTCTTTCTTACACTATCAAGAGTATTTAATTCTTTACTATCCGGCAAATTAAGGTCGAGTAAAATAAGGTCGAATTCGTTTTCAGAAATACATTTAATTGCTTCCCCGAGTGTTTCCACATTAGTTAACGCGAATTTTGTAGCTTTAACCAATTCTGCTTCCTCACAGTAAGCTAATGTTTCTCGAATAAAAGTAACCGCGAATGAAGCATCTTCTATAAGAAGAACATTCATCACAGTAATATTATCATCCTTTTTATAATCACCGACATTTTTACTCATTTAACACCCCTTTGTTCATCTTTAATAATATAAGCATTTTTATAAATCTTCATTCTCAATCGGATACCTGCTTTTTTTCTCATTTAATTTTCCTTTAATGTATTTTATCCATCTATTTTAAATTGTCAACATAATTTTTCAGATTTAACCATATAAAAGTAAAAACTAATACCTATTTGGAGACAAATATATTTTACCTTTTAAGAAAACAATAGTGTTTTTATATATTTTTTTATATTTATTACAGATTCCTACTTGTTTTTCAATGAAACAACATATCGCAATCCGTCTTTCAAGGTAGACATAGTTTTTAGGCCTTCCATATCTATACCAAGATCAGCAATTGTCTGGGCAATTTCTACTCCTACGCCGGTTAAGATTGCTTCGGCACCCACCAGGCGTACTGCTTTGGCAGTACGAATTAATCTGTCAGCTACCGCGCTATCTACCGCGCTTATACCAGAAATATCTATAATAGCTATTTCTGCTCTCTTTTCCACTATCTCGGTTAATAAAGCTTCCGAAACTCTCGAGGCTCTTTCGCTGTCAAGCGAACCCAATATGGGAACAGTAAGTACCCCTTCCCAAACATCGATCACGGGGGTTGAAAGTTCTATAAGTTCTTCTCTCTGTGCCTCTAATTTTTCCTCTCGTTGTTGCTCCCAAAGTTTTTTTTCTGTAACATCCCTTGAAATTCCGAAAGTTCCCACAATATTTCCCTTTTCATCATATCTGGGAACTTTTGTGGTTTCTACCCATTTAATACTTCCATCAGGATAAACTTCTTTTTCTTCCTTCTGTAAAGGTTCCCCGGTTTTCATTATTTTTTGTTCATCTTCATAAGCGGGTCTCGCATGTTCCTCACCAAAAAGATCGAAGTCGGTTTTACCTATTATTTTATTGGGATCATCAAATCCCATATAATCGGCAAAAGCTTTACCTATTTTAACAAATCTACTCTCTTTGTCTTTAAAATAAATGTTTTCGGGAATATACTTTAAAAGAGAATTCAGTAAGCTTCGATCCAATTTCAATTCCCTATTTTCTTCTTTTAAAAATTCTATTTTTTTCTCAAGATCTTCTTTATTTGCTTTCTTTTTAGCCACTAAAATCCTCCTTTTTTATGTTTTTACCCTCTAAGGAATTCGTGCAATTAATAAAGTCGCATCATCAGAACTTTTTTTATGTTTTTCAAACGATTCTTTCGCGAGTTCCATAATCGGCCTATAAACAATACGTTTGTCATCAAAATTAAAAGAACTAACTCCATCAGAATGCATCACAACTAAGCAAGGCGTTGTGAGTTCAAGACGATCCGTTCTTAGCGTTCGCATATTGCTACCCAATAAACCATCAAAAGAAACAAGACGCTTATACATATCTACAGTGTAAATTTGCGTACGAATATTTCCAACACCAAGATATTCTATTTTACCTTCCTTATCCATTCGAACCATCCCCATAACACAACCTCTACTTCCATGTGATTTTCTATGAATATTAATAACTATTTGTTCAAGATCTTCTCTAAATCTATCTTCAAGAACTTTCAGCGCTATTTGACTCGCTTCGCTGGCTTTATCCCCATGTCCGATACCATCAATAACAGCAATTATAGCACTATCCTCATAACGCTTTATGAAATAAGCATCTCCATTACTTTTGAAACCGGGTTTGGGACGACTATAAACGCTGGTTTGAATAATATTTTTCTTTTTCTCAGCAAATACTTTTTTACCGGTTAAAATAAATTTACCTCCCTCTACCCGAATCTGAACATCCGTAAGTAATCTTTTCACAGCGCCTAAACCTATGCCAAGAGTATTCGAGGTACTATACCCATCGTCAAAAACTCTTGTTGTGTCCGAATCATTAGTAGGATTTTCGGCTACGATATATACACTTTTTTCCGAAGTTTCACCAAAAGAAATGCTCAAATTACCCGAAGACCCATGTTTTAAAATATTTTTTGAAATCTCGGTTATAACAATCTTTAACTCTTCCAATTCTTTTCCCGTCAAACTAATACTGCTTGCAAACTTTGTCATTTCGGAACGAGCCCTGTAAATATCTTCGTCCGATTCGACTACAAACTTTATGGAAGGGAAAACTTTTTCTGTGCTCATTTTAATTTCTTATAAGTGGTTATTTTTGTACCACTGTCATTACTCTCAATCTCAAAACCATCCATCAGGTGTTTAGCTCCTATAAGCCCGATACCAAGTGAATTTGTTGTGCTGTATCCTCTTTCCAAAGCCTGTTCAACATCGGGAATGCCCGGACCCTCATCCTGACAAACAATCTCTATCCCTCCATCATCTTTGTTAACTATAACCTCTCCTCTATAAGCATGCTTTATTATATTCCTTGTAAGTTCAGAAACCGCTGTCGCAATTCGTGTTTGATCTATCCACCTGAAACCAATACGCTCAGCCTCGCTTTTTATTTCACGTCTGGCAATCAGAACGTCTATTTCCTTATTTATGGGTATACGCAAAATCTCCTCTTTCATTAAGAATCCTCTTTAATCATTTCTTTTAATTTTTCTAAAGCTGAATCGAGTTCAAACGCGGTATTTATTTCTTCCAGGTACAACCCAAGTTCAACAAGAGCAACCGCGACCTCCGGTTGGATACCTACAAGTATAACTTGTTTTCCCATAGCTTTAAGTCCCCAGGCGATTTTCTGCAACAATCTTCCCAGAAAACTATCCACGATATCAAGTGCCGAGATATCTATAGCAACTCCTTTAATATTAGAATTATCAGCTTCCTTGATTATCTTTTCAGCTGCTTCTTCCGCGGCAGTATCATGCAGTTCTTCCTGAATAGGGACAACAAGAATATCTCCTAAATGCATCCGTGTTAATCTAGCCATTTTTCTCCTTTTCTATACTCTTTTTATTGCGTGAAATAACATATTTTAAAGCATCTTTCAAATTAGACATAGTCTTAAGTCCTTCCATATCTATACCAAGATCAGCGATTGTCTGGGCAATCTCTACTCCTACTCCGGTTAAGATTGCTTCGGCTCCTACCAATCTCACCGCTTTGGCAGTACGGATTAATCTATCCGCTACCGCGCTGTCTACCGCACTTATACCAGAAATATCTATAATAGCTATTCCGGCTCTCTTTTCAACTACTTTAGTCAATAAAGCCTCTGAAACTCTCGACGCTCTTTCACTGTCGAGAGAACCCAATATGGGAACAGTAAGAACACCCTCCCACACATCGATTACGGGCGTCGATAGCTCCAAAAGTTCTTCTCTCTGTGCCTCTAATTTTTCCTCTCTTTGTTCTTCCCAGAGCTTACTTTCTGTTGCATCTCTTGAAATCCCTAAAATACCTATTATTTTTCCATTTTTATCATATCTTGGAACTTTTGTTGTTGAAACCCACGTTACTTTTCCGTCGGGATGTGTTTCCTTTTCTACTTTGCCTTCTATTGGTTTACCGGTTTCCATTATTTTCTGCTCATCTTCAAAAGCTGGTCTTGCATGTTCTTCGGTAAAAAAATCAAAATCCGTTTTCCCCATCACCCCATCTACTCCCTTAACATTAAACCAATCAGCCATCGATTTACTCACTTTTATAAAACGGCTTTTTTTATCTTTGTAATAAATATGATCGGGTATCGTATTAAGCAGCGAATTTAATAAACCTTTTTCAAAAATAAGTTCTTCTTCTATCCTTACCCTCTTTGTTATATCATAAAAGAATACAAAAGATCCCGCAAATTTATTCTTACCTTCAAAATGAGGATTAGATCTTACTAATAAATATCGTTTCTTGTCATCTTCAGTTCTTAATTCCATTTCAAAGATATTCTTTTTATCCTTTTTCTTCGACTTTATTTCCTTTTTAACATTTTTTTTCGACTCAACCGGTAAAAATTCCAGGAGATTCCTGCCCATTATTTCGTTCTCAGAAACGTCAAAAAGCCCAGCGCAAGCAGGATTTGCAAAAGAAAAAGTTAAATCCCCCTCCAGATAAGCAAACCCTTCACTCATTTCTTCTATTAATTTTTTATACTCTTTGTTCTCTCGCCTTAACCTTTCTATTTCTTTTTTATCATTATTTTTAGCCAAAATAATCCCCCTACATCGAAACCATCAAGTTAAAAATTTTCTTATCAACAATAAACATATTATCTAAAAGTAAACAAATGTAATACACGCTAAAGAACCTTCTTTTTTCTATTAATAGCATATTTTAAACCATCTCTAAGTGTAGCCATCGTTTTAAGTCCTTCCATATCTATTCCAAGATCAGCGATTGTTTGGGCGACCTCTACTCCCACGCCGGTTAAGATTGCTTCGGCACCAACCAAACGCACCGCTTTAGCTGTACGAATCAACAGATCGGCAACAGCACTATCCACCGCGCTTATACCAGAAATATCCATAATAGCTGTAACCGCCCTCTTCTCAACTATTTGGGCTAATAAAGCTTCCGCAATTCTCGATGCTCTCTCGCTATCCAAAACCCCCAATAAGGGAACAGTAAGAACTCCCTCCCATATATCAATTACAGGTGTAGAAAGCACTGCCAGTTCCTCTTGCTGTGCCTCTATTTTCTTCGCTTTTTCTAATTCGAGAGTTTTTAACCTAGTAACATCTCTTGAAATCCCTAATGTACCCATCACATTTCCTTTATTGTCAAAAAAAGGTACCTTTGTCATGGAGAACCATTTCTCGCTACCATCAGGCAACTCGAGTTTTTGGACTTTGTCGATAACGGGTTCTCCGGATTCCATTGTTTTTTTCTCATCTTCACGCATCACCTTTGCTTCTTCTTCAGAAAAAAAATCAAAATCTGTCTTTCCAACAAAATCTTTTCTTGAAAGACCTGTTCCTTCGGCTTTAGAACTACTAACATCCAAGAATCTACTTTTGCTATCCTTAAAATAAATCCGATCAGGAATGTGCTCCAAAAGAGAATCAAGCAAATTTCCTTTAAACTTGATTTTTTCGATTTCTTTACGACAAGCTTTAAGCTCTTTTTCAAGATCTTTTGAAGTCTTCACTTTTTTGCTCAAGATACTCCTCCTTTTTATATAAAAACGTCTTTGCAAAAAGCCCTATTTGAAAATTTAGACTCTCGTGTAAAACAATTATTCATTGCCCTCTAAAAACCTTACCATAAAAGAAATGTAAGGCAAAAAAAAAATTTGTCAAGGGATTTTTTCTCCACCCGCCCTCGACATTTAGAACACCTAAGTAAGCCAAAAACTCAATTACGGGCAATTATTACAACAAACGCTCTGCTAAATTTTCAAAAAACCATTTAGATTAAATGCAAAAACCGTTCCAAAAGCTAAGATTCTAACAATCAAAAGCTTACAAGAAACGGTTTCTCGCAGAATAAGAAAGTTTTTTGCGGAACGCAAGAAAATTTTACACTTACAGTTTAGAAGCCACTTTTTTAACGACTTCCTCTCCTACCCTATTTGAAGATTCAACCGCCTGAGCCCCCAAGTGAGGGGTGCAAATAAAATTATTCAATTCCATCAACTTTAAATCCTTCGGAGGTTCCTCTTCAAAAACATCCAGCGCAGCGCCCTTTATACTATTATTTTTAAGCGCTTCATATAGAGTATCTTCATCGATAACCCCCCCCCTTGCACAATTAACAAGATAAGCACTTTCTTTCATCTTTCCAAGTTCCTCTTTTCCTATTAAATGATGCGTTTCGTCCGTATGCGGCAAATGAAGCGAAACAATATCCGAAGAACTAAGCAATTCTTCCAACTCAACCATCTTAATATTCATACCCTGAACTTCATCGACATAAGGATCATATCCTATAATTCCAGCTCCGAAACCTTTTACCAATATGGCTGTTCTCCTACCAATCCTTCCCAATCCAATAATACCAACAGTACAGGAACCTAACTCATTACCTTTAAGTTTTTTCTTAGGCCATTCTCCTTTTTTCATACTGGAAGTTGCCTGCGGTATGTGTCTAAGGAGCGCAAGCATGTGCCCAACAGCCAACTCTGCGACACCATTGGTAGAAGCTTCGGGAGTATTTATAACTTCGATTCCTTTTTCCCTTGCGTATTCAACATCGATATTATCAAGCCCTACACCAGCTCTTATTATAAATTTAACACTCCCCGCTGCGATATCTATAAGATCTTCCCTTATTTTCGTTCTACTTCTTATTATAACTCCATCGAAGTTAGCTATAATGCCTGCCAACTCTTCCTTTTCCACTGAAGTATTCTCCACAACTTCAATTCCGAGTCCTTTTAAACCATCAACAGCATCTTTCGCTATAGCGTCACATATTAAAACTTTCACCAACCTTTCCTCCTTTCTAATATAGTATTACCTATGTCTTTAAGTTTTTCACAAAAAAGCATTACTTAACTTCAACAATCATTCTTCAAGCAAAATAAAATATCAAAAATTAAAAAGCAAAATGACATATTAAAATGTAAAATCATACCTTGCCTACCTACCAAAACTAAAAAATATTTGCGTTCTTTGTGCTCTTCGTTGTTTCTTGTTTTTGTTTTTGAATTTTGATTTGTAGTTTTGCATTCTTATATTTAACTTTTGCATTTTAGCGGCTTTGCCGCGGTAGGTTATTCCGGTAAAACATCGATCACTATTCTACGATTCTTATTTCTTCCTTCTTCACTATCATTGTCGGCAATCGGCATATACTCTCCAAAAGCTACAGCAGCTAATCTGGAAGGTTCTATATCCACTTTAGCAACTAAGAACTTAACAACATTAACAGCTCTCTTCGCTGAGAGATCCCAATTAGTAGGATATTCTTCTTTTAAACTGCCGGATATAGTTGTATTGTCGGTATGCCCTTCTATCCTAATATCTCTTTCAGGCATTTCTTTCAAAATATTAGCTATTCGGAGTAAAGTTTCCTGGCCCTCCTCGCCTAATTCCACCGAACCCGGAGGAAACATCTTTTTACAGGGCAAAGTAATCGATATCGCCTCTTTTTCAAGTTCGATTTCGACACCTTCGACCATGTCTTTCATATCCTGAACAAGATAATTAACCTCTTCCTTCTCTTCCAGTGTATCTGATTTCTCTGTGGTCCTTCTCAAATCATTTACTATAGAAACAAGCGTTTTATTTTCCTCTTTATATTCATTTAATCTATTATTTAACGGAGCGTACTTTTTCACGTAAAAAGCACTAAATGCCAATAATAATATTAAAATGAGAGAAAAATAAAAAATATCTCTTTTCATATAATCCTCCTAAAAGTTAAAGTCATCGAGCATCTCAATAGGTTTCTCTATTGTAGGCCTTCCTTTTCCATGAAGTCGACATTGAGTTTTAGGTATGTTACCTTTCCGGAATACTTCTTTAAGAACGTTTGGACACCTTGAAGTAGCCAATTCTCCACTTTCCGAACAAATATATCTAAATTCTACACTTTCCGGAATCGTAAATTCATAATTCATAGTAGAATCACAAACAGCTTTCATAAATTCAGTCCATATAGGAAGAGCCACCGCTCCACCACTTGCACCATTTCCAATACTCCTCGGATAATCGTAGCCAACCCAAACCCCAACATTCAGGTCGGCTGTAAACCCTACAAACCAAGCATTGCTAAAGTCGTCCGTGGTACCGGTTTTTCCTGCCGCCGGCTTTTTAAAACCTGCACTTCTGGCAGAATAAGCGGTCCCACCGGGTTCAAAAACACTCTGCATCATACTCAAAACCATATATGCGGAAGCATCTGGAAGTACTCTTTGTTTTACGATTCTATTCTCATAAACGACATTACCATATCTATCGACAACTTTACGTATAAATATAGGATTAACCTTTTCTCCTAAATTTGCAATTGTCGAATAAGCTCTAACCATTTCAAGAGGTGCAACTCCCGATACCCCAAGCGCTACTGAAAGAACAGCTTGAAGATCACTTTCTATACCCATTTGATAAGCATATTCGACCACAGAAAAGGGTCCGACTTCCTGGCATAAATTTAAAGATGCAACATTTCTGGATTTCTTTAAAGCTGTTCGTAAAGTAATTCTTCCCATAAAAGTCTCGTCATAGTTTTTGGGCGCGTAAACCTCACCACCCAATTCTTTAATCATTGGAAGATCGAAAACAAAATCCGAAGGCAAAAACCCGTTATCGATAGCCGCAGTATAAAGAAAAGGCTTAAAAGCAGAACCGGCCTGCCTCTTACTCTGAATAGCTCTATTATACAAACTATGCTTATAATCTCTTCCGCCAATAAGCGCAAGCACATAACCCGTCGCAGGGTCCATAACAACCATAGATCCCTGAATATAAGGAATATTCCCTGAATGAATAAGAGAATCCGGAATATCTTCTTTTTTAGTAAGATGCCAATACAATTCGACTCTTTTAAGTCCCCATTCCATAAGGCTATCCGCTATAAGCTGCATATCCCGATTCATAGTGGTGTATACTTTATACCCACCCCACGATATATATGCTCTCCCAAAAAGTTCTCCCATTTCTCTTTTTACTTCATTTATAAAATAAGGCCCCACAATTTCTTTTTTAGACTGATCTACAACAATAAGAGATTCCGCAAGGGCGGAATTAAGCTCACCTTTAGTAATTGCCTCCTCCTCAAACATCCCGTTCAAAGCCAGATTACGTCTTTCTATGAATCTCTCATAACTATTATAAGGCGAATAGAACCCCGGAGAACGAAGTAAACCCACAAGCGCCGCCGACTCGGAAATAGACAGACCATCAGGTATTTTATCGAAATAATAACGAGAAGCCGCTCCTAAACCATGATTCCCGTAACCCCAATATATTTCATTCAAATACATTTCGAGTATTTCTCTTTTCGTATATCTCCTTTCAATCAAGAGAGACAAGTATATTTCTTCCACTTTCCGCAGGAGAGTTTTTTTGAGAGTTAAAAAGATATTTCTTGAAAGTTGTTGAGTTATAGTACTGGCACCTGCTCCCCATTTTTTTCCACCAATTTTCCTGATAAAATTCAACCAAACAACCTTTGCCAGCCTCCTAAAATCTATACCAGGATGTTGATAAAATCTTTTATCTTCAAGGGAAACCACAGCCGCAGGTATATATTCCGGAATAGAATCGAGAACAATTGCTATTCTTCTATGTTCATATACTTCTAAAATAAGTTTATCGTTTATATCATAAATACCTGTAGAGAGTTTAGGTTCATAATTAGCCAAAGAATCAACATCAGGCAAACTACTTAATATCCATAGATTCATTCCAATAGCGGCGCCTAAGATAAAGAATAAAACATTTAATATTATAAATCTGCGTTTTCTAGACGGAAGATATTGCTTTAAAGATGAAAGTCTATTGCGAAACTCCTTAAAAGCAGAAAAACTTTTTTCCTTTATAGGAGACTTCTCGTCTCGTGACATTGTTTGGTCTAAATCCATCATGGATTTATATTAATCTCCTTTACTTCAAAGTCAAGCCACCAGCCACCACCTCCCAAAAGAATATTGAACCACAAAGAACACAAAGAACACAAAGCCCCACACACAACCCAAAAAAATTATTTTTTTTACCAAATCCCAACCCCCAAATACTAAAATATTGCCATGGATTGACACGGATATCCACAGGATTTAAAAATTTTTTTTGTTATTTTTTTAACTCGAAACTTTAAACCCAAAACCCGAAATAATAAGTTAGACAAAGAATACGAATATTTTTTTTACTACTAAGCATTTATTACTCACTACTATCTAAATGCTATCTTACTGGTTGACAAAAACTATCTACTTTAATAATATATAATCATGAAATTACTTTCGGAATACAAATGTTCGAAAACTAACAATTATACCTCTGTACTAGATATCAAAGAAAAACCTCTCAAAGATTTTTTCAAACCCGGAGAGATAAGAAAAACAACAACATGTTTCTCATCTTTACCAGAAAGAGAGGTTGTAAAGCATTTTACAAAGTTATCTGAAATGAACTATCATATCGATAAAGGAATGTATCCTCTCGGCTCGTGCACAATGAAATACAATCCTAAAGTAAACGAAGATACAGCAAACCTTAAACGGCTAACAAATTTACATCCTGAAACACCCGTAAACGAAATCCAGGGCGCGCTTAAAATCATGTTTGAACTCGGAGAATTTTTGAAGGAAATTTCAGGAATGGATTCACTTACCCTCCAACCCGCAGCCGGTTCTCATGGTGAATTAACCGGTCTTTTGATTACAAAAGCATACTTTAATTTCAAAGGAGAAAACAGGAAAACGATACTCGTGCCCGATACAGCACACGGCACAAACCCCGCTTCTTCAACAAGAGCCGGGTTCAAGATAAAAGAAGTAAAATCTAATAAAAACGGAATTTTGGACACTCAAAGTCTAAAGAAATATATGAACGAGCAAGTAGCGGCACTAATGATTACCAACCCCAACACTCTGGGACTTTTTGAGTCCAATATAAAAATTTTATCTAATATACTTCATAAAAACGGAAGCTTACTCTACATGGACGGAGCCAATCTTAACGCGCTATTAGGAATAACGAAAGCCGGTAATCTCGGTGTTGATATAATGCACTTTAATCTTCATAAAACTTTTTCTACTCCCCACGGCGGAGGAGGCCCGGGCAGTGGACCCTTAGCAGTCAAAAAACACCTCGCGGAATTTTTACCCGTTCCCACAATAGAATTCAATGGTAAAAAATATTCATTTAATTATAATATTAAACATTCTATAGGAAAAGTTTCAAGTTTCTACGGCGCTTTCTCCGTTATGGTAAAAGCTTACACCTATATTAGGACATTGGGTAGTGTCGGTCTGCTATCTGCTTCAAAACAGGCTGTAATAAATTCAAATTATTTACTTTCCCAATTAAAAAAGCATTACAATATTCCCTACGATAAAAATTGTACGCATGAATTTGTTCTCTCAGCCTCAAGATTGAAAAAAAACGGAATAAAAGCACTCGATATAGCAAAAAGTCTTTTAGACATGGGGTTTCATGCTCCAACAATTTACTTTCCTCTCATCGTTTCAGAGGCTATGATGATAGAACCAACGGAAACAGAATCAAAAGAAACTTTAGACGATTTTATATATGTAATGAAAAAAATAGCAAAACAAGCAAAAGATAACCCAGACGAGTTAACAAAAAGTCCTAGTAAAACTCCCGTAGGAAGACTTAACGAGGCAAAGGCAAACAGGGAATTAAATGTTAAATGGCAAGAACGTTAAAAACTATTATAAAGGAGGTACCTTATGGAATTTTTAATTTTGGGTGGCTTAATATTAATAATGGATCTGCTCAAAAAGGTTAACAAAAAACTGAAGGATTCAGTCAAAGCCCTTTCCGCACTCAAGATGCCAATCGGTATCGTTGTTATACTCACCAGTATTGGTTTCTGGGGAGCATACGGAACTACAGGATTCGTCCAGGGGTTAGTAGGTATAATAGCAGGTTCAGTACTAATACTCGACTTACTAAAACTTATACCTTTAAAAAAGGAAGCAGAGGAAAAACTTGAAAACTCCATGACTGTCATAGCTATACCTGTAGGTATAGCTGCAATAATTGTTGGTATAATAGGACTCTTCTACAGTTAAAAACAGGAAGGGATAACTTGACTGTTAAAAACATCCTCCTTAAAAAAATAGAGGGGGATGTTTTTTAAAATGTTGTTATTAATAATATCCTTATCGATTCAGGTCTTTTTTAGCCCAAACGGCGGAGCCAGGGAAGCGATTCTGAACGAAATAGAAAATGCAAAAAAAGAAATAAATGTTACAATGTATATTTTTACAGATCGAGAACTTTCAAACTCTCTTGTTTTAGCAAAAGAAAGAGGAGTAAAAGTAAAAGTACTTCTGGATGGAAAAAGCGCTGAAGAAATAGGATATTCAAAACATCATTTCATGAGCGAAAAGAACATAGATGTTAGACTGGATAACGCCCATAAATCGTATGGAAATAAATATAAAGGAATAATGCATAATAAATTCGCAATAATAGATAACCGCACTTTGATAACCGGCTCATTTAATTGGACTCACTCGGCAGAAAAACTCAATGACGAAAATCTCTTAATAATAAAAGACGAAAAAAGACTTATTCGTAAGTTCCGAGACAAATTTAAAGAACTTTGGGACAGAAGTAAAACTTTACAAAAACCCATCAAGGTCAATCCCTATGATCTGACAAAACTTAAAAAAAATATAGGAGAATGGGTAATCATTTCGGGAAAACCGACTAACTGGAATATTTCCAGATCCGGTCATCTTTTTATTGATTTTGGAGAAGGCAAACATCTATTCACTTTCGTTTTATGGGAAGAGGGTTTAGAAAAATTAAAAGAAAATGGATTCGACCTCAAAAAATTAGACAATAAAGAAATAGAACTGAAAGGGAAACTTATCGATCACAAAAAATACGGACTTGAGATCACAACTTCTGACCCGGAATCGATTCGTATTATCGAGGAATAACGAATTCAAACCACGAAATACACTAAATACGCTAAATTATTTTTTTTCTCTGTGTTCCCTTCAAGGTTCTCTTTTCTCTGTATATTCTGTGGTATTTTTTTGGGGAGGAGTTTTAAACGAAATACATATTTTTTGTTTTTCTTTGTGCTCTTTGTGTGCTTTGTGGTTCAATAATTTTTGGCTGTGGGATGGTTTTTGATCCTAGGGACTTGAAAATTTTCAATGTTTTAGTAAAATTAAACTAATGAAGGAACTAAATTCATTTGTAAACAATTTTATAAAGTCAATAAAAAACCATAAGTTATATCAAAAAGTATCTGATACGACAAGGGAATTTATTGAGAAGAGTCTTAATGACCTTAAAAAAGTCCATGAAGAAATGGGTCCGATAGTTCTACTGATTGACGAAGATAAAATAATGAATGATTCGCAAGTTTTACATACCGACCCAAAAAGATTAACCTCGATTCCTCTTTTCTTATACCGTAACGGTATAAGATCTTTAACATTTCTCGAAGGCATTAGCGAAGAAGAGATGGAAGCAATAGTTTCAATAATTGCCAATCGCGAATATTCCTCTAAAGTAGGCTTGATAGAAGACCTCTGGGAAGCAAGATTCCCTCACATTATTTATCATGCGGTAGAAAAAATAAAGAATCCCGAAGAATATACAGATTTAGAATTACCATCAGAAATTAATAGCAATCAACTTACTGTTCTTCCGGTAAAAGTAAAAAAGAGAGGATCCCCTAAAAAAGAGGGAGGAAAACTCGGAGTAGTTTATAAACCGCAAATTTCAATCGATAGAGAACGCGCTCCTTTTTTACTCATAGAAAGTATCCAGGATCTCCTTTCTTATGAACAGAACAAAAGAAAGAGAAAAAGTCTTTACTCGATATTAAAAGATTCTATCCCGAAATTTTTATCGGAGGGAAACCTTTCTGCTCTATATCAAACAAAACATTTAATTGAAAACCTAAATGAAAACAAAAGCGAATTTATACAAATATCAAATGAAATCAAAGAGATAATTACCTCGGAAGCAGCTTTACAATTGTACATTCATGCTTTGACTTCAACAAGTTCAAACAGAATAAGAAAAGAATCGGTAGAGATGCTTGAATATATTGGAATAAAAGGAGCAGATGCATTAATAAACGAACTGGAAATCACAAGCGATTATGTTGTAAAAGATTTGATTATATCATTGTTGAAAACTATTTTTGTTGATAAAAAGAAAGAGCTCGAAATTCGTCTTCTGAATACGGAAGGAACAGCTTTTTCTGTTTTATTGTCGATTGTAAAAAAACTAAAAGATCCATTTTTTACTCCAAGTTTGAAAAAACTGTTTGAAAAGAATAATGCTCCTCAAGTAAAAGAAGCGCTTTTTTCGATCCTTTTGAGAAAAGATCTCCTCGAGTATTTAAACCACCAAGATTCTGCGGTAAGAGTTATAGTTCTCAGAAAATTGAAAGCGATATGGACCCCAGAAGAATTCGAAATAATCAGAAACAGAATACTATCGAAAGAATTCTGGAATCTTCCGAAAAATGAAATAAAAGCACTTTTAGAACTGCTTTCCACTCTTAAAACAGATGACACAATAAAAATATTTAACATATTACTTCGTAAAATTCATTTTTTTAATGACAAAGTATACGAAATCAAAAGAATAGCGATTAAAACTTTATCTAACATTAGAGATGACCGGGCTATCAACATTATAAAACGATATAATAACTCAAGACATCTAAAAGAAACAGTCGAAGGTATATTAAAAGACTATGAAACAAACTGATATCAGAAATCTTGTATTATATTTTTCATCATCAATTCATATAGCAAGGGTTTTTCAAACTAAAAGTCAAACACTTTATCAACACGCGAAAAAGATGCATCAATTTTTATCGGAATCATTTAAAGAATTGAACTCAATAGAATTATCTATTAGTGACAACCACTTATTTTTTAACGATGAGATGGCACAAGTAGAAATGGGTATAATGGGCAGATACAGATCTTTAATACACGATTTAAAAACATTATCTATAGGTTCAATTAAATTCGAAAATTTTCCGGAACTCGAAGAAATCGTTTCGTTTTTATGCACATTGGGCTTACATCTTGCTACATCAAAGCACTCTTTTTCCAAACTTCTTGAAGATTTAAAAAAAGAAGAAGTGAAATCTATAAAAATAGGGCGTATAGAAAATATAGAACAAAAAGACGGCATTCTACGTTCCATAAGAAAAGAAGCGCTTTCGAGTCTTCTCGACTCGATCAGTTTCCTTAGAAAATCATCCGCAGAAGAAGAAACAAATATTTATGAGGCTCGCCGTTTAGTAAGAAAATTCTCAGAACTTCTTTTTAAAGAGAGAAGTTATCTTATCGCATTAACAATAATTAAAGATATCGGATCCTACACTTTTAACCATTCCGCGAATGTTTGTATATTATCTATAGCGATGGGAATCGAACTGGGACTTTCACGAAAAGATCTGCTTGAACTAGGGATTGCAGCGTTATTTCATGATTTGGGTAAAATAGACATTCCCGGCGACATCTTAAACAAACCGGACACTTTAACCCATATAGAGTACGAAAAAATTAAACAGCACCCTTATCTTTCTTCGGAAAGGATAATTTTCCTCAAAGGAATAGATGAAGTCCCGGTCTTTGCTCTAAGGGGCATATTGGAACACCATATCGACTATTCCGGGGCTGGATATCCCGATCTAAGCACAAAAAAACCTACTCTTTTTGCCCGAATCATAAGAATAGTCGATTCCTACGACGCAATGACAACTCCCAGAATATATCAAGAGGTCAGAAGTCCTTTTGAAGCACTCAAATATATTATCAAAAGTAAAGATATTTACGACCCATCCCTGGTCAAAGTCTTCCTCGATATAATGGGGATATATCCTCCAGGTTCTATAGTACTTCTTAAAGGGGGTATGAAAGGTGTAATGATCTCAGATAAAGAAGTCGCAATAGTAAGGAAAGGAAAACCCTCTAAGGAAATCCCAAAAGAAACAACAATAGTAAGAGCTCTATCCTTCAATGAGGTAGATTTTGATCCGGCTGATATATTAACCGCAGTTGCCTCAGATGAAGATCCTTCAAGTCTCTGATTCTTACTACCCGGATCCCGGGGGAGTCAGCGAAGTTCTTCATCATCTCTCGAAAGCACTCCGACGTCGAGGAAACGAAGTGCATATTTTAACCGGAGGACATCCAAAAGCGAGTAAAGAAAAATACGTTACCAGACTTGGGAAAAGAATAAGCTTACAACTCAATAAAAGTGAAGTTAATTGGGCTTTTTCCCCATCACTTTTCTCGAAAGTAAAAACTTTCATTAATAATAACAATTTTGATATTATTCACACTCACGGTCCTCTTGCTCCAAATCTTTCTTTTTTGGCATTACTATTTTCTAACGCAACAAATATCGCAACATTTCATACCGCTTTTTCTAACTTTAATTATTATAAAATTTCAAAATTTTTATTCACCTCCATTTCAAAAAAAATAGATGGCTCTATATGCGTATCCAACCATGCGTTAAGTGAAATTTACCCTCACTTTCCAAAAGGAAACTACAGAATTATTCCCAATGGAGTGGATATCAAACAATTTAAACCCAAAGGAGAGAAATTAAACGAATTTCAGGATAATACAATCATATTGTTTTTAGGAAGATTGGATCCGAGAAAGGGCTTATCTGTTCTGATAAAAGCTTTCCCTTTGATAAAGAAAAAAATACCCGACGCGATACTTCTCGTCGCGGGAAAAGGAACGCCTCCAAAAGATATTCCTGACAATTTAAGGGAATCTATAATTTTCAAAGGAACAATTCCAAATCAAATGGTGCCCACATATTTTCGCAGCGCCGATATCTATTGTTCTCCCGCCCTTTTCGGAGAAACTTTTGGCATTGTTTTACTCGAATCCATGGCATGCGGTACACCCGTAATAGCTTCTAATATAAAAGGATATAGCGAAGTTATCCCCGATAAGACTATGCTGTTCGAAAAAGGTAATCCTATTTCACTGGCAAACAAAGCAATTTCAATTCTACAAGATCAAAAAAAACGACAAAAAATCATAAAAACAAGTCTTGAAACGGCACAAAAATACGATTGGCATAATATAGCAATAAAAACCGAAAACTTTTACAAAAGTGTGCTGCAGAAAAAAAAGAAAATTAGCCGCTATCCTATAAAAATACAAAGACCTTGACAAATCAGGTGGCAGGAATTAATATAAAAAAGAAGGGGCGGATAGCTCAGCCTGGTGAGAGCGCCTGCCTTACAAGCAGGAGGTCAGAGGTTCAAGTCCTCTTTCGCCCATTATATAGATATAACGGAACAAAGGAGAATCAGGCGAATGGACAAAATTCACAAAAGACGAGGCGGAGATGCGGTTCTTAAAGATCCTTACCTTCGCAAAATAGATTACAAAGATCCAAACGTCTGCCCCAATTGTAAGGCTATATATCACAACAAAAGATGGCAGTTCAATGATGACCTTGAACATGAAATAAGATTAAATAGCCATTATGAAGAAAGGAAGTGTCCTGCCTGTAGAAAAATTCAAGATAAATATCCAATGGGGTTCGTATTTATTTCAGGAAACTTTATTGACCAACATAAAAATGATATTTTAAACACGGTAAAAAGCGAAGAACAAAGAGCCATCGATAAAAATCCTCTCGAAAGAATAATGGAAATAGCAAAAAAGAAGGAAAATCAGTATCAAATAAAAACTACCACCGATACTCTAGCTCAACGAATAGGGAAAATTCTTCACAATTCCTACAAAGGGGATATTGAATATAAATTCTCGGAAGACCAAAAAGTTCTCCGGGTATTTTGGAGTAGACAAAGTTAAAAAAGATGAGCGGCAAAGGAAACAAAAAAAACAAACAAGAAGAACCTGAAAATTTAGAAAAAGCCACTTTTCTTTCTATTGTATTACGGATGGCGACAGGCGCATATATCTCTTTGGGTCTAGTAGAAGACCCTTCAACGGGTAAAAGGAATAAAGATTTGGAAATGGTAAAATATCTTATCGATTCGCTAAGAATACTCAGAGACAAAACCAAAGGCAATCTAGATAAAGAAGAGGAAGGTTATTTAAACAATATAATTCAGGACCTGGAATTAAAATTTGTAAAAGAAAAGGAGCAAAAATGAAAAAATTTATTTTTATTATCTCTGTACTCTTAACTACCAGCATTATTTTAGTTGCTCAATTTAAAAAACATACTGTTGTGAAGGGAGATTGCTTATGGGATATCTCCGGCTATTATTATAACGATCCGTTTTTATGGCCGGTTATTTATAAAGCTAACGAAAATTCAATCGCGGACCCTCACTGGATCTATCCGGGAGAAGTATTCGTAATACCTAACGTACCTGAAGAGCAAACAGCCACTATGCCTGTCGAAGAAGGGATAGTAAAAGAAATAAGAGGTACAAAAGGTGAACTGCAGGAAGAATCGCGAGGAGCAAGAGGCGCCATGGAAACTGAAAGAGAAGAAGACGAAATTCTCTTCTCTGTTGTAAAGGCAGAAGATTACGCTTTCACTAAGAAGGCAGCTCTTCAAGCCGGATTCATAACAAGAGATGAGAGCATCAGTATAGGTCACGTAAGTAAGCTCATACAACCCATAAAAGAATTAAGAGGTTCCGCCTCTACACTTGGAGATAATGTTGAAGTTAATAGAGGAACTTCTGACGGAATTAGCGTTGACGATATCTATGTTATATTCAAGTGGGATAGCCGCATCGGAAGATATGGAAAAATAGTAAGAGTGAAGGGAATTTTAAAAATCACCGATGCTGGGGAAAATCTTTCAGAAGCACAGATTATAGAATCTTATGCAGCAATCAATAAGGGTGATCCTATTATGGAATATAATCCTCCTGAGCTTGTTGTTGGAAATGCTATTCCCACCACACTTGAACTCGAAGGAAAAATAATCGCGCTAAAAGATAAACAAGATATTATAAAACCTTTTTCGGTAATTTATATCGATCTCGGTACAAATTCAGCAGTTCAAATAGGTGATGTTTTTCTTATTTATAAAGACAAAGAAGATTTAATAATCCCCTTAGGGCAAATCCAAATCGTAGATGTCCGAGAAGAAACATCCTCAGGATATATAACTTCAATAATGGGTAATACTGAAATATCCCTTGGAAACAAAATAAAACTGGTCGGAAGAATTGGGGGATAAGCTTAAAACAATAAAAACCCTCCTGGATAAAAAGGAAAACAAGGAATTTGCGGTAGGGATAACCGCTTACAATTATCCAATAGCCCGAATCGCAGATGAGGTTGGAATCGATTGGATACTTGTAGGGGATTCTGCCGGTACTTGTGAAATAGGATATTCTACTACTATCCCCGTAACAATGACGGATATGCTTACATTCACAAAAAGCGTTATAAACGGCGTAAAGAATTCTCCGGTTATTGTAGATATGCCTTTTTTGTCTTCACAAACTACTCCAAACGAAGCAATATTAAACGCTGGTAAATTTCTTCAGATAGGCGCATCCGGAGTAAAAGTCGAAGCTATAAAACAAAAAGACAACATAAAAGCAATGATAGACGCCGGTATACCCGTAATGGGGCACCTGGGCTTGAATCCACAATATTATCTTCAAACCGGATATAAGGTAATAGGGAGGAATAAAAAAGAAATAACGGAAAATGTAAATTCCGCAAAAAGTTTAGAGGATATAGGCGTATTCGCTATCATTTTAGAATCAGTAACAACCGAATTGGCTTCAAAAGTTCTAAAAAATACATCTATACCAATTTATGGAATAGGAGCTGGTAAAAATTTGGACGGGCAGATTCTCGTGGTAAATGACATTCTTGGTTTATCTTTTGATTTTAAACCAAAATTTTCAAAACAATATGTAAATTTAGAAAAAACAATCAAAGAAGCCTTTACTCAATATAAAGAGGAAGTTAAAGAAGGCAAATTCCCAGACGAAAAACACACTTATGACTCATAAATGAAAAGACAAAAACTTGAACCACAAAGACCACAAAGGGCACAAAGCCACACCACACCCAAACACCGAGATCACAGAGAAAAAATAAGAAAATAGATTAATCACAGGGACACAAAGAAATGGATGATATAATAATAGAAACATATAGAGACGAACTAAAGGCGAAATGGGACCAATTTGCGGAAAAAGCAAATAACGGCACTGTATTTCATAAAATACAATTCTTAAACTACCACCCACCTGACAGGTTTAACTTTCATAATTTAATTTTTCAAAAACAAAGTAATCCCGTAGCACTTCTACCCGGTATGTTAAACAATGGTATTTATAAATCACCCGCGGGTGCAAGTTTTGGCGGAATAGTAATGGATGATATGAGTTTCAGCAAAACAAATATAATTATCAATAAATTCCTCGAATATTGCAGGGATCAAAAGATAAAAGAAATTCATTTTACACTACCACCTATAACATATTTAAAGGAAATGAACAAAAATTTGGAATATGTCCTTTTATACAACGGATTTTCCTATTCTAACAATATGTATACTTCTGTTATAAACCTATCCCGATTGGGAAAAACTCCAATCAAAAAATTCCATCAAAACGCGAGAAACGCTATAAGAAAAGGAATAAAATCAAACCTGGAAGTAAAATTAAGCGAAGACTATGAAGGTTTCTATCCTATTTTACTGAAAAACAAAGAAAAATTCGAAGTTTCGGTAACTCACTCTCTCGATGAACTAAAAAAACTTAATAATCTTTTGCCCGACACTTTGAAACTCTTTTTAGTTTATAAGAAAGGAGTTTTATTGGGTGGTTCTCTTATATTTGTTTGTAACGAAAGAACACTTCTCGCCTTTTACATAGCCCTAGATTATGATTACCAAAAATACAGACCAATAAACTATTTACTGTACGAAATTATAAGATGGGGTCAGCAAAACGGATTTAAATATCTCGATTTAGGTGTAAATCAGGAAGAATCTAAAAATAATCCCATGGAAGTAAACCGAGGACTTATATCATTTAAATCCAGTATGGGAGCACAATGTTTTTTTCGAAATCAATTTTATAAAAAAATATAGGAGATAGACTTTTGTGATTTCTATCAAGCAAAATCCTATAAAAACATAAATTGAAAATAAATTCCGGAAGTCTCAAATATCTTTTTAATCAATCTGCTATTTATGGAATCGGGCTTTTTTTAAGAAAAGCTATCGGCTTTTTTTTGATTCCTCTTTATACGCATGCCTTCACTCATGTACAGTACGGAAAGCTTGCTATGATTTACTTGTTCTCCGGAGTGCTAACAACACTTTTCAACCTCGGATTAAACGAAGCTTTTCTTAAACAATTTACTGATAAACCAAACAATAAAAAAGAAGTTTTTAGTCGTTTCTTCTTTTTCCGCCTCGCTTATTCTTCTCTTTTCCTTTTCTTGATTATTCTTTTTTCCTCTCGACTCTCAAACCTGTTTCTAACACCAAAAGACATTAATTTAATTCAAATCGCGTCAATTATGATCTGGATAGAGTGCCTGGCAAATCCCGGTCTTTTAATATTACGTATCACAAATCGTTCAAAAAATTATGTTTTTCTAAATACTATAAGATTTATAATAAACATAACACTAAATATTCTTTTTGTACTCCATTTCAAAATGGGTATAGCCGGTGTACTTATCGGTAATTTAGGAAGCAGTTTACTTTTATTTTTTCTACTATATCCTGAAATAAGCAAATTTTTGACCATCAAATTCGACTGGGCACCATTAAAAAAATTATTGAATTATGGATTACCCATACTTCCTCTTTCCATTACAATCTGGCTCGGTCTCGACTTAATTGACCGATGGTTAATAAAATGGATTCTCGGACTGGATAAAACAGGTATTTATACTTTAGGATATCAATTCGGAACCGCAATAGGTATTTTGGTATTCGGATTCTGCGGAGCATGGACTGCTTTCTTTTACAATAACCCTGAAAACAAAAAAGCTTTTGCCGACTCCGCGATAATTTTCATACGAATAGCCCTTATATTGTGGGCGATACTCTCACTCTTTACTCCGGAGATATTCAAACTCATGGTCGCGGAAAAATACTGGATAGCTCAGTCGATCATCCCGATTATTGCTTTGTCCTACATTTTCCTCGGTCTTGAAGAAATCTTTACTGCCGGCTTCTATATAAAATCCAGGACCAGACTTTTAGTACCTATAGCCCTGACTCCTCTTTTGATAAATATAGCGCTTAACATTTATTTGATCCCCCGTTTCGGTATAATGGGAGCAGCAGTAGCCACTCTATTTTCTTATTTTCTATTCGCTTTATTTTCTTATTTAATCGGAAATAAAATCTTTCCGGTAAATTATAACTTAAAAACGATCTCATCAGACTTATTCATCGGTATCATTCTAATATCCTTAACATACCTTGCGGGAAACACTATTTATCAAAGAGTTTCAGCTTTCGTCATTTTAATAACAATATTAGCCTACGAGGAAAAAGACCGAATCAGAAAATTACTGCAGAAAAAATGAAGCAGGTCATATTTTTTCCTGTTTTTTCTCTGTAGTACTGCCAGCCAATTTTTTTGTTTTTTTTGCAAAAGAATTGAACCACAAAATACTCAAAAAGCACAAAGATTTTAATTTTTTTTAAGTAAAGCTCTCTCTAAATTTTTCGATGTGAGGGGTTTAAAGAACACAATAAATTTAAGGTCGGGGGTATAGAGTAGCTTTGTGGTCCTTGTGGTTAATATTATGTGTTAACGGTTTTGCTGCGCTGGGACATCTGTGGTAAAAAAGGGGGGTAAATATAACAATTGACTTTTTAACGATTTTTATCAATATATAAATATGACTAACTGTACAGTCACGAAAAATAAAACATTAGAAAAAAAAGACTCAAAAGAATATTCTCCGATTTTTAAAATTTCACTGGCAGAGTGGTCACTACATCAATATCTTTTTATCGATAAAACAAAATCCAATCTCGACTTTCCGGTAATCGCTCGAAAACGATTCGAAATCGAAGCGGTGGAATACGTAAATCAATTTTTCCCCGATAAAGCGGAAGATAGAAAATACCTTACCGAATTAAAAAACCGTTCGGATAGTGAAGGGGTTAAAAATTTACTTATAATGTGTGACAATGAAGGAAAATTGGGCGCAAAGTCCGAAAGAGAAAGAAAACTGGCTGTAAAAAATCATTACAAGTGGGTCGATGCCGCGAAGTTTTTAGGATGTCATTCCCTGCGGGTTACCGTACACGGAGACGGAACCCCCGAGGAACAAAAATACCAGATAATTGAAAGTCTTTCTAAACTCGCGGAATACTCCGAGGAAATTGAAATAAGCATAATTATAGAAAATCACGGCGGTTTATCGAGTAACGCCGTATGGCTTTGCGATGTTATAAAAAAAGCGGATAATCCCTTTATAGGAACTCTTCCGGATTTCGGAAATTTTCCCGAAAAAATAAATATATATGATAGCGTGGACAAAATGATGCCTTTCGCGAAAGGCGTAAGCGCGAAATCTTACGGCTTCGATGAAAACGGAAATGAAACAAAAATAGATTATGAAAGAATGTTGAGAGTGGTTGTCCGGGGCGGATATCGGGGTTATGTAGGTATTGAATATGAAGGTGAGAATCTAAGCGAATTTGAAGGTATTAGAAAAACAAAAGCTCTGTTAGAACGAATAAGAACAAAACTTTCAATCTGAAGAATTTCAATAAACTTATTAATCATTCTTTACGGATGACAGCTTCGAATCACTTATCAATTTCTCTAGTTTAATCTTAACTTCGTGTATTTTCTTCCTTATCATTTTTTCTTCCGAATCCATTTTATCGTAATTATCATCAAGATAATCGAACTGATCGATATATTCGATTAAAAAATCATCGTTATTCTTTGTAATTTTAATCATTTAACCCCCTATTTTACAAATCAATAAAGATATATATTAGAATAATCTTGTTCTTTTATTATTTTTAGATTAAAAAATTATATAAAGGTTCCTTTTTTGTATATTTGCACACACTTATTCCTTTTTTTCCTAATTTGAAAATAGATATTCACAGATCAATGGATTAACCACTTGACCTGAGCTCAGGTTTTTCTTATAATGTATATATGACAAGGAATTAGGGGTAAATGAAATTAGACGGGCTCGACCTTCTAAAAGAAGGTAAATTCGCGAAAATATACACAAAAGGAGAAGTCGCGTACAAAGCCGGGGAATTATCAGATAAGGAAATACTCCGGGGGCAGTTCGAACTTCTTTCGGAAATAAAAGACCCTCATTTCGTATCGGTTTATGAGTGGTTCGAAAGCGACGGGAAATGCGGCTTTTCTATGGAAAAAATCGATTTTCCTACAATCGATCAAATATTTAAAAAACCACCTTCAAGAAAGGAAGACTTTAAAAGATTAGAGAAAATTATTATTTCCATTTTCGATTCTCTTTCGGTACTACACTCAAAAGGAATTATATGCGGGGACTTAAAACCCACTCATATATTTGTCGATAAAAAAAATAATGTTAAACTTATCGATCCTGGTTTTGACCCGGATATAATCACCCCCGCTTACGCGGCTCCGGAAGCTCTAACCGATTCACCCACCTTCTCCTCCGATATTTACTCGATAGGCGTAATACTCTATGAAACATTAACCGGAGAAAAAGCGTTTAAAGGAAATTTATCTAAAATCATAGAGGCTAAACTTAAGAAAGGATTACCCGATCCCGAAGAAAAAAACCCTTCCGTCCCCGGAGAAATAAGCCTTTTAATCAAAAGAATGACAGAAAGCGACCTCAATAACCGGTTAAAAAATGTGGAAGACGTAAAAAGAGAACTCGCGCTCGGCGCTCCCGCTGCCGATAAGAAACCTTCTTTTATAACCGTATTCACGGGAAGAGAAAAAGAACTAAAAGACTTCAGTTCTTCCCTTAAAGCACTCCCGGAACCTCATATTTTCTGGATAAGCGGAAAAACGGGCATAGGAAAAACAGCTCTTTTAAAGCAATTGAAAATAAAAGCCTTAACCGCAGGTATTAACGTAAAAGAAGTAACTTCAGGTGAGTTATACCGTTTTTTAAATGAAGAAAAACAAATTTCCGAACCTACTATTCTCTTATTGGATAATATATCATCGTCTGAACTAACGGGTATTTTAAAAGAAAATTCCACCAGCATAAGAATAAACCCACTGATAATTGCTATATGCGCGTCCGATAAAATACCAGAAATAGAAGAATTTTCCGACATTACGACTGTTTTCACTCTTTCACCCTTAAATAAGAAAGAAATAACTTATATTATCGATAAAAATTTCGCCAGGACCGAAAATAAAGAGGAGCTTATTGCCTTCTTAAAAGAACAATCGGAAGGGAATCCCTACCTCTTAAATCAAATAATAGAAACTTTAATCGAAGAAGGAGGCATCGAGAAAAAAGGTGATAAGGTTTTATTTAAAAAGAAAAAAGCTTCTTCGGTTTCTCTTCCTGAGAGTATAGAAGAGAATTTAAAACTTAAAATAGAAAATCTTCGCAAGGAGGAAAAAGAACTTTTAAAAACGTTATCCGTATTCCCGGAAAAAATAACCTTGGATGTACTTTCTCTATTAAAAATAAAAAATTATAATATTTTAATAAATTCCCTTACTTCAAAAAATATCTTAAAAAAAGACAGGAAAGGCATTTATTTTAAAAACGATTTCACAAGAGAATTCCTTTATAAAAAACTAAAGGAAAAAGATAAAAGGAATATTTATGAAAAAATAGAAAAGAAAATTACTTCTCCCGAGATTCTCTACATACTACAGAAAGACCTGGGGGAAAAGAAGAAATACAGAAACTCTCTAATCAAAATAGCTAAAAACAGAATTAAGGAAAAAGAATATACCGATGCCATAAGATTCTTAAAAGAAGCTCTCTCGATAAAAGATGATAAGATTAACAAAATGATACTCGCGCGAATTCTGGAACTTTCAGGTAACATAAATGAAGCCTTATCACTTTATAAAAAAATAATTTCAAAAGAAAAAAACCCTTTCTATCTTTTAAAAATCGGAGATATAGAAGAAAAAATAGGAAATAAAGAGGAAGCAGAAAAATACTTCAGAAAGGCTTTCAAATCTTCAAAGGAAAAAATGAGAGAAAAGGCAATATACTCTCTTGGATATCTCCTTATAAAAAAAGGTAATCTGGAAGAGGTTTTACGTCTTATAAACGACTTTAAGAAAAACAAAGGGGAATTACCTCTAAAACTCAAATATATAGAAGGACGAAATTTATGTGAAAAGGGAGAATTTGAAAAATCTTTAGAAATTGTGGAAAAGGAATTAAAAAAAGAATTAACGCCTGAAATGAAGAGAGATTTCTTAGTTCTCGGAGGTCTAGTAAACTACCAAAAAGAAAAATATAATGAAGCTATTAAATATTTCCAAAAGTGTATCAATATAGCAAAAGAAGAAAACGATATAATGCACGAGACCACTTTTATGAATCTTAAAGGAATTTCGTACATTAGATCTGATGAATATAAAAAAGCCTTGGGAGAATTAGAAGAAGCTCTTTTACTATTTAAAAAACTAAAAATAGGACATTTAGAATATATGTGCCTTGCAAATCTAGGCGTTGTTTATTTAGATATAGGTTACTGGGAAAAATTCCAGAAAAGAATAGAAGATTTTAAAAACAGATACGGAAAAGTACAGCCATTTTTAAAAGACAAACTTTTCCATAGTCATCTCTACAGAGGAAACTGGGCAGAAGCAAAAAAAATAAAGGAAGAGTTAAAAAAGGAAAAGTACGATTTAAAAGACGGAGAAGGAGTATTTTTCGCTCTTAGGGGAGAATGGGCTAAAGCCGAAAAAATATTCAAGGGAGCCATAAAAAGAACAAAAGGTGACCCGAGAGAAGAAAGGGATATTAAACGCGAACTCTCAGAAGCCCTTTTTTATCAAGGTAAAAAGAAAGAAGCGACTAACAATTTAAAACCTTATATCGATAAAATCGATTCGATACACTCCGATTTTGAAAAGGGCAAAATTTTATCAACCTGGGGTCTTGTTAATGAAGATACAAAACCACTCGATAAAGCAATTAAACTCTTCTCTAAAATAGGTCTTCCTTTTTATATCGCTCAAGTCCGTATTAAAAAAGCTCGTGTCTTAATCAATGAAAACAATATAGAAGAAGCCATAGAAGAGTTAAAAAAGGCAGAAGAAATATTTAAAGGACTCAAAGCATTACCTTTTCTCGGCGAAACACACGAACTCTTCACGGAATGCGCTAAAAGAATCTCCGCCAGAAGCGGCTATATACACACTTATGATGAAATAAGCAAACTTTTATCGTCCATAGATTCGGAAAAAAGATTCGATGAGGCTTTATCCATACTTACAGGCTTTCTGAATGCCGAGAGGGGAGCGATTATTCTAAAAGATGAAGAAAAAAATATTATCGTCTCCTCTTACAATATCGACGAAGAAACCCTGGAAGACGCGAGAAGAATATCCAAAACAATAACAAGCAAAGCGGCAGAAGGCGAAGTAATGATTACAGGAGACGCGGTGGAAGATTCCAGATTTTTTGCGATGGACTCGATTCAGAGGAATAAAATTCATTCTATTCTCTGCGTTCCCATAACCTCGGAAGAAAGAGTTTACGGTGTCCTTTATCTAGATTCGACCATAAAAAAGGATATTTTCCTGCCAACCGATAAAGAATTCCTGCAGTCAACAGGCAGAATTTTGGGGATTCTTTTTTCAAAGGGAGACCTCCTATATAGAATGAAAGAAGAAGTGAAACAATTACAACGAATGACTTCTCCCCCTGAATCCTTCCATTCGATAATAGGAATATCGGAAAGCATGCAGAAAATATATAAAACAATTGAAGAAATAGCCGAAACCGACGTAAACGTTCTTGTTACGGGAGAAACGGGAACGGGTAAGGAATTAATAGCAAGAACTATACACAAATTAAGCAAAAGAAAAAACAGACCTTTTATAACCGTGGACTGCAGTTCTCTTACCGAAACACTTCTGCAGAGTGAATTATTCGGACATAAAAAAGGGTCCTTCACAGGAGCGATAAGGGATAAAAAGGGTATGTGCGAGGAAGCAAACGGAGGAACTCTTTTCCTGGATGAAATCGGAGACGCGCCTTCTTCCATACAGGCGGGCCTCCTCCGTGTAACGGACAGGGGAGAAATAAGGAGAGTGGGCGAAACAGAAAATAAAAAAGTCGATCTTCGTATAATCTCCGCCACAAACAAAGATATAGAACAATCCGCGATGTTAAGAGAATTCAGAGAAGACCTTTTATACCGCCTAAATCAAATAAACATAATCCTACCACCCTTAAGGGAAAGAAAAATAGATATCCCTCTTTTACTCGAACACTATCTTAAAATTTTTTCTGAAAATAAAGAGAAGAAAATAAAAGGCTTTACAAACGACGCGATAAGATGGTTGAAAAACTATCCTTTTCCGGGCAACATTAGAGAACTCAGAAACATAGTGGAAATATCACTCATAAGATGTAAGGAGAAATACATTAAACCCGATAACTTGCCCGAAGAATTAAGAAAGGAAACAATAGAAGAACTACCAAGCTGGGATAAAATCAAAACGAGCTGGAGAAGAGAAACCATAATAGAAGCTCTTCAAGAAACGGGCGGGAACGTAAAGAAAACGGCGGAAAACTTAAAAATCTCTCGAAGACACCTGTATCGACTTATTAAGGATTATAATATCGAAAAATAAAACCGCAAAAAAGATAAACCATAGAGAACACAGAGGATTTAATACGATTATAAAAGAGAAACACACAGAGAAAAAAAAGAAAAAAACAACACTAACCATAGAGGACACAGAGTATAAATGTATATAAAAAGAAAAAACACAGAGTACTCAGAGAAAAAATAAAAAATTATAAACCACAGAGAACACAGATAAAAAACTAAAAAATGAAATCACAGAGAATACAAAGAAAAATGCAAATTAATGAATTAACAAAGAAAGTTATAGGTAGAGCGATAGAAGTACATAAAAATTTAGGACCAGGATTATTAGAAACAGCCTATGAACAATGTTTCGCTAAAGAATTAAATTTGACCGGAATAAAATTTAAAACCCAAGCTCCATTACCTATTGAATATAAAGGAATAAAACTCGAATGTGGATATAGGGTCGATTTCCTGGTCGAAGAAGCACTCATTATCGAACTAAAAAGTATAGAGCAAATTTTAAATATCCATAAAGCCCAGATATTAACTTATATGAAATTAGCAAATATAAACATAGGATTACTTATAAACTTCAATGTTAATCTATTAAAAAATGACATACAAAGATTTACGTTATAAGGTCTGTGGTAAAAAACCCGGGGTGGAGTTGTGGGGGCTCTGTGACCTCTGTGTTTTTATCGGGGAGGGGTGTTGTGAATAAACAAAATAAGAATCTCTGTACTCTCTGTGTTTAAAAATCCGGGGATAGGTTGTTGTGTCGGCTTTGAAATTCGTTCTTTGAAAAATAAATAAATCACACAAGAATAATTACAAATCCGAAAAAAGAATTTAACCTGACAAAAGAACACATTTAACAAAAAATATTTGACCGCCAATAATGAATAGTGCTAAAGAAATGTTGGACAAAAGAAACAACTTCTTAAATACTAATTACCCTACAAATACAAACCAATACAAACTATTAAAGAACGTATTTTTCTCCCAACGAACATAATCCACACAAATCAAAGAACAGTTAAACCCTGTCTTTTTCGTATCCCAATTCCGCTACAATTACACTCCGATATCCAAAATACACAATTTACAACAACTAATAGCGCGTATGAGACATTAGAGTCCCACCCTACGACATAAATGTCACAACATGAATACTTTATTAGCAAGCATTCTAAAGAAAACGCGATATTTAGTGAGACGTATATGTCACACTATGTACCCCTCTATAAAATTAAGTTCTTGTCTATAAATAACTTAAATAACTGGAACAGTTCTTGCATTTAGTATTATCAAACAAATACGGAGGTGTTTATGGTTACTTTAAATATATTATTAGTTTTGCTCGGATTTATAAACTCATTAAATAAACAACCAAAGAATGTCAATATAAATAGCCCAGAAGCAGGTATAATTGCATTGTCCGGTGGCGGTACCATACATCCCTGCTGATAAGAAAAATGAAAAACATTAAAGGAGGAGATATGAGCGCGCAGACAAAAAAAACGAAAAGACTCATCAAAATCGTAACCGTGGACGGTTCGAAATTCCAGGGTGAAGTAACGGGAAGAAACGACAGGGGCTTGTTCTTGAAAGTCGACACACCCATGGCAAACAATAGATCGGTTTTCGTTTCCCATAAAGCGATTTCCCATTTGGAAATCGAAGGCTGGAAGTAAAAAATTAACAATTAAAAGGTTATATTGAGAGCGTGGAATACCACGACTCTCTGCCTTTTATTTTATATAGATTTTATGATAAATTTAAAAAAAGATATTTCTATGATTCTCGATTTCGTCCCTATACCTGTTATCGGCTGGGATAAGGACCTTAATATTATATATTGGAACGGCAGAGCGGAAAACGATTTCGGAAAAAACATCGCTGAAGTTTTAGAAAAACCCCTGATGAAAGAAATAGGTAAAAGCCTCGAATCTTTTGCTAAGAAAGAAAACAATAACAAATCCAAAAAAGAAAATAATAATTCAAAAAAGGAACCACCAACAGTAATTCAGCGAACCGAATTAAAAACGGATCATTTAGACACGAGAGCCTATGAGTGGGTGTCTTTTCTTCTCGATTCGGATTCTCCGATTCGAGGACTTTCTATGGCAAAAGATATTTCGCGTATAGAACTTCTTCAGAAGAAAATGCTCGAGTCGAGAAGACTCGCTACAGTTGGGCAGTTAATAGGGAGAGTATCTCACGAAGCAAATAATCTATTGATGGAGGTTATGTGCGGCCTCAGCGCGGCAGAAAGCAATTCAAAAGATGTCAGGGTTTTAGACGATATTAATATAGCAATGGGAGGAGCTAAAAAAATAAAAACACTCCTCAAAAGTTTACTCTCGAATATGAGGAAAATAAAAGGAGAAAGGAATTTATTCGATGTGAATGAATCAGTAAAAGGCGTGGTAACCTTTTCCAGCCAGATACTTCCTAAAAAAGTAAAGGTTGCCTCAAAATATACGGATTCAAAAGCCAATATTATAGGAGATCAGGACCAGCTTCATCAGATACTTTTAAATTTGATTATTAACGCGCGGGATTCGATTACCGACAAAGGAAAAATTAATGTCGAAGTTAAAAATGTTCTCCGCCCGGAAAAAGATGAAAAAGAGAAAGAATATGTTTCTATTGCTATCAGTGACACAGGATGCGGAATGAGCGAAATTGTTAAGGACAAAATTTTTGAGCTTTTCTTTACAACTAAAACGGGAGAGGGCGGAACCGGTCTCGGTCTGTACTTTGTTTATAACTCGGTGAAAGAGATGGGAGGATGGATAGAAGTAGAGAGCAAAGAAAAAGAAGGCTCAACTTTCACTATCTTCATCCCAAAAAGATAAAAAAATAGTAGCCACATATCCGCACTGATAGACACGGATACCCTATCTGTCCCAAAAATTTATGTTTATTTATAAAAAAATCTGCGTTTATCTGAGTCCCCTTCCTATTTATCAAAAGGATTTTCTTTACGAAAATCCGGCAAAAAAACATCTCCCGCATCAGCTTCCTGTACCCATCCATTTTCCAGTCCCAATTCCATTCTTCTTGTTTCTACAGTACTGATCTCATCTTCTGTAAGCCTACGGTTGATTTCATTAAATCTATAAGATTCATAAACAGGATAATATTGATTCATAAGACTTAAATGGATATTTTTATCAATAGCTGCTATCTTTTTCAGCACAGCAATACTGTTATCGACATTACCCGGAATAACCAAATGCCTTACAATCAATCCTTTTTTAGCAATACCATTCTCTATTTGTAATTTTCCAACCTGGAGAAACATTTCCTTAATAGCTTTTTCCGCCAGCAAACTGTATCCCGGAGCGTTAGAATATTTTATTGCTAAAGTATCGTCCATATATTTAAAATCCGGTAAATAAATATCAACCAACCCGTCCATCTCCCGTATAATACGCAAGCCTTCATAAGCATTCGAATTCCATATAACGGGAATATCTAAACCCAAATCTCGGGCAAGAAGTATTGCTTCTTTCAAAAATCGCCACCATAACGTAGGGGTAACAAGATCGATATTAAGCGCACCCTGGCTCTGTAGTTTTAGCATAATCTGTGCCAATTCAAAAACAGAATATTCTTTTCCAAGTTTTTCTTGTGAAATTTGATAATTCTGACAGAAAACACAATGTAGATTGCAATCGGAAAAGAAAATCGTTCCAGCCCCACACTCTTTTTGTTCATAAGATAACTCTCCAACCAACGGCGGCTCTTCACCAAAATGTTTCCCATACCAGGCAATTCTCATTTTCCTATTTTCCATATTTTAAAATAAATTAATTTGAGTAGATTAATTTGTAAAGTCTATTAGCGATTTCTAGAATCCTGGAAATCTGCGCTCATCCGCGTCCCATTTACCATGTTTCAAGCATTAAACGAAGTAAAGAATCTCTTATCTTTACGGCAACGGAATCGACCGCTTCCAATTCATCCGACTCGGATGAATATACAAAAGACTCACTGATATTTCTTTCCCACTCACTTTTTTCCTTATCCTGCCTCTTTAAGGAAAACTTGGCCTTTACAGATATACGGTATTCTTCAACTTCCCCTTCCGGAGTATAAGATTCAGGACTTCTCTTGTAGTTATTAACTGCTCCCTCTAATAAATAATCACCTGATGAATTGGTTTCAACTTTCACTCTATCGTCGATTATAAAAGCGTCTATTAGATCTTCCGTTAAAATTCTTCCGATATCCGCGTTTTGAGTTTTGTTTTCTAAAGAAGCAATAGATAAAGTACCATCGAAAGACCCGCTCCTGAATGAATAAGCGCAGGAAAAGAAAAACAATATCAAAATAGCAATCAATAAAACGGTTCCAGTCCCAAGATATGAAGTATAATTAAGCTGACAGCTGACAGCAGATGGCTGATAGCTGTTCTCATTCATACAATCTTTCCCTCAAATCCACAACATCATATTTTTCCCTCTGCTCATTGAACCATTTCTGAAAAAAATACGCTTCTTTTTTTTGTTGGAGTCCCATAGCTATTCGCGGCACAATTTTCTGCAATCCCTTATTATCTGGCATTTTAAAATCTATTGTCTTAACAACAAATAAAGATTCTCCGGCTCTTACAGGAGGTAAAATGCCTTCCTGCCTAACAGAAAACGCTAAAAGAGCGACTTTTTCCGGAATACCGACATTCTCAAAAGTTTCTAATGTAAAATAAGAAGTTCTGCCCCATTTCCCTTTTTCCGGATTACGCGGGAGTTTCTCTCCGGTAAAAGTTTTTAAAGCATAATCTTTTGCTTTTATGGCTGCTTCGAAATTCATAAGAGAATCTTTAACTTCATCTTCAATATCTGAAAAAGGTGGAATCCCCTCTTCTTTTTCTTCGATCCAGCAAACATAAAATCCGTTTTCTCCAATAAGAGGATAAGAAACATCTCCTTTTTTAGGACCATTGAGAAACGTTCCGAAATTCGCCGGCAAATCAGGGAATTCACCTTTACTGTAAGAAATGTACTTGGCATTGTAATCTTCAGAAATATCAAGCGAGGAAGAATCACGAAGAGATTTTACGAGTTTCCATGCCTTTGCCGAAGCATTCTGAAACTCATCGAACGATGGAAATAGAGGAAGTAATATTTCCGCTATATCGATTGAATCTCTCTTTCGTTTTCTAAGCTTTAAGATATGAAAACTTTTATCGGTTTTAACCGGATTCGAAATCTGTCCTTCTCTCATCCCGGAAACAGCTGTCGCGAATTCATAAGGTAAATCTTTAACACTAACCCATCCATTTAAAATATCCCTATTTCGAGGTAAATATGAATATTGACTGATAAGAGTTTCAAAGGAATCCGTTTTAGCTCTTTCTATTATAGAACCCACAAGTTCTTTTGTGGTTTCAACCACCTCATCATTTATAGAAATAGGAAAGAAAACATAACCTAACTTAACAAAATCATCTCTCCTAAACATTTCTTTGTGTTCCGCATAAAATTCTTCGGCGGAAACGGAAGTCTCCGTATTTTTCCATTCCGTTAAAGATATTTTGATATACTCTATTCTGGTCTCGACTGAATCTTCAAGTAATTCCTCTATCGCGTCACCACTTGTTACTCTTATCATAGACAAAATTTCTCCGCGCAAAATACTTATCGGAAAATTCTCCTCTATCTGAGACGCGTAGGATTTAACAAATTGATTTGCCCGTGAATCTCCAAGTAACTCGTAATACTTACCATAATCGAACTGCTCATTTATCCAAAAATCAGGGTTTTGCGTAATCGCGGGCGGCGGATTCTCTTTGATAATGTTTATTAATTGCTCATCCGAAATAGATATTCCCCTCTCCTCGAGCAAATCATCTATTATTTTGTTTGATATCAACTGATTTATAATTGCTTCGGACAGTTGTCTCTCTTCTATAGGGTCTCTACCCAAAGGGCCTCCTATACTTTGGAGTCTGGCTCTTAACAAATTGCTATATTTCTTTAAATTAATCGATTCATCGTTTACCTTAGCAATTATATTTTCATCTCTCCCTTTATCTCCCGTAAAAACAATGGTTCCAACACCAACCAACATAGAAAGAACAAATGCGATTGCCGCAAACCAAATAAAATACTTTGTTACAGAACGAACTTTTTCCATTATCATAGCAACTTCCTCCCTAACTCTATCATTTTTAACTGATAAAAATTTTTCTCACACAAAGACACAAAGTACACAAAGTTTTTATTATATATAAAATTTTTCAATCTTTAGATGCTTCTTCCTTGATATAATCGACAAACTTTTCCAATCTTTCAATTACTTTTTCCTTACCAAGAACTTCTAAAAGCTCAAAGAGACCCGGACCAAAAGTCATACCGCTAACCCCAAGCCGAACAGGATGTATAAGTTCTCCTGCTTTACAATCAAGTTCTTCAGAAAGTTCCCGTAAAGCATTTTCCATATTTTCTTTGTCGAAAGAATCCAAATCCTTAAATTTTGTTATTAATTTTTCGATTCTGATTTCAACACCGGGATATATACGTTTCTTTACTCCTTTTTCATCGTAACTAAAATCATCGGTAAAAAAGTAGCGACCTATTTCTACAAAATCTTTTAGCTTATTAACCCTATTCCCCATCGCCTTAAGGACTTCAACAAGATAACCGGAATCATCTACGTCTAATCCATTATCTTCCAAATAAATCTTAAGTCTTTTTATAGCTTCATCTTCGCTCAATCTTCTCAACCATTCACCATTAATCCATTCCAGTTTATCCCGATCGAAAACAGCCGGAGTTGTATGAACATTCTCAAGTGTAAAAATCTTTTCCAATTCTTTAAGAGAAAATATTTCTTTTTCTGTTTTAGGAGACCAACCAAGAAGAACAAGGCAATTTACCATACCTTCAGGGAAAAATCCTTCATTTTTATAATCAAAAATATCGACAGCATCTTTTCTTTTGGAAAGTTTTCTTTTGTCCTTACTTAATATTAATGGCATATGTCCGAATTGCGGGATATCCCAGTTAAAGGCTCTATATAGCATAATTTGTTTCGGAGTGTTGGATATATGATCATCGCCTCTCAAGATGTGGCTTATTTTCATTCGGTAATCGTCTACAACTACAGACATATTATACGCCGGTGAACCATCGGACTTTAACAATACAAAATCTTCAATTTCGGAATTATCTCTTTTGATTTCACCATGAATTAAATCATCGAAAATAGTAACGCCTTCATTGACACGAAAACGGAGAGCTTTAGGTCTACCCTCTTTTTTAAATTGTTCTTTCTCCTCAACGGATAGATTGTCACATCTTCTGTCATACATCCATCTCTTCTTTGATTCCAAACATTTATTTCTTCTTTCCTTTATCTCTTCAGGAGTGCAATAACACCAGTAAGCAAGCCCTTTATCGTACAATTCCAGCGCCTTTTCTTTATACAACTCGAAATGATCAGATTGAAATAAAACCTCCTCATCCCATTTAAATCCAAGCCACTTAAGCCCTTTAACTATAGAATCGACCATAGAATCATCCGAACGTTTCAAATCCGTATCTTCGATTCTGAGAAGAAATTCTCCGCCATTAGCACGGGCAAAAAGATAATTAAAAAGGGCTGTTCTTGCTGTACCCAGATGCAAATATCCGGTGGGAGAAGGAGCTATTCTCAATCTTACAGGATTCTTACTTTCATTCATTTATCGAGTCCCTCATAGATTACATATATACGCTGTTTACATGACAAGTCAAGGGCGCGAATGGTTGGCCGGTTAGACCGTTGGTGCGTTAGTCAGTTAAAAAAAATCTACTAACACACGAACAAAAACAGATTCTCTTTTTTCCTAATTTAACCATTTCTCTATTTGATTATTTAACCTGGATTCGAAGAATCTGGGTTCAGGGCTTGCACCCTGAAAAATACACCATATAATCTAAATCAGAAATTGGAATGTTAGAAATGCTTAATTTAAGCCTACTAAAATCAAAGATAAATAAATAGCAACCATGGAGGATTAAAAGAAAAGAATGAATAATACTAAGGATAATAATATTTTAGAACACAAGGGAGCCTATTCCACAGGAACATACAGTAATCTTTTTACCGAATTACTCGGTAAAACGCAATTAGCTGTAGAAAACAAAATAAACAAAATCTGGAATCAGTTATTTTACGGAAACAACAAGACTGAACGTATTTATTATCCGGTTGAACCCGATATGGCTTATATTAAAGACACTTCTCATAACGACGTTCGCAGTGAAGGGATGTCTTACGGTATGATGATATCGGTACAATTAGACAAGAAGGAAGAATTCGACCGCTTGTGGAAATGGGCAAAAACCTATATGCAACATAAAGATAAAAAAAGAGAAAACTATTTCGCGTGGCAGCTTAAGACAGATGGAACCATTATCAGCCCCAACTCGGCTTCAGACGGTGAAGAATGGATTGTTATGGCATTGTTCTTCGCCGCGGGACGCTGGGGAAACGGTAAGAATATTTATAATTACGAGGCTGAAGCACAGACCATTTTAAACTCGATGCTCAATAAAGCGGAAACTTCCGATGATGACACGACAATATCGAATATATTTAATATAAAAGAAAAACAAATTGTCTTCGTCCCTATAGGCACCTCGGATAATTTTACGGATCCTTCTTACCATACTCCCCATTTCTATGAGCTCTGGGGGCACTGGGCGGATAAAAACAAAGGTTTCTGGCGCGATACCGCTTCTGTAAGCCGCGAGTTTCTGCAAAAAACCGCGCACCCGGAAACAGGATTAACACCGGATTATGCTAATTTCGATGGCACTCCCATAGACCCCCGGAAAAAAGGCAATGACAATTTTCAATACGACGCGTGGAGAGTAGCGATGAATATTGCTCTGGATTATGAATGGTTCTCTGAAGATGCCCGTCAAATAACCCAAAGCAATAAATTACTTAATTTTTTCGAGAAAAAAGGAATAAAAACTCATGGCAGCATGTTTACTTTAGATGGTAAAACATTATCAGACACTCACAATCCAGGCCTGGTTGCCATGAACGCGGTTGCGTGCCTTGCCTCAACAAATAGAAACAGAAAAGATTTCATCAGAGAACTATGGGATACAACTATTCCTAAGGATGAGGGTCGATATTTTGACGGACTACTTTACATGCTGGGTATACTGGCAGCAAGCGGAAATTTCAGAATTTATGCGCCAAACTCTTGAAATTTTCTAAATAAATTCTGCCCTGTCAATATAATATCAGTGGCATGAAAAGAATTATAAAATGATCCGAAAAATATTTTTTTCTATGAAAACCGCGCTTATTATTATCATGGGACTTACCATAAGCATTATAATTGCGACCTTACTTGAACAAAAATACGGAAGTATTGCTGCGAGGACCTTGATATATAACGCCAAATGGTTTGAGATTTTATGGATCTGGTTTGCGGTCACACTTTTTATAAATCTTATTCACTTCAAACTATGGCAAAGAAAAAAATGGGCCATGGTTTTATTTCCTTTCGCTTTTTCTATCATTTTACTAGGGGTCATATTGACTAGACATTTTGCTATTGAGGGTTTCCTTTCCCTTCGTGAAGGAGAAACATCTAAACAATTCGGCGCCAAACCCTTTAATCTATCATTTTCGCTGCGTTTGGTGGATTTTAGAATTGAACATTATAAAAATTCACAAAAACCTTCTCAATTTTACAGTGATGTGATGATTGAAGATCCAGACCACAACATCAAAAAACCTTATTCTATTTATATGAATCATACTCTTCGGTATAGAGGTTATCGTGTATATCAGCATTCCTTCGACTGGGATGAAAAGGGTTCTATTTTTCTCGTTACACGAGACCCCGGAACTCCTGTAACGTATTTCGGATTTTTTCTTCTTCTAATAGTGATAATGCTCGCATTTTTTCATCCGACAGGTCGAATCCGGGAACTTGAAACCGAACTTAGAGAATCTGTATGATAAAACAAAAGTTTTCCCATATCAAAAATCAAATCCGGAAAACTATTGAATTCCCCTTTAATGTTTTCCTTATAATCTTTATAGGAATGATGTGTCTGGGTTCTTCAGCTTTTTATCCTCAAATAGAAAAATTTTACTACAGCGCCAGGATTTTCCAGCGATTGGGCAAATGGTTTATTTTCGTAACCGCTGTTTTTTTGTGCATGAATGTAATTCGATATATATTCAAAAACCAATTTGAAAAACTGCTTCTCTTTCAGGAAAAACTCTTTAAATGGGCAATATGGCTTGGATTCTCAGGATTTACCATAGGATTGGGATTGCGATGGTTTTTGGCGGGTCATGCGCCGTGGAGCAATCAATACGAATGTATGGTATTCGGAGCCTGGGCTACTCTTTTAGCGGGCATTTCCCTCTCCCGACATTCACGATTGCCCATAACATGCGGAAGCTTACTCGCGGGAATTGTGCTGCTCATTGCCCATATCCCTTCCATAGATCCTTCGTTTTCTCCTCTTCCTCCCGTTTTAAAATCCAAACTGATGATCACTCACATATCTATTGCAATGGCCAGTTATGGTTTTTTTTCAGTAGGTACTGTGTTAGCTCTTAGCAATCTTTCAGTATTGGCGTTACCTATTTCCAGAAAAGATAATCTTTTACTGCTTAAATTCTCCAAATGGAGTAAAATTGCCGAACAAGCACTATGGATCGGACTTTTACTCGTTACCATGGGAAGTATACTTGGAGCAATATGGGCCAACGATACCTGGGGCCGATATTGGGGATGGGATCCGAAAGAATCCTGGTCTCTGATAATGATTCTTTCGTATGCAATGCTGCTGCAACTTCGCTTCGTCCTACGTTCTCGTTTAACTTATTGGTTTAACGTTCTGGTATTACCCGCATTCGGAACCGTACTTATGACGTATTTCGGAGTGAACCGATTTTTTTCAGGAATGCATGCTTACGGAGGAGAAAGTAATCCCCAATTCCCTTTCATAGTATTTTGGATTCTCGGGATATGGATTGCGTTATCGTTTCTGGCGTATAGAAACCGTAAGCGTATTTAAAAATAGTTATCGTTCAGTAACAAACGCTGCGTCTAATTCAAATAAAAGTTCATCCCGGCATACATCTGCCACTAAATATACCGCAGGAATATTTGAAAGTACGAGAGACTCTACAGTTTCTCGATATAAGAGAAAATCACTTTTGCGCTTAAGAAATACTGTAGCTTCACAAGGATTCGAAAAAGAAACTCCTTCTGGATGAATTAACGAATCCACCACTTTTACAGTATATTTCACTTGAGAGGAAACCTCTCCTACGCATTAGCTAATACTTCAGCCACACGATCGTAAATAATCCCTGCTATGAGAATAGTATCCACATGGGAATCGGTCACTAATGCGTTAATATAGAAATAGGTATTTTGAATATCGGTAAAAAAATTTTAAATTCTGACTGTATATGTAGTTCGTATAATGATCCTTGGCCTTCTTTAAATCTATTGCGGTTGTGGGCTCGATATCTGTTCTTCTTTTTTCTTTTGAACTGGAATCCATTTAGGATCCAGCTCCACAGGTTTCGCATTTTGATATGCGGCTTTTGCCAGATGTTTAACCGAAATTTGAACGGGTTCTCTAATGAATTCGGGCACATTAAATGTTTCTAAGCATGTATCATAATATTTCGGATTTTTTTGTGGAAGAATAAATGGCTTTGATGAGTTCCCATTTTCATCCACATAAGCAAAATGGGGACGCGCAAATAAATGATCGACTCGCTTACTGGAAAACACAACCCATCGTCCGTTACTAGACCAGGCGTGAAAACTCTCGGTGGACTCTGAGTTAAGCTCTAATTTTTTAACTTTCCCGGTTGAAAGTTTCAAAAGATATAAATCTGCGCTGGAGTCATAAATAGGAAAATTACCATAAAGAGACACCGTAAAAAGAGCAAAATCTCCATCCGGTGAAATTCTACATTGATTTATACTTCCTCCTATTTCGGATCCGGCCAGTACAAGTTCTAATTCTCCCCAGGTCCGAGTTTTTTCGTCGTAAGAAACTCGCATCAAATCGTATTTTATTTTACGATAAGCAAGATCTTGCTCGGATGGATCTTCAAAGGTTTTAAGTTTAGGTGCACTGGAGAAATATAAATATTTTCCGTCAGGAGACCAGGCGGGCCAATTTTCCATACGTTCAGGACTGGAAATTTGGGAAGTAGTTGTTAGGATATTTGTAGAAATATTATAGACTACAAGATCAGAAGCCCGATCTAAAACATCCCGGGGTTCTCCGATAGAATGGAAGAATAAAAGCAGTCGATTCGCGGAAAATACCGCAAGGTTTCCAGAGGGATGCCATGCGGGATAGGCTACAGGTCCGTTAAACGCAGTTTTAGTATCAATTTTATGGGCTTCGTTACCATTAATCAATAACATGGCCGTACCTGGACCACCCCGCAAATGTAAAAGCCAACGCTCAGGCTTACTATTACAAAAGTGATGACAATTCATACAATTATTCTGGGTTAATTGATTGATCATAATAGGCGATTCATGAAAATTTTCGAGACATCTTTGATAGATTCCCATTTTTTTCCACAACGTATACAGAGGGCCTAATCGTCGATAGGCAAGATAGGAATCAATAGAATCTATAGCAATTTGATTTGTTATAGGAGAAAAACGAATCCAATTTCCAGTAGAATCTTTTAGAGCAATTTTCACTTCATAAGAATTACCCTTATTAGCCAGAAGAAACCTTTCCCATTCATTCAAAGAAATTCGAATCACGGGTGATTTTCCTCGTATCCTGATAGATGGTTCCACAGGTCCATGAATTTCCACGTAATACTGGATACCGGCTTCTTTAATCCGGAAATTCAATGGGGCAATATTAGGCGGGACAACAAGTCCGGAATAATCCGGTTCGATACTAACGGGTTTAGAAACCAATGTCGCATCTTCCCAGTCAAAAGAGGAAGAACATCCGAACCAAAAGCTCATGCATATAGAAAAAATAAAAAAGAATGATTTTTTGATCTTCATTATTTACCTGACCTTACAAACATCCAAAAATACCAATAAGTATCTCCAAATTCTTGTTTTAACGCTTTCTGGGCAGAAGATTTATTCGATCGGTGCTGCATAATAATCCGTTTAAATTCAGAAAAACGCTGCACATTAGCATTGTCAACATAAGGGTTCAATTTATCAGGTTGATTCCATTTAGACAAATAAGCATACAGGAGCAACATCTCCTGAACATGGCGAGGAATTCGGGTATATCCAAAGGCCCGAAATTTGTCGATATTGTTCCATATAGGCTCTAGATTTACCTCCAGAAGTTGATAAGCAACCCAATATTCAAATGCCATTCGATTTCCGGGGTTTTGTTGAAGAAGGAATAAAAGGTCTCGATCCGATGGATATCCAATAGAAATGAAATCAAATTTGGGCATCAAACTCGATAATTTTTGCAGGTTTTTGTCTTTTTCAAGTAAATCTTTTCTTTCCGCTAACTCAAGAATATATTTGGCTCTTTTATGGCCCTGGAGCGTACATCTAAGTTCTTTCCAAAACATTTGCGCGGTTTTCTTCTGTCCTTTCAGAAAATAAATTACAGCCATTCGATCCAGTGTTTCCGGTGTTTTTCCAGACACTTCCATTAGCTCATGACTCCAGTGCAAGGATTCAGAAATGAGTCCAAGTTCGAAAAAGAGATAACTGGCTGTTTCAGGATGTTCAAAGCAAAGGGCTCTATTGGGTATAAGCCCAATTGGCTCGTTCCATTGGGGATATGCGAAAGCCGAATCTAAGAGTCGACCAGTATGCCAAAGCGCGCGATTTATTTGCACACAATTATGGGGGGTTATTATCGATAAAGTTTTTCCCAGACGAAGAACAGTTTCCCAATGATTTTTTCGGCCTGCTCGGAGAAGCATAAGCTGCCCGGTAAGAAAGGAGTCACACATAATCCACCCTGCAACAGAAAAAGCACTCAGGAGTAAAACGGTTCCCACTATCCAGGTCTGGATTCCCAACCAGCGAAACTTAATTTCCAGGGTCTTACGAAAAACCTGGATGGCAAATGTCAAAAATCCGATTAAAGGAAAAAATAAAAGAAATCCCCAACGGGCAAAAGCGGGAGCGTAGGTTGCTTCAATGGAAAGATTGTTAATTATAGACTGTTTAAACAATACAAGAAAGAAAACAGACGGGCCAATCACACACCACACCACAGGAATCAAAAGATATACAACTACCTTAACAAGGGACTTTGTAGTAATCCATTCCCAAATAGCGCAGTATATCGCAAACAATAAAAAAGGTCCTCCGCAAAACCAGTACAAAAGTCCGGTAAAAAGGGTATACAAGCCTATGCGAAGTCCAGGGGATTTGGGTACCCACCTGAAAAATATCCATATACATATTAATACAATTGCGGTTCCAATTACTAAAGAAAGAGGCACTTCGTAATGCGCATACAGTAACAAAAGAAATAATCCTGGAATCCAGTGGAGGGTATGAATTTGACTTTTCCAAAGGGCATGAATTATCTTTCTAGTAAAGAGCGATACTATACCAATCATTAAGGTAAGGAAAAATGCCCCTAAAAGTGGATATTCAAAAGCTTGACTACATAAGGCTGAAACATAATCGATCAAACCACCGGGAAGTAAGAGATGCTCTTTTAGAAAACTCCAATTAGTGAAAAATACAGGTCGTTGGAATTCATATAAAAGAGCAGGATGTAAGCGAAAAAGTATGATGAAAAAAAGCACCAGAAAAATCAATACATCCTGGATCCAAATTGCATGCCTATACTTTACTTTTGGAAAATAAAAATCCACTATATTTTTCCTATTCTTCATAAAAAAAACATATAATATATACTTGAAATGTCAAGGGAAAATTTAGCCTGTTATTCTTGCACCGATTTGACACAAAATGGGAAGAAAAAAGTATTGACAAGCCGATTAAAATTTACATAATATAAATATAACTCGGAGGTTTTAATGAAAAAAATATCGGTGCTATTTCTTTTAATATCATATACCACATTATTTGCCGCTAATGATATGTCGATTTGCTTTATTAATAACAAATTTGACCCGCTGAAAGAAACTCCAAAACTTAGAAACACCCTTAAAATAATTGAAAATAAAGGAGAAAATTGTTACATACTACAATTTACAGGACCGATTTATACGGAGTGGAAAGAAAATATAGTTAAAGAGGGAGGTGTATTTCATTCTTATATTCCTCATTTCGCCTACATAGTTCAAATGACGCCCGAAGAAAAGAATGAAATAGAAAAATTATCTTTTGTAAGATGGATCGGTTTGTTTCATCCTGAATATAAAATTCATCCGAGTGTATATATAACAAATGAAAGAAAAACAGAAAATAAACTACCAATGGCTGCGGCAAAACTTAAAGATAGTCAAATAGAAAACATAAGTACGGGAAAATGTCATTGCGGTAAAGACGCACTCTGGATAGAGAATGACCATCTTCTTCAACTTTCAGTAAGAATTTTTGAAGGTGTTCCCATTTACGATTTTATCGAAAAACTACAGGATTGGGGTTCGGATATACAACAAATACAGGAAAACAATAACAGAATTGTAGTAAGAATTCCTCCGGATTCTCTAAACGCACTCGCAAGAATAAAGGGAGTCGAGTCCATTGTAAAATACGGGAAAAAAGTTTTATCTTCCTCGACCTGGAGATATTCGGTGCAAGCTCCCAAAAACACTTTTACAATCACAATGGATACTGATCTGGGAACGCCCTGGGATACGGTAACGAACGGAATAACTCTCGCGGATAAAGGAGTCACCGGAAAAGGCGAAATAGTAACGATTTTCGATACAGGTCTGGATTACTGGAGCGGATTTTTTCAGGACCCTGAAAATGATGCACCGGGTAGCAATCATATAGCGATCCAGGCTTATACAAATGAAGGCGGAGACTTAATAGAAGTTTCTTCCGACGTAGAACCTTATGGTTGTATACACGGAACGAATGTTGCCTCCATTGTAGCGGGAAATCCCTCGATTGCCGACAATCATCTAAACGGCGCAAATTTTATGCCAATTTATGACTGGGGCGGGCAAACAAGGGGTAATACAGTCGATAATTTTCCCGTAAGACTTTACATACAGGATTTTGGTTATTCGGAAAATGATACTTGCAAACTCGGGTCTTTTAATATGACCACTGCTATGAATAAAGCATACACTACTTATAATTCAAAAATACATCAAAATTCCTGGAATTATGAAGATGCTCCACTCGGGGGAGAATACATCGGTGCAGCATTAGAAGTAGATAATATGGTTTGGAATAATCAGGACTTCGTAGTAGTTTTTTCGGCAGGTAACAATGGTCCTGCAAATACAACCGTTGCACCACCTGCAACAGCAAAGAACTGTATATCTGTAGGCTCATCATGGAATCCCTCCTACGATGTTTCAACCGATTCGATTTCATCTTTTTCCGGAAGAGGATGGACTACAGACGGAAGAATAAAACCGGAAGTCGTCGCCCCCGGAGGAAGTGATCCCTTTACTCAACACAGGCATTTTATCTGGGGAGCAAACCCAAACACAACCTGGGCTGGGGATTCAGCTCACGCAGAATTAAGAGGAATGGTAGGTACATCACAGGCTGCGCCTCAAATATCCGGAGCCTGCGCTTTGATAAGACAGTATTTTATCGACGGGTTCTACCCAACCGGTGATACCCTATCCGGAACTCCCATATCTCCCTCTGCAGCGCTTATAAAAGCTACCCTGATTGCCTCCACAGTCGACTTGGACAATGGAATTCCTGTCCCGAACCAGGCGGAAGGCTGGGGAAGAGTGGTACTCGATAACGCCCTGTACTTTTCGGGAGAATCGCGAGCACTGGAAATATCCGACAACACTTCCGGAGTATCGACAAATGATTCAGTTGTAACAACGGTTAATGTTATTAATACATCAGAACCATTGAAGTTTGTCCTCGCCTGGAGCGATACAAGCGCAACCTCGTTGGCAGATACAACATTAATTAATGATCTCGATTTAATAATAACAGCACCCAATAGCAATAGATATAAGGGAAACGTTTTTTCGGGCGGATATTCGGAGATAGGAGGTCTTGCGGACAGGAAAAATAACGTCGAAGTTGTATGGTTACCATCACCAGCTCAAATGGGAATTTACACAATTACTGTTAAAGGGTTTAACTGTCCAAACGGTTCGATACCATTCGCTATAAGCGCGGTTGGCGGATTTCGAGAGGGAAGCGGTATATTCGATCCGGACAAACACGATACAAAAGACCATAGATATTTAACAATAAAAAGTCCTTTTGTAAACAAAACAGATATTCAATTGAATATAATAAATACTTCACATATCAATTTATCGGTTTTTGATAAAGCCGGAAGAAAAATGATAACGCTTCTTGATAAAAAAATAAATCCTGGTACTTACTCCGCTAAAATAGGAGAGAATTTCAGCTCAGGAGTTTATTTCGCGGTCTTAAAAATAAACGGAAAGAAGGTTGAAGAAAAAAAGATTATAAAAATAATAAAATGATAAAAGGTTTAATGGGAAACAGATAAACACAGACGAATAGGATTTATTTTTGCTGCCTATTAATGAATAACTATTTCATCAAATAACCGATTAACTAATTCAAATAATCTACATACAGAACTTGACTTTATACAATCTCTTTTTATACTAAAATCGCTATGTTTTTAATTATTATTGCTCTTTTTCCTCCTTTAAGGAATGCGGAGGAATTTGGTTTCGGAAATATACCTGAATTATCAGAAAAGTTTCTTTCCGTTACATATCAAAATTTATACTCTATCCCCGAACTCCAAACAGTACAACTCACTTATTTAGCCGATATATACGGATTAGGAATTTCCCACTTCGGCTCTTCCTTATACAGAGAATCAAAAATAAGTGGTATCTTAAGAAAAGAAATAGATAAAACCATTTTCATAATAGAGCCAGCCATTCTATACTTACTACAGGAGGACGAAAACAATTTAGGATTAAGCGCCGATTTTCTTATAGGTTTTCCCATAGAAAATCACACAATTTACCTTAAAGCTTTCAATCCTTTTTCCTGGATAAGGGATAGTAGTATCCCATCCGAATTGGAAGTATGCGGTATTTATTCAGATGAGTGGAATAAAATAGGAATAAAGATTAATTTTACGGAAAATTGGGGTATCGGTTTAGGTTTTGGTTACGAAATAAAATTTCCGACCTTTGATGCGTCTCTCGGATTATTGACAAATCCTTTAATCCCTACCGCCGGATTTTCATTTAAATTGTCACAAACCAGATTCGCTATTGGAATACAAAACCATCCGGATCTTGGGCTATCTGAAACAATCACTGTAAATTATATTAAAGATAATTGAAGAACAAAATACAGGAGAAAAATTAATATGGAAGAAAAAACAATCGAAGTAAAGAGAATTTTTACCGGTAATATTTTAAATCTTAACGCAGACAGAGTTACCCTGACAAATGGCATAAAAACCTTCAGGGAATACGTTTCGCATCCCGGAGCCGTAGCCGCCCTGCCTTTTCTTACGGCAACCGAAATACTTCTTGTTAAACAATACCGTTACGCAACCGGCAAACACCTTCTTGAAATACCCGCGGGAACGATAGAGAAAAATGAAACTCCGGAGGAAACCATTATAAGAGAACTGCAAGAGGAAATAAACTATAAACCCGGAAAGATTGAACAATTGGGGAGTATTTATCTAACACCCGGTTACAGTAACGAAAAAATTCACCTATTTGTAGCTACAGAATTAAAAGCATGCAGCCTAAAATCTGAAGAGGACGAAAAGATAGAAATTGTAAAGATAAAAACAGAAGAAGCCATAACAAAGATAAACTCGGGTGAAATAAAAGATGGAAAAACTATTATTGCTATTTTGTCTTATATCAACAGATCAATTTGAGATCGACCAGGAAATAACGCAAACACCTGAGTTTTTAGAAAGAATAAGACGGTTAAAGGAAGACCCTATCGATATAAATACCGCCAGGGAAATCGAATTACTGCTTATACCATATATCGATAAATATCTCGCGGAAAGAATAATTAAATACAGGGAAAAGCACAAGTTCGAAAAAAGGGACGAGTTACTGCTGATCGAGGGGGTAACACCTTATCTTTTTGATAGAATTAAAAATTTCATTACGGTGGATATAAAAAGAAAAAGAAGGAAAATTAAGGGAATCGATTTCTTATCTCGATTCGAAAGAAAAACAGATGTATCTGAATATAAAACTTATAACAGAATTATTGTACCATTAAAAAATGTACTGGTAAGTGGTGTATGCGAAAAAGATTACGATGAAGAAAACTACCTGGATTATTACGCTTTTTCAATCTATATTCCCGAAAAACTTATTATAGGTGATTATGATCTGGATTTAGGCATGGGTATCATATTCGGAAAACCGGATTTTTTTTACCGCAGTGCGGGAATTATACCGGGAGAAAGAGGTTTCAGTCCTCACCGTTCGACCTATGAAGAAAATTTTTTCAGGGGTATCACATACGGGTGGAGCGATTTTATGATTTTCGGTTCATACATCGACACAAGAAACTGGGGAAAAGAAAAATTTCTTGGCACAAGCTATAAGTTTTCTTCAATAAGACTAACGGGTGGGATTAGTCAAACCGAAGAAAATGGAAAATTTGGCGTCTGGTCTTTTTACGCGGATAAATCACTCGCTGGGAATCTATTTCGTTTCGAATTAGCAAGCGGAGGAGAAAATCCAACCGAAAACAAGAACAATTTATCCTATTCTATGGGCATGGATAACGGAAAAGGGTTAAAAGCGATTTATGTAAATATTAAAGATTCTCTGCCAACTCTCAGAAACTCACCTTTTTATAAAGATGAAGAAGCTTTATACATAAATTATACCAAAAAACTTTCACCAGATATTTCCTTCGGAATCTTCACAGAACTTTCGAGAAAACTTTCCTCGATGGAACCCTTTGACAGAATAGCAGAATTTCATATAAGCTGGGAACCAATTAAGAACTTAAAACTCAACAATAGAATAAAAACAAGAAAAGAACAAATAAACGGGAGATTCGACGTAATACACAAAGTAAAAGATATAACTTTTAAAAGCCGCTTTGAAGTCTTAAACGGCTCTGACGGTTCAGGCTTTATGGCCTTTACATCCTTCCGTTATTCTAAAGATTACGTTCTGGAAGGACGTCTGGTCCTTTATGAAACGGAAGACTGGGCATCCAGGATTTACGAGCATGAAAACGATTTACCCGGAAAATTCACAATAAAGCAATTGTATGGTTCCGGGAAACGTCTGTATCTCATACTCGGAGAAAAAACTTTACCTGTGAATATTTATTTAAAGTGGGGTATCGATTTTAAAGACACCGCTAAAAATGAAGTAGGGTTAGCATTTCAACTATGAAATACTATCAAGTAGCAGTTCCAATCGATAAATTTTGTCTTTTTACTTACAAGGGAAAGAAAGATTTAGTCTTAAAAGGAGGAAGCGTCGTCCGCGTACCCTTCAGAAACAAAACCCTTTACGGCGTCGTAATCGAAGAAGGAAAATATTTTAAGGGCGCAAAGGAAATCCAAGAAAAGGTTATGGATTTACCGAAAGATTTATTCAAACTATGCGAATGGATTTCAAAGTATTACGTCTGCCCTATTGGCATAGTCTTCTCTTTTTGTCTTCCTCCTATGATGAAAAGATTTAAACTTTTTGAAGAATCCCCTAAAAAGAAATCTTTAATAAAACTAAACTCATTCCAAAAGAAAGCGTATGAAACGATAAAAAAAACCATAGATGAGGAAATATTCGCGACATTTCTTCTTTTTGGAGTAACCGGCAGCGGAAAAACCGAGATATATCTAAGACTTATTGAAAATATAATCAATAAAGATAAAAGCGTATTATACCTAACACCTGAAATTTCAATGATACCCCAGATTATCGAAAGAATAAGAGATCGATTTGGTATCGGAGAATTATATCATTATAAATTGTCGAGGGGAATGAGATATTCATATTGGATAAACGCTTTAAAAGGAAATTTGAAAATCGGCGTCGGCTCAAGAATGAGTGTTTTTAGTCCATTTAAAAATCTCGGACTGATTATAGTCGATGAAGAGCATTCGGATTCTTACCGCCAGGATGAAATAAAACCAAGATTCTCAGGAAGGGATGTCGCCGTAATGAGAGGCAAAATAGGAAATTTCCCTGTTATACTCGGCAGCGCGACTCCTTCGGTTGAATCATTCGATAACGTCGAAAAGGGAAAATATAAACTTTTAGAGCTTCCCAAAAGAGTAAAAGGCCTGGATTTACCAAAAGTACAAATCGTCAACCCAAAAGGCAAATTATTTTCAGAAGAAATGGAGAAAGAAATACAAAATACTTTAAAAGGGAAAAAACCTTCGAGGGTTATTCTCTTTCTCAATCGAAGAGGGTATGCTCCCTTTGCCAAATGCTATAATTGTGGTTGGACAGCGAGCTGTGAAAACTGTGATATATCATTAACATTTCATAAAAAAGCAAACATTTTAATTTGCCATCATTGCGGTAGCAAACAAACAAAACCTGAATTTTGCCCAAACTGCGGAAAAGAAGTATCTTACTTGGGATGGGGAACCGAAAAAATAGAAGAAGAAATCGAAAAAAAATATAAAGATTTCAAAATAAAAAGAATGGATACAGATAGTACATCCAGAAGAAATTCGCATGAAGAAATTTACAACAAATTAAAAAAAGGTGAAATCGAAATACTTCTCGGAACCCAAATGGTGACAAAAGGTCTCGATTTCCCCGATATCGGATTTGTAGGAGTCATTTCGGCAGATACATCTCTAAATTTTCCGGACTTTAGAGCAACGGAAAAAACTTTTCAGCTTTTATCCCAGGTAGCGGGAAGAGCGGGCAGAGGAAAAGAAGGTAAAGTTTTAATACAAAGCGCAAATCCAAAGCATTACGCGATAAAAAGTGCTTCAGAACACAACTATATGGATTTTTATAAAGAAGAAATAAAATTCAGGAAAGAAGCAAATTATCCACCTTTTACAAAGTTGGCGAGGATTGTGATTAGAGCTAAAGACTTTACAAAAGCAGAGCAAACTGCAGTTAAAATAAGAAATATAATCGGGAAAATGAAAGAAAAAAAGGAAATTACTATTTTAGGACCGGTAATATGTCCTATCGGAAAAATCGAAAAATATTACCGATTCCATATTTTACTTAAATCAAAAAAAGGGCATATCTTGAATAACATACTAAAAAAGCTTTACGGGAAACAGATTAAGGACGCCAAAATTTCCTTAGAAATAGATCCTATTAATATGCTATAGTTAAATCAAAAATTAAATATCAAAAAGCAAAATGATTGCGACATAGATTCTTCGAATCTATGTCGAATCGAAAAATTAAAAAATAGCCAAATAGCTAAATAGAAAAATGACAAAATAGGAAAGAATAATAGTAAGGGGTGGCCGATTTACCCATTCAACAATTTAACTATTTAACTAACTTTCATACTTCCGACTCCCAACTACTATATTCTGAATTCCTTTTATAATTTTCCAATTTTATATTTGATTTTTTATATTTTGTATGGGGGTTGACTTTAAAAATCTTTGTTGATACTTTATGAATAAATGTATTTAGCCTTATTTTTACAGGAGGTAATAATGGAAGAAAAAACACATGAAAAAAGGGAGGAAATTATTTTCGCTCCGACATATACGGGAAAAGATCGGAGAAACAATAAAGATAGAAGATCAGGAAAGCCAAGAAGAAAAAAATCCAACCCAAACTACGACGGACCCGAACACAGAAGCGGCAAAGAACGACGTTCCGGAAAGGATAGAAGGAAATCAAAAGCCAACGGCTATTTATTCTAAAAAATAAGCCTACAGATATAATCACACACTTTTTACACACAAAACTATATTTTATCGATAAAAACAAATTCCTGCAAATACAAAAATATCATTTCCCCCGATTCAATTGACAAGGGTTTTAAAAAAGATTAAGATTACTAATTAATTTCTGTTTTCGGCATTAAATACTTTATTTTTATTGCTTTTTAGACTGCGTAAAAAATCTTCCAAACTTTTATCACCCGGGAATCTATTTTGCAGCCTTTCCACTAATTCAATCGCGCTCCCATCTTCTTCACTGCTCAAAAAATGAAGAACGGTTAAAAGTAACTGCTGATTCTGTACTAGCACATCGATTATCCCCTCTAATTTCTCTCCCTCACCCGAATTAGCATAAACCTCTATAAGACCTTTATAAATAAACAATTCCCAACCTTTTTTCAAAGGCAAACTTTGCAAATCGGCTTCTGCCAGAGCAAGAATATTTTTTCGCTCTTCCTCTGTCCCGGCATTATTTGCTTTAACAATATATAATTCCGCACGTAAAAGATAAAGTCTGTTAACATCCTTTACTTGGATAAAAGAATCGATAAGTTTAAGTTGCTCATCATAATTTTTCAACTCATTACAAATACGCTTTTGTGCTTCGATAATATTAAACGCTGAAGGGGAAAAGGCTCTATCATCTTCTAAATATATAAAGGCTTTATTGAAAACCGATTGCAACATTCTTAGTGTATCCCGGTCAGCCTCGCTTACATCACCGCCGTATAAAGCTGGGTACATATCTGAAAAAACCTCAGTGCCGAAAGTTAATAATGCAATCGCCTGATTTATAACAACAGTGACTTGAGCTCTACTTTCAATGCGAACCCAAAAGTTCTCATAATAGCTGTACGCAAATTTGTTTTGCACTAAATCCCACATTTTTTTTCTGTTACTTGTATATCCCACTTTTTCCTTTACAAGTTTATATACATAACCTTCCTGCAATAAATGTTTTGCAAAAGCTTTTCTGTAATCGGGAGGAAGCGGTGAAGAGAAATATATATTAATTGATGGATTAAAATCTTCACTGTTAACATATTTTTCTACAAATAATGAATCTTCCATGAATAAATCTTCAGAACTCGGTTTTTTGCCAATTGCCGAAAGTATTATGGATCTTACTGCTATATCTTTAAGTTCGATTATTCTATTAGCACTTATCTTCAATCCCCCGGGAATAGCATCCATCATCCATTCTTCAAAATTTTTATCAGTTCCTCCTGCTCTCTTTTGACGATTGTATTCGGAGTAATATCTCGTACCAATAAAAGGCGAAGCAAAATCAATCGGTACCCCTGCCTTTTTAAGTTCTTTTATATACCAGTTTGTATTCATAAGAGAAAAATTACCCAACCTCACACCTGTTTTTTTCTCAGGGTTAAACTTTCTGAAATTCTTAACTTCCTGTAAGAACCAAACCGGGAATGTATCATTATCTCCGTATGTAAAGATTATCGAGTAATCGTCGGCACCAACAAGTATATTATGAGCGTAATCATAAGCAAGCCAATTTCCTCTTCTATTCACGTGAGAATTAATATTACTAATAAAAGGGACAACACCCAACAAACAGGAAAGCATTATTGCAGTCCAGGCATACCGAGGGTTTTTCTTCTTCAACCAACCCAATATCCAGTAAACACCCATAAAAACATAAAACATAAAGAGGAAAAAAGAAGTTCCCCAGAAGTAATCTCTTTCCCGAGGTTCGCGCGGCTGATGAGCGGGATTTGGGTCGGAAGGAGAAAATTCATGGTTAAGATAAAAGACTAATCCAAAACTTAAAAGGATAAATAGTATAAAAAATAGCCAGAAAGACTCTCTATCTTTTTTAAAATGCACCCGCATACCCAAGACACCAATTAAAACATATATATAAGTACCGAATAAAGATACGTATCGGAGTAAAACGCCCGTATTTACTCTGGGATAAGGAAAAAACTGCCAAGAAAAATATTTAAAGAATACCTTAAGCTGTTCGAACAAAGCAGGGAAAAAACTGAGATTGGTTTCCCACGAAGTATGTCTGTCAAAAAAATTATCTGTACCATATTGCTTTCTCGATATTACATCCCACAACTTTGCCCATGTTGTAGGGTTTACTTCATTTACACCCGGATTCGCCTGCGCTCTTACGAGCAAATAAAGATAGGTAGAAACACCTATAGCTATAAGTACAATTGCAAACGATATAAGCTTCGGATTTTTAAACACTTTCCAATCTATTAAAAACAAAAACACTAATACCCCGGGTATTAAAAGCAAGGGCAACAAATGGATGCCAAAAGACAATGCCAGAAGATAAACAAACAAAAGGAGATAATTATGATCTCCTTTTATTCCTCTGTTATCAGACCAGTGAAGGATTAACCATAAACCCACTGTTACAATTAAAAGAGAAGTCGAGTATACCTCCGCTTCAACAGAACCGTCCCAGATACTGAAAGATAATCCCGCCCCGATCGATATAAAGATAGAAACAAGATAAATATTAAGCGGTAATTCCTTCTCCCTATTTTCTTTAAATCTACTCACCACTTTAAGAATTACCAGGTATAAGAAAGCACAAGCTACAGCGGAAGAAATAGCCGAAAGGAAATTTATCCTTTTCGCTACTTCACTGAAAGGCAAAAAAATATCAAACAACCTACCGAGTAAAACATAAAAAGGTGTACCCGGAGGATGCGGAACACCCAATATATGGGAACAGGCAATAAATTCTCCGCAATCCCACAGAGACACCGTAGGAGCTATGGTATACAAATAAATACTTATTAAAACACTAAAAACAACGGCAAAACCGAATATTTTTTTTCTATCAAAATCCATATTTTAATACCACCTTTCATTTTACGTTATGTTTTAAGCATTTCATTATAACAATGAATAATATTATGGCAAGTGGAAAATTTTCCCCTCCCATCCCTTTTTCAGCTACAAAGACACAAAGATAATAAGAACTCCCACAACCAAATTTATACTTTTTCCTTTAAAACCAAATATTATCTTGGTAACTTACCTTAGTGGCTTTCCTCTTTTCTACTCTGAACAAATCTCACAATTGCCGCGGCAAAAAAGAGTAATGTAACAATGAAAAGAAGAGGTTTATACCAGTAAATCCTGAAAAATACCCAGAGAAATAAAACCACCGTAATCATTACAAGAAACTCCCCGGGTCCGGAGGCAAGCTTAAATAAATACAGTAACTTAACAATCCACTTATCCAAAGTCCTGAACAACGGTAGAAATATCTTTCTTTTTCTAAAGAGAATAAAGAGTAAAATTACAATTAAAAGAGTAATTAGCGCTTTGATTATTATCTCATTTGTGTAAGTAAAATCTAAAAACAAAGCTTCTTCTCTTTCCACAAGCTTTTTTTCGAAGGAATATTTAACTCCGGAAATGGGAATGTTTACTTTGACCGAGAGTAAGCCCGCCTTTCCTGTCGTAAATTGCCTGCCTATCTTATCAATTTGCGAATCGAGGGATTTTGGAGGCATTTTAGAAGCCGAGCCAGCCGCAATCTCTTTAGTAACGACTACTCCTTCAACACTCAATTCCTTCTTCTCCATATCCATAATCTGCGCTTCAGATTCGTTTTCTAAAATCTCTTCTTCAATCTCGGAAACGGATACTCCGGGTAAAGGTTTAAGGACCACAGGTTCCAGATTTCCCCCAAATCTTATATAATCATAATTGACAGGTAAATAAAGAGCCCATTCTACTTTATTGATTAAAATATCGGTAGCCGGAAAGTAATTTTTCTTTTTTCCCAGAAAATTGAATTTATCCACTTCTTCCGTATAAATGAGTTCAATGTCAAAAGGCGCAAGAGCGCCATCAGGACTCCTCTCCGACCTCGCAAGCGGAATTAGAACTCTGCCATCATCATCCCTCGAAGCTTTTTCTCTTTTGCCGTTAACATAAACACTCCAGATACTTATATCTTCCGGTAAATTCACCCTCAGGAACTGATCCCAGAGATTCTGCATCGTAAACGTAACTTGATGAACCATTTTACCGTCTTCCATGAATAGAGTAATCCCTTTCGCCTGATCTATAAAAGAAGTAAGGGCTTCCTCTTTTTCATATTTAGTAATACGAACCACCATATTAAAAGGATGTCTCAAGTACTTAAAAGCAAAAAGAATAGGTCTCGCGGAAAGATTGCTGAGCTGGGGAGGTATTTTTTGAAAATCTATTCTCTCAAGATTACTGAATTCCTGAACTTCGGCTTCCGCGTCACTCTTTACTTCCCCCGCCACATAACCTGATTCCCGCATCGCTCCCAAAACTTCAAACCCTTCGAAATTTGCCACTATTGTCTCTTCAGGCAATAGCTTCTCCGATTTTAACGTTAAAACTTTCACTCCCTCAAAAGGATATTCGAAAGATATATCAAGAAGCTGCCTTTCTTTCTCGTCTCTAACACTCCATCCTCCTACCCCTTCTCCGCTGACATCAATAACCTGATAATCCTCCGGAACAATAAGGGTAAGAATATTAATCTTATTCTGTACTACATTCAATTCAAGCCTTGTAATCACACTGATTGCGTCCGCTTCAATCGAAAGGAGATTGAAAATCTCGGAATATATCCTGGCAGGCCCTCTATCCACTCTTTTATCTTCCTTCTTCCAGGAAACGTGCATATAAGAAGTAGGAGAAAGATAACCTCTCACTATAGTATGACCTTTTGCCTCCGTTGTTCTAACCTCCTCGGCATTTTGTATGCTAGCTTCAATACCCGCCCTCGGAATATTAAGGGTTAAGTATGTGATAGGTGTCTCTGGAATATTGAAACTTAATCCCGGACTTCCCTTATCCGGTAACGAGTTAACAGAAAATTCCACCCTGACCGAATGCCGTCCCTCCACACTGGTAGAAAGATAATGCCATCCCCCTTCGGTGATTACCGAAGCAGGCTTCCCGTCAAGCTGCACCTCTGAAATAGCTAAACCCTCCTGAAAAAGAGGAATCTTTAGATAGGATTCTTTGTCTCTATCGAAAATTTCAAGATTCAAAAGAACGGTAAAAGTCGTACTCTCACTCCCCATTACCCCATTGTATATCGCCTTTGTTATTACATAATCGGCGGGAGGCTTGAGCTCCCCTCCCACAGGGGGTTTCATCCTGTCAAGAAGTTTCTTAAATTCTTCTCTTGTAAGTACTACTTCCCCACTCTCGACCCTGTATTCGGGTTTGTAAGCAGTCACTGTCTGCTCCACCAATTTGGAAAACTCGTCCCAGGAAAGCCTTATTTCATCGACGTCCAGCTTTAAAAGAGAACGAAATTCTTTCCAATCGATGGTTATCTTCGAACCTGCAGAATTATCAGCTTCAAGCGGAAGACTAAAAAACGAAAACAACAAAAAAAGATAAAAACAAATCAAAAAAATATAATTTACAGTCTTTTCCCTTCTCATAATCGAACCCCTACTTCGCTTTGGCTTTCTTACTTTTTTTTGTAGTTCTTTCCTTTCCGGTGGCAGGCTTTGTTTCTTCTCTAAATATCAACTCGGGCTTAAGCCAGGCAAGCAGAAAAACAAGAATGAAAACAACAAAAAGAAATTTCGAAATAAAGAAGAAAACAAAAGCTCCCAAAATTAGAAGAACCTTGATCCCATCAGGAGTTTTTGCTTTTATCCAAAAATCTCTTCTGGAACAAAGAGCCATCTTTAATTTAAGAAATAGAGCTTTTACTTTAAGTCTAAGACCATAAATGATACCAAGAATTATGAGGAAGAAAAGAGTCTTTATCAAAGAATAAATCCATCTTCTTGTATACTGAAAACTCAAAAATAGCTGTTCATCTTCCACGACTGTCTTCGCGAAACGATACAGTTGCCCGGAAGTAGGAACCTCTATCTTGAAGAGAGCCACATCAGTTACGCCTTTACCTCTCTCTCTCTCTATGTTTTCGGCAAAGCCGATCTCCTGTTTCACCTGATTCATTAAATCTTGCTGCGCGTTTACCGCCTTATTTCTCCTGAAATTGCTCTGTAACATTCTCTGTGCTTGTTGTATTTTCTGATCCTCAATCTGTTCCGGTTGTTCCCAGCTTTCAAGAGCCTGCTCGTATCCCCTAACCTCTTCATAGGTAAATACTCTACCACTTCCCAATAAAGGACGAATTCCTGTGGCTATGTCTTCTTTCTCGACATTTCCGCCGAAATGGACGTAACGATATTCTAAAGGCAGATAACAGGACCATAACATTTTACTAATCACGACATCAGCCTTAGGAAATAGAAGTTTTTTTGAGCCAACAAGCGGTAATGAATTGTTTTTATAATAGTAAAGAATTTCAACATCGAACGACGCTATACTTTCACCAGCTACCCTCGACCGCACAAGAGGTATCATAAACTTACCCTCTTTGTTTTTAGAAGGGATCTCTCTCTTCCCATCTACATAAAGGCTCCAGATTTCAGCCTCGGGAGGTAAGCTCAACTCTAAAAACTGCTTACCGGTATTCCGCATGGTATAAATAACCCGACTTATAACTTTACCTTCAGCAAGTAAAACAGACACAACACTGGCATTATCGATAACCGTGTTAACCATTGAGAGCTCTTCATGTTTGGTAACCTTAAGAGTCAGCGAAAACGGATGCCTTAAATATCGCAAACCCAGGATTAAAGGTCTTGTAGACATATTTACCAGATCCATAGGTAATTCCTGTATATCAACAACATCAATATCTTCATTGCCTACAATTTCAGCTTCAGCCGCGCTTTTCTTCTCAATTCCAAGAAAACCTGTTTCTCTAACGGATTTCACCACCTGAAAACCATCGAATTCTATTTCTCCGCCCTCTCCAGTCAAAATCTTTTCTGCTATAATTGTAAATAAGATTGCACCTTCTTTTTCTCCTCCAAAAGGAACACTAAGAACTTTCCTGCCCTCTACTTCTTCCGTACTCCAGTCCCTTATTTCCTGAAAATTCTGCCCTCTAACATATAAAACACTATAACCTTCAGGTATATATAATTCCACACTGGAAATTGAATTCTGTAGAACATTAAGTTTGAATGTCGTAGTAACTCGCAAAGCATTATCCTCAACGGAAAGCAAATTCATAACTTCCGTATAGATCTTGGCAGGAACTTTTTTCTTCTCTCTTACAATAGTTCTATGGAGCTTTAAAGCAACGTTAGAAGTTGTAGAAAGAACAGCCCTCACATTTGAATAGTTTCCCCTCTTTGAAACAGACATATATTTAGCTTGAGGTATTTCTACTCTAACATCTGTTGCGGGAATATCGATATTGAATAAAGTAATCGCGGTTCTCGGAATAGTAAGATTCAAAACATCCGGACCTTTATTAAGTTCGGTTTTAACAGAAAACGAAAGCGAAACCTTATGCTGACCAACTTTATCAGTGGTTAGTACATACCAGCCATTCTCGACCATAACAAGAGCAGGGCTGCCGTCTAATTCTATTACCCTGAGCGCAACACCCTGAGGCATAAGCCGGATTTTAGGATAGCTCGTTCTCTCTTTTTTAAATATTTCCAGATCAAATGTAACGTCAAAAGTAGTACTGTTTTGCGCCACAACTCCATTATATTCTGCCTTCGTTATAAGGTAATCTCCCGGAGGAATAATCGGAAAAACATCCGGTTTTTTCATTTTTTCAAGTAGAGCTTTAAACTGCTCCCTGCTAAGCACAACCATTCCATCCTGAATATTATATTCGATTTTCACATCCTGACCTGTTTGAGCTAAGAGTTTTTTGAATTCATCCCATGAAAGTTTAATTTCATCCGTATCCATCTTTAATAGCTTTTTAAATTCCTCCCAGCTGATTTTTACTTCGCTCGATTCTTTACCTGTAGCGGGTTCCTCGGCATAAAGAGATAATACTGAAAAAAGGGACAAAAATATCGTAAAAGCTAACAAAACACCTATCAAACTCTTTAATTTTACCATTTACTCCTCCTTTTCATAATATTTTCAAAATATTAGACTTAATTATTTTATATTCGTTCCATAAAGGATTAATTTTTTCTATTACAGTATAAAGAAGACTGAGTACCTTTTGGAGTTAAACACCTCTGAGGCCCCTTAAAAATAACATAATCGCTATTATCAATACAAAGAGAATTATTAAATAAATAGGAGATTTTGGTTTATATTCTGTCCTCTCGAAACGTCCTCCAAATTTCATTTTTTTCTATCCCTGATTGGCAGGAGTTCAAAATTAATTTCTATTGTTCTTTTAATTCCAACCTCGACTAAAGAAGTATATGGATAATATCCTTCACAGGTAACCTTTGTTATATAATCTCCCGGAACAACATATATTCTGTAGTATCCGGTCTCCGGATTACTTTGCACAACCGTGGTGCTCGAATTCTCAAACAGAATATCAGCATTTATAGGATCTCCGGTTTCCGCATCTCTGACTATACCTTCAACGATATGAAATTCCTTTTTTTCGCGCAAACGCAACATTATATCAGTTGCTTCTTTCAGTACAACAATTGTATCGGTTGGAAGAAAATTTTCCGAATAAACAGATAATGAATATATCCCCTCAGATAAATTAAATTCAATCTCTCCGTCACTTATTCGGAAACTTCCCGAATCAGCTAGAGATAAAAGACCTTCCGCGGGATTTCCTTCTTCATCTACAAGAAAAATTCTCAGAGGAAAAAATTTACGGCTTTTTCTACGAAAATGAGTAGAAGTTATTCCGCAGCATATTTTCCAACCGGGTAATCCATAATCTCCCATATCAACTCCAGCTTCTTCCAAATAGCGATTATCAAACGTTTTGTCTATTCTGCTCGAAACAAGAAAACTTAAACCAACATTCAAAGCAAAATTTTTCCATCCGGCAAAAATTACCTTCGGCTTCAAATAAATAGAATTGACAGGTTCCTGACCTACCATTGTAAACCTTTCCATCATAAAATCGATCCCAAAAGTTACTGTATCAGGATTGAATTTAATCTCAGAATCGAACAAAAAATGTTTGGTAACCGGATCGGTAGAATGTGATATAAACTCTAAATCTGTATCAACTGAAAACAAAAAGACCTTCGCTCCTAAACCTATACCAAATCCAAACCCGGGCTGACTAACAGAAAAATTCCTCACAATCCCATCTCTTACCCTACCGGGTCTATGACAAATTCCAAAAAGACTCACATCGAACATTCGAACATACCGGTTAGCCCCTGCTCTAACAAATACATCTGATAAACCAAAATCGATGTCCGAATAAGCATAGTCAAAAGCAAAACCTCCTTCTATCTCGGAAAACAACCACTTACCTCTATTGCCTAAAGATACAGAGAAATCATTCTCGTATACCGAGTTGCGCGTAAAGGCTTCGATTTCGGCATTATATATAAATAAAGAAAAAACAAAAAAAATCATTCCGGTTGAACTTCTTTATAATCTTTAGTCTTAATACCCCAACTCATACATTCGGTATTATAGGCTATACCAACTTTACAGTCCTGATCCACCACTATTATTCCAAAATCTATTTCAAATTCTTGAATAAGATCTGAAGCGGCCTCTTCTGCACTATGTTCACGCAAATAATCATCCACTCTTCTGGCAAGCATTTCTTTAACAATGACTTCACCTTGACCCGTAATTGTAACCGCCCCTCTTTCTGAAGCATAAATGCCCCCTCCGAGTATAGGAACATCACTAACCCTGCCAGGAAGATGAAAAATTATGCCTCCCGTAGAAAGTGCCGCAGCTATATTCCCAAACCCATCGATAGAAACAGCACCAACCGATTCATTTGAATAAAGTCTCTGCAAATCCTCTATAGTTTCATAGTCACAATTTCTATTTTCATTAAATAAAGTTCGCATTTTTTCGGAAATAGGATTATAATTTTTAAGACCTAGATTTCTCGCAAAACCAGTAGCACCTTCACCAGCAAGCATTAAATGTTTTGTTTTATCAGATACTTCGTAGGCTACCCGAACCGGGTTCCTAACATTTTTTATTGAAACAACCGACCCAAAATCGCCCTCGGATGTCGCAACTGAAGCGTCCATCTCTACCTCGCCCGCCAGATTAGGTACAGACCCCGTACCGGCGTTAAAAACAGAAGAATCCTCCATAACCATAACAGCTTTAACCACCGCTAATGCGGCATCTCCACCCTCTTTTAAAACCACAAAACCTGCTTCAAGAGCCTCGCCTAAAACTTTATCTCTGGTTTTCGAATCCCGAATATGGCTACCAACACCGCCATGTACAACTAATAATTGCTCCATATCTTTAATTCTATTAAAACTATCGTATTTGTCAAGCAACGAAACCTTAACCTTCAATTAAAAGCCGCAAACATATTTGTCTGTTTATATCCATGTTAACCTGTGGTTGATAAATAGATTCTCCGAATCTAAATCAAACAATTAATTGGTAACAAAAAAAACTTTGTGTTCTTTGTGGCTTTGTATGAAATTATTTTTGGTTGGGGTTGGGTTTTAAATAAACAAAAATATAGTTCTCTATCGGTGTCTATCCGTGTTAATTCGTGGCTAATTTAGTTTTTTTATTAAATTAGATTCAAAGAATCTATTTGACGAATTGTTTAATTTCGTTCCTTACTATTGCTGAAATTCCATAGTCTTTTTTTAAGTTACTTAGAACTAACGGGAATTTATCTTTTAATATTAAAATATTAACCTGGGAATACTTTTCGCCCGTAATTATTGTAGGCTCATCGGAACATAACTTTTCCGAAATCAAGTAATTTCTAACCTTTTCTACATTACTATTAGTAACATTGAATTTAACATCAAAATATTTTCTTGCAGTAACAGCGCCGTATAACTGCTGAAATATATCGTCTGCTTTTTTCTTTTTCCATGCACGGCAAGTTGGTCCGCCATAAAGAGCCGCGCTTGATTGCATTATTTCTTCTATCTCTTTTAAACCATACTCCTTTAATGTCTTCCCGCTCTGAGAATTATCTACTATAATATCCGCCCCTTTCGCGATATAACCCTCCGTAACTCCATCTGAACTTATAATCTGAACTATTTCGTTCTTACCTTCTATAAGACCTCTTATCTGCACAATCGGACATTCGGGACCATACTTCGAAATATACGATTCATTTTTCATAATGAAATCCCTTGTGATATTAATATATTCGGTAAAGCATAAAATCGGATCTTGATTTTTTCGTTTGAAGAAATCGCTAAAGGACTTACAAGACACGTCATTCGGAACAGCCGCAACAATTCTTGTTTTCCCATACTCCAAATCTCCTACCTTGAAAATATTATTTCCGGAATTTGCGATACTTTCTTCAGTAACCCAATCATCTCCAACTATTGCTATATCGAGAAATCCTTTATTCAATTCAACCGGAGCGCTCTGGGGACGAACCAGGTACGCTTCAATTTCGGGATCGTTTAAGATTTTTAATTTTCTATCGGATTCACTGCCGGGCTCATATCCCCTTACTTCATAACCCGCATCAATCATTAATTGATAAGTGTTTCCTCTATATTTATTATTTAAACTTCCTTTGGGAAGCCCTAATTTTATCGTATTCATTATTTATACCCAGGTAAAAATATACTCGCCTGCCTTCTTTTGTCAAGCACCCCCCTCACCACCCCTTTTTTTACCATAGAGTACACAGAGAAAAGAAACTCACAGAGAACGCAGAGAAAATCGAGAATATTTGTGTTTATTTAGAACCCACCACACACCACTAAAATTAATTTAGACGCAGGGGACACAGAACCGCTCCAAGCCCAATTTTAATTTATTGTGTTTATTAAACCTCTCCCAACTGACAAAAAATTCAGAGGAAACTATACTTAAAAAAATAAAAGCTTTGTGCTCTTTGTGTGCTTTGTGGTTAAAATTCAACACTTGAAATTTTTGCTAAACAACATATCCTCAGTAGAGAAAATATATAATCAGGAGGCTTAAATTGAAAATCAAATTTTATGGCGCCACAAAAGAGGTTACGGGAAGTAAATTTATACTGAGTACGAACGGTACAAAAATACTTGTAGAATGCGGACTTTTCCAGGGAAGAAGAAAAGAAGCGGAAAAGAAAAATCGAGAGTTTTTATTTGATATTAAAGATATAGATTATATGCTTCTTTCTCACGCTCATATAGACCATTCTGGAAATATCCCAAATCTTGTCAAAAACGGATTTGCAAAAGACATTTATACAACTCCCGCGACCATCGATTTACTAAAATACCTTCTGCTCGATTCAGCTTATATTCATAAAAGAGACGCGGAATATATCAACAAGAAAATAATTAAAAGAGGAGAAACTCCTATTGAACCCTTATATACATCGGAAGACGCGAAGCATGCGCTCAACCTTTTCAAACCAAAGATTTATGAAAACAAACACGAAAGAGGTATCAAATTCGAGTTTTTAGACGCCGGACACATACTTGGTTCATCTGAAATTTTGATGGAAGTAGAGAACAAAAGAATGCTTTTTACCGGTGACCTCGGAAGAAGCAACCTTCCGATTATCAGAGACCCGAAAATACCCGGAAAAGTAGATATACTTATTATGGAGAGTACCTACGGAAATAGATTACATAAAAACATTGAAAACGCGAAAAAAGTTCTCGAAGAAATCTTAAATAAAGCCATAAACAGAAAAGGAAAAGTTATAATTCCTTCTTTCGCGTTAGAAAGAGCCCAGGAAGTAATATACGCGATTAATTCACTCATCATAAACGGAAAAATACCTGAAATACCCATTTACGTCGATTCACCTCTTACAGTCGAACTAACAAGCGTCTTTATGAAACATCCTGAATGTTTTGATAAAGAAGCATATATAATGCTCCAGGAAAATCACATTTTTAATTACGGTCAAATAAATTATATAACGGATGTGCAAGATTCAAAAGCTCTAAATACAAAAGAAGGACCTATGATTATTATCTCTGCCTCGGGTATGTGTGAACACGGAAGAATACTGCATCATTTAAAAAATAATATCGCGGATGAAAGAAATACAATCTTAATAGTAGGATACCAGGCAAAAAACACATTGGGCAGAAAACTTGTAGAGAAGCAGGAAGAAGTGAATATTTTCGGACAGCCTTACCAGAGAAAAGCCGAAGTTGTTGTACTTAATGAATTCAGTGCGCACGCCGATAGAAATGATCTTATTTCTTTTACGGAAAAAGTTTCACCCGAACGAATATTTCTTGTACACGGAGAAGAAGATCAAATGGAACCTCTCGCGACAACTCTAAAGGAAATGGGATACAAAGTCGATATGCCTGAAACACCGGGAACAGAGTATGAGATCTAATAAATTTGTATTACAAATTAACATTGAATTAATATAAAATCAGTTTTTTAAACACTTGACTTTTTATTAATTTTCAATTAAATTATTTAAATAAAAACAGGAGGTAGATTTATGAAAAAATTAAGTGTAATAGATCTTATTGCCTTGATTCTGCTTATTATAGGAGGACTAAACTGGGGACTCGCAATTTTTAACATTAACTTAGTACCACTTATATTCCGTGTGGATATATTAATAAAAATTGTATACGCACTTGTCGGAATATCTGCAATATACATTCTTATATCCATAGGAAAATTAGGTAAAAAATAGCTGTATAATTTGTACTAATAAAAACGAGTGATTCTTTATCACTCGTTTTTATTTTAGAATACCTTAAAAAATTTCTACTCTTTTTTACAAAATCACTTTACATACTAAATAAAAATTAATTTTAGCTCACTTAAATAATTTATTTTATTCCGAGGAGAATCGGAGCATGGTCAGAACCGTATACATCAGAAAGTATGGAAGACTCCTCCACCCTATTTATTAAACCCTCAGTCACAAAAAAATAGTCTATCCGCCAACCCACATTTTTCTTTCTCGCGTTAAATCTGTAGGTCCACCATGTGTACATTTCAGGTTTTTTAGGATAAAAATGCCTGAATGTATCAACATACCCTTTCTCCAATAACTTATCCATCCACTTTCGTTCAACAGGCAGAAATCCTGAATATTTTTCATTTGCTTTTGGATTAGCCAGATCTATAGCTCTGTGAGCTGTATTGAAATCTCCTGTAATTACAAGTTCCTCACCACCTTTTCTAAGTTCCTCACATAATTTCAAGAATGCGTCATAATAATCGAGTTTGAATCTGAGACGCTCTTCGCTGCTTTTTCCGTTAGGAAAATAAACATTAAACAAGGTAAAATCTGAGTATCTTAACCTAATTAGCCTACCTTCATTATCGAACTTTTCTATTCCTATACCAAAATCTACATCCTCGCATTTTTTCTTCGATAAAACCAAAACCCCACTATATCCCTTCCTCTCTGCGGAATTCCAATAATAATCATATCCCTCGAGACTAAGAAATTCACTTTGTTCTATCTGGCTTTTATCCGCTTTTATTTCCTGCAGGCAAAGTACATCGGGCTGCCTAGTTTTAACCCAATCCGTAAAATCTTTTTTAAGTATCGCGCGAAGCCCATTTACATTGAACGAAATAATATCCATTTCCTACGTAATATAACCCTTTTGTTTTCTCTGTGTTCTCCGTGCTTTTTTCTTTTTAAACATAATTAATACTCTGTGACCTCTGTGGTTAATTTTTTCTTTTTTCAAAGCCTCACTTTCAATCCTTTTTCTTTCAAATACTCTTTGACCTCTTTAATACTCAAAAGACGAAAATGAAAAACAGAAGCAGCAAGTAAAATATTCGCTCCTCCTTCGATTACTCCCTGGTAAAAATGCTCAAGGGTACCCGCGCCACCCGAAGCAATTACGGGTAAATTAACCGCATCCGAAATCGCTCTTGTAAATTCTATATCATAACCTTTTTTTGTCCCATCTCCATCCATGCTCGTGGGAAGAATTACACCTGCTCCCAATTCTTCACACTCTTTTGCCCACTTTACCGCGTCTTTTCCTACGGGCTTCCTACCTCCCGAGACTACAACCTCAAAACCAGAAGGCATTTCTTTATTTCTTTTACCATCTATTGCAACCACAATTTTTTCAGAACCAAAGGTCCTAACTGCATCATTAATCAAATCGGGATTCCTAACCACCGCACTGTTCATTGATACTTTATCCGCACCGGCGGAAAGAACGAATTCGATATCTTCTGTAGTAGAAATTCCACCACCTACTGTAAGAGGAATCTCGATAACCGAAGAGACATTTTCTACCCATTCCAATCTTGTCTTCCTGTTTTCAAGGGTTGCCGCAATATCCAGCATAGCAAGCTCATCCGCGCCTTCCTTCTGATAAAAGGCAGCATTCTCAACCGGGTCACCCGCTTCTTTAAGATCTACAAAATGAACACCTTTTACAACTCGACCGTTTTTCATATCAAGACATGGCATGATTTTTATTTCATCCATCTCCCCTCCTTTTCTATTTGAAAATATTTCCCCTTAAACATATACTCAAAACAATGTTATAAAACTCTAATCATATGTCAAGATTTGCAGATTCTCCCAATATATAAATGTTCTTTATTTTTGGGGTAGTAGGGATTAAACAACCAACGATCAAACGTCCTAACGAACCAACGACTTAATAACAACCCTTGACTTTATTAACTCTTATTCGTAATTATCTTATTATGAAGAAAAATGTTACTTTAATATTTCTCGGTTCAGCTATTATACTTATTTTATTTGTAGTAATGGAATTTAGACCTGAAATTTATATGCCTCTCGAGAGATTTCTTTATGATAAGAGAGAATTCTTTGAAATCGACCTCACCCGAGAAAAGAAAGAAATAAACATCGTAGATATAGACGCGAAAAGTGTAAAAGAGCTAGGAAGATATCATAATTGGCCCAGGTATTACTTTGGAAAAGCTATCAATGTCGTATCAAAACAGAGACCATATGTTATAGGTCTCGATATGATATTCTCCGCACCCGATTCCCTGAACGATTTTGCTAAAAAAGTTTATCTGGAAAAATTAACAAGTAATCTAAAAACAATATTCCCTCCCGAAGATTCTTCTGAAATAAAAGAAAAGATCAGAACATCTCTTTCTTCACTTTCTTTTGATTCCTATATAGCTTCTTCGATAAAAAAAGCCGGGAATGTTGTGCTTGCTTCTTATCTTAATCCGGACAGCATCAACAAACCTTCGAGTGATTTAAGCAAATATTTCATTCAAAAAGTACCTCCCCCCCCGAATCCCGAATTAACGTTTGATGGAATAACAGTCCCTATTTCCGAATATTTAAAAGCCGGCGCCACAATAGGTCTGGTTAATGATATTTTTGATCCCGATGGAGTAAGAAGAAAAGATCCATTATTTTTTAACTATAAAGGCAATACATTGCCTTCCTTTTCGCTTGCCATCGCAACAAGAGCGGTAAAAAATTGGGACTATACAAACGGAAAATTGGAAATTTTGAACAGAAAAATCCCTTTAGAAGACAACGTTTTTTTAAGAATAAAATATCAGGGGGACGCAAAAACTTTCAGATATGTATCTTTCGTAGATGTGGTAAAAGAGAACATTCCCGATACTTTATTTACAAAAAAAATAGTTTTATTCGGGTCTTCACTCCCGGAACTTTATGATTATTCACAAACTCCTTTCGGAGCCAAATTACCCGGAGTCGAATGCCACGCTAATATAATACATAATTTGCTCTTTTCTAAACCTATAACCAAACCTCCCAAATATATAGTAATAGTAATATCCGTTTTTATGATTTTCCTTACACTATTATTGGCCAATAAAACAGCTCCCTATATTTCCCCAATAATAACTTTTGTAATTACCATAATATATCTATTATTTACAATTGTAATGTATATGAGCTATTTTGTATCTTATGAAATGTCCAGACCGATAATAGGGATTATATTTGCGTTCTTAGCAGGATTAACCTCACGAATATATTTTGGAGAAGAAGAAAAGAAATGGATTAAAGATCTCTTTTCCAGATATGTTTCGGAGGAAGTTGTAAACCAGATAATGGACTCTCCTCATTTAAGTCTCGAAGGAAAACGTCAGGAAATAAGCGTCCTATTTTGTGATATAAGAAATTTTACCCCAAGAGCAGAAAAGGAAAATCCTGAAAACATTGTAAAAATTTTAAACGCTTTCTTTGAAGAAATGTCTAATACAATTTTTCAATTCGGTGGTATGGTAGACAAGTACCTGGGTGACGGTATAATGGCACTTTTTGGAGCACCAATACACCATCCGGGACACGCAGATAGAGCTGTTTCCTGCGCTATAGAAATGCAAAACCGCATTCATTACCTTAATCAAAAAGAGTTCATGAGAGGGAAAACACCCCTTGCAATCGGAATCGGTATCAGTTCGGGAGAAGCTGTTATTGGTAATGTCGGTTCTACAAACAGAATTGAATACACAGCCATTGGAGATCCGGTGAACACATCCGCCCGAATCGAACCACTGAATAAAGAATATAAGACAAAAATATTGATATCCGAATTTACGAAAAATCAGCTTCAGGGAACCTACAAATTACATTTCGTAGGTAAACTCCAGCTTAAAGGCAAGAGTGAATCCACCGGCATATACGCGGTAACCTCCGATTTATCTTTATGGTAAAATACATCAGGGAACTAATTATTACTAATTATATCTAAAATAAAAAAGGGAGCGGTTATGTTATTATTAATTTTAAGTACAACTTTAAATTTTTATACAAACGATGTAGTAATAAAAAGAGCTGATAGCACAATTATTCCAACTATGGGTATGGAAATACTGGACAACGATACGATAATATCCAATGATAGTTCTCAAGCAGAAGTCGTATATTCCGATAGCAGCACTCTTTACATCGATGAAAACTCAAAGATAGCTACTTCAGGAACAGAAAAAAGAACTGTTTATATTTCTATCGGACGAGTATGGGCTAAAATAAAAAAACTCGTCAAGGGTGAATCTTTCGAAGTTAATAGCCCGTTATCCGTATCGGGAGTGATGGGAACAGAATTTGAGGTTTCCTATTTTGGCGACGAGTCATTGGTCAAAGTGGTAGATGGGAAAGTAAACACTAAAGACAAACAAACAGGCAGAGAAATCATTCTTGAAAAAGAACGCATGGCAAAAATAAGACGAAATACGCAAATGGAAGTCAAGAAATTTAAATTACAAGAATTAAAGAAATGGCACGAATGGAAAAAAGATCATATGAACTTTTTACTAAGGAAAATAGAACTTGCTTTAAGTAAAAGAAGAACTATGCAGGCATCGAGACTTATAGCGCAGGGAAGAATTCTAGCCAGAAGATTAAATTTAACTGACGAATATGAAAATAGAATCGATTTGTTAAAAGAAAAATACGATAGCATAGAAGAAAAACAGGGTTTAATAGACAAGAGACTAAAAGAGATTAAACTTTCCCATAAAACTATAATGCTCAATCTTAACAGGAAAGAACCAAAATTAATGGAACTGAGCGCAAAAACGAAACGACTTTCTATGCTCACAACAGAATTGGAAGGACTTATAAGAAAACAAAGTTCCTTAAGCGCAAAACAACAATCAAAAGTTATAAATCGACAAACAGCAGAGATTGAAAACTTAATAAAAAACATAAAGCCGCAAACCATATACGAATGGCAGCAAAAATTAGACAACGATTATCAATTCTTACAGAACGCTCAAAAAATGCCTGGTTTGGACGCCCAAACTGCAAGTAAAGTCAAAATAACATCTAAAAGAATAGAAGAATTAAGAGATAGAGTCCGCAGAGCAAAAATTATCCTTGTGAAAGACATGAGCGCTTTCAAGAAAATAAAACTTCAAATCGTTAAATTGAAAATAGAGAGTAACCAGAGGTGAAGCAATAATTTCGTTTCTATTGAAATATTCAGGGTCAAAATCCCATCCAAGCCACTCCATCATTGAGTCATATTCTTCGTGCTTAGGATTCTTGATTATATCCAATAAATCATCATAACCACCAGTTCCACCACAATCTTCTGGAGGGCAATGCCGGACGCCATCTAAACAAATAGGATATTTCTTATTCTTATCTAAAGGTAATACTTTTTCTATTCCAATTGTATGTTCCCATCCATCACCAAAGTCGTATTCATAGATTATCTGTTGCTTCTCTTTTGAAATTAATTCATCAAGCTTTATGTCAGAGTAATCAATCTGTCTATTATCATCCCAATCATTTTCATAGTTAGGATTACAATAAAAATAATTATTAAATACAAATTGATGTAAGTGAGAATTTGTCCATTGATTACAACTAATCTTAATTACAATATATTTCGTTGAATTTTGTCACAGCCTCCATAGCCTCTTGTCCGGGATACCCCTTCCCGAAAAAAAACTGGATTCCCTTCTCCATCAAAGGTTATAGAGGTGGGTCTTAGACAATTATCCTGTACATCCTCTACCATATTTATCCCCCAGTCACTCAACCCTTTTGTGCCATACACAATACTAAAGGTATCATCCTTCATCAGCTTGGAACTGAAATGGGATTCCTCACCCACTCTCGTGAGGTCTATCCCGTAATACCCTCTACCATAACCAAAATTCTGGCATGAAAATGAATCCACAACCTGCACATTCCAGACTTGTGCATAAGCACCGCCCAGAAGCAGGGCAAATATGCCTACTATCAGCATTGTTTTTATCCTTACCATTTTAACCTCCTTTTTTTGCCCAATGGCGTATAACTTGTTTATATCTTCGGATATACTCTCTATAGTTGCCCTTTCTCATCTTTTCTCAAAGAAGAATCTATCCAAAGAATTCCATCTGTATCCTTTTATAGATTTTATTTTTTCAGTGTATGCTGGATTATATGGAACGGTTAGCCCTATCTTTCCACTCTGGCCTCTGTTTATTTCGATTTTATAATTTCCCATTTTATTAGCCAATAATATAAAGAATTAGAGACAAAGTTAAGGGAAATTTGTTTCGGGTAAAAGTGGGTCAGGTTGAAAAATGAAGAATAGATTTTTTAACATTCCAATCTTCCTTGAATAAGGCATTCAATCCTCGGCTTCCTCGCTATAATGTAATTGTATAATAGTTACTTTTATTTGCCAGGCCAAATTCCAGTTTTCAGTCTGACCCCACTTCGCAAATTTTTTCAAAATGAACTTGACTTTTGCTTTTCTTTATTATATGATATTATTGTATGATGCAAAATAATGATAAACTTTGATAAGTTAAAACAGCAAAAATTTACATTCATATAAGCACAAAAAACTTAACATCAATAAATGGCTCTCTTGATGCCATTTTATACAAGGAGGCAGATTTATGAAAGAATATATAAAAGCAATTTCACTCTGTATAATCGTAGGAATTATGTTTTTTTCCTGCGAGAAAGAAAGCACAGGACCTGGACCTGTGCAGGCAGAATTTAAATGGGAATACGAAGGACCGGGTATTTTATCCTCTCCTGCCATGAGTTCAGATGGAGCTATTTATGCCTTTTCGGAAAATGACACCCTTTATAGTGTAAACTCTGATGGTACTTTAAAATGGAAATATGCTTTACCTGATACTATCTGGTATAATCCAACAAACACTTTTTCATCACCTGTTGTAGCACCGGATGGAACAATTTATATTTTTGCCGTGGATGGTTATCTCTATGCTATAAACTCCGATGGCATCTTAAAATGGAAATATCCGGTAAAGACTTCTTTTCCAACAATATATGGAACACCTGCTGTAGGTTCTGATGAAACCATTTATGTTTTTGCACTCGATTCTCTATTCGCTATAAATTCTAATGGAACTCAAAAGTGGGGAGTCTATGTTGGCGGAGGTTCAAGTGTAACCTTTCCTGTTATAGGTTCAGATGGTACAATTTATATAGGAGCGGACAGAGATTTATACGCTATAAACCCTGACGGAAGTGTAAAATGGTCAATTGATATGGCTCCAGCGATATATGTTGGTGTAGGGCTAGCGCTTGAATCAGACGGAACTCTGTATGTTCTTGGTGTAGGAGGAATTGACGATGCAGGTAATATCCTTGCAGTAAATCCTGATGGAACTATAGAATGGACTTATCAAATAGAGGAACAGTATTTCATTGCAATGGGTTGTCCGGTAATAGGTCCGAATGGAATAATATATCTTGCTGGAAATATTGGTTACACAGGTTATATCTATGCTATATCAAATGACGGGCATCTTCAATGGAAAGTAGAAAATCCCGGCATAAATAATCAGGAACTTGCCACTTTTGCAATAGATTCAGATGGAATAATATATATACAGGAAGGTGCTTTGAACCCGGATGGAACCCTTAACTGGGAATATCCTTTAGGAGATATCGCTGTGAGTTCCTTGGGTTCTCCTGTTATAGGTTCGGATGGAACAATCTATGTTGGTTCCGCTACAGGTTTATATGCCTTTAACGGAACTTCACAGGGACTCGCATCTTCAGCATGGCCAAGATTCCAACATGACAATAAAAACACAGGCAGAATAGGAGGACAATAACAGAATAAAAAAAAAGGAGAAATGCGCATCCGTAGAGTCAGGCTGAAAACTGAAAAATAGATTCTTTAACATTCCAATTTTCCTTGAATATAGTGGCTTTGCGATTACCCCGTGTTACTACATAATAAAATACACCAGGGTATTCAATCCTTGGTTTCCTCACTATAGTGAAATTACTGCCTCCTGGTGAAGCCTGCAAGTAACTGGCGTATCCTGGAAGTTTAGGGAAACAGCTAAACACTTTGAATGGGACATCAGGGGAACCGATTATTTTCCGGCGTGAGGATTATATCCTATACGTGTTTGGCGCAATTCCCGAACAATCGTTTGCAATCGTTATTGGAGGAATTTTTTCCCTTGACAAATCGCCTTTAATATATGTTAGGCGAAGCGCCCACATTCACTTTAGATACTTACTGCTCCACCAACTCTACCCGCCGGATTCCTTGTACGACCTTCTTCTGTCTTATTAGACTCGCAACAGGTGCCAATGAAGCCACGCCATATGCCTTCAATCGATCCGCAGAGACTTTATACTTTGTTATGAGTTCATTCATCACAGCCTCAACCCGTGCCCTGGAAAGCTTCATGTTGTAACTTATTTCACCTACATTGTCAGTATGCCCAACAACCATGTGCCTGATTATCCCGAAAAATCATAATTTCCTACACCCTAAAATTTTACCTTTAGATATTATTCATCATCTGTTCTAAAAGGCGATGCCGGCAAACCTTCCTTATTATACAAATTCGCACCTTCAGGATTATCAGCCCATGCATACCTAACAGCAACGGGACTACCAATATTGTCGTTCCAGACAATCACTTTATTATCTTCGATTTTCGCGTTTGCCCAGATAAACTTTCTATCAGGACCACAAATAGCAAAATATTTCAGTTTCCCGCCACCTTTTACAATTAAACCACCACCCGTATTCGTAAACGTAACAATTATTTTGTTTCCCTTAATCTTCATACATTTATAAATAGGTCCCGAATAAATCACGTCTTCATCCCCATATGCCACCTTAAAAGCCGCAAGCGCAAGCCGTTTACCTACATCTTCCTTATTTAAAGGATGAATATCATTCCATTCACCTATATCAATGGCAACCGCCATACCTGTATTCGAAACAGAAAGCGTTTTAAGTTGGGCTTCTCGCAAAAGAGCCCAATTACTTTCGGAAGGCTGGTCTTTCCCTTCCATAAAATTGGCAAGCTGCACAAAAAGAAATGGAAACTCCCCCTGATTCCATTTCCGTCTCCAATCATTTATTAAGGCAGGAAATAATTTTCGATATTTAAATGGTCTATATGTATCGGATTCTCCCTGATACCAGATAACTCCTTTGATTTTGTAGTTTAGAAGGGGAGCAATCATTCCGTTGTAAAGACCTAATGGCTTGTATTGAACAAAATCTGTACCCTGTAAGGGTTCCATTTCTGTGCCTAATTTGTATTGCCACTTTCCCTTTAAATCAATAGTCTCCTCTCCTGCAATTAATTTGTATGGTTTGTCCTTAACGAAACCGCCCTTACCAATATTGTTAACAATTCTGACTACTATAATATTTTTACCCGCTTTGAGTAAATCCTTTGGCACATCATATTTTCTTGGCGGGTACTGATATGAGATAGTACCGATGAATTTACCATTAATATATACCGAATCACTATCGACAATTCTACCCATAAAAAGTCTTGCCGGTTTGCCTGTCATGGAAGCCGGAACATCGATTTCTTTTCTGAACCATACGACCCCGTCAACATCTTCTAAACCTTCGTCTTCCCAGTAAGCAGGTAATTGCATGGTATGCCATTTGGAAGCATCGCAAGTAGGATCAAACCATGTCTTCTCCGGATTTGCAAAGCCTCTATCAAGCTGTTTCAATTTATTGTACCATTTATTGTTACGAGTTTTATCTTCTCTAATAATTTTATTTACATAAGCACTGTCTCTGAATTTATGTGCCACTTCAAGAGAAGCAGGAAATTCTTTTAAAGCGTCCTCGCTCAACCAGGCGTCAATGGGCGTACCGCCGACACTTGCGTTTATTAAACCAATAGGCACTTGATATTTTTCATATAAAGCTTTAGCAAAAAAATACCCCGTTGCCCTAAAATGAAGAATATTTTTGGGATTCACGGACTCCCATTTACCTGATTCAAGGTCTTTCCCAGGTACATTGAAATCATACCTTTCGGGAACCAAAAACTGTCTTATAAAGGGATTTTCAGCATGATCGATTTCATCTTCATAAAGATCTTCTACTCTTTTCATAGGCAAAACCATATTGGACTGGCCCGAGCATACCCAAACATCGCCGATGAGGATGTCTTTTATTATTGTTTTGTTGCTTGCGTTAATTTCCATATTATATGGACCGCCCGCTTTTATTTTAGAAAGATTAACTACCCATTTACCACATTTTCCGGTTGTCGTTTTGTATTTTTTATCATTAAAGTTAATTGTTACTTTCTCGCCCGGTGTAGCCCACCCCCAAACCTTTACTTCAGCATTTCTTTGCAACACCATTCCATCGCTTATAAGTTTCGGTAATCTGACCTCACCAGAAGTAGTGACAGAAATAAAAAAAGAAAAAACAAAAATAAGTATATTTAGTTTTATTCGCCCAATTAATTTAATACACATCTTAATATTATTTTATTTGAAAAATGAAATAAATCAAGTTCTGATTATTTCTCATTCCTCAATTTCTCCTTTTACAACCTCAAATAGTGGATGAGGTTCGAACTTTTTTTGCCAAAAGCGCCTCCCTCCAGAGGGCAATAAGTCCCTTTCCATCCAAATACTTCGGATGTAAAGACCATATTCTCATTGACTATGCTTCCGATAACGTTACCATAATATTTCTATTGCTTCTCGGTCCATCGAACTCACAAAAAAATATATTCTGCCATGTAGAAAGGCCCATCTTGCCATCGACTATGGGAACAGTTTCACTCGGCCCGACAATGCCTGCCTTTAAATGAGAATCCGCATTCCCATCCTGAACATCATGTTTCCATATACCTTGAGGAATTAATTTCCTGAGTAAATCGATCACATCTTCTTGAACACTATCATCCCAATTTTCCTGAATCATTATAGCAGAAGTCGCCCCCTGCGCGTAAACGTTAACGAATCCCGATTTAATACCGGATTCTTTAACACATTCCGCGACCTGTGGGGTAATATCGTACAATCCTTCTCTACTGGTTGTGGTTATGATTATAGTTTTCTGCACCTAAAACTCCAATTACCTGACGTTTTCATGCCCATCGAGAGGAGTCTCCATCCATAGATTATAACTGGCATCTGGTACAAGCTCTAATTTATTCATATTATATTCTCCTCGATTGTGGTTATACTTATCGTAAAAACCATTTTCAAACTCATAAACTTTACCGCTATGCGGGTCATATAATCTCTCTTTTCCCAAAATCGCATCGCTCCACTTTTCCGAAAGGATATCTTCGGTTTTATTTCTTGCTTCCCACCCCTTTATTATTATATCCGAAGTTTCACTCAACGTCTTGCCGGCTTTAAGAATACCAGCATAAGTACTTGCCTGCTGCCGCATACAATTATTTACATAATTTTGACTAACCCAGAAACTTTTGATCGAATTGACAAGAGACTTTTCCAATTCTTTGAATTCCTTTTTAGGAGCCGTAATACCCGTAACAAGAAACCCATAACCGATACCTCCGCCGGGATTTCCGGTATAAGGAAGCATTGGCGCAACCGTTATCAAGAACAACCCTTCACCAAGTTTTCCGTTTTTTGTAAATAAAGCTCTCAAAAGTTCCGTACTGCCTCCAGGGATTGGACACGTCTCGGTTTTCCTTGAGACGATTTTGATATTTTCAAGCCTTGGACACCCGGACATAAATTGCCGGGCCACTTGGCTACTCGCAATTATATGAAAATTCGAAAGAAATCCACCCGGAGTTAAAGGGTTAACAACCGGCATATCAATCCAGCCTACCGGATATCCCCCCATGTTCATATACTGTTGGTCTATTTGTTTTTGCTGTACATTCAAATATACCGGACCAACTTCTCCGAAATAGAAAATTTGCCTTAAAGACTCGGAAGGATCCCGAATCAAAAAAGCAAAAGAAGCGCATGTTCCGGCAGTAATCATTTTCCATCCTTTTGGCTTACTGATGGAAAAAAATCCGCCCTCGAATTTTTCCATTTTCAATTTAGAAGTAGCACTCACCGCAGGACAAGACTGTATAAGAATTCCCATAATGAGAAGCAACGCCAATATTCTTATTAAACAAAAGTTCCTCATTTTTTACCTCCTCTTTTAATCTATAATTTTATATTTATCTCTTATAATTTTAGCGTTTGGCGGATTATACTGAATTCGTATTGTTTTCGTAGTTTTCCCGAAACGGAAAAGGCTTGTTGTTTTTCTACTTCTCTGTAATTTTACCATAGAGTTGTGTATTTTCGGAGATATTTTTTTATCGACCTTATCATCTTTAAGTACCTTGATTTCCCTTATGGATTTCTTCCAACCAAGTCCAAAGAAATGAAAAACAAATTCTTCTTCATTTACAATTTCTGTATATTTTTTCAATACTTCTTCTTTAAACTTTATCTTATTCCCATATTCCTGAGAATGTTTCCTTAATCTATCTACCATAAAACTAAGAGAAATCTTGCCCAGAGCAGCTTCTTTATAACTTCCTCCTACATCAGAATGTACACCGGGAAGCCAGACTTCCTCAACTACTTCGGGTTTATAATTCATAAGTGTCGGCACATAGGCATTTCTAGTCTCATCCAGACAAACGCAATGAACAGCTTTTTTTACGTTCTCTGCCACATGCATATCTTTAAATAGATTCCACCGCGCGAATGGAATTCCCAAAATGTTTATGGGTATCCCAAAAGCCCCCACAGTATCCCAAACACCTAAAAATTCTACATCGACGTTATGTTTTTTACCGTTTGAAATATAGCGTACGAATCTATCTTCTATATTCCTCGTTGTTCTGTTGGCAAAAGTTTCCCATATTACTTTAATGTTTTCCGGAATACCTTCCTTATAAACCTGCTTTGCAAGCATTCTCGCGCTCGCCGCCCCCCTGCTGAACCCAAAAATATGAATCCTGTCTCCCATTTGGTATTCCCTTGCAATTGTCGCATAGGCTTCATTTCTTATTCTTTTTTCATCCCTTCCTGTACCTCCGCATATATAAGACGCCCAAAAACCATAATCATCATCGTTTCCAATTCCCCTAAAATATCTTGAGATTTGCGTCTCAGAATCCTCTTCCAATGATTTATATAGTTTGACAACATTAGTAACGAGTCCGCTACCCTGTTTGCCGTTTTCATCATTCCAAGTACCGTCCATAAATATGAAGACATTCCTTTCCTTAAGTTTGGCATTAAAATCTTTGTGGTATTCTTTTTCTATCCTCATTTCCTTCTCCCTTTTATAGCTTTAATCTTCTTCATCCCAGTAATGATGTGGTTTCCCTTTTCCAATCCATTCTTCAAGCCCCACCGCTTTGATCTCCTTTAAATTTTTAATCATAGCTTCATAATGAAGCCCTTCCATAATTTTTAGTTTTTCGCATACTTCAAAATCAGCACACTCATAACATGAAAAAAAACCTTTATCTCTGCAGCATTTTCTAATTTCACAGGCTACATTATTATCCTTCCTTTCTCTGCAAACCATCGGGCACTTTAGTTGGCTCATAAAAGCTATTTCATCGAAAAATTTTTAAGTTGGTCGGGGAAAATACATTTTGCCGACTTCCCGAATTTAAATTTTTCCAATACTTCTTTAAAATCCTCTGCAGCATCGGCAATGACACCTGTATAACCCAGACAATCACCGCAATAAATACCACAGTAGGCAAGTAATTCCTTTTTCATCTTCCTCTCTCTTTATTTCTTTTAACCATTAAATAATAAAACTCCCTTAATAAGTGTCAACCAAAGACATAACTTCCAACTTCTTCTCAAAATCTTCAATCTTCTTTTCAGATGAAAAAGTCACAATTTTCTTTTCACCGGGAAGCAGGTCGAAAAAGTTATCGGAGAAAAAAACATCCTCATCAAGAGAAAGATAGAGACTTTTTACAAATCTATCGGTTGATAGTTCGATTCTATGGCTATTGGAAGTAAATGTTATTTTTTTTCTAATTTTCGGCTTTGATAAATTCAAATCTTTAAACCTTACCAGATAAAAAATATTTTTCGATAAAATCCTTTTATCCTGAACTAATCGAACGATAAAAGCAGTATTTTTTTTATCGATTTCCTTTAAGAATGTATCAGACTTCTCCTCGAAAAAAGTTTTACAAGTATTTGCTTCCATATTTACCGGAAGTGAATTTTTCCATAATTCTTTACCCGTAAAATTCATAATTTTCATTTCCAACTCTGCCTGAAAAGACTCCGAAAGGTCAGATACAACCTGAACTTTAAAACAGCCTTCAAAATTAGAAACAACAGCAAGTACATCACTATAAGCCTTTTTAGCATAATAATGAAAAGCTTTCCATCGATTCTTATAATCCAAGCTAGCCCAGGAAGCCACAGGCCAACAATCATTAAGTTGCCAGTACAAAGTACCCATGGTAAAAGGTCTGTTCCGTCGATGTGTTTCTATCGCAAGTTTACCCGCCTCTGCCTGCATCACCTGTGTAACATATAAATAAGACCGAAAATCCTTCGGAGTATTGTAATACATTTTAAGGTATGTATCTATTTTTTCGTTACCGTATGAACTTTTCTGGTGTGATTTCATTACATGAGAAAGGATATCCCAATCCGAAGGCCTTGTAAACTCCTTTACAATTTTAAATTCAGGATAAGATTGAAAACCCCATTCAGAGAAGAAACGAGCTCTATTCTCATTGAATTTTTCAAAAGGATGATCCTCGTGCCATACACCCCAATAATGCACATCGCCAGAATTTGCGGTTTCATGTTTTTTCCATCCTCCACAGGGTGATGAATGCCAGTAAAAACGCGTCTCGTCATATTTCTTACAAACATCCGGAAGAACTTTATAAAAAAGATCATCGTAAGTTTTCAATGTCTTTTTTCTTATCTCTGGCGATCTCTTTTCGATTTTTTCTCTAACCCTTCTTTCAAATATTATATCAATTTCATTATTACCGCACCAAATCACAATACACGGATGATTCCTGAGCCGCTTAACATTATCTATAGCTTCATTCTTAACACTCTCGAGAAATTCTTTATACCCCGGATATGAATGGCACGCAAACATAAAATCCTGCCAGACCATAATACCGTTTTCATCACACAAATCATAAAAAATATCTTCTTCGTAAATACCTCCACCCCAGACCCTTAACATGTTCATATTGGCATCTACCGCAGCTTGAATAACTTCTCTATAATGTTCTTCTGAAACCCTGGAAGGAAAAATATCACAGGGAATATAGTTGGCGCCTTTAGCAAATATTGGAATACCATTAATTTCAAAGTAAAATGATTTCCCTTTTTTATCGGGAGTACAAATAACTTTAGCTGTCCTCAAACCGGATTTGACTTTTATTTTATCTGTTTTTTCATTTTTAATATTCAACTGTCCAACAAAATCATAAACCGGATGTTCTCCCATTCCGTTTGGCCACCACAGCTTTGGTTCTGGAATTTCAAAATCGAGAGATACAAGATTTAAACCTTTTTTAAGATTAGTCTTAATTCCCTGAACTTTTTTAGATATACCACCCATTTCATAAGATAAGCCTATAAAACAATCTTCGGTAGACATCGATTCTATTTCGAATACCGCGGAAAGTAAAGCTTTATCAGCAGACAATTTTTTTTGAACGATCCGCAAATTATTTATCCGTGCTTGATTCCAGGCTTTAAGATATACACCACGCCATATACCGCTCGTTGTAAGCACCGGACCCCAATCCCAACCATACTGATAGGGTGCTTTACGGGTATAAGTACTTGTTATAGGCTGATTAGCAAAACTATACAGGGGAGATAAATCATAAGGTAATTTATTGGTATGCTTTTCCATCTCCATAAGCCCTCTATGAAACGGAGAATGGAAATAAATACGCAGTTCGTTTTTCCCAACTTCCAAAAACTTTTTAACATCGATTTTCCATTCTCTAAACATATTATCGGCTGACAAAACAAGCTTTCCGTTAACATAAACATCAGCGTACGTATCCAGACCTTTAAAATATAATTCGATGTTATCATGATTTAAAACCGATTTATCAACTTTAAATTTCGTCTTATATTCGAACGGAACCTTATCTATCCACCCGAGTTTTAATTCATTATCCCTATAGAAGGGATCCGGAATAAGTTCATTTGCAAGTAAATCGGTATGGACACATCCGGGAACACTCGCCTCGAGCCATTCTTCACTTCCAATCATCCTGAACTTCCAGTTATCTTTTATCTCGAAAACCATTTTGCTTATTTTATATATATAACTTAACCATGTCAAGGCGGATAAATCATGTTCAAAAAAACACAATCTTTACATATCCTACATGTGAAAAATTTTTGAGGTGGGAAGTGTTTTAAACAATACAAATATTTTTTTTGTTTTTTCTCTGTGTTCTTTGTGTCTTTGTGTGAGATACTAGTTGGGTGTTGAGATGGGTTTTAGACAACACTATATTTTTCCTCTGTGTCCTCTGTGGTTATTTTTTTTGGTGGGGCGGGGCAGTGTCTTGACATATCAAAAATAATTTCTAATATACTCGTATGAAATGGAGATTAATTTAAATGAATAAAGAGGTTCACGTTTCGGTCTCGATCCTCGCTGAAGATTTCTCTAGACTTGGAGAGGTATTAAAAACCGTAGAAGATGCAGGGGGAGATTCCGTACACCTCGACGTTATAGACGGTGTTTTTGCGCCAAATCTCTCTTTCGGACCCGTTGTTATAAAAGGTATAAGAAAACTAACCTCTCTTCCTCTCCACGCGCATTTAATGATACAATATCCTGAAAAATATTTTGAGGATTACATTGATGTTGGCTGTTCTAAAATCTATTTCCATCTGGAATCCGAAGGAAATCCTGATAAAATAATAGAAAAAACACACGAAATGAACGCGGAATGCGGAATAGTCCTCAACCCCGATACTGCCGGAGATACCGTTAAACCCTATTTAGAAAAAATCGACGCCGTTCTAATAATGGGAGTATACCCGGGATTTTCCGGACAGAAATTTATTCCCGAGGTTCTTTCAAAAATCGAAAATCTAAGAAGGATTGCTCCCAAACTCGACATAGCAGTCGACGGAGGAATAAATGATGACACCATCGATTCTATTCTAAATTCGGGGGCAAATGAAATAATCACGAATTCCTTTGTTTTCTCTTCAAAAGATAGAGCTAAAGCCGTCAGGCGACTTAAAGGTTTAAATGAGTGAAAAAATAGTAATACTGGATTTCGGTTCCCAATATACTCACCTAATCGCGAGAAGGATCAGAGAACTCAAAACCCATGCTATTATCCGTTCCCCAAAAACTCCCGCAAAGGATATTAGAGATACAAAGGGAATAATTCTCTCCGGAGCACCATGGAGTGTTATCGAAAACAACGCTCCTATACCTGATAAAGATATTTTCAAATTGAATATTCCTATTCTGGGGATCTGCTACGGCTTACAATTACTCGGCAAAATTTTCGGAGGAGATGTCCTGAGTTCGAAGAAAAGAGAATACGGAAGCGCGGAATTTTCCCCTTCAAATGATCCTCTTTTTAAAGGGATTACCAGGCAAACCACAGTCTGGATGAGTCACGGTGATAAATTAACCAAATTGCCGGCGGGCTTCGAAGTTATCGGAAAAACAAATAATTCTGAATTTGCCGCCATTAAAAAAGAAAAAATCTATGGTCTTCAATTTCACCCGGAAGTAACACATACCGCAGAAGGCAAAAAAATTCTGGAAAATTTTCTTTATTCAATATGTAAAGTAAAAGGGGACTGGACTTCTTCCTCCTTTTTAGATATAGCCCAGCAAGAAATCATCGGTAAATACAACAAAAAAGGTAAAGTGGTGCTTGCTTATAGTGGAGGAGTAGATTCAACAGTATCCGCGGTTATAGCAAAAAAAATCTTAAAAGAGAATTTTATACCAATTTTTGTAAATACGGGTCTCATGAGAAAAGGAGAATCAGAAGAAATAAAAAAAATATCCGAAAGACTCAACCTCGGAGCAAAAATCGTTAACGCTCCGGGGCGTTTTTTAAATGCGCTTAAAGGCGTTATCGACCCGGAAGAAAAAAGAAAAATAATAGGCAGAGAATTCATAAGAATATTCGAAAAAGAAGCAAAAGAAATAAACTCTGAATATTTAATTCAGGGTACTCTATATCCGGATAGAATTGAAAGCATTTCTGACGTAGGCCCGTCTCACACAATAAAAAGTCATCACAATGTAGGAGGATTGCCGGATGACCTGAAACTTAAATTAATCGAGCCCTTAAAAGATTTCTTTAAAGACGAAGTTAGAGAAATCGCAAAATTGTTAAAAATTCCGGAAAAAATTTGGGGGAGACATCCTTTTCCCGGACCCGGTCTCGGTGTAAGAATTCTTGGTGAAGTTACTGAAGAAAGTGTAAAAATCCTGCAGGAAGCTGATCGTATATTCATAGATACTCTAAAAGAACTCGACCTTTACGACTCGATATGGCAAGCATTTGCCGTATTTATACCTGTTAAAACGGTTGGGGTTATGGGCGACACCCGCACATACGCGAATTTGATAGGACTCAGAGCTGTTACAAGCGAAGACGGAATGACCGCGGACTGGTTTGCTTTCAAAAAAGAAGATTTAACGAAAATAGCTCGCCGCATAATGAATGAAGTCTCCGGGATTAACAGAGTGGTATACGACGTTAGTTCCAAACCCCCAGCAACTATTGAATGGGAATAATTCTTCTTTTCTTCTCAATATCTGAACTCCTTTTACCTTCAGGTATCCAAATACTGAAAGATGAAAAATGTAAAACAAAACAAATTTCATTAGGCCTCGAGTTAAACTCTACTGCAACAATAAATCAAAATGCAAGAAGATTATTCGAAAAAAGCGGTTATAATTATGTTTATCTAAAAGATGTAGATTCTACTAAATCTCTCTCTAATTTCATAGCTTTACTTTCCGAAAATAAACTTTTCTCACCAAAAAAGGAAAATGGTCCTACAAATTTACTACGTCTTGTTTTAAACGATTTTAACGGAAATGGTTCCCCTATTGTTAATTTAACTATTGGGATTACGGGAACGATAAGTGAAATGAAAATAATAAATATGGTCAATACAATTCCAGACACACTAATTTCCAATTCTAATAATTATTATAAATTAGATAGAATTATAGGTAAACATATATTTCGAAGAAACGAAAACTTTATTGCGAATATTTCTCCTCCTCCTTTTTCCGAAGACTTCTGTACTTTTCTTGTGTTTATTAAGCTTATGAATAACAGAAACCTTAAAGTTAAATTTTCACCGGAAACAGCCCCTTCGCCTTTCATAATTTATGTTTCGGGCAACAAAATTAAAAATATCGCTATAAAACCCAAAAAACCAGAAATAAAGAAAGCAATTTCAGACGTATCAAATTGGCTCACGGCTCTTTCTTTAACGCAAAATCGAAGCAGATTTATGATTTTATACTCCTCTATGGGAATAGAACAAAACACTCTTAAAAATTGGCTTGAGGAGCTTAAAAAACTAGAATCAAAAGACATCGAAAAAGTATGGAAAAAATATTTACTTGACGGTTTCGTGGCCTCTCTCGACTCGAATTCGATTCGAATATTGAAAAAGATGTTTCCGGAAAGCAATATTGTAGAATGAAAAAGAGAATAACCCAGTGGGTTATACTGGGACTCCTTCTTCTTACACTTTTCCATCCTGTATTTCACTTTAAAAAAGATATTCCTCTTTACGGAATTTTACTGATAGATGAGAGTGAATCGATGAAAAATATAAAAAGAAGAAAAATAGAAGCATCTTTTCCGCTGAGAACTTTTAATTTTGATAAAAATAGGAACGGAACAGATATTGGTAAAGCTCTGACCAGAGCATCCGAAAAATACTCTAATGCAAGTTTTATAATTCTTTTTTCAGACGGTTCCAACACCAGAGGAAAAGACCCAATCGAAATAGCAGGAAAACTCGGAATCCCTATATATTTTGCACCTCCGGAGGAGGATAAAATCAATACCGGTTTCATCTCGGTTTATGGTCCAAATTCAGCTCTCGAAGGGGATTCTGTTAAAATCAATATCCACCATAAAGTTCCGGGGCAGGCTACCATCGAAATAAAACACAACGGAAAAATCAGCAAAAAAGACATCAAGAAAGAAGGGATTTTAAATTTTCCAATTCTACCATCCGTCGGCAAAAACAACATTCAATTTAATCTTTTAATCGAAAACGAAATAGTAGACAGGGCAATTTGGTCTATCGATGTTAAGGAAAAACGAAAACTTTTAATTGTAACTGAAATCCCTAACTGGAATTACAAATTCATAAAACGATATTTTGAAGATAAAAGCTGGAAAATCGAAGATTATGAAAAAGATAACATAAAAAACGAAAACATATTTAGTTATAATATACTTTGCATTCTTGAAAATCCGGATAAACACAAAGAAAAAATCAGAAAATATTTACTTAAAGGAGGAAATGTAATCGTAGTCAGTTCCGTATCTCCTAATCTCGATTTTCTACCCCTTATCGCCTCTACATTAAGCAAATATTCAGGAAAACTCCCGGAAAGTTATTATTTAAAAGCCGGAGGAGCAAAAAGCAATGCTAAAACTCTTGAATTGTCGGGAGAAAAAGTAGGGTACTCTATGCCTTACGGAAAAGGAAGCGTTTTTCAATTTGCCTATCTCGAGCTCTGGAAATTAGCCCTTTCGGATAAAAAAATATATTCAGAAAATTTCTTTAAAGAATTAATGGATAATTTAACGGAAAAACTGACACAAGAAGAAATGAGCATATCTTATTCAAAAAAGCTGGCCGAAGGAGAAGATTTTATACTTAAATTTAATAAAAATAAAGATCTGGATAAAACTTTTTTTTGGGATGGGCAAAAAATACCAGTAATAGCAGATTCCTTAGTAATAAAAAAACCTTCTGAAGGTTTACATCATTTCAAAATCACTCTGCCGTCACAAAGCATAGAAGATTCAGTTTTGATTGTAGGAGAATTCGGCGATAAAATGGGCATAGATTCGACTATGCTCTATAGTATCGCAGATATAAGCAGAGGCGGCGAATGGGATAACTCTTTTAAGAAAGAAAATTTCAAAATCAAAGAAAAAGAAATATGGATAAACCTCCGCCATAACTGGTTCTTTATCAGTTTGTTACTATTACTTTTATTTTTCGACTGGTTTTTATGGATGAAAAAAACATAATGGAGGAGATTTATGCGGTATAAAACTGTATTTTTTTTACTGGTATTAGGAATATCTTTAGGAATATGTACATGTACAGAATCTAACGAAAAAAAGATGTCTTGCCAAAAAGAACAAGAAATTATTGAAAGAGCAATCGAATATAAGTACTCCAGTATAAACACCTTAGGAGAACTTAATATAGCTTCTGAAATTTATCTGAATGAAAATATTATACTAACAAAAGAAGAACTATTTGAAAAAGTAAGCAATCATACTTATGATCTTAACGAAAGAATTTATCTTATAAAACTATATGACCGTTTTGTTGAAGAATATCCCAATATAGTAATACCTCGACTCGTAAGTTTAGAACAATACTGCGGTGTATCTGGCTCAGAATACTTGTGGGAATATTTAGGATCATTCTTTTGGGAACATCCAAGAGAATTTATACTTGCAATGAATAAGGACAGTATTGCCAAATACACTAAAATTGAAGTCAACATCGACTCACTTATAGCATATACTTATAAAATCCATTCAGAACCACTCAGCAAAGATTATTATGATTATGAACCTGATGAATATAGAAAAATAATAATTGAAAAAATTAAAGACTTAAATATTGACAATGATTTCTACTTATATTTAAAAAACGAATACAAATTTTAAAAAATATTCGTGCTATTTGTGTGATTTGTTGTTTCTCTTGAATTTCATGTGGTTGGTTTGTTTTTTTGACTAGTGACTCATGAGGCTGTGCCAAAAGTCCAAATTTAACGGATTTGTAAAAAATAATCCTCTGAAAATCAACAACTTAATTCTCTCTAATTTACGAAAAAGAGACTTTTGTCACAGCCTCTCATGACTCGTGACTCGCGACTGTTTTTGAGCCTTACGGCTCAAAAACCGGGGTAATCAGGCACATGGTGGTACAGATTATTTTCAAAGTAAGATTTTCTTAA
>CAZKVT010000001.1:0-213169 GCA_964556365.1 uncultured bacterium | reverse complement strand
AAGGTTTTTGACGAAAAATAAAAAAAGGGGTTGACTTCTTCTCATAGTCGCAGATGAACGCAGATTTACAGGATTTATTAAATTGTTTAAAAAACAAAAAAGAACAGGTGGGAAGGGTGTTAATCTGAGACAATCAGCGAAGATCTGCGTGCTATTAAAATTTACAACTTACAATTTGCAATTTAAAATTGAAACACGGAGGTATAAATGTTTAAAAAATCTTTTTTATTAGTTTTATCGATTTTTTTCCTGCTCGGATGGGCGACAAAGGCGGAGGTTGAGAATGTGAAGGAAAGTAATATCAATGATGGAAATCAAGGTACGGAAAATTATGTAAAAAAAGTGATAATTGACGCTGAATGGGGAGATGATATTGGGGGATTTGGTATGGATTTGTATCATAATCCTCCAAATGGTCCCGGTCCTTTGGCTTTAAATGAAAAAGGTATTTTGTATATATATGATATTGCAAAGAAAAAGGTATGTAAATTTGATAAAAAAGGCGAGAGTTTAGGATATATAAATGCTCAAGTAGGAAATAATGTACTTATGGTTAAAGACAATGTTCTTTTTACCGTAAAAGGAGAATGGTCTACAGGAAAATTGGTAGAGAAAGTGTTAGCTCTTGATCCGATTACCGGAAAAGTTACAGCTGAAACTGTGCTGAAAAGGGAAGAAAGTAATGCTGCTTTAAATGGTACAAAGTATATCTTAAATGAAGGAAAGAATTCATTTCTAGTAACTGATGGAAATAAAATTGCTTTGTTTAAAGAAGATTCTGAGATAAAAATTAGACGTGTTGACCGAGTATTTAGCGTTAAAGAAAACGAAGAAAGTTTACAAGAAGGGAGAAAACAACTTAAGATAGATTTAAGTTCGAAAAGAATGTTAGTGAATGTTGATAGTGTTAAAGATAAAAGTGGTGATATTTGGGGTTACGATTTTCTTGGGAGTGATGAAATTGGAAATTTTTATATTATAAGAAAGAATAGTATTTTTAAATTTTCCGAAGATGGAAATTTAAAAGTAAAGATTGAACTTCCTACTGAAAATTCTGTTGGGGAAGTTTCTATCCTTAATAAAACATCTATTACTCCTGATGGAGATATTTATTATCTATATCCAACCGGTAAAATTGTACAAGAAGGTTGGGAGATGAAATTCATTCCCGGGAAAGTTCAGGTAATCAAGTGGGGATTGCAGGGATAGAAGGTTGATATGAAGAAGTTACTGGTGTTAACTTTTATTTTAATATTTTCTGTTCAAGGATCGGTTATAACAAGAGAAGATATGATTGTAACCGCGAATCAATTTGTTCCTCCTATAAATGAATGGACCCCTGAAGTTGACATGACAACTGCTGAGCACCCAACCTGGCACAGTTGGTATAAAACGAAAAAGAATGGAGGAGCTACACCCTATAATGTGATGCCTTACTGCTGGAGTGGTTTTGATACTACTACAACCAGATTTAAATCCAGGGTGGAAGATAAGGATGATCCTGTACCGGCTGGGGGTTATGGTACGAGTAAATATGATTATTGTAGAGATAATATTGCAGGTATTGATTGTTCTGGTTATGTTATTAAGTGTTGGGGAATTGATACCTATACAAGTTATCAGATAGAGTTAATAGATAATTCTTTGCAGATTGACGAGGAGGATTTAAAGAAGGGAGATTTATTAAGAAAGCCAGGACATTCTATAATGTATAATAGTGGTCCTTTAAATAATTGTAATATATATGAATCTCAAGCAAGAGGAGAAAATATAGCTCCTTATTTTCCTGGTGTCATAAATATAAGACGTAGTATTAGTAAAGTATACACCCCCTACTCAATTTTCCCCCAATTTTCAGATGAAAGTCCGGAGGATGGTGAGATTGTTGTTTTGCCGGAAGGAGATAGCACAATTGACGTTTCTCTTACAATAAAAGCCTCGGGAGATATCAATCTAAGCGGTGTCCGAATGTTTATACAGAAAGACGGAGAGCCGGAAAAAAATGTAGGTGGTATAACACTTGAAGATAAAGGAGATAACACCTGGGAACTAAAAAAAGAGAATCTTGGGAGTAACAAAGAAGAAGATCCTAATATTAAAGATGGGGGGAATTTTACCGTAAGAGTAATTGCGAGAAATGATATAGCAGGTAATGGATATAAGGATGAATATGAATGGAAATTTTCGGTGGATCCTGCGCCTCCGATTGTAAAGTCTACCGATCCGGCTAATAATTCGAGTAATGTTTCGGTCGATAAACCCCCAATAAGTTTTACTTTTTCTAAACCGATGGATTTGCTTGTGACTAATAATGCTATTCAGACCTCTTTTTCCTGTGGGAAAACCTGGTCGGGAGATAAGAAGGTGGAACTTAAGCCTAATGATTATCTTGATTATTGTAAAGAATACACGGTTACTATTACAGATGCTGCTGTAGACACAGGGGGAGTTCATCTTGATGGTAATAATGACGGGGATGCCGGAGATGATTATATATTCAAATTTACTACCGAGCCACCTGATGTAAATCTTGATATCGATCCCGCAGTCGCGAATGTGGAGGAAGGACAGTCTTTAAGAGCGGAATTAATCGCGAATGGTAATAGACTTAAGAAAGAAATTGAATGTAGGATAGATTTTAATAGTTTTAATTCCGGAGGATGGGCAGTGGATGGAATTGACACGGAAACATTTTCTCTCTCTTCCACTGAAACACACGAGGATCCGTTCAGGATTAGAAACTTTGGCTCGACTTCTTTCTTGTATCTTACTACTATGATACCCCTAAAGTGTGAGACGTTTTCCAGGCAGGGGGTTTACTGGTCTGCACAGGGACACCAGCACGATCACCCGGATGAGAATCAATCCCCCGGAGATATGCAATATCCTACACCCTGGCTTACCCGTACACAACCTTCCTCCGCCAAAACTCAGAAATTACGAGCCGATTCGGTTCTGCCGGTAGGCTTACCCGATATCGGTATCCTCCTTTCCGGATGGGCTGATGGTTATGGGCATCTTTTGGGGAGATATGGAATGGAAACATTACCGGTAAAACCTGATTTAAAAATACTTAATAATCCGGATGTAAATATTTCCGATTCGGTGAAATTGCTTGTTATAGGTTCAGCCGGGTTGAAAGGATTTAATTCTCCAAAAACATTTACCACAGAGTTCACAGAGAAAAAACAAACACACAGAGAACACAGAGGATTTTTTGTTGGTTTCCACACCCAAACTATACATAAATGTCCGGGATAAAAGTGTGTAGTTTAGGACAGTTGGATATAGGGAATTTATATAATTGGGAGAAGTATGATAATTATAAATATAAATAAATACTTGACAAAGGGTTTTGTTTTTGTATGATTATAGTCGACTTTAGAGGTATATAGTTAAGAGGGAATATTAATAAGGGGGTATTTTGTTTGACGTTGAGAGTTGCAACATATCAAATAAATCAAAATTTGCTTTCACGCAGAGATTTCAATATATGTTTAATATTAAAATAGAAAAAATAATGGGACGCGGATTAACGCGGATAGATAGGATAAAATATTTTGTTGTTTTAAAAAAGAAAATATGGGACGCAGATGAACGCAGATTTACAGGATTTATTAAATTGTTTAAAAAACAAAAAAGAACAGGTGGGATGGGTGGCAATCTGAGACAATCTGCGAAGATCTGCGTGCTATTAAAATTTACAATCTTCACCCGGAGGTTATATTAAAAATTTACAATTTGCAACTTGCAATTTAAAATTTACAATCTTTAGCGGGAGGTAAAATGAAAAAATTAGTTTTAGTCTTTTTATTGTTTGTTACTGTTTCAATCTACGCAGATGAAGTAGATGATGTCATAGCCGCTTTACAAAAAAATATAGATAAAGTTCAGGATATGCAGTGCTCCGTTGAAATGAATGTCGATATGGGAGATATGGGTACTCAGCAGCAATCGATGAAAATGTGGAGTAAGGGGAAAGATAAAATGAGGATGGAAATGAGTTCTCCCGCTGGTTTACCGGTCAGCCCATCCGCGATGGGTCGGGGGACTTCTACCGGGAAAATGACAATGATTATGAATGGGGATAAAATGATAATGGAGAGCGGTGGTGAGAAACAGGTTATGAATCGTTCAGCGTCGTCAATGAATTCTGCAACAGGTCAAGGCCCAACTTCCCTTGCTCCGGGTATGGATTTACAGCAGGATTTTGGAGAATTTTTAAAGAAAAACAAAGTATCTGTTATTTCCGGAAAAAAATCATTTGTTAAGAATTTACTTTCAAGGGGTGCTTCTTCCGAGACTCCGGAGAAAATCGTTCTCGAGGTAATTCCCGAAAATAAGGACCCGATGGTTCAAAAGATGGAGATGACCGTTGATATGAATAGAGGGGTTATTACAAATCAAAAAATGTTTTCCAATTACGGAACGACAAAAATGAATATGGAATATGAAAATATAAAAGGTTCATGGGTAATAAAAAAGGTAAATATGACTATCCCAACACCAATGGGAAAAATAGGAAAAATGACGATCGAGTATAAAAATGTAAAACTGAATCAGGGGATAAGCGACAGGTTATTTGAAGAATGAAATTGAATGGGACGCAGATGAACGCAGATTATCAGGATTTTAATTGCAACCCCACATCCCAGGTATTTAGCCACGGATGAACACGGATAAACACGGATTTAAAAAATATTTTGTTGTTTTAAAAAAGAAAATATGGGACGCAGATGAACGCAGATTTACAGGATTTATTAAATTGTTTAAAAAACAAAAAAGAACCGGTGGGAAGGGTGTTAATCTGCGTATATCTGAGTCAATCTGCGTGTTATTTAAAAGTTGGACGCGGATGAACGCAGATTTAAAGGATTTATTAAATTGTTTAAAAAACAAAAAAGGAGTGGGGATGAGTTTTAATCTGCGTATATCTGAGTCAATCTGCGTGCTAATAAAAATCTTCAATCTTTAGTCGGAGGTTTTGTGTTTAAAAAAGTAATAAAAATATTCTTAATTTTTGTTTTGATTTTTTCGGTGTATCTTTTAGCGGATAACTTGACTTCTGAAGCAAGCTCAAAGAAAAGGACGATGTGGCAAAAATTACTGTTTGAGGATTTTGAATCGGGTTCTATACCTCCGGAATGGACTGTTGTCGATGGGAATGGGGATGATGGTTCCTGGGAGGTTGGCATTACGGAAGCTTTTGAGTATGAAACCGCGCCGCCTGATTCAGGTACAGCGTACGCTTTTTACGAAGATTGGACTAAAGGGGCTTCCCCTTCACTGCCCGGAGAGGACCTATTAACCCCTAAATTTTTCACCGTGTCTTTTGATTCTCTCAAGCTTATTTACTCAAGAGGATATGGCTATCCAATGGGTAATGCCGATTCATTTAGACTTTACTGGCAGGTTTTTGAACTTGGTTCCTGGACTTCATGGATAAAACTAAAGGAATATCCATATTATATAGCAAGATGGGATACCTTAAGTTTACAGATTAACGCCGATAGCGTTCAATTTATGTGGAGATATTTAGATCATGGCGAGCGGAACAATGCTGTAGGGGTAGATAATGTATCGTTAAAAGGGCATTTAAATTACGGAGGAACTCACGATATTGGAGTCGTCTCTTTGAATTCTCCGCCTTCTCTTGTGAAATTAGATACCACTTACACTGTTTCTTCAACATTCAGAAACATTGGTGACTCGGCAATGACATTCGATGCTCATACTGAAATTGTTAGCGCTTCCGGAAGTCCGGTTTATTTTAGTGAAGACAGTAATAATGTAACATTATTGCCGGATAGTTCAATTGAAATTAATTTCGGGGATTGGACAATGGCAATTGCCGATAGCTGTAAATACATAAGTTCTTCGATAACTCTTGATTCTACTGATATAGACGATACACTTGGGATTTCCATTTTAGCGGAAATAGATTTTAAAACAGATTCAATACTGATGCCTCCTCCTTATTGCGATACGAATATTTCTTATGATGTAATCGCTAGATTTAAAAATGAAGGTATTAGTGATTATACTGTAAACCTTAATTCCGCAATCACATTAGACGGAAATCCGGTCTTTACGAAAGATTCATTAAATGTTTTCATTTCTGCTGGAGATTCTATCGAGGTAAACTTTGGTTCGGTTATATTTAATGAATATGCGGATTATGAATGCAGTATAAACACTTCATTTCCTTATGATATCGATTTTTCAAATGACAGTCTTACAAGTACAGGGAGAATAAGCCCCTGGGAAATTGTGTCTGAGATGCCTTTAGAATTATGGGGTGAAGCGATCGTTTTTGATGAAACTTATATATATGTAATCGGGGGGAATGGCAGCGCGGGAGATTCTCTTTTTATTTACAATCCGGTTAATGGAAGTTGGGTTCGTGGCGCTAATTTGCCCGATGACCTTTATGCTTCCGATGCCTGTATTATTGGAGATACAATATACGTTCCCGGAGGATGGAGTGAGTTTGCTCTTTCTCCTATAGATTCTCTTTATAAATATTCGATATCGGGAAACAACTGGACAGTTTCAGCCGGCACCGGGGACTCCGTTGCTTATTACTCGTGCGCTGCCGTGAATGGAAAGGTTTATAAAATAGGGGGCTATAATCATGAGGAGCGTCTTCCTATAAGAGCTACCTGGGAATATGAACCTGGCAGTGGATGGATAGGAAAAGCAGATATGCCGTGGCGGTGGAATCGAGCGGCGCTATGGGTAAAAAATGACACAATTTATTTAGCGGGAGGATACTGGATTCCTGGCGTAGAAGCCTCTTCCACTATGTTTTATGATCCTGTTAATGATATATGGACTATGGATTCTACATTGTTTGCTTATCTGCCTTATGACGTTGCTGCTGCGAGCAGTGCAATTTACAAGGGTATCTTATATTTTATGGGTGGTCGTGGGCATAATGATAATGTCTTATATTATGATAAAAAGGCTAATTCCTGGAAAGAATATTTTCCCTTGCTTGATAACGGAACTTATGCTGCAGGGGTTGGAATAGAAGGGTTGGGGGATAGTTGTGATGGTATTTATGTTTTTGGTGGGTTTTCAGCAAAGGTTCAAGCTCTTATAAACCCGCAGCCGGATATCGATACCACGCCAGATACTACTGGTATCCTGATTCCAGACCCTTTAGTGGATATAGAAGCGTATCTTGTTGTTCCCTCGAATATCGCAGTTAACTCTGTAAATTTTACATATAAAGGAAACAAATCGGCAACTGTTATTGTTCGAGATATTACGGGAAGGGTGGTGAAGGAATATGCGGATGTAAAGCCGGAAAAAACTTTAAAATTTGGAGGAAAAGAAATATCATCAGGGATATATTTCTTTAGTATTGATGGAAGTGAGGAAAGACGGAAGGTGGTGTTGGTTAAATGAAAATAGAATGGGACGCAGATGAACGCAGATTTACAGGATTTATTAAATTGTTTAAAAAACAAAAAAGAACCGGTGGGGAGGGGTGATAATCTGAGACAATCTGCGAAGATCTGCGTGCTAATAAGAGGTTACAATCGTTAACCGGAGGATAGATGAGGAAAATATGGATAGTAATTAGTGTAATTGTTATCATATTAATATTTCAGGGATGTGGCAGTGAAACGACTTATTGGCAAAATTGGGAAGCTCCGAATTGGACAAGCGATGGGAAGATAGTATTTCTTGAAGACTCGGGAGAACAGAAAATTAATAGTTGGGGTGATATGGTTGGTGGAAATCAAACAATAACGCTTTACGAAATAGATGAAGATGGAAATAATTTACAGCAGACAGGAGAAATAGTATCCTGTAGCTTTGAAAGTGGTCGAGTTTTAGTTCCTATGTCTACTTCGAGTGCCGGGAATTGGGTTATTTTGAGTATAGAAGACTGGAGAAGAGGAGACCATTATCCTGTTGTGTATACGATTAAAAGGAATGGTGATTCTCTTTCGGAAATCGGAAGCGGAAAATATCCCGATTTTTCTCCCGATGCTTCACAGATTGTATATGAAAAAACAGACGAGGGTATATGGATAATGGATAGGGATGGGGGTAACGATCATCAGATAATTTCAGATGGGGGGGGAGTAGCCTGGTCTCCTGAGGGAGGAAGGATAGCGTATGTCTCTGGGGAGCTTTTTATTTCTGATACGTTGGGAAGTATATTGGACTCACTGGGAGGGTGGAAAATTTGTCCTGATTGGAGTACTTCAGACACTAATAAATTGATGGCTTCAAGCTCTAATCCCTATTGGATATTGATCATAAGTTTAGATAACTATGAGATAGACACACTTCCTATTACCGGAAGTCATTATGTAAAGTGGAGTCCTGACGGTAGAAACATAATAGAGTATGATGTGGAAGGATATTATGTTATTGATACTACTGGCACTAACAAATGGATTCTGAACCCGTAGGAGGAATAATGAGAAGATATACTTTTTTGATTCTGTTATTTTTGGGTTTTGTTGTCGTACTTCAAGCGGAACCATATAAGCCATATCCGATAATTTTCGTACACGGTCTTGGTTCCAGTTCGGGTGCGTGGGGAGCGCCTACAATTAACAGAAGTGACTCCATCCCTCAGAGCTCAATTGAATCAGGACATACCTACGACCATTTCCTTGATTATATGCATCCTTATGTATGGATGCTGGATACACTTGGATATGATACGACGTATACTATTCCTGGAGGAATTCCTGGTTGGCCAAAAGACCCTGCCTACCCCAACAAAACCTTTCTTGAGGTGGTGAATATGGACGACCCGTGGGGGAGTATTGATAATAATTATATAACCCGCGGTGGATATGAGTCTTACCACTACACTTCCTGGCAGGATGAATTGTGGCACAGGATAAAAGAAGTTTTAAAAGAATATTTTGGTGACGGTTGGGAAAGCAATCCAAAGGCTAAAGTGATAATCATCTGTCATTCAGCAGGTGCTCCAGCAACCAGAGAAATGTTTAGAGTTCACCCTGATATAGTTGACCATGTACATCAACTTATAACTGCTGATGGGGTAAATGAGGGCTCCTGGCTTGCAACTCCTGTCTGGCAAGCTCCCGAAGAATTTTACAACACCAGAGAATGGGTCTTTTTATGTTTCACAAACGTTCCTCTCTGGAAATGGAGATGGGCGCCAGCGACTTGTGAAGCAATGGCAGCTATTCTAGAAGGTGAATTAGACTTAACTAATATCATCAGAGGAGGAGCAGGAACTGGGGCAACTTTTCTTACTTTTTCTCAGTTTGCAGAAATCTTGGCTGCACTGGAACTGGCAGCGCTGCCATGGGATGAACAATGGAAAGGTATTCTAGCGGCAACGGTTTATGGAGTACTCATGAAAGAATATAAACCAATAATATATTCCACAATGGGTGCAGTATATGTTGGAGTCCTTGAAGATCTTTTAGGTAAGAAGCTTAAAGCAGGAGCAATACCTGACCTTGCTATTAATAGTGAGATTGAAAATAATATAAACAGCGCCGGTGCTGCTCCTCCTAACATAAAATATGGATTTTTTGTGGGTAAAGAACCCTGGGCGCCTTACTGGGGCTCCTGGTGGGCTGCGATGTTCTGGACGAACACCGGACTTGCTGCTCTTAGATTTATTCCTTTTACTCATATGTTTGATCCCTGGCTTGGGGCACAACAAATGGCAGCCACTATTGCTCTCCAGATATGGGAGATGAATACGGATGGTCTTGTAATGTCCGATCATCAAGATCCATCAGAATCGCCGGCGTTCGAAAACGTTCCAAGGAGAAATATTCAAGTATTTACAAAAAAGGGGGTTCAGCATTTTGACGGACCAAAGCAATGGCCTATATTTCTCGATTTTATTGAATCCCCACCCAGTTTCTATTGGACTCAGCTATATGGGAGTAAATATGATTCCATCAGCGCAGAAGGAGATACTTTTCGTACGGATACAATGATTGACCTCGCAACGCAAACTCCGGAATTAGGGGTCTACAGACCCGATTCAATTATTGGAAGGGTATACGACTATTTTCTTGCTGAATGCAGGATAGGTCTTAGCATTAATAAACGAGTTCAGGACTCACTTACCTGGGGAAACGGTGATATAGGAAGAGTCGGAAATAATGGGAGTAAAATTGTCGTTGGAAACCTCAAAGATAAAAGTATATTCCCGGGATGGAATGAAGTTGTAGCCAGGGCAATCAATATGCACAAAGAAAAAAGTGGTATAGAAAAAGTGCGTTTCTGGTATAATCCTTTTTTTAGCTATCTCAAGTTCTATGCTCCTCGGGATGAAGACTGTTTTCAGAGTTCTATCGATACCTCGGCAGTCGCATATTTTTCTGATAATCAGGTAGGCCTGCAAGCGGAAAGTCTTTCTGTTATATTCGAAGATGAAGTTATTTTGGATACTGCTGTCACTTATGGGATCTACGACACTATCCCCCATGATACCCTGCGATTACCATTTTCGACAAACGATTTTGAGGAAGGAATGTATCTGATAAAAGCAGTTGCCAGAAATAAAGAAAGCAAACCCGTCACAAGCATAATAAGTTTTTATATAGACGATACGCCGCCGGAAGCTCTTATTACCCTTCCCTTAGGAGAAGACAGCGTTGTACATTCTTCACGAGTAGAAGATTGGATGCCTTTTGTTTTTACACTCTCCGACAATCTTGATGATATAATAGATAGACCAAAAAATGAAGAAGCTTTTATAGAAATAACTGATTCATTGGGTGAGCTGGTCTGGAAGGATACAATAGGAAAGGATACGACAGTAGCGGGATGTTATTATAATGCGCCCAAAAGGATTTACTGGGACTTCTACGATTCAGACAACAAAAAAGTAACTAATTCAGGAAGATATAAAGTGATACTTTCCTGCCAGGATAAAGCGGGGAATTTAGGCAGCGACACTTCATTTTTCTTCCTCGATAATGATCCTCCCGAAATCGAAGTTGTATCACAATTTGATCCAATTATTACTTCCAATGAAGACTTCCTTGAATTGGAATATAACATAAATGAAGATGCCAAAATCAAAATGAAATGGATATGCGTAAGCGGAGGAGAAACGCCCGTACGGGATGGTTATGGTTACCCTGATTCTTTAAATCATTTCTTTGAAGGCGGGGATATGTACGGCAACTATATTGATGACGGATTATATACACCAGAGTTTAACGCGGAAGATAATGTTGAAAATGATACAACCTATACCGAGGGTATTGTTCAAGGTGATACACTGCGGGTGGATAGGACACCGCCCTTTATTTATCAGCTCATAGCTCCCTGGCTGGTAGGTCCCGATAATATAGTAAATGTCTCTTTCAAGATTTCCGAGGAAGAAGACGAGGTCGTAAATATGGGAGAAGTGATTGTTAAGGTTTTTATAGATCAGGAAGAAGTTTATATAGATAGCATAACTCCAAATGATTCTAGGATGCAAATAAAAAAAGATTTTGATATTTTAGAATATAGAAATGGAACTCATAAGGTTGTTGTAACCGCGGAAGACCAGTGGAGAAATATAAACACAAGGATGACGGAGATTGTTAAAGGGACAATCGGGACAAAGATTACCCAACCGGAAGAAGAGGATACACTTTATCAGGGATGGGTAATGATAAAAGGACTTGCTAATGACCCTGATATGTATAATAGCATACCTTTCGGAGGATTCGGATTATATTATAAACTATCTTCAGCTTCTAACTGGGATTCAACGAGAATAATCGTTCCTGAGAATTTACGAGAGCCCGGTATACCGCAAAACAGGGGTATTAAGCCTGTAACTAATGTTGCGGATATCGCTAGGTGGAATACGGATGGATTGCCGGCAGATTCTTATGATTTAATGCTTAAAAGCCGGGAAGCGGGCGATAGTTTAATTCTCACTGATACAGTAAAGGTATTTATAGAATCAGAGCCAATGATTTCTCCTTCGATTTCCGATTTTACAGTTAATATAGAGGGTGGCAATGGTGATACTATCTTTGAACCCGATACCGGAGAGATCATAGTTGTTGATTACAAACTCGAAAACAAACCCGCGGATATTTCTTTCGATGTTTTAAATAAAAATGGAAGGAGCACGGCTCACTTTGAGCAAAAAGGAATAATGGCTGTTAGTTCATCTCCACCATCCATGGAAGGACAAGGTATATATCTTTACTTCTATAATGACAAATGGTGGGTAAAATGGAAAACTGAATTTAGCCCGGCGGAAGTGACAGGAGAAATACTCTCTCTAGAAAATGAAAATCTTTTGATGACGGATACAATAATAGATACATTCAATTTACCCATATCATTCAGCGGTTCTTCAGCAGAAAAGATAGAATTTGAACATTTTGATACATTAACATTGGATACCAGTGGTTTTGCCTTTACCGGTGAAGGAAAGATACTATTCAATTCTGTTTTCTTCAACGGTATAAACGAAGTATGGGTTGGTAGAAGTAAGTTACATACTCCTTTTGTACTGGATTTGGCTTCTCCTTTTTCATATGATGGAACTAAATTTGGGGAGGGGCATATACCGGGAGGAAGATACGAAATCAGGTTATCCGCAAATGGTATAGATGGTATGGGATATGATGATGAAAATGATACAATTACAGTCAAAACGGATTTAAGAATCACGAAATGTGAACTTACTTCCGAAAGTGCTTATCCGCTGAATGGAATACCGGCAACAGTAAAATATCAGGTAAATCAGAAAGCAGGAGTTAAGATAGATGTTTATAAAGGTGGTGATTTTTTCCAAAACATAGAAAACAAAGACTCTGTCGCAGGAGGAAGAGATTTTTCTACAAGTTGGAACGGTATGAAAACTGATAGTTTTTCTTATGATACGGGAAGTGATTATAGTTTCAAGATAACAGCCTACACATTACCCGATTTTACTGATTCAGTTTCAGAATATTCAAAAGATTTCTCTGTTGAGGATTCGCTTCCTTCGGCGATAGGTGATTTCTTTATCCCTCCCGATTATTATGTTGGGGAAATTCATGATGATTCGGTATTTAACGGTAAGACTGATTTCCTGTGGGACGCGAGCGCGGAGGGAGCAGTATATCCACCGCAGGAATACACCTTTGCCGATACCGCGAAAGGGATAAGAAAGATAGCTATAGACTGGGAAGTTGAAGTATACGCCTGGGCGGGATGGGGAACTGACGGACGGGGAAGGAGGGACACTATTGATATTTATAATTCGGGGTGGCCATACTATATCGATGAGTCGCTCTTTTTCTATGTAGAAAAACCCTCGCATAACCATGTGGTGAAAGTTGAAACCGTTATTCTTTCAGATGGCAGTAGTACTGATGCTTGGGTTGCGATGGATACAAGCAGCGAATATCCTAACCATCCACCGCCATTTGTCATGGACCAAGAAGCGCTCCTTCCTATTCAAGATGTAGAAGGTGAAGTGTTAGATACTCTATCTCCATCAATCGGCCCGGTGGGACCGGGATCGGAAATTCCGGTACCACCACAATACTGTCTACAGGTAAGACTATTTCCAAATACTGGGACCAGAATCAGTACTTATATAAGATATAACATAGATCCTTATATAGTAGATTCGATCTTTCCCGATAGCTATATAATACCAGGGGATTTAACAGAAAGAGTCTTAATAGGAAATTTTGAACCTCAAGTCCTTCCAATGCAGGAATTCCATAATCCTCCTGAAGGGGAGGATACAACATTGTACACTTATACCTTAACTACCATCATCGACGGCGATACTGCCTCTGCTTCTGTAACTAAAACGGGTCCAGAGGGACCTCTTTGCGATACGAACAATGGCGTTATTATTAAGATAGACGACATAAATGTTGGTGAAGTATATGCTTCTATTGATCCCTCGAGCGATCTATCAGAATGGGTTTCGGTAGCGGAAAGAACCGATATCTGCTATCCTCTCGATGAGGGTGGAGGATATTCTCCGGATACTACTTGGCTATCATCGATGTTTATAATCCCCCCAGATGTTGACCCGACTACTGTTTCTTACTCCCAACCTGTTTATATCTCGGGAAATGTAAACTTGAGTAAAGAACAGCCAACTGGGCAGGATCCGTATGTTGTGGCTACTGTTGTCGATGACTTGGATTCTACCTGGACATCGAACGATGATATATTGTTAACAAACGGTGAAATAAAAGGGAAAGGAAGATTTACTGATAAACAGGAGTTTGTCATTGACGGTCTTGGGGAACAGTCTGTCTTTTCTGATTTTTATCCTACTTCTATCGATACTCAAGATATACCGGAGATTCCATTCCATGTTCGATTTTATAAAAGAGGTTTTTACCCTGGTTCAAGTGTACTGTCAGATTTTGTTTACTTACGTGATACATTTTCAGTGGGAGAAGTTGCGGAAAGATTTGTCGATTTCAATTATTTCCCTGAAGAGGAAACTTACGCGGAATCTATTTTTGTGCAAGTAGCTTCTTCCGGTTTTACAAGTTTTAAAGGCTCTGAAACTCTGGAAAAGGGGGAAGCTGAATGGCATTTTGAAAGAGAAGGTGTGGATTTTCTTTTTGGATGGGTTGGGGGACAGGACCTTGACCGGATCTATGTTAAGGCTTATAACACCCTTTTAACTTTCTGGGAGAATGGGAATTCCTCTAATGATTATTTAAATATTAAGGAATGGAACCTCAGTCTTATGTATCCCAGTGGAGAAGAGAATAAGGATTTATTTGTAGAACCGCCACCTGCAGGAGTAACACCACCTGAGGATTTACTCGCGACCTATGGATACGGAAGAGGTGCTGAAGATTACTTTTTACCTTTCCACTTCTTAGACCCGACCAATGTACCTCGGAATTATGTGGAAATCGATGGTCACTCGGATAATAAATATTACAAAATGTATGAATTCGACGGTAAGTATATGCGGGAGATAACAGATACACTCATGCCTCCTGTCGATTCTTTGCTCTCGGATACAACTCCGCTTGCCTACTGGAACGTTACCGATGTTTGCGGAAAGAGAAGAGTGATAATGAAACTTTACAACTTAGGTGCACCGGGCGAGCCTCCTGTAGAAGTAGCATTGAAATATAAAGATTTTTATATAGGCAGTCCATATAATATTGATAGTGTTTCTTCCAAAGCTAACATCACGTATTCGCCTTTTTGCAGGGCAGAACTTGCATTCGATGCAGGGGGAGAAGCCTCATTTGATGATGATACAATTACATCGGTATCACCCGTATCTATAAACGATATGATAGATGAACTTTCTTTTGATGCTCCTTTACTCGGAGAGTATAAAGGTCCGATTGTTCTCCTACAGCCAAAGGGAGCGAAATTTGAGCTAGAAGAAAGTCCAAAATTTCGCTATTTTTACACTCAAAAAGAGGCTCAAACTTATGATCTTAATACCACCAACATTTCTTTATTTGCAATTAGAGATGATGGATTCTTACAAAATATAACTTCTCGAGTAAATGAAGACCCTGATAATGGTATTTTAATTTTAGAAGCGGCTCCGGGTAAATTTCCGGATAAGGGGGATTATCCTTTCTTTGTATCGCTTCTCAATTCACAAACGGTTTCCTACCAACCCACTGTTACTTCTGTTTCTTCGACAAATATCGATTCGGCAAAAATTCATATCAGCACCAAACCAAATAAGGAGTTAATGCTTATAAGAAGCGGAGAAGATGGAAGTTCGCGGTCGAGTACATTTAAAACTGCATCGATTTCTTCTGTTTCCTCTACTCCGGAAAATAAAACTGTAAATATATATACGGCTATAGAAGCTTTTAAGAACCAAATCGGTGCCGGAGTAAACAGTAATAGCTTATCTGCTATGAGTGATGCCCTATGGGATATAAATAAGGTCGATACGATGAGTATAGATGTTGGAAGCGACGGAATGTGGGAAGGATATGTACACCTTGAAAGCGGGAATAATTATATATTTGTGGGTGATAGGGAAGCCTTGCTTTTCGCATTAGAGATCGAACAGCAGAGTCAAGTTATAAGAAATTGTCCGGTTGGATTTACTAAGATAACATTGGATATAACTGGTCCGGAGATTGTGTTTACACGGGATCCGGACCCTATTATTTCACATATGGATGATATGGAATCCATTGCTTTTTATCCCACGGAGAATGCTTTTATAAATTATGTAAAATTCAATACAAAGGGAGAGATCGATGATGTTCAGACCTTTTATTCGCAAGCCTATGATACCACTGTGATTTATTGGGACGGTAAAGATGAATACGGAAGGTTGTACGAAGAGGGGGTTTATCCTTACGTTATTTACGCCAGGGATGATTTCGGTAATAGTTCGACTGAAGAAGACCACCAGTGGGAGATTAGATGGGGAATACCGGTAGAGATAGTATCACCTCCTTCGGATGTATGGTTGAAGGGTTCACAGACTCTACGTTCTCGTATCGAAGGAGATTACGATTACCCGGTTGATTGGTATAAGAAATGGTATGAGACATGGGGTTTCATAGGAAGAGAAGACCCTTCAGGAGATGGACTCGAATGGAATACCACGTTAATTCCCGATGAAAAGAACTTCTGGCTTAAAGCAAGCGTAGAAGACGTGTTCGGACATATGGGTACAGACTCGGTACGGATCAGGGGTATCGATAATCATGCGCCGGAGATTAATATCTGGGTAGGAGAACCCAGTTATCTGGACGAGTTTGTAAGCGGTTTAACACCGATTTTTGCGACAGCAGTAGATACCTTTAGCGGCGTGGACTTTTTTAGATATCGAATCGACGGTGGAAGTTCTATTAATCTTAGAGATACTTTCAACTTAGCCGGATATTCGGATGGAAGACACCAGATCGATTTCTCAGCAAGGGATCATGCCGATAATGTAATTGACAGCACTTTATCTCTTTATCTCGATAACACCCCACCATTCTCTCAGATTGTTTTCGGGGAGCCGAAAAAGATGCACAATGACACTCTTTATATTTCACCCAGCACGCCTATCTGGATCGAGACGCTGGATACATGTGGTGTCGCGCATTCCTTCTATAATGTCTCCTCTCTGTCCGGAATCGAAATACAACCCTGGACAGAGGTAATGGGCAATTTTAATATTCCATATACACCTCCGTATTACAGATATATAATTTCTTATTATTCTGAAGATAATCTCGGAAACACTGAATCACCCAGGGATACGGTCGTTGCTGTCGACTGTGATCCGCCGGTTACCATCCTTAATATCGGCGACCCGCAATATCCGTTGCCGTCCGATAGCTCGATAATTTATATCACTTCCGAGACCCCATTAAGTTTTGAAGCAACTGATGATATATCGGGGGTCGATACGACATATTATCGTATAGATGGAGTTAGCTGGTATGTGTATTCAGGCGGAGTTTTCAATTTAACGGAAGAAGGAAGTCACATAGTTGAATATTATTCAATCGATAAAGCAGGTAATAGAGAAGATATCAACTCAAAGGAACTGAGGGTCGATGAAACGCATCCAGTTTCACAGCTTGTCACCGGTGATCCCCATGCGATCCTTGATGACTGTTATCCTGAGGGTGCCAGGGGTAGATGTGGTGATGGTCATGACGGAGGAGATAGTAGTGAATGTATTTTAATCAGTTCAAGTACACCTCTGGTATTAACCGCGGAGGATCCGTTATCGAACGGTGTCGCATCAGGAGTAAAAGAACTGGAATATGAGATAACTATGCTGCTCACTTCCAGTTCACAGGATAAAGAGGATAGTAGTTCTGAGGGTATAGGGTATAGTGATGCCCACAAACACCCCGTGACGAAAACAAACACGGAATCGCGGTTAGGAAACCGTTCCTGCAATACATTTGTAGGAGGGACTTCCGAGTCCCGAGGAGGACTTGTGGTTGTGGAGGGAGACAGCACAGAATTTACAATATCAGGTGAGGACGGAAGCTATAAAGTGGATTATAGGGCTCGAGATAACGTTTTAAACGAAGAGCCTTTTAACTCTAAATACTATGAATTGGATAACACGCCGCCTATCGCTATGATAATTTCGCCTCTCGATTCCACGATGGTAAGTCATACAATAACTATAATAGGGACAGTAAAGGATAAACATTTCAAGGAATACGTTCTTGAATACGGTGAAGGAATAGATCCCGGAGATTGGACTACAATAACCGTATCGGATAGAGAAATCGAAGATTCTGTTTTAGGAAAGCTAAATGTCTCCTGTATTCCGGGAAATATCATAACCATAAGGCTTAGAGCCACCGACCTTGTAGAAAATGAAGCAATCGATGAGGTAATTCTATGGAAAGGAGATCTTATCTGCGATTTCGATATCCCTCTGCATAAGCCCGAAGGTGTCGATTTCGATATCCAGGGAAATATTTACGCGACTGATAGAGAAGGAGGAAAGAAAAAGCGCTGCAGGGATAAGGTTAAAAAATTCGACCCATTCGGGAATCTTATATACGAGATATCTGATAGATACGTACCGAATGATGTGGCGGTTACGCCCTGGAATAATATCCTTATATCGGAACAGGTAAGAAAAGAGATTACAGAATTTGACCAGTCGCAGGAATATTTACGGTCGATTAAATATCTAAAAGGTCCCGATGGGGTGGACGTAACACGATTGCCCGATAGCGGTATGAGATGTGAAGATAAAGAAAAAGGAGAACTAAAAGGCCTGGTGATAGGAGTGGCGGATCAGACTGCAAATAAGGTTATTTTATATGATTCACTTTTCAGAAAGGCAAGAGAAATTAAAATTATCCATGAAAGAACACTTTGTTACCACCATCCTGAAGGAATATCATTCGATAAACAGGGAAATGTTTATACATGTCTGATAAACAACGATGTTGTTAGAAAATACGATTTAGATGGAAATATGCTTATGCAAATCACGGGATTTAATAAGCCGTCAGATATAGAAGTGGATTATCGAGGATATATATGGGTAACCGATCGGAATAATGATAGAATAAGATGCTTCGACGCGTACGGCAATCATCTGTATAAATATGGGAAGAAAGGAAAAGGATGTGGAGAATTCAATAAACCGGAAGGAATCGCGGTTAATCATGAAAGACTATATGTGGCGGATAGGAATAATGATAGGGTTCAAGTATTGAGATTCCCGTTTTCTGTTTTGTATCCAAATCTTTCAAGCAGTGGCAAGAGCCGACAGGAAGCGCTTTCCATCCAGGAATGTGTTCCCTATCCAAACCCCTGTAATCCTGCGAGAGAATTCTCCAATATAAGGGTGGTTGTGAACAGTGACTGCGAAATAGAAGTAAGAATATACTCCCTAACCGGAACCTTACTCTGGGAAACCTCTATAACCGGTTTTGAAGGAATAAACGAAGTAACATGGAATGGAATGAATCAAGACGGAGAAGAAGTGCGCAACGGCGTTTATAACGTACTTGTACGAGCAGAAAACGGAAGCCAAAAAGATGAGGAGAGAACGAAGATCATCGTTTATAGAAGATGATTTTAGGGGAAATTGAAGATAATGGGACGCAGATGAACGCAGATTTAATGGATTTGAAATGCCACACCTCCCAACACATTGGAATGGGACGCAGATGAACGCAGATTATCAGGATTTAATAAAAAAAACAAAAGAAATAGTGGGAAGGGGTGTTAATCTGCGTATATCTGCGAAGATCTGCGTGCTATTAAAAATTAAGGAGGGAAAATGAAAAATTTAAAATTTAAAATTTCTAATTTACAATTTACAATGCTTTTCGCTCTGCTCTTTCTCCCGTGTTCGCTTCTTTCCTACGTTCAGCTCGATTTACTCTCACTCGGCGCGGGGGCGGCGAATATCGGTAGAGGAAATACTTATATCGGAGGGGAGGTAACGAACATTTATTATAATCCCGGAGGATTATCTTTTATCTACAATTCCGATATTCTTTATCAACATACGGAACTCGATTTCGGTACGACCTATGATTATTTTACTCTTGGTACTACAGTAAAACCTCTGTCTCTAACTACAGGTTTTTCATTCATGAGAATAGCGACAGGAGATATACCTATAACCGAAGCGGGAGCGGACACAATCCCGGGGACCGATTATCCTGAAATAGTGTATAGGGGCAGTGCGTCATATAGAGCGTCCTGTTATACTTTTTCACTTTCAAAAAGAATGAAGGATTTTGGTGTAGGGATAAACGGAAAGTTCATAGATATGCTATTATATCAATACTCCGGTACAGGGATAAGTACCGATATCGGAGGATATTACCAGAATAAAATTTTCTTTAGTGGTTTAGCTTTCAGAGATATACTGAATACGGGAATAAGATGGAGCGGAGGAATAGATGAGGATTTATTGCCCGTTGGTTCCGCGCTTGTAGGGGTTACGCTACTGCGAGGTGAAGGTTGGATGGAAAAGGGAATAACTATTTTAGGAAGAGTCGATAAAGTTATTTCCAGAGATATCGACCCTGTATATTACGCGGGGTTAGAATGGAGTGTTGCGGGTATTCTTCCTCTTAGATTCGGAATCGAAGATAAAAATATCGCCTTTGGAATGGGTTTTAATTCCGAACATTTATACTTCGACTATGCTTATTCAACAAGGGAAGAAATAAAAGGTAATCATAATATCTCCATTGGATGGAAATGGTAGGGATAATAAATTGAAAATTTTAAATTGGAAATTAGGAATTGCAAATTTGCCGCACCCAACACCGGTGAAAATTGGAAACTGCAAATTGAAATTAAAAAAATTTAAAATTTACAACTTACAACTTACAATTTAAAATTCGAGAGAAGTTGTTATGTTTTCTATCATTTTTCTCTTCTCGATCACGAATCCGTGGAAGGTGGAATTTGCCGAAGAGATTAAAGTTCCGGTATGTTCGGAAGAAGTTCTCGAAATCAAAACATTCGCGAATAACACATATTTTCTATGCGATCATAAAGTATTAAGAGTGGGAAAAGAAATAATTCAATTTGGAACTTTCGGCATGGAAAGCGGAGAGCTTGTAGAACCCATTTCTATGGATATTGAAAATGGTAGGCTCTATATTCTGGATTACGGCTCCAGAAATATAAAGATTTTCGACAGAGATGGAAATTATATATATGAAAGAAGAATCGAAACGGAAGAGCCGGCTTCAATTGCAATATCTAACGAAAGACTGTTTATTTTAGATCCCTTAAGATATAAAATAGACGTTTACGGAAAAGAGACTCTTTTGCGTTCATTCGGGAATTTTGGTAAAGGTCCGGGTTTTATAAATGAACCACTGGATATAGATGTTTCAAGCGGAAAAGTTTATATTCTCGAGAAAAATAGAGTCTCTGTTTTCTCAGAATATGGGGATTTTATTCAAATTACCAAAATTAAAGAGGGCAAAACGATTTCGGTAGATAAATATATTAGTATATCTACGGATAGTATCATATTTCTCTATGATCAGAATTTTAAAGAAATAGGGAATTTTGAAGGTGCTTTCTCCGCAACAGAGGGAATGAATTTATTTATATCCGAAGACAGCACGCTGAGAAAGTATGAGATTGAAAAAACGGATAACAAAGAAATAAAAAAGTAATGGGACGCGGATGAACGCAGATTTTATGGATTTTAAAATACCACCCCCCACCCCGGTTATTTAGCCACGGATGAACATGGATGGAAAAAATTTATTGGAATTAAAACATAAAGATTTAACAGAGAAAATTATAAAAGTTTTTTATAAAGTTTATAGCAAACTCGGGTATGGCTTTCTAGAAAAGGTTTATGAGAATGCTATGATGGTTGAATTTAAAAGAGCTGGAATTTCTGCAGTGGAACAAGCTCCTATAAAGGTCCTATATGACTCATTAATTGTTGGCGAATATTTTGCAGATATACTGGTAGAAGATAAGGTGATAATTGAGATTAAAGCTTCAAAATCTATTTCTAAAGAAAATGAAGCTCAATTGATAAATTATCTTAAGGCAACAGGGATAAAAGTTGGTTTATTATTAAATTTTGGACCCAAACCAGAGATAAAACGTCGGGTTTTTTAAAACGGATGAATACGGATAAACACAGATTAAAAAAAGTATTTTGTTGTTTTAAAAAAAATAAAATTTGGGGTAGTTGGGGGATCCGTGCTTATCAGTGTAAATCAGTGGCTAATTAAAAAAGATAATAATTTCAGGAAGGGTGGTTGTGCAATCCGTGCTTATCAGTGTAAATCAGTGGCTAATTAAAAAAGATGCTTTTTTTGTTACTGATTCTTTCCGCTGAAATCGACACGACGAATATTAATGATTCGACATACATTAACGTTACCGGAAAAAGCACTTTTTTTTACCAGGGGAAGTATGTTCTCGATGGAGTTACTCCTCCCGAGTATTATCCTTTTACTTTAAGAAATAATATTCTACAGCTAGACGCGGATGGAAGAATAATGGGTAGTTTAGATGTCGAGGGAGAGGTATATCAGGGCAGAAGAGAAGAGGAAAACATGGCTTTTTTCCATGCTAAAGGAGACCATGTAGAGGGCTCTATGGGTGATATTCCTGTATCTTTAGGCGGGCTTCTTGTTCAAAATAAAAACATAAGAGGAGTAGAATTGGGAATAAATTATTCTAAACTGGAAGGAGAGGGCTTTTATTCTCTTCCCAGAGGTATATCCTCCAAGGAGAAAATCCAGGGAGATGGGACTTCAGGCCCCTTCCAGTTAGACAATTCTCCCGTAATAAGAAATACTGAAATCGTAAGAATTGGTATAGGTTTGGATTTAAATAAATTAGAAAAAGGAACCGATTACCGAATAGATTATACTATCGGGAGAATAACATTGATAGATAGGATTTTATCCCCCGAAGAAACAATGGAAGTGGAATATGAATATAAAGTAGAAGAAGGGAAATCTCTCGCGGGCGGACAAGTTTCCGTAAAACCTATCGAGAATTTCTCTATAGGCGGGGGAAGAGTAAATACGGGAGGATATACGGCAAATACAAATGTCGGGAATGAAGACTTAAACCTCAAAATCGAAGGAGCGGATGACGGAGAAGGGAATAAAGGGTTAAGAGTGGATGGGATGGCGCGTAAGGGTATTTTCGATATTGGAGGTACTTACAGCGGAACCGGGGATGAATTTAACATAATCGGTAAAGGTCTGGAAGCGGGTGAAGAAATAGTTGTAAATGGTACCATTACTCCTAATTCGGCATTTCGAGTCAGTTCCTCATATCGGGAAAGAAATGATGAAAACGATAGAATGTTTCAGGCAAATTTACATAATCTTCAGTATAATTATAAAAGATACGATGGATTTAATTATTTTTCTTCGCATAGTTTGATGGCGAAACAGAAATTTGGTGAGATTAGTTTAAGCGGTAATGTTGATTACGAGACAAGAGATTCGTTAGATATTTATAGAATTGGTACAGGTATCGATTTTAGCAAACAAGCTTATGGTATGAGTATAACAAGTTCTTACGGCAAAGGAGATTTCGAGGAAACGAGCGGAGAGGGAAAAATCTGGTTTACACCAAAAAGAGGAATTGGTATTTCGACTTCAGCTCAGATTAAAAGATCAGATCTTTATTCTCCGATTACGGTTCTTAGATCCGATTATAATTTCTCTACTCTTGAATTATTTCGATCAACCGGTCAATATACGATTCAATCGGTAAGACGTAATCCTGGAGATGAGAACGAACCCGGGCGGAGAGAAACAGGTTCGTTTAGATTCGATGGTTATCCTGTTAAATGGTTTGTTTTGTCTTATAATCCCGGTTTCACCAGGTCAAAAAGTTTGACAACAGGCACTATATTTCAGAATTCAAATATTCATAATATTACTACAAGGATTCGTAATAAGTTTTTCAGCATAGGAGCGATAAAGGAATGGAGAAAAAGTTATTCTTTGAATTACGATGATGTAAGGACTCAGGATAATGAAGAAGAGAGAGAACGGCTTAATATAATGTGGGCTCCTTTGTCCGAACTTTCTGTTACGGGTGAATATTCTAATGTCGATGGTGATGGACTTTATAGAATGATACTGCCTACATCGGAAGATTCACTCGGAGATACACTTATTCAATATAGAACAAAGAAAGATAGAACTTTCGGCTTAAATACCACATATATGTTTAAAGAAAAAGGAAAAGCATCGTTAAAATATCAAAACAGAAGATATGAATTAAGTATACCGGATTCTCTTCCTATAGCTACTACTGAAAACAGATTTGCGGTAAGAGGAGAAGAAAGGGTAAAAAGCGCCCTGAACCTCTATCAAGAAATTTTCTGGGCTCACCGGCAGGGTCTGGAACCCTTCATATCCAGTGCCGGAGAAATCGAATATCAGGTTATAGGGTTTGAAGTGGGGCTTAGTTTTATTCCAAAGGATGAAATAAACGGTAGGATATTTTTTGGTTATGAGAGCGCGTACGGTGAAGCTTCTCAGGAGAAAAAAATAACAGGATTTGATATCTATTTTAGTCCCGGCGCTATTTTCTTTGATGGAAACGGAAAATATAATATTTCCTCTGATCCCGATTATAGGACATTCGAAGTTACTATAAACGCGGGTTTACAGGTCGAGTGAAATAAAGTAATAATGGCACGCAGATGAACGCGGATGGATAGGATAAAATGTTTAGTTGTTATAAAAATTTAAAATTTACAACTTGCAATTTGCAATTTAAAATTGAAAACCGGAGGTTTTTATATGTTTAAAAAAGTATTAATTGTTTTAATGATTGGTTGTTTTTTACTCGGAATGGCGACGAAGGCTGAGGTTGAGAATGTGAAGGAGGAGGTGGAAGGGAAAGGTAACGTAGAGCTTAGCAGGGAGGCGTATCAGGCGGAATTTGGAACATTTGGGCCGATAGCGGTTGAGGAAGAACCTGTTTTGTACAAAAGAGACTTAAATCCTGTAACTCCAAAATCGGGAATAACAACCGGACATGTTATCGCTTATGGTCATTATATTAAAGCGCCGTATAAGTTGGAAATCAGGGAAGATACATTGCTGTTCTTAAATGGAATAAACTTAGATAAACGGTTGGTTCCCAGGGTTACGGCTGAAAAAATGAAGAGAGAAGATAGAAAGTCTGACTATTTGCGTAAGAAGTACCCTGAGTTTTATGAAGAACAAGATAAAATGTACAATAATAAAATAGCAAATAATTTGTACGACAGGGTTTATAAAAAACAGGGACAAGACGCTGCCATTGATTCTCTATACGATTATTATGAAAGTCATACTCTTGTGATAAGTGAAGTGGAAATTACTCCGAAAGATGAAAAAACCGTGGAAGTAATATTGGGATTTAACTTGTTGGACGAAAACGCGAATGGTGAAGTGAAGTACACTGATATCCCAAAAATCCTTAATTTTAAAGTAAAATCGAAGGTTCCCGAGAACGCTGTGAAGATTATTCCTCGTAGTGTTACTGGTTCGCTCTTTGAAACGAAAGAGCAGAGACTTGAGTTTAAAAAGTCAGCAAAAAAAATGGCAAAGGAAAACTGTGAGATAACTTTGAATAGATGCCGTGTTTTATATTATAGTTATAGTTCCGAAACAGGTTTCTCTGAAGAAGAATTTATAAAAATGATAAAAATTCTCAGATCTACCGATTTATCTTTTGAGTCGAAAGTCGAGGAGTTAAAAGCTTTTCTTTTATCAGAATTAGAAGCGAAAGATATATTGTACAATTTCGATCCTGAAGTATGGCCTGAAATAGATGAGGAAGGAAATTTGAAATGAGAAGTTTTTTGACTCGAATATATCTTTTAAGCTTTCTTCTTATTGCTTTGTCTCTTTTTGGGGATAAACCTCCCGAATTACCAAATTATATTCATAGTCTTATTTATTATCCCTTTAAAATTGTTGGTTGTGAAGGAGATGTGGCGCAGGCTATAAAAAATTTACTAATAGAACATGGATATTCAGAGCCTAAGGTTTTGGGGGGTGAAGAACCTGGAGATTCTACAAATCCCAAACTTGAAGATTTTCTAACCGAGTTAAATAGCGGAAAATATGGTCATGTTTTAATTAGCTCTCACGGTAGTCCCGGATGGCTCGGAGTTGAATTTTTCCCAAAAGGAAAGAAAGGAGCGCGAGATAAAAGAGTAAAAGAGTTAGATAGTATATATTTTGGGGGCAATAAGAGGCGTCAAGAAATCCAACCGGGTGTACATACAGAAATAGATTCTATAAAAATAGATACTATAACAAAAGATACTACCTACTATTTAGATACTACATTATTCTCGATAAATATCAGTCCAACATTTCTGCAAAACCAAGTGGACAGTTTACCTCATTCTCTTGTTTTCTTACTCGCATGCCATTCGGGAGATGGAAGTTCTTCTATAATGAATGCTTTTTCGAATTTAAAAGCTCATTGTGTTTTTGGCTGGAATGGAGAAGTAATAAGTACTCAACAGGAGCCTTTTGCTCCAATTGATATTTTTTATAGGATGGGAGCGAAAAATTATGGGCCCTCTCCAAATATTAACCAAAGTATTTTAAAGAATAAATCCGCTGCTAACGCTTTGAGTGAATGTCAGTACTCTCATGGTAAATTAACGATGACAGGCAATAGTGATATGAGAATCTACAATAGTCCCCGAATCGCGGGGGTTCTTATTACGCAGGACACTTCGATAGTGTACCAGTATGGTTTTTATGCGGATAATTCACAAAAATATCCGTATGAATGGGCTTATCCGGGAAGTCCAGAATTAGGTATGAAGACACCGGCGAATATAGGTGATGATGAAATTAAAGTTAAAATATTATTTTCCTCTTTTATGGATGAAGAGATGTTGGATGAAGTTAGGGTTCACTCGGAAGAAGGGAATGAAAAATATATTGTATCGGGAGATTGGGCGGAAAAAACTATTTTCGATAGGGATGTATGGGAAGGCTCTTTTAAAATTGATTCTTGGGTAGATTCAAATAGTAAAGCAGTGTTGATAGTAGACGCAAAGGATAATTTTGAGGGGGATATAAACGAAGCTTTAGATACAACTGGGAATGGAAAATCGAATGGTAAAGATATATGGCATAAGTTTAAAGTAACGGACGCGGCAATCGTCAAACAAAAATGCGCTAAAACAAAAGATGGGGGTGGTTCCTTACAAAATTTCGCGTTATCTAATTATTCTAATTTAGCTTTATCCGATTTTTCCGAAGGAAGTGTTTGTTTTCTTGAACCTCGTGCCGATGAGATGCCTGTCGATATCAGTAAGTTTTATTTCACCTTTTCAAAACCAATGGATAAAGATATTACGGATGCCGCTGTAGAGACTGATCCTCCATTTGAATATGATGTTTCGTGGGAGGATGAAGAACAAATAAATTTAGAACTTTCTGATGAGTTAGATTATTGTAAAGATTATACAATTACACTTTTAGATACATTAAAGGATACTTCCGGCGTAAAACTCGATGGAAACGAGGATGGAACAGCTGGTGGTAATTATATATTTAAATTCTCTACCGAACCGCCGGATGTAGGATTGTATCTCAGCCCTTTCGTCGCGAATGTCGAAGAAGGACACCCTATACATCCTAAATTGTACACTAATGGAGGTGAACTTAAAAAGGAGGTAGATTGTAATATCGATTTTAATATTGCTAATTCCGGAGGTTGGACGGTTACCGAACCAAACGAACTCTCCTTTTCTCTCCCTCCCGAAGAAGTACATGATGATAAATTTACAATTAAAAACAATGGGACTTCTTTTCCTTTAATGATTACCCCTAAAATACCCTTTAAATGTACAGAAATCTTTAGCATGGGTTTTTACTGGTCGGCCCAGGGACATCAGCACGATCACCCGGATGAGAATCAATCCCCCGGAGATATGGAATATCCGACTCCCTGGATAACAAGGACACAACCTTCACCCGCTAAAACTCAAAAATTACGAGCCGATTCAGTTCTACCGGAAGGTTTGCCCGATGTAGGCATCCTCCTTTCGGGATGGGCTGATGGTTATGGACATATTCTGGGGAAGTATGGGATGGAAACATTACCAATAAAACCTGATTTAAAAATACTTAATAATGAAGATGTAAATATTTCCGATTCGGTGAAACTTTTGGTTATCGGTTCAGCCGGGTTGAAAGGATTTAATTCTCCAAAAACATTTACCACAGAGTTCACAGAGAAAAAACAAACACACAGAGAACACAGAGGATTTTTTGTTGGTTTCCACACCCAAACTATACATAAATGTCCGGGATAAAAGTGTGTAGTTTAGGACAGTTGGATATAGGGAATTTATATAATTGGGAGAAGTATGATAATTGTAAATATAAATAAATACTTGACAAAGGGTTTTGTTTTTGTATAATTATAGTCGACTTTAGAGGTATATAGTTAAGAGGGAATATTAATAAGGAGGTATTTTGTTTAACGTTGAGAGTTGTAATATATCAAATAAATCAAAATTTGTTTTCACACAGAGGCACGGAGGACACAGAGATTTCAATATATGTTTAATATTAAAATAAAAAAAATAATGGGACGCGGATTAACGTGGATTTTCAGGATTAAAAAAATGTTTTGTTGTTTTAAAAGGATAATTGCTACGGATGAACACGGAAATACACGGATTAAAAATGCTAGTTTTTTTAAAAAAGAGGGTTGGGTTTTGGGGAGAACTCTCCAACGCACCAACAGACCAACCCCTCCAAAGGAGGAAAATATGTTTAAAAAAGTATTAATTGTTTTATCAGTTTGTTTTCTACTCGGCATGGCTACAAAGGCGGAGGTTGAGAATGTGAAGGAGGAGGCAGAGAAAGAGGTTGTTAACTCTGAAACAAAACTGGAGATGGGAGCACAAGAACCTTTAATTAAGCCTTCGGAGGAACCGGCATTGTATAAGACTTCATTAAATATTGAAACTCCGAGTGAAGGAATAGCAACCGGGCATGTTATCGCTTATGGTCATTATATTGGACCGCCTTATAAATTGCAAATTAAAAACGATACGATGTTGTTTATTAACGGGGTTCAGATTTTTCCTGTATTGCCTTCGAAATTCGAGATTGAGAAAAAGAAAAGAGAAGAAAAAATGCTTGAAGAGAGATATAGGGAAGCCAATAGGATAGCAGCCCCTTATTTTGAAAGACTGGACTCTTTGTATGATAAAATTGGGGACGTCTATGCGATAATAGAACTACAAAAAGGAAGAGTCAAAGCGCTTGATTCAATTTATAAGTTGGCTGAAGCTGAAACTTTAATTGTAAAAATGGATACTACTTATATAGGAGAAGATGATTGTATGCTTATGATTTATAATTATATACCTGGATATGATAAATTTCCGGAAGATACATCTTCTTTTCTTTTTAGGTTGTATGGAGGGAATTCATCATCCGGCTACAGGGCTCCTCCAACTCCATGGAGGAAGGATTTTGACGCAGTGAAGAAATATGTTAATTATGCTAAGAATCAAACAGAAAAAGATTTGAAGAATAATGAGGTAATATTTTATGCTTCTTCGGGAGAAGCAAGCTATCGTCGAGAATATCGTCTTTGGGGAATTTTGGAAATTTTGAAGTCTGATACACTTAAAGTAGAGGAAAAGATTGAAAGACTTAATAAGATTGTAGTGGAAAGTGCTGGCAAGGATTTAATATATAATTTCGATCCTTCCGAGTGGCCAGAAAAGCAAGAGGATAATAACAAATGAAAAGAGTAATGCTGGTATATTTATTTGTATTTGTCAATATGTCTCTTTTAGGGGTTAATCCTCCGAAGATACCAAAAAGTATCCTAGGATACGGTTATATCACTTCAGGCGCTCCACCTGGGGCCGTTACTGTGTTTGGTCCTGTGGGGGATATATTAGAACCACACGGATATGAGTGGGATAATAATGCGGGTAGTCCAGGCAACGATTTAGTTGATTTTATGAATGAGACAAATGGTGGTTACGGTTTTCTTGTAATAGCGGCCCATGGACACAAAGACGGATGGATACAAATTGAGGATTTGGGAACAACAAGTGAACAAGTGGCAAGAGCAAGACGGACCACTTTGCAAAATAGATACGATGCCACTAATAGCGAAATTACATATAGTAGAAATAAAAAAACTGGTATATATTCGATTGTAATTTCTCCCAGTTTCCTACAGAGTAGGACTGGGTTGCCTAATTCTATAGTATTTCTCGATGTGTGTTATTCTTCTCAATTTGTCGGTTCTTTAGGAGGAGCAGGTTCTTGTTTTGGGTGGAATGATACTACCCAGGGTTATGATGCCATGCATGGCCCAATAAATATATTTTACAGAACGGGAGGAAGGGATTTTTATAATGTTGTTGAGCAGAAAGGGGATTTAAGAAATAAAACGGTCGGCGAGGCTATGAGTGAATATCCCAACCCAAGGCTCGTAATGGCAGGTAACTCAGACATGAAACTCTACAACAGCCCTCGAATCGCAGGGGTTCTTATTAAGCAGCCTACCAAGGAGGAAGAGAAGGTAATATATCGATATAATTTTGATGAGAACGGAGAGATTTCTAAGAAATATCCATACGAATGGAATTATCCGGGAACGACAGGGGAAGAGATGAAAAAAGCTGCCAGTATAGGTGATGAAGAAATAAAAGTTAAAATATTATTTTCTTCTTTTATGGATGAAGAAATTGAAGTTAAGGTAAAATCGGAAGATGAAAGTGAAGAGTATATTGTGTCTGGGGAGTGGAAAGAAGGGGAAAAATTCGAGAGGGATGTATGGGAAGGTTCATTTACAATCGATTCTTGGCCTATTCCAGCAGAAGATGATGAAACGCCGGTACCTAAGGCAGTATTGGTCGTAGACGCAAAAGATGATTTTGAAGGGGATATAAATGAAAAATTGGATACGGAGGGAGATGGGAATTCGAATAAGGACGAGAAAGATACTAATCATGAATTTAAAGTAACTAATTTATCACAAGTTGAACAACAATGCGCGGAAAAAGAGGACGGTTCTTTACAAAATTTCGCGTTATCCAATTTTTCCAATTTGGCGGGTTTTTCCGGAGGGAAGACTTGTTTTCTTGAACCTCGCGCTGATAAGATGCCTATAGATATTAATAAATTTTATTTTACCTTCTCAAAACCTATGGATGAAGATATTACAAATTCTGGGGTGGAAACCGATCCTTCATTTGAATATAGTGTTTCGTGGGAAGATGAAGAACAAATCAATTTAGAACTTTCTGAGGAGTTGGATTATTGTGAAAATTATACAATTACACTTAAAGACGCATTAAAAGATACATCAGGCGTTAAACTCGATGGGAACGAGGATGGGACAGAGGGGGGTAATTATGAATTCAAATTTTCCACTGAACCGCCGGATGTAGCATTATACCTCAACCCTTTCGTCGCGAATGTCGAGGAAGGACATCCGCTGCATCCTAAATTGTACACTAATGGAGTTGAGCTTAAGAAGGAAGTAGATTGTGATGTCGATTTTGAGGTTCATCATGCCGGAGGTTGGACGGTTACCAAACCAGGCGAACTTTCTTTTTCTCTCCCTCCCGGAGAGATACGTGATGATGACTTTACAATTAGAAACAACGGAAGTGCTTTTCCTTTAATGATTACACCTAAAATACCTTTTAAATGCGATGAGATTTTCAGTATGGGTTTTTACTGGTCGGCGCAAACACACAGAAGCGACCATCCGGATGAAAATCAATCCCCCGGAAAGATGGAATATCCTACACCATGGCTGGTGCGTTCGCAAACTTCTCCCGCCAAAACTCAAAAACTAAGAGGTGTATCACCGCCGCAAGGTCTGCCCAACATCGGTATACTCCTTTCAGGATGGGCGGATGGATATGGGCATATACTGGGGAGATATGGGATTGAAACATTACCTGTAAAACCTGATTTAAAAATACTTAATCAACCTGATATAAATATTTCCGATTCGGTTAAGCTTCTTGTAATCGGTTCAGCCGGATTGAAAGGATTTAACTCTCCTACCTTTGAAACAGATTTAGAAAATTATGTTGTAAATGGCGGTAATTTGCTTGTGTTTACACAAAAATATGGTTCGGATTTGTCTGTTTTACCCGGGAATATCGATGGGTACGGATGGAACGAGGACCAATCTTGCTATCATAACGCGGCGTATTTAAACAGGTGGCATCCTGTTCTTTCCGGGCAGAAGCGTCACATTATGAGTTGTTACGTGGATGGGTATATTTTAGAGTATCCTGATAATTCCGAGGTATTGCTTGGCAGGACAAAGAATACTATGCCCGCGCTTCTTTATTATAACTACGGGGCGGGAACTGTTATCGTATCTTCTCTGTATTCAGATTGGGGCTACGGTCATTGTCAGGCTTCTTCTAAAGAACTCAATTTGCTCAGAGATCTGACTACCTGGGCAGTAAATCCTGATAGAGAAATTCCTGAATTTTACTACAATTCCCCCGTATCTGTTCCTGTTTCGATCGAGTATAATACAAATGATACAGTAACGGCTACGAGCGCTATTATTAAAGTTTATACTCCCGATAGAGAATTATATGATTCTCTATCTGTTTCCGTATTCCTTAATCCCGGCGGAGAAACGGAGTTGGTATGGGATGGTTCTCTTCTTCCCGAGGAGCTCGGTTTATGGATAATCGATTACGCGTTGATGGATGATAATGATGAGTGGATTCAGGGTTATAATAGAGGAGCTGTTTTTGCCCAGAAAGTAGATGTGCCTGTTGGAGATTATAATCTCGGAGATTTTCGGTTGTGGGTAAACGCGGATAAGGAAGAAGTTATAAGGTTTGATACATTAAATTTTGAAGTATTTCTTCAAAACAATACAGATTCATCGTTCACCGGAAAATTAATAATAGCTCTTAATCATCAGAAGGTAGCGTATGATTCGATTTTGAACTTAACCTTGCCTCCGGATTCCACTATAGTTCTCGATTATTCTAATATATCACCATCACTCCGGGCCTGGAATTGGAGATTTGGATTATATGAAAGTGATCAGCATGAATATAAAAAAGATTTAAAGGACGCTATAGCGAGGAATTATAAGGGAACCAGAGTAATTAAAGAGCCCTTTTCTTTAGTTCTTTCTCGAGATAAAGCTCGATATATAACAGGTGTCGATACTTTGCGTTATAAGGTCGAGATCAAAAATAATTCACAAAGTGCTTGTTCGACTTATGTCGAGGTTTATACTTTATTCGATTCTGTGAAGTGTGACTTATTTAGTGACACATTTGAACTCGCGGGGAGAGAAAGAAAGGAAATAGAAGGAGATTTCTTTCCGCTCGATTATGGTTTGACTATCGGAAGAGGCGAGTTATTTTGTGATTTATTTTTTAGAGATAGCATTTGGAATACAGAAACAGCTACTTTTAAATTAACATACCCAGACATTCAGTGCGCTCTTTCTCTGCAGGATTCATTTAACTACGGAGTTTCAAACCCTTATACTGTTACATTAAGTTCAGAAGAAAACTATATTCCTTCCGGAAAGCTTTTTGTAGAGGGAAATACTTTCCTCGATTCTATAATAATTGAAGGTACGAGTAGAGCCGATACTACTTTTTCTTTTGATTATAATCCGGATGTTTGGGAGATACCCGGGAAGTTAAAGGTTCAATATAAGTATGGAAGACAAGAAATAAATAAAAGTGAAGAATTGCCTTTCCGTTCACCTCAAATTTCTTCTTTTAGACCCGGTTATCCCGCGCATAGAAAAGGATTTATTCCTGAAGACACAGCTGTTTTTAACGCGCAGTTAGCTCTTAAGGGAGGTTTGTATGGAGTTCCCCTGGAATTTTGTCTGTGGAGCGATTATCTGGGAGCCGACACCTTAATAGATTCAATAATATTAGATCCCTGTTCTCATAAGAATATTAACTTAAAGACTTATGCGGATATGAGTGTTCCCGCGGATACACCGATAGCTTATAGTTATCTAATTAAATATCTAAATAAAGAACACACAAACAAAGAAGAACTTTATTACACCGTTTTATCGCCCGAAGCGGTACTTCATTGGCCGGCAGGTGATACTTTTTCAATCGGGGAAACGATAAAAATTGAATATACCAACAGTATAAAAGCTGCTTCCGTTGTGGATATACAATCGATTTCTCTTTATAATAATGATGTGAATGAATCATTCTCCGCTCCCGGAGAAGTAACCGTTCCGGGAGAGGGTTCTTATATTTTTCCTGTTACTGTATCCGAATGGAAAAAAGGACAGTATTATCTCGAGGTCCAGTCGAAGATGGTTGAGGGTAAAGGGGTAAACCTGAATTTATACAGAAATGGTTGTCCAGTATATATAGATGGTCTCGAAGCGGATATCGAAGTCTCAACCCCTCAAAGCTACTACGGATATGGTCAGGAAATCCCTTTTTCTTCGTTGCTTGAAAACGGAGGATATGGATGGACCGGAACGGAGACTCTATCGGTTTATAGAACAGAAACCGAGACGGGAGGCGCTTCGATATGGGATATAGGAGAGGATATCGACATGTTCGGACTTATACCAGACGGCAGCGGGGGACTTGTTCTCGATTCGGTTTATTCCCTACGATGCATCACCCGCGGAATTGGTGGTGGGGGTGGAGAGGTCTTTAGCGGATCGGCGCAATTAAGTGGATATAGCGGCGGGGCTTCTTTTTCAAGTGATATAGACGAATGGGGTAATTTATGGTTATCCTATAATTATATGGGAAGAATAGAAAAAATTAATTTTCGTTTTTGGGAGTTGCTTGAAGCGTTCAATTTGCCGGATAGTGTGGGAGATATCGAAGGGATTTTAACAGAGAAGGGGATAATTTATCTTATAGCTTCCGATAGCGGAAGAGTATATAAAATGAATTCCACTTCGGGTGATATTATGGGAAATATTCAGCCTCCGAACAGGAGATTTCTCGACCTTGTGGGTGTTACGGTTAAAGAGAACGGAAATGTTCTCGCGGTTGAGAGAGGAACTGAAACCCTATGGGAATTTTCAGGGTCAGGTGATAGTGTTTCCACATTTGAGTTGCCGTTTGGTCTTTATTATGGTGATATGGAATATAAGGATGGTACGGTTTATATATCGGCGCGGGATAAAATACTAACTATCGAGGGAGAAGTAATCGATTCATTTGGGTTCGATTTAAAAGACGAATATCAGTGGGATAACTTTGGTCCTATTTCGATCGGTGATGACGGCAAGATTGCGGCTCTGGGGTTTGGGGAAGCGGAGCACATTATTCTATTTTCTTCGGATGGAGAATTTGAATCCGGAACCTGGGCGGAAAGTCCGGAAGATATAGATTTTTACAGAGGCGATATCGTTTCCTGTGGAGTGAGATATGAAAACCTGGTATTAAACATATACAGAGAATTCGGGAAAGAAAACGGAATGCTCAGGGTTTCTTCTATTTCTGAACCGCCCTGGGATTTCTTGTTTCATAGTCATGAAGGTCTCGATGTTTCTAATTCCGGTTCGGTCACGTATGAAGCTCCCGGTCCTCTATGGACCCCATGGAATGAGAAACTTGTGCCTCTCGAGAGTTTTTACGGGTCGCATGAACTGCCGTCGATTTATATAAACATGGAGGGTGATTGGACCGACTCTCCGGTTTTTAATGACTGTGTACTGAATATAAAATCTATATATTTGGTAGAACCGCCGATTATCGAAAATGTTTATGACTTAAACCTTTCGCCGTCTGATAATGTATCCTTCGCCGATACAGTAATGGATACTATACCGGCCGGGGAATATTGTGTATTCGGAAAAGCTATTTCTGCCTATCCTCAAGAAATAACTTATGATTGGGAACCGTTTACAGTTATCGAGAATAATGTAACTTTACTTCTTGAAATAGATAAAGAAGAAGGTTTCGCGGGAGATACATTCAGAATTAATCCTCTGGTGATAAATCCCCTTCCTTTGGAGCAGGACAGTGTTTTCTTCATGGTAGGAAGAGCTTCAGGGGATACGTGTGATATATTGTATATAGATACGCTTATTTCTATGGAAGCCGGGGCTGTCGATTCTTTCCCCTTTACGATTATACCGGAAGGGCCTTTAACGATAAGAGGTTATTTGCATGTACCTCCTTCCTATTTTGATGGTAAAGAAATTGCGCCTATTATAAAAAGTGATATAATGTTATCTCTGGATGTGAATGCTCCGGAAATAGTAGATCTATCTCCTTTTGCTATAAACAGTGAGATGTATAATTATTCCTCAGGCGAACTTTCTCTGAAAGTCAAAAGGATATTTTTAACAGATACTTTGAGAGATTCGGTGAGTCTCGAGACAGAAGGAATTTATACTTTCGTTGATACATTTGTTACAGAAGAACCGGGTACTTTGAAAGTGGTTGTCAGTTCCGGCGGTAATACCGTGATAGAAGAAAAGTTCATAGATTTTGGAATAAGCGGAGTAGTCCAGCTCGATTCATTGTATAGGGTTTCGCCCAGTTCTGTTCAGATGAGCGGGATTGTTAATAATGCCGGGCTTTATCCTATCGAAGCGGATGCTCTTTTCTGCCTCGTGGATGGGGACGCGGTTATGCCCGCGGATGATATGCGGCTGGTGGCTGATTTCGAATCACACGGAGACGCGGAGACACAGAGTTCTTCTTTTAACCCCGCCACAACACCGGATATATCACACAAAGACACAGAGAACACAAAGAGGAATGTTTTGCTTCAACAAAATCCCAAATCCCAAAACCTAAATCCTAGTTTGACAATTCAACCATTCAACAATTTAACTGCTGATTTATCAGCAAAAAGGATAGCTCTTTCGGCGGTAAGTCGTGTGGGCAGGAATATTAGTCTTTCCGAATTCATAAGCGGATTGACAAGAGCGGGTATAGATACGTCTTTCTTTGCCGTGGGGCTTTCTCCGGGCGAGCAAGATACTGTTCCTATTATGTTTAACGAACATGCTGTGGGCGATTACCGTCTGCAGGGTTTTCTCTTTACCGATTCTAAGTCGTTTATGTTTGATTCCGCGTCCTCTCCTGTTAATGTTGTAGGGGATAATCAGGTAGTGGTCGATTCTCTTATCGTTTCCGAGTACTGTGCTCCGAATGGTAATGTGATTTTGGCTGCCATTATAGAAAATCAGTCTTTTGGTCATTTTACGGGAGATATTTCGATTAGTTCTCTTGCCTGTTATGTCGATTCGTCTATCGATATGTCGGGTGGGTCAAAAGATACTGTAGTTTTTCTGATTGAAAGTGTACTCGATGAAGGGATTTATACTTTTACATCGAAAATTAGCGAAGGAGGAAATGCCGTAAGTGAAGAGACACAGGACCTTGAATTTCATCCGATATATAGATTCGATTCACTGCCGGTCGGCTTGACGGTATCCGCGCCCGATTCCGGAGAAATAGAGGTTTTGGTTACTAATATAGGAAATGTAAAGGCAGAAAGAACCTTGAAGGTTAATTTAGCCGATGTTCTAAATATCGATGAAAATATAAATATAGAACCGGCTTCTATAGACACATTTTCGGGTAATTTCCGTATTCCGGAAGATTTTCCGGGAGGAGAATACTTCGCGGACGCTTCTGTTTTTAAAAACTTATTTCCCGAAGTCGATACTTTCTTTAATGTAAATGTAAACGGTCTTATTGTACAGGCAACCGATTCGCTGAACAGGCCGGTATATAGTGTAAATGATACAGCCTTGCTTTCTATATTTGTTTATAATAAATCCCTCTGGAGCGGGGAACTTTTTGCCGGTCTCCAGTACGGAGAATTGGAAGTCGATACGTCCTTTATTCTCGGAGGTATGGAAAAAGGTGTTTTAAACGAGACTCTTCCAAGAGATACTCTATATCTGGATACGTCCGGTATTTATATGTTTGATCCCATAAACTCCGAGAGTTACGACAGTGTAAGGATAAGTTGGAATGCTTCATTGTCCGATTCATTCATTTTTCAGATGAGAACGGATTCTTTAATCGGAAGGGAAGATTGGATAACTGTTGAAAAAGATAGTACATATATTCTTGATGACTGGATGCAAATTAATTTTGCCAATAAATCAACAGATACTCAGTGGATCGACGCTATTTGTCTTTATTTTAATTCTTTAGGTTGCACTAAATTGGATACGTTTCCTCTGCAGAGAGAAATAGTCACCTTCGATGTACCTGTCGATTCATCGGAAGAAAAACTCGGATGGGGAGTTTATTATCCTACGGGAAGGTCTGTGGTACTGGATGAGAAATACGTTTATCTTTCAGATAGTATGCTTACCATATTTACGGATAAGGGTAGGTATGAAATGGAAGATACGGTGCACGCCACATTGCTTAAACACTTTCCCGATACAAATTACACCTTTAATTATAGAGTGTACTTCTCGCCAACGGAACAAATCCTGGATAGTTTTAAATTGACAGAAGATACATCGGAGTTTTCATTTGTGGTACCCGATTGGACGCGTTCGGGAACTTATTCTATCGATTATTGGGTGAAGGATACGGTAAGTGTGATTAAGGATATGCACCTCACGGCAACATTTGCCTCGCACGGAGACACAAAGGCTAGGAGTTCTTCTTTATCCCACACCACATCCCCGGATATCTCACACAAAGACACAAAGACCACAAAGAAAAAGGATATTTTGCTTCAACAAAACCCCAACCCCCAAATCCCAAATCCTAATTTAACCATTCAACCATTCTACAATTCAACCGATTTCCACAGGAAATCCATGCCCCTGGCGAAACAATGGGTAATGGGTAAGCCAACTTTGAGCGCGTTCGGAGAAGGAGCGTTTATAACGGGAGCGCATTTATTCGATGTAAATGGAATAACCATATACTTTAAAAACGCGAGAATGGATACAAATTTATATCATGACGGGGATATCGCAGAAATACGAACTGAAATATCGTCTGATATAGATTGCTCCGTAACCCTCGATATTTCTTCTACGGGTTCTTCTGTTCGTGATACTCTTATTTCACTCGGAAGCGATATCCCGAATAAATTCGCCTTTGATTATCCTATTGTGGGATGTAGAAGAGGCACAAACGAACTTTATCTGCATCTTGCCAGAGACTCTGTGAGTCTTGCCGGATTTGTTATTTATTTCGATGTTTTTCTTTCGGATTCGATTGCTCCTGTTATTTCGGTTTTAAAGAGACCGGCTAACACATACGCGAGCAACCGGTACTATGAACTCCTGGCAAGGATTTATAATTTAGACGAGACCGGAACTCCTTTCCATGATACTCTTTATTACCGCGCGGCGTCGAGCGGCGGTTCCTCCTGGCATCCGCTTGCGGCGCATTCATCGAGGGGAGATACAAATAAATATCTTATTCCCTCTCACCCGAATGGTACACATATAGAGTATATGTTAGTTGCCGGGGATGAATTCGGAAATCGTACGTGTTATCCTGAAGAGGGGACAGGTGATTTCTGGGTTCTTTCACCTTTAAAACCCGGCTGGGAAGAATTATTCTATACCTATGCTCCTGTTGCTGAACTTAGTTGGAATTCACCGGAAGAAGTTGTGTACTATCACTGCGGCCTTTCTTCGGATACTGTCGATATTCATGAGGCGGAAGTGGCTACACGTTTTACGTCCCAGTATACACCCGCTCAGCTGCAGCGGATAGGACTTGAAATAATAAATGAAAATCCCGGGCAGGATACTTTAAAGGTATCGGTATATCCCCTCGGGACAGATCTTCTTCCGGGAGAGAAGATGGATTCGTTCGTGTTTACGAATACAATGGACGGGTATACGGAGTTTAATCTTTCCGGTGTAGATATTCCGGAAATCGGAATATTCACGGGAATAAGCGGTTCCGCGGGGATTAAGGTAATTCTGGACGGATACGGAGAAGGGACACATACCGCTATGAAAACCGGTGATGTCTGGGGACTTAATACCTCCGGAGAAATGTTGATAGACGGAATGGTTTCACACCTTTTGCCTTCCGCCTCGTCTATCGGAGGGCCTTCTGAGATACTTTCATACGATATATTCAGAACGACGGATCCTGATAATTGGACAAATATAGCATCGGGAATAACAAATAATAATTACACGGATACTTTGATAGAGGAAAACTATGAATATTATTATAAAATAATGGTTTCTTTCGGAGATCCCCTCGATTCATTTTTCTCAAGGGCCCAAAGTATGTTTGTCGATATTACCGCTCCCACACTCGATACAATTATAATCGAAGACGGAGGTGAAGATAAACTGTTTATCTCGGCGATACTGAGAGACACTTCGGGTATTGCCTGGGATTCACTCGGTTATAAGAGAGACGATACGGTAAGACTTATATCTGAAGACAGCATTAAGAATGATGAGCATTTCTTCTCTCTTAGTTTTAACGAAGACACTTTTAAGTATTTCCTGAAAGCTCAAGATTCATCATTGATTGGGAATTACGGAAGATATCCCGCGAGTGGATTTTATGAAACGGTTCTTTCTTCTTCCGGTATCAGGGAACTATTGCCGGATTCCACGTATCTTAACAGGATGTTGAATGTTTTAGTGAAACAGGATATACAGATAAGATACGCGTTGGACAAAGAAAAACATGTTAATATATGTATGTTCGATATAACGGGGAGAAGGGTTGAAACACTGGTAAACGAGAAGCAGAAAGCGGGATATTATTCTGTGCCGTTAAACTCTTACAATTTACCAAGAGGAATATATTTCCTTCGAATGACCTCGGAGGATTATAGTAAGACGACTAAGTTGGTGAAGGTTAGGTAGGAAGCTTTCGCTTCCTCCCGGTTAGGATGTTAGAGAGTTAGAAGGTTAGGAAGTTTAAAAAAAATATTTTGTTGTTTTAAAAGGATAATTGCCACGGATTGACACGGATGAACACGGAAATACACGGATTGAAAATGTTAGTTTTTTTAAAACACAAAAAAGGAGTGGTGGGTATTAACAGTGAATATCAGTGAAAATCAGTGGCTAATTAAAAAACCGGAAGTTTAACCAGTCTTGACTTTAATTTAATTACAATTATAATTTAATATATATTCTTTTTTGGAGGGATAATGAAAACTCTAACTGAAAAATTTTTAGTTGATGAAAAAGGAAAAAAGTAGGCGTATTGCTTAGTTTTTCCGAATATAAGAAACTTCTTAAGAAATTAGAGGAGTTTGAGTCCCTATACGCTTATGATAAAGCAAAAGCTTCAAAAGATGAAGTAATCCCTTTTGAACAAGCCATAAAAGAAATCGAAAAAAACAGGGGATGAGTTATTCTCTCTTAATTCTCCGTAGAGCTCAAAAAGAAAAATATTAGTCATGGATTTGTTCTGATAGACACAGATTTTTTATTGGTTTTTTCTACTAACCTTCTAACATCCTAACAAAAACATCCACTTGTAATACTTGTAGTTTTTTTAGCCGTCAGCAATCGGCTGTTAGCGGTAAGCTATATTTTGTTTTGACTGATGACTCGCAATGCTACGCATTGCGCCCCTTGACTTATGGGAATGATTTTTTAAATTTAAAGTATAATATGATTATCGGAATTTTTAAATATATGTGCAATAAAATTAAACATCTAGATCCAAAATCGCCCCTCCTGTATTTTAAACTATAATGGAAATTAAAGAATTTGTTCAGAAATATCAAGATACAATATCTGTAAAATATATAGAATTTTTTTCTGAATATCCTGTTTTTTTTATGCAACCCCAAAATCTTGCAGCAATTGCTATTACTTCTTCAGGTATAATACCGGCTTTGCAACAATTGATACCAACAGTAACGAAAGGTATACTATTGTCTGAATTAACCGCTTTTATAAGGAATAAATTTAAAGGAAAAAATAACAAACAAATAGAAAGTCAGGTTAAGAGTTTAGGAAAAGGAGATTTGGACAAGCTAACTTTTGAAATTAGCAGGATCATTGAAAAAACTATACAAGAAAATGATTACGATAAGGAATTCATATCTAATTTCAAAGAAGAAATACTCTCTAATAACAAAACAGCTTCCGCTCTAGATGAAATCAATAAAAAACTTAGTGGAATACAAACCAATACTCAACAAATAGGACTTGAATTACAAGATTTCAAACATTCTGCTGAGGCTAATTTTGCTTCAATTAGGCAAGAACTAACAGGTTTGCCAAAGATTAATCATTTTAATAGAGAAATAATAGATTCATATCTATATAGCGAACATAAGGCGCAGTTAAGCCTTGCCCGTGATTTCTTATTTGAATATAAAGCAGCAGAAGCTTTAAGGATTTTAAACAAATTAAAAAAACGAGTATGGGATACTGCAAAATCTGAAATAAAATTTGGTATTCTAACTAATATAGGCTCGGCAAATTTAATTAAACAAGAGGAAACAAAAGCGGCAAAATTATTTATTGAAGCTTTGCAATTTAAGAAGAGCGACGAAAAAGCTCTTTGCAATGCTGCCTTGGGATATTTACTACTGGGAAATATGCAAAAATCAAAAGACTTAGCGCAACAAGCATTAGAATTAAATCCTTCTAGTTCGAGGGCTTATTCCATAATTATACAGACCCATCCCGAAACAAAACCTATAGAAGAAATAATCGATTTAGTGCCCAAAGAATTAAGAGATTCAGGTGAGATAGCGAATGCTATTGGAACACTCTATATAAAGAGAGAAAAATTAGAAGAAGCAGAAATTTGGTTAAAAAAGGCTGTTAAAGAATTTAAAGGAAATCTGTCAGTTGTAGGGGCAACTCTCGGCGATATTATACTTAATCAGGTACTTAAGGATGAATCGTTAATGTATGGAAATGCTCCAAACCCCAAACAGAAAAAAAGAATTAAAGAAGCCATAAAACTTATTAATAAATCATTAGAAGATTTATCAGGTTTGAAAAGAAAAGATTATCGTATACATTTGCTTTTCAATAAATCTTTAGGTGAAGAAGTCTTAGGGAACTACGATTCAGCTGATGAGGATTTGAATAAAGCTTTATTAATTGACCCATCTAATATTTCTTTGATTGAAAGAAAAGGTATTTTAGCATATAAAAGAAAAGATTACAAAAATGCAGAGAGTTTGCTGAAAAAAGCAATAAAATCCAAGAAGACTTCTTACACCGCGATCATTTTATCTAATGCTCTAAGGTTGGAAACTAAATACGAAGAAGCGTTAAAGATACTTAATGAGCTGCTAGAACAAAATATCAGAAAAAATTTAAAAAAAGAAGCTTATGAATTACAATTTGAAATATATCTTAATATTGGAGAACACGAAGAAGCCCGCAAAGTTATTGGATCTTTAAAAAAACTAAAAGTTTCTCATAGAATTATTTTATTAAAAGAAGCTAAATTATTAGAATCTCAGAAAAAAAACAACGAGGCTCTAAAAAAATTAGAACACGTATTTAAGGAAATCAATCCCAATATTCCCTTTAAGCAGATGTTAGAATTAGCAAATATTTTGTATTCTTTTGGGCAATATGAAAAAGCTACAGAAGTATATAAAATTATATACAAAGATAGATTGGAATCTACTGATATTCCTAAAGTTCTAAACTGCTATTATAAGTCAGGTGAACTGAAACTAGCCTTAGGCATTGCTAGGAAACTACGTTTAGAAAACGGTCCACTAGAAAACATCACAGAATTTGAAATTGTAATTAATGAAGAAATTGGTGCTTATAGTGAAGCAATAAAAATATGTAAGGAGTTTTTAAACGTTTATCCTAATTCGATAGAGATCAAATTGCGTTTAGCCGGAATAAATTTAAGAAGCCAAAATTTTAAAGAATTAGATGATTTTCTAAATTCTTCTATAGATTATGAAATCCTTAGTTTTGATCAGGGAACATTTCTGGCCGATTTATATAGAGTTAGAGATCAAAAAAATAAAATGTTGAACTTGAGTTACGAAATAATAAGAAAATTTTTTAATGAAGTAAAAGCTCATAAATTCTATTTTTCAAGGTTTTTATTGATACCTTACAAATCTAAAAAACATCAGAAAGTTTTAGTGGATTCAGCCGTTTGCACACAAGATAGTTTAGGAAATGAGAAATGGTATATTATAGAGAATCGTAACAATTATGATTTATCGAGAGGAGAACTAAATCTAAGTTCTCCAGTTGCAAAAGCATTACTTAATAAGAAAATCGGGGATAAAATAAATATAGGAGCAACAGGAAAACCTGTAAAGATAAGATCTATAGAAAGTAAATTTGAACATGCTTTTAAAGTAAGTTCTGAGTTTTTGCGAAATGAATTTCCAAAACAACCGGATTTTGAGTTCATAGAAGTAGGGTTCCCAGACGAAAATGGTAAGATAAACTATGATTTTACAGATCTTCTGAAGAAAACAGAAAAATTAGAAACACGGAGAAAAAAAATACTCGACTTATATAAAAAAGAAATAATTCCAATAAGTACTATTTCTTCTTTACTAGGATCTAATATCTACGATGTAATTAATAGTCTTTGTAAAGAAATTGATATTGGTATAAGATGTTTCAATGGAGTCAAGAAGGATTGGGAATATTCTTATCGTATATTAGAAAAACATACTCCCATATTTGCAGATTTTACTTCACTTATAACCATGCATAAATTAAATATTGGAGATAAAATTTTAAATAAGTTAGGGAAAGTGGGTGTTGCTCAAAGTTCCAGAGACTTAATAAATATGTTAATTGATGAAAAGGAATGTCTTAAAGGGCAAAACGAAGATATAAAAGAACTAAAAAGACTGATGCTCTGGATAGATAAAAACTGTAAAATATTACCTTGCAAATATGTTTTAAATATGAAAAAGAAAGAAAAACAGAAAATTGAAGAAACAATTGGAAAATCTTTTTTAAATACTATATTAATTGCAAAAGAAAAAAAAGGTGTTTTATATTCCGATGATAATGCTTTAAGATTCTTGGCCAAATACCAATTCGAAGTAGACGGTATTTGGACTCAAGCCTTGTTAAATTATGGTTTAAAAGATAGCATTATCGGACAGGATATTTATAACAAAAAAACCACTAAATTAGCTTCACTTTTATATTATCATACTAGTATTAATGCCGATATTTTAATGGAAGCCGCAAAAGAGGCAAACTGGAATCCAACAGAACCATATGAATTAGTATTAGAAATGTTAAAAGGGAGTCAATCTGATGAAAATTCTGCCTTGCTAGTTAGTTCAAATTTTTTATATAAATTGAGTTTAGAATCTATAGAAGAATTAAAATTTAATAATCTTGTAATGAAACTACTACAAATTCTGTTGAAAGACAGAAACAAATTGAGAACTATAGAAAAACTCAAATTTATAATAAAAAAAAGATTCCTAATGATTCCGCAATTAAGAGATAGAGTTATTTCGACCGTAGATGCATATTATAAAAATTTACTTCTTGTGTAATATGTTATAGACAGGTTTTTTTTTAATCTTATAGATTCTTCGAATCCAAGTTGAATTGTTGAATAGAACCTTGGGTGTTAGGTCTTTGGTTTTAGGTTTTAGTAAAAACAAAACATAATTCGTGCTATTTGTGTCATTGGTTGTTAGTGAAGAAGTTAGTAGTTGGAAGTTAGGAGTTAGAATAAAATAACAAATAAAAAATCCTTTTAAATCTGCGTCCAATTATAAATCCTTTGGATTTAGTTGAATAGTAAAATTGTTGAATGGTTGAATGGTCAAATTAGGATTTGGAATTTGGGGGTTGGGATTTTGTTGAAGCAAAATATCCTTTTTCTTTGTGGTCTCCGTGTATTTTTGTGAAAATAATTTTTAAATGATTCCGAGATCTTCGATAAATTCCCGAACATTATCCGGGAAAGATGGTAACAATTTCTTTATTTCTGTTTTTGATAGTTTTTTTAAATTGGTTTCATTTATAGGTAATGCAGCTAACCCTTTTTTAACCATATATACCTGATCGAGGAAAGCTTTTTCCGGAAAGGCGATATAAGCTCCTTTTTTCTCTTTATATCCAAAAAATAAACTTTTTTTAATCTGTCGGAAAAGCACTTCCTTCCCGCGAATTTTATAGGTTTTTGTTCTCCTTGTGGTCGCGAAAGTCAGGGTATACGGCACTAAATTAAGAATTCCGTAAGAAGCCAAAGCGGTTTCGAAAGATAAATAATTCGGAGGATAAAGAAAAGAAGCTACTTCCTCGATTTCTATATTAGCGTTAGGGTTTACATAGATTCCTTGAGTGATTCTTTCTAATATTCCCGATTTAACCCACCTGCTCAATTGAAGATATAAATAATTCCTTTTAAGGCCGGTGATTTTTTTGAGGTCTTCTACGGTAAAAAAATTCCGATCTATTTTTTCAATTTCTCTTAATAGGTTAAAGCTTTTCATAAAACCTCGATAACTTTGTAAAACTCGGTAGGTAAAAATTTTCTTAAATCTCTTTTTAATATCTTTATGTCTATTTTAGTTTTTGGTTCATATTTCTTTCCTAATAACTCGGATAGAAACCATAGGTCAAAAAAATCCTTGGGTTCTTTCCTGTTTTTTACGCATAATCGCTTATCCTTGTAGAGCTGTTCAGTAGTTGCCACCTGGAATAGGACGGAATATATTGAGCAGGGCGATTTTATCATCTTCAATTCAAAATTATAATTTTCTTGTAACCTTTTTGAAATCTCGATTTTTATCCTGAATGGGAGGGTAAGATAATTCTGACTTATTTTTATTTCAGCTAAATATGTATATCTTTTTTTTGCCAGGTCTGTTATTTCCATTTCCGGGAATGGGTAGATTATTTGTTTTATCATGCTTTCAAAGTTTTCTTTTAAGATATCCCTGGTCAGGGAAAAATCGAGGTCCTCTGAGAAGCGCGGAGAGTTATAAACCAGCCTTAAAGCGGTTCCTCCTTTAAATATCAAAGATTCTGACTCGGGGGATTTTGAAATACCCCGCAATACTAAAATTTCATAGTATTCCCTTACAATCTGCGTTATATCGATTGATAATTCTTTTGAAAACTTTTCCGCTAAAATACGTTCCATATTTATTATCATATATGATAAGATTTTTTGAATGTTTGTCAAGGGGGTGGTGGTTTTAATAATTGATAATTATGAATTTTGAATTCTTAATTAAAACGGCAAAAAATACCAGTACTAATCAAAGGAAATAATATTTTTAATTTACAATTTACAACTTACAAATTAAAATTAGGCACTAAGAAGTGCAGTGTTTATCCGTGGCTAAACTTAGGTACCAGGTACTGGGTGCTAGGTCCCAGGTAAGACTAAAAACTACCGTCCTCTTTTTGTTTTCTTATTCAACTATTCAACGATTTAACAATTCAACTTGGATTCGAAGAATCTAAAGCCTTTGCGTAGCTCTTATAAATAATATATAAAAGGGCCAATCTTTCCTGAATGCGTAGGGTAAAAAGCGGCAGAATCTTTTGTAAACCGAAAGCATAATCGATAAATGAATGAGTGTTTTTTAATAACAAAATCCCTTTTTCTCTTAAATTTACAGTTTGATTGTAAATTTCACTTATAAGCCTTACATCGATCGTCGAATAATTTCCATGTCCGGGTAATATTAATTCCGGGGATATTTCAATTATTTTCTCCAAAGAAGAAATAGCGTCGTCTATATCCGAAGTTGGAACGTTTAAGACCGCCGGACGCTTAAAAGAAAAAGTTGCGATAAGGTCGCCTGTAATAAGCGTAGAACCAAGAGAAAATCCGACTTCGTCGAACGTGTGTCCCGGGAGAAAAACAACTTTTATGCCATATCTGCTTTCATCCGGAGTAAAATAATCGTCGGCTTTAAACGCGTGGTTTCCCGCTGTAAAAAAAGTCGCGTAAAATTTTACAATATAGCGTACAAGAGCTTCGAGTCTTTTTCTCTTTCTTTCTTCCGTGGGATAAAGTTTTTTTAAAATTGAATCATCAAATTTTTCAGTTTCGATAAGACCGCGGATAGGAGGTTCTTTTTGAATTAAATCTTTCGCCAGCGGATGGCAAACGACTTTCATTTGTTTCTTCTGAAGAAGATAATAGGCGAGCCCTGTATGATCGGGATGACTATGCGTGAACCATATCTCATCTATATCTTTGAAACCTATTCCTGCTTTTCTCATTAAAGGATTAAGCGCTTTTGTCTTTAAAATAGGATTGTAACCCGGATCTATTAGTATATTTACGTTTCCTTTTATGAGTGTTGTGTTTGACGAAGGCACTCTTCTGTTGTAAAAAAATATTTGATCGTTAAAGTTTACTACTTTGTTCATTGTTATAAGTATCGTAATAGTCCTTCCCGCCCCTGTCAAGCACCCCACATGTGCGTCCAATGTCCATAGTCCAAAGTCCAATGTCTTTCCCGAACCAACGAACCAACTAAAGTAATTCCCACAGAGACCACAGAGTATTCAGTTGTTTAAAAACACCACCACCCACATCCAAATTGATTCTCACACAAAGATCACAAAGAACACAAAGTTTTTTTGTTTTTTAAGCTAACAGCCAAAAGCTAAAGGCCAAGAGCTTAGTTAGACAACGAATAACACAAATTACACAAATATTTTTTATTTTTACTAGAACCTAAGACCTGGTACCTGATACCTGTAATTTACCAATATACCCGAATTAAGAGTTGGCAGAGTCGGGGTTTATCCCCGACAAGTAAAATAGGTTGTTGAAAATGATAAATGTTATCCGAATCAAAAAGCGGTTTTTAGGGTCATGAATCAATAAACCTCGTCATGTGACCCTATATCTATCAGTAAAACTACTTTTTTCTTTTTGTCTAAAAATTTAAAAACTAATCTATACTCGTACGTTATACGGAAAGCCCATAAATCTTTAAGAATACCACTTAATGAATGTGTTTTTAATTGAGAGTGAAAGGGGTTATTTGTAAAAAGTTGTAATTTATTTTTGAAGACTTCGACTAGATCCGGATGTTTTTTACTCCATCCTTTGAATATTTTTTTGAACTTTTTATCCCAAACGATCTCAACCATTCAGGTCTTCCCAGAGATCCTCAAAATTCCCCCGTTTAGACTTGCCCTTCTTATAATTGTTTTCAGCCTCTTTAGCCCTTCCGGAGATTTCTCCTCTTTTCTTGTCGATTAATCTTTTAGAAATTAACTCGACTATATATTTCTGATCTTCAATATTCAGATGCTCGATATTTTCTAAAACATCCTCAATTGTGATAGTCTTACTCATTCTTTACCTCCATAAAAAATAATAAATACTTACTTATTTAATATTACTTTCTATATTATAAATGTCAAGAAGAACTCGGAGAAATTTTTAACCTGTAGGAGGGATTTTCTGATCCCGAAACAAACGTAGAGTTGGGCTTTATTCTCAACAATTTGTTTGCGTGGGATGAACCTCCCTCTTGATATTTTGAATTATTTTCGTAAATTTATATAGGAATTTATAAAACATTATTTGAAATAAATTAAATTTCAGAGGGAGAAAGAATAAATGAAAGTTTTGTTCATAGGGGGTACAGGTATTATAAGTTCGGCGTGCGCCGAGCTGGCTGTCGAAAAAGGATTTGAGCTTTATCTGTTGAATCGAGGCAAAACAAAAAGAAAGGCGCCAAAAGCAGCCCATATCATTAGAGGAGACATTAGAGATAGAGCTTCAGCCGAAGCGGCATTGGGAGACATGACATTCGATGTGGTTGTAAACTGGATTGCCTTTACGCCCGACCACATCAAAAGGGATTTAGAATTATTCGGAGGAAGGACCGGACAGTATATATTCATAAGTTCAGCGTCCGCTTACCAAACTCCGCCAAAAAAACTTCCTATAACCGAACATACCCCTCTGTCCAATACCTTCTGGCAATATTCGCGAGATAAAACAGCCTGTGAGAAGCGCCTTCTTAAAGCTTACCGAAAAGGTCACTTTCCTATAACTATCGTTCGACCATCTCACACTTACGATTGCACCCTGCTGCCAATGCTTAATGGTTATACTCTGGTAGACCGTATGCGTAAGGGAAAAAAAATTATAGTTCATGGAGATGGTACATCCTTATGGGTTCTAACACATCACCGGGATTTTGCCAGGGGCTTTGTAGGGTTGCTGGGAAATAAAAAAGCGATTGGTGAAGCTTTTCACATTACTTCTGATGAATTATTATCCTGGAACCATATATACGAAATAATAGCCACCGCGGCAGGGGTAGAAGCAGAGTTAATTCACATACCATCGGACTTTATAGCATCTTTTGACCCCGAATGGGGAGCAAGTCTTCTGGGAGACAAATCTCATAGCATGATATTCGACAATTCAAAAATAAAACAATTTGTTCCGGATTTCAAAGCGAATATACCCTTTTTTAACGGGGCACAAGAGATTATAAGCTGGTATAGAGCAGACCCTAAAAGACAGATAGTGGACGAAAAAGAAAATCGAATGATCGATAAAATTATAGACGCCTATGAGTTCGCTTTACCGGAAAAAGAAGAAAATTAATAATTAGACATTATAAATATCTCTAAAATCAAGGAGGATAGTATGAAAAAATGGATAATAATCATTGCTCTTGTTATGCTTATAGCTGCCTGTAATAAACCGGAACGTGATGAAATCGCGAGAATACAGAACAAAGTTACGGAAATAACAAATAAGTTAAAAACAGTAGAAGAAGGAAGCCGGTTAAAAGCGAAAGACGGGATAGAGGAAATAAAAGAAAAGCTGGATAATCTCGAGAAAATCGTAGGAAAACTCGATGAGATCGAGAAAAAGCTCGATGAGATTAGTAAAAGGCTGGATAAATTAGAAAAGAAGTAAAAATCTTACGTATTCTAACTCTCAATTTAATATTTTATTAAAATTCAATAAATAGTATATTGCGTTTATCAATGTTCAATATATTTATAATTTGTTAATGGGAATAAAATATGAATAAAAGAAAAAAACACGGAGATTTCAAAGAATTTATTTTATTAATTCTTTTGAAAGAGGAAAAACTTAGTCTCGAGGAGCTTGAAGACAAAATATCTCTTTTTATTTCTTATTTTTCATTAAGCGCCTCCCATTTTTTTGGAAAAATTTTTGAAAAGGTCCCTAAACCCTTTCGTAAGTCAGATCTATCAAGAAAAGAAACTTTTAATCAAATACACAAGAATTACAAAGAAATCGATTCTATGAAAACTCAATGCGAAAAACTCGAAAAGAAAGGCTACATAAGAAGAAATGAAAACAACGAATATGTGTTAACAGAGAAGGGGAAGTATAAAGCGGAGGATTTCAAAGAAGGTTTAGAAAAGGGAGCGTATATATTTGAATATCAATTTCTGTGTCCTGAAGCAGCGACAAGAAATACCTTTGTAATAAATATTTTCCTTACTATAATGAAACTGACAGCGGGTTTTTTGAGTGGTAGTGTTGGATTGCTCGCGGATGGAGCGGATGCTTTCATCGATACTGTTTCCGCGGCTACTGTATGGCTGGGTATGAAGTATAAAAGAGAACTGCTTGGAATAGCAGTCGTTATTATCATGATGTTTGTAACCGGAATAAGCATAGGCGCTGAATCTGTATCCAAATTAGTTCATATTTTTAGCGGAACTATTACGCCAATTATGCATCCTTTACTTGTAATTTTAGTAGAGATAATAGCTATGATATTTGCCTTCTTGTTAACTGTTTACCAGAGATATGTAGGAAAGAGTCATGGAAGTTTTGCCCTTATTTCACAGTCGGTCGATTCTAAAAATCACATTGTTGTTGCGGGCGCTGTTATATTAGGGGCCATACTTTCAATTTCAGGACTATACTTCGTCGATGCTTTTATTGGTGTCTATATATCCTATAGGATTTTAAAAGACGCGTTTCAATTGACAAAAGAAGCTTTTGTAAATATAAAAGGAGAGGGAGTAAATCTCGATAAATACAAATATCCCTTTGAGGAACAATGGCATTTATCAAAACTTGAATCTTTCAAACTATGGATTTTGTATGCTATTGGAAAAAACGGACTAAAAACCAGAGAAGAAATCATTAATAATTTAAGGGAAACTTTTGCCCCTGAATATATGCCGGTAATTAGTGAATTCAAATTCAGCCTTGGAAAGGATTTTGATTTTAAAGAAAAATTCGACAGTTTAATCGAGCCTCTTTTGGAAAAGGAATTAGTAATTGAGAATCGAGGAGGATTTTCTTTGACTGAAGACGGAGAGAAACATCTTGATAAAAAGTTTAATCTAATAAGATACCACGAAAGGAAATGAGTGTATCAGTAAATCAGTGAATGAGTAAATTAGTCTTATAGATTCTTCGAATCAGGAATTAGTGAATCAGTGTTTTAGGATTAGTAGAGAAGCCCGAAGCTGAGCGGGAATTAAGGATTAGTAGTAAAGCCTGAAGAAAAGCAAGGATTAAGAAAAAATACTTACCACTTAATCCATATTCCTTGTACTTTTATCTTGCACTGCTTCTAATCCGATACTTCTCTGTGTCCTCTGTAGTTCTTTCTTAAGGAAGGTGGGGTGCTTGACAATAAAATAGACTTTATTATTATGACCATATGTGGAATTCAGATAAATTAGTAAAAGAGTTTCTCAGATTTTTTAAAGAAAGGGGACACAAAGTGGTCGATTCTTCGTCTCTTATCCCTTCGGACAAGACATTACTTTTTACCTCCGCCGGAATGGTTCAATTTAAACCATTATGGTCCGGAGAAATGCCCATAGAATTCAAAAGAGCAGCAACGGTACAAAAATGCTTGAGGCTTTCCGATTTAACCGAAGTTGGGAAAACATTCTGGCATGACACTTTTTTTGAAATGCTGGGGAATTTTTCTTTTGGCGATTATTTTAAAGAGGAAACCATTTCCTGGGGTTGGGAATTTCTGACAGAGGTACTCGGAATACCGGAAGAGAAATTGTTCATTTCTGTATATATAGAAGATGCTGAAGCTTATAATATCTGGAAAGATAAAATTAAAGTGCCTGAAGATAAAATAATTAAATTAGAAGAAAACTTTTGGGGCCCTGCCGGAGGCAAAGGACCCTGTGGTCCGGATAGTGAAATTTTTTATGATATGGGAGAAAAGTTCGGAGACTGTGAATTCGACGGGGAATGTGACAGGTATATTGAATTATGGAATCATGTTTTTCCTCAATTCAACCATACCCAAGACGGTAGACATCCCCTGAAGAATAAAGGTGTGGATACCGGAATGGGGCTGGAAAGACTGGCTATGGTATTACAGGATAAATCTTCAATATTTGAAACCGATTTATTCTTTCCTATAATACAGGAAGCAGAAAATTTAACGGGAATAAAATACAAAGGTAATGAAAGAGTTTTCAATATTGTTTCGGATCATACAAGAGCGCTTGTCTTTGCTATAAGTGAGGGAGTATATCCGGGTAACACAGGCAGAGGATATGTATTAAGGAGATTAGTCCGGAGGGCATTAACCTCAGCAAGGAAAGTTGGAATAGAAAAACCGATTTTAAACAAACTCGTTCCCGTCGTTATTTCCATAATGAAGGATCGTTATCCTTATCTTAAAGGAAAAATCGAACAATTAACTCTTATAATCAAATCGGAAGAAGAAAATTTTATGGATACATTGACTTCCGGTATTTCTATATTGAATGAGATTATCGATGAATGCAAAAGTAAAGAAAACGCAACCATCGACGGAAAACAAGCTTTTAAACTATATGATACTTACGGTTTTCCGGTTACTTTAACAAAGGAAATAGCCGAAGAAGAAGGACTTTGCGTGGATGAGGAAGGTTTCGAGAAAGAAATGGAAAAACAAAAAAACAGGGCAAGAAAAAAGCACGAATTTGAAACCGATGATAAAATCGAGTGGGATATTGTGAAAAAAGAAAAATCTAAATTTGTCGGGTATGATGTAGAAGAAAAAATTTCGGAAATTCTGGCATTCAGAAAAGTGAACGGTAATTTTGAAATTATTTTGAGTGAAACTCCATTCTACGCCGAACAGGGAGGACAGGTGGGGGATATCGGGACAATCGAGGGAGAAGGTTGGAAGCTAAACGTTTCGAATACTCTTCCTTCGAAACTCGGCAATATCCATGTGGGAAAGCTCGAGGGCGATTTTAAAATTTCTCCGGCAACCGCGAAAATAGATATAGAAAGAAGAAACGCGATAAGAAAAAATCACACAACGACTCATCTTCTTCATAAAGTTTTAAGAGAAGTACTGGGAAATTGGGTTAAACAGGAAGGATCCCTGGTTGCTCCCGACCATTTCCGTTTCGATTTTACCCATCCGAAACCTTTAACAGATGAAGAAATAGAACTTATAGAAGAAAAAGTTAATAAAGCTATTATTAAAGGAATGGAAGTAAAAACTGAAGTCCTCTCCTACCAGGAAGCAATAAAAAAAGGCGCTGTTGCTCTTTTCACGGAAGAATACGGGGATACGGTTCGCGTGGTTTCAGCAGATGATTTTTCAAAAGAACTATGCGGAGGAACTCATCTTACAAACACAATCGAAGCCGGACTTTTTAAGATTATATCCGAAACAGGTATAGCATCGGGGGTACGAAGAATTGAAGGTATTACAGGATTTTCAATATACAATTGGATGCGAAAAACCGAAAATTTAATTCAGGAAATGGAATTTCTTCTCGAGACGGAAAGGAAAAGCTTGCCAAAAAGAATTGAAAAAACGGTGGCTTTGCTCAAGGAACAAAAAAGAAAAATCGAAAAGATGGAAACAAAGACAGCAGAAGCACAGTTCAAAAAATTATTGGATAAAAAATCTAAAATCGGGAAATACGATTATTTGGCAGAACAGGTTAATATGGGCAGAGAACCTTTGAGGAAGATAATCGAGGAATTATCAAAAAATATGCCGGAAGGAGTGGGTCTTCTCGTAAGTGAAATAGATTCTTCGGTTTTCGCTGTACTGTTTGTGGGCGAAGCGTTGCAAGACAAATTAAACGCCGGGGATCTAATCAAAAAAGTTTGTGAAATTGTTAATGGCGGAGGGGGAGGAAATAAGGGAAGGGCTGAAGGCGGAGGCAGTGAAGTGGAGAAAATTCCGGCAATGCTTAAAAGTTTTCCCGAAATTCTTAAAAAAGAACTTAAATGAGTATTTATCAGAAAATTCTTTTAAGTAAAAAAAATAACAAAAAAATTATGGTAGCTCTTCTGGACCCGGATAGCGAAGATTTTGATGGGCTTCCTCTGAAAATCAATTCTATCGAAAAAAGCGATATTGATTTTATTCTGGTTGGAGGCAGCACCACCTGGAATAATAATTTTGAGAGGTTTACAGAAAAAGTTAAATCTTTATCTTCTACGCCCGTTATTATTTTTCCGGGCTCTGCCGAGCAGATTAGTTCGGCAGCAGACGCTATACTTTTCCTTTCTCTTTTAAGCGGAAGAAATCCTCGATATTTAATAGAAGAACAAATTAAAGCCGCGTCTATTCTGAAAAATATAAACCTGGAAGTTATACCGACCGGTTATATTTTAATCGATGGCGGAAGAAGAACCACGGTAGAATTAGTTTCCGGGACGAGACCTATATCTCAGGATAACATCGAGAAAATAGTTGATACAGCTTACGCGGCACAGTTACTCGGTATGAAATTGGTTTACCTTGAATGCGGGAGCGGAGCGAAGTTTTCTGTTAAAGAAGAAGTTATAAAACAAGTTAGCTCGGCAATAGATATTCCCCTGATTGTAGGAGGAGGAATTAAAAACCGAGAAGTAATAGAAGAAAAATTCAGAGCAGGTGCTGATATTGTGGTAGTTGGAAACGCGCTTGAACATGACCCAACGATATTACTCAAATAAAAGTAAAATATCTAAGCCCTCTATAATCAAAGGGCTCAAGATATTCGTTGCCCTTTGCGTAATAACCTTTACATTATTATTAGTTTTTACGGCTACTAAAAAAACCTGGTTCGCTTTTAAAGAAATACATATAGTTTATCTCCCGATAATTCTCATAATGCTTTCTTTGTATGTGATTCTTGAGTCATTCAGAATTAGGCTCATAGCGAAAGCAATTTCAGGAAAATGGATCGCTTTCGGACGTTGCTCCCAGGTAATATTCTGCGGAGCTTTTCTTTCCGCGGTTACGCCTTTCCAGGCGGGCGGAGCGCCCCTCCAGGCTTATATCTTAAATAAAGCCGGATTGAAGGTCAGCAACGCGTTGCTTCTGCTGCTGTTCAGGGGGCTTTTTTATCTCACCGGAATGTTGGTTTTTCTCCCTTTTATAATACCTTACTTCAAAACTCAATATTCCGGCAGATCTATGCAGATTTTATCTAAGTATTCTTTATTCGCATATTTCTTTCTTTTTAGTCTTCTTTTTTTGTTGCTCTACATGCCGAAATGTATAAAAAAGGCATTATATTTTTTGAGCTTTAGAAAGGGGAAAAGAACGAGAACAACAACTATAACATTCAAAATTTTAAGAGAGATAAAGAGAAGTAGAGAGAAAATGTTGGAATTCATTAAATATAAAAAATTATACGCCCTGGCTATTATAGTTACAACGATTATCGTTTATATCCCAAATTATTCTATAGCTTATTTCTTGCTTGAGGGACTTTCTATAAAGGTTTCCTACATCGATGTGATTTTCCGTCAGGTTTTCCTTCTTTTCGCGGCTTTCTTTTTCCCTACACCGGGAGCAGAAGGTATAATCGAGGGAGGTTTTGCTGTTTTGTTCTCCTCTTCGGTTCCCAAGTATATGATCGGGATTTTCGCTATTTTATGGAGATTTATAACTTACCATCTGGTTGTTATAGTAGGAGGCATTTTAACACTGAAAATCATGAACCTAAAGGAGATAGTGAAAGAAGAAAGCAGTAAGTAGGTACCAGGTACCGGATACTTTGGATTAGTTTAATTGTTGAATGGTTGAATAGTTGAATAGTAAAAAAACTCTTTGGTCTTTGTGTGCTTTGTGGTTCAATTAGTTTTTGGGTTGTGGGGATGGATTTTAAAGACTGCGAAGGACTCTTGCAACTTTTCCGATAATTTTAATTTCAGATTTATGATAAACCTGAATATCATACTCTACATTCGAAGGGATTAATATTACAGTGCTTCCTACCTTCTCAACTTTCTTGAGTGACAATTCCCCTCTATTTTCCCCTTCATAAAAAATCGCGATGACATAAATGTTTCTCATATGAGGATCAGTAACAGAAATATCGACGACAACCCAATCACCCTTTAGTATACCCGCGTTTTTCATACTGTCACTTTCTACTTTTATAAGCGCGAAATCAGCTCCTGTCGGCAAAAGTTCTTTAATATTTATATTTTTGCTGATATTTGCATGCGCTAACACGGCAGTGTCGGACAGGACCCCTTCAATAAAAGGATATTCTACTTTATCGGGTTGTTCCTCGAATAAAAGGCTCGGAGATATTCCGAGAATCCTGCACACTCTGGCAACTTTAGTGGACGGGACACCATACTTACCCTTTTCCCAGGCTTGAATCGTAGTCCAGTGAAGTCCTAACTTTTCAGCCATTGTCTTAAGAGTCCAACCCTTATTTTTACGAAATTTTCTTAGCTTTTTTCCTATCTTTTCAGTTTGTTTCAATGATTTTTCCTTATTTTACTATAATTTAAATATTAACTTTGTTTTTCATACTATAATAATATAACAACAATTTAGAATTTTGCAATGTTTGAACCAATAAAATAAGATATTTTTAGTATTTCTCTCTATTTCCCTTTTCTTTTCCCTTAAAGCCAAATTCTCTTGTAATATACAATAAAGGACCGTACCTGTTAGAATATGTAAGACAGAAATCGAATTTGGCTATTCTAATTCCCATTCCCGCTCCGAAAACAAAAGAATATTCGTCTCTTTCCCCAATAGGATACATGAGAAGAGTTCCAAGGCTATCCTGTATCGGAAGGGTTATATACTCTTGCATAGACAAACCCGCCGATCCTATAAGAATAAAATTGTTTAAGTATTGCCTGGCGACAAATTGTGCTGTTACTTCGTTTCTTTCTTTATATTCAGCGAAATATTCTTCGGGATAATCTTCCGGATTTCCCCAGTGGTAAAAAGGAATGTCATAGTGCCAGGGCGCGTTTCCTGTCCAGGACATCGTCAATTTTGTCCCAATATCTAAAGAGTGATTAATCGTTTTTCCGAAATCCAGTGATATAGTAAATGCTTCATTTTGCCCATAGAATCCTCCGGCTCCTGCCCCTGTGAATAATTGAAGAAGTACAAAAATAATCATTTTATTACATTACCTCCTTTTTTATCTTTTTTAAAAAGGTTTATTGTTTTAACCCAAGCAATAAAAACACTCATAAAAATAAACACATAAGGCTTTTAATCCTTATTATAATCCTTTAACAGGTATCCTATAATATTTCTTTTCTGTTATTTATTTCTAATTATATTATTACTATACGTAAAAACAACCTTTGTATAAAATGTACTTAGCTATTTAATAGCAAAAACCGCGCGTTTGATCACGCGGTTTTTAAAAGATATATTGATAAAAAGAATGTACGCAGAATATAACAGAAGTTTACGTTTTTTTCTTTTTATGCCTGTTAGCTCTTCTTTTCTTTTTTCGTTTATGTTTTTTTATCTTTTTTGTTTTCTTCTTTTTTCCACTTGGCATAAGCTTTTCCTTTTTTTGCTCCTTTTTTTATCTATTCGACCACAAGAAGTTAAATCAAATATGTTTTCTGTCAACCCTCTAAGATAATTCTTATCCCCAAAAAATCAATCTCATACAGAGAATTAAATCGTTTGGGGAAGAATTAGTTATTAGTTGATTGGTAAATTAGTTGATTAGTGTTGTAGATTCTTCGAATCAGTTGGATGGTTGAGTCGTTGAATGGTTGAATGGGAAAAATAAAAAGAGGATGGTAGTTTTTTGTTTTATCTAAAACCTAATACCTGAGACCTAACACTCAAGGTTCTACTCAACAACTTAACTACTTAACTAATCCGGAGGATTCATAGGGAATTAGATTGTAACTAACAGCTGCGGCAAGAGTGATTTTGATTAAGGCGCCTGGAATAAACGGAAACAACCCCATTGAAAGAATAGGTATAAATCCGGGAAAAGAACCTTTAATCATATAAAAGTAAAAACCTAACTGAATTAATCCCGGGATATATATTAAAAAGAAACTCGCGAAGAGCATTAGAAGAAGGATAGAAACAAAGTTTCTTAAATGGACATATGTGTCTATGACATAACCAAGAAAGAAAGCAGCCAAAATAAAGCCGATCAAGTATCCTCCTGTAGGGCCAAAAATGCTAGAACCCGCGAACCACGGAATTCCCAACACACCGATACCGACGTATATTATTTGACTCAGTCCTCCCCATCTTCGTCCAAGAAGAACTCCGGCAATGAGTACGAAGAAAGTTTGCATTGTAATAGGAACAGGGGTAAAGGGCAGTGGAATCCTAACTTGCGCCGACAGGCCCGTAACACATGCCATAGTCAAGGCAAGAATGATTTTCTTTGCAATTGTTAAACTCCGTGACCATTTGAAAACAAAATCTCCCGCTTTTCTAAAATTATCCAGTTCCTTTACCCTATACATTTCTGCCTCCTTATATTCAAATTCTTTATGATTTCTTTACTGTCCCGCTACAATTTTTACCCTATCCCCAAAAGTGACTTCGACACCCGGTGCGGGAGATTGTTGGATGACAACATCCACGTTTCCTGTTGTTCTTTTGACCTCCGATAAAACAAGGCCGCGCCTTCTTATTTCTCTTTCCGCTTCTTCCAATAACATTCCGTTTAAATTGGGCATTAAAAAAACCTTTCTTTTTTCTGTACCGATATATATGGTTAGCATACTTCCTTCAGCAATGCTATCTTCAATTTCGGGTCTTGTCTTGACAATTGTACCATCCAGTCTTTTTTCTTGAACAGGATAATTTACAAAAACCCTGTTTGTTATTCCGAGGAGATCCAGCGAATCAAGAGCGGTTTTCTTTGAGACTCCAATAATATTGGGTAATCTTATTTTCCTGGGTCCTTTGCTGACAGTAAGTTTTATTACTCCTCCGATCTTTATATCTTCTTTTGACGCAGGCTCGCTACTTACTATATGTCCTTTAGTGACTTCACTTGAGTTAACGCTATCCGCAATAACATATTTCAGGTTTAAGCTGGGAATAAAAGTTGTTGCTTTTTCAACACTCATATGTCTAAGATAAGGAACCTCTATTGTTTTACTATGTCTAACAATAACAGGCATTAGATAATAAAAAATCCCAAACCCTAAAATAAAGGATCCAAACACAACCGATATATAAGTAAAAGTTTTTTTCACATTATCCCTCACGGTTTATAGTTATATTAACCTTAGAGCCCCTTTCTACCGTAGTACCTGGTTTGGGATCTTGACGAATAATGATATCGAACGCGTGTTCCGCGCTCGTAGTAGTCCTTCTATTACCCAATTCAAGGCCTTTTTCCTCGAGCATCGATCGGGCACTATATTCGCTTTTACCCCGGAGATTAGGAACAGTAACTTTCCCGCCGCCGGATGAAACAATAAGTTTTATGGGGAATCCCTCCGTTACTTTCTGTCCTGGTTCCGGAATTGTTTTTAATACAACATCCTTAGCTTTTTCGGATTCTTCTTTTTCAACAACACCTACACTGAGACCTTTCTCGGCGATATAGACTTTAGCCTGATTGATATCGAACCCAATGACAGAAGGGACAATAACTTCTTCTTCTGACATTCCTTTTTCGGGTCCTTTGCTAAGTGCAATGCTGACGGTCGAGCCTTTTTTTACGGTCTCTCCGGCTATTGGATTTTGATATATTACCCTTCCTTTTCTTATGGTTTGGTTAAATTTTTGATCTTCTACGATTATTTTTAATCCTTTTTCATCCATAATCATCTCTGCTCTCTGCAGTTCTAAATTTCCCACATCCGGTACCGTTACCTTTGCATTGTTTCTTGATGTATTATTGGGTATTAAATTTACAAAAGCAAAGCTAATGATAGTGGAAACCACAAGAGACGTTACAAAAGCAATCCAAAATACTTTAGCAGAACTTTGTTGATAATACATAAACTACCTCCTTATAAGCACTGCGCCGAATCCTCCGTCATAATAAGGCTTTCCGGGCAAATTTTGAATAAAAGGATTATTATCATCGACGCATTCAACAACTTTAAAATCAGAATTTTTATCTAAAAACCATCGCACTTGCTCTTCATTTTCCCTCGGTAGAATAGAACATGTGGAATATACTAAAACTCCTCCTCTTTTCAGATTTTTAGCAGCAGAACTCATTAAATCTCTTTGCAAATCTACAAGCCTATTTATAGACTCCATACTTAAATTCCATCTAAGATCTCCTCTCTTTCCCATAACTCCCGTACCGGAACAAGGAACATCCAAAAGAATTCTATCCGCTCTGGAAACACTAAAATTAAGCACATCCGCTATAACAGGATAAACGCTTTTTATTCCCAAACGCTGCGCGTTTTTAACTATCAAACTAAGGTTTTTTTTATCGATTGACAATACCATACCATCATCTTCCATAATTTCCGCTATCCCTGTACTCTTTGTTCCGGGAAAAGAACATAAATCAAGGATAATTTCTCCCTTTTTTGGTCTAAGAATTTCTGTATTAATAGTTTGAGTAATCCCCTGTACCTGAAAAAGACCCTTCTTAAAACTTTCACTATAAATAGATTTGCTTTCAGTCAAAAGATTTCTTTTTCTTCCTTTAACCTTCTCTGTCTTAAAACCTTCTTTTTCCAGGTTTCTGAAAACCTCATCAGTGGTTGTTTTCAAGGTGTTAACTCTGATTGAAGTAACAGGCGGAAGATTACTTGCCTTTAATATGTCTTCTGTTTCATCCCCGTATACCTTCAACAATAATCGAACCAAAAACTCCGGGAAAGAATAAAATGTTGCCAGATATTTTGTCCTGTCTTTTGGGTAACTTACGGGTTGAAGATTCCTCAGGACCGCGTTTACAAGCCCAGCGGTTCCATTATGTCCGAATTTTCTCGCGAGTTTAACCGATTCATTTACGACCGCGTGAGCAGGATCCTTGCTGAAGAGAAGCCCATAAGCTCCTTCTCTTAGTATATTTCGTATTGGCACAGGTAAACTGTTAAGTTTTTTATTCTTTAAATGTTTATCCAAAATATAATCCAATCGTTTTCTCATTTTAACCGTTCCGTAAAAATAATCATAGGCTTTTCCCATGTTTTTGTCGGGATTTTCTTTCTTACCGTTTCCGATAAAATCTTTTATCGTTTCCCCTTTGTTTTCAAACCCAATTAGGGCTTTCAAAGCTAATTCACGCCCATTCACTTTAATCTCCAGATACTGCCTTCGGAATTATCCTGTATTAATATTCCCGATTTATCCAGAACAATTCTAATCCGGTCCGCCATCTCATAATTACCTTCATCTCTTAGCTCGTTCCGTAAAGTAACTATTTCTTCGATGGCAGGACTAAGTTCCCGGCTTTTTTGTTCTAATTTAAAACCTAAATTTACGAGTATATATGATAATGTTTCCCTATACGAACCGATATCTTTCTCTGTTGCCTGCAGACCTTTATTAACCATGTCGAAAGCCAGAGCCAGGGCACCGGGAGTGCCAATATCATCGTTCATTTGTTTTTCGAACTTTTCGATTGTTTTTGAAAATAATTTTCCCTCCACCCCTTCAGAAATATTCAAAAAATTAACAATTTTTTCCCATCCGGAAACAGCTTGTTTTAACATTTCAGGATTGTAACTGATGGGATTTCTATAATGAGCCTGTAATAAATATAACCGGATAACATTGGGTCCTATTTCTTCCAAAAGATCGCTTATAGGGATAAAATTCAATAAAGACTTAGACATTTTTTCTCCCTTTATATTGAGCATCTCATTGTGAACCCAAAATCTGGCAAAAGTTTTACCGGTAGCGCTTTCAGACTGCGCTATTTCATTTTCATGGTGGGGGAAAATAAGATCACTGCCGCCTCCGTGAATATCTATTGTGTCTCCCAGATAATAAGTCGCCATAGCGGAACATTCTATATGCCATCCGGGTCGTCCTTTTCCCCACGGGGAAAGCCATGAAGGTTCAGAAGATTTTGCTTTTTTCCATAAAACAAAATCAAGAGGGTCTTCTTTCTTTTCGTTTACCTGAATCCTTGCTCCGGTTTTCAGGTCATCTACTTTTTTACCGGAAAGTTTACCGTATTCCTTGAATTTACGTACTCTAAAAAAAACGTCTCCATCTTCCTCATAAGCATATCCCTTTTTTTCGAGTTTTTGAACAAGATTGATGATTTCCTCGATGTGTTGAGTTGCCCTCGGATATAAAGAAGGAGGAAGAATGTTAAGGCAATTTACAACCCTTTTATATTCTTCTTCGTAATACGCGGCTATTTCTCTATAATCTTTTTTCTCTTCTTCTGCCTTACGAATTACTTTATCGTCGATGTCCGTAAAATTTACGATCAAATTGACATCATAGCCCAGATATTTTAAATAACGATTGAGAATATCGGCTGTCAGCGCCGCCCTGATATGACCAATATGAGGGGATTCCTGCAGAGTCATACCGCAATAATAAAAAGACACTTTTTTGTCCTTTAAAGGTTTAAAATCTTCTTTTTTTCTACTTAACGTATTGTATAACTTCATTAAAATCTGAATCCCATTTCAATTTCATTTTGTTTAATTTCTACCGATACCCTTTTTCCGAAAAGGTAAGTAGTAAAGAAACTAACTGCTCTATTGGCAACAGCAAGTCCGACCATATTAGATGCTGTTTGTAAGGTTGCTCTTTTCTCTCTCCTCATTTCCCTGAAATCCTCCGAGGTCTCCTTCGATTGCCATTCCCAGGAATCGGAACCGGTATAAGCGTTTTCTGCTATATATTCCTTTCTCTGTTCTATTTTCCTCTGCATAGCTTCCATGTTAAAAGTATCCGGATATAATCTTCTTGCATCTTCTTTAACTTTTTCATTATAATCCAAGTTCGTTAAAAAATCTTCCATAGCACGGAAATAATCTTCATCTGGTTTTTCGCTATTAGCAGAAGCATAAAAGGAAGCGAAATTTTTAGACCTTGAATCTAATTTATTTGCCTGGCTATTATTATTGAAATAATTCAACCAGATTGCCGCTTCTGCAAGCATAAAACAACTGCCTCTTTTTTTATCTCCCAATAACCAATCTCCGGAACCGGGAACAACAAAAGAAGAGAAAGCCGCTTTTGCAGGTGTAATTGAAAAAAGAATTGTAAGAAATAACATTAATACTCCTCCATAACCTATACTTCTAAAATTTATTCAGCAAACCAAATTTTAACTTATCAAAAACTCTGTCATCAACATTGATTGTCACTATGTAAATACCGTTAGCAACTCCCGTGAGATCCTCGTCTATACGAATATCATTAGGGCCAAAATTCCCCATAACTCTTTTCTCGCTTATAAGTCTTCCCGAAAGAGAAAAAACTTTAATTAGAACATTATCGGACACGGCTCCTAAATTAAATCTTATATAGGCCTCTTGATTCCCTCTAACAGGAGAGGGATAAATATAGAATTCTTCTATAGTCAATTCTCCCGCTTCAACAAAACTTTCAGGCAAGAGGGAATCGGGAAAGACTGATTGATGATCATTGTTAAAATAAATACTATTCCATCCGTCATTCCTGTAATAACCGTCGGTTTCCCATCCGTATAACCATCCGTCGCGGGAACCGATGAATAATTCCGAGCGTCCATCTTCGTTCATATCGAAAACCAGAGGTGTCGAATACGACCTTTCCCCGGTGGCAAAAGGAAATTCTGCTACTTTTGCGCCTTCTCCGTTATAAGCAAAAACTCCTCCATCCGGAGAACCAAATATAATGTCGAGCAAAGAATCCCCGCTTACGTCTGATAAAATCATCGAAGACTGAGTCTGCTGAGAGAGGTGTATTTTTATCGGAAAATTATCGATTAAAACACCATTTCTATTCAAAGCGAATATATTCGCGCTATCAGCCAGTACAACATCCAGATATCCATCTCCACTGATATCTCCAAGCGCGGGTGTCGAGAAATATGTTTTAGCGGGAAGTTTTTTCTCCCATTCGATAAATCCCGCAGTGTCGACTGCAAAAATGCTTTTTGAACTTACCGAACAAAGGATCTCTTTAACTCCGTCTCTATCTATATCTCCTGCCACAGGAGAAGATAAACAAAAAGAGGCATTCCCTTCTCCTTTCCTCCAAATAATATCACCCGTATTCGATATTTTAATAAGAATCCCATCTTCCGGTAAAGCGTATATCGATTTTCCTATAACAAGCGGAGTGGAAGCCAGCCAATCTCCAACATACAAAGGAAAACCATCGGCTTCAATCAAACTGTCTCCATCCCACTTGAGCAAGTGCAATTCCGAAGCGGAAGTTCCAAAAAGTATTTCTTTACCTCCTCCGGGAAGAATATCCGCAGCCGAAGCATTCCCGTATATCTTTCCGGTTACAGAAAGAGAATCCAGGAGAGCCTCGGAAGAGATATCGTAGAGAAAAACCTTTCCTTTTATTGTCATATCAAAAAGTTCTAACTCCCCGTCTCCTGTAATATCAGATATTAAAGGAGTGGTATATGTAGAATCTTCATATACGGAATCCGTAAATTCAACCATACTAAATAACGTGTCATCAGGGTTTGTTCTATAAATATTCCCCCACATATCACCGATGTATATAGAATCGTTAACATTTTGAGGAGAAATAATATCCATTTTCCCGCCGAATTTTTTAGGAAAACCGGAAATTATATCATTAAAAGAAACATCGAAATACATGAGCGTATCGGGAGAAGAAATATTTGAAACCTTTATACCTGTCCAGTTCCCGAAATTATCGTGAGTGCTTGGATCTGTCGTAGCCGAAAACTCAGTGTTAAAACCCTCTCCACTAAAAACATCTAACGGAGACCCATAGAATGTGGCGGTCCAATCTTGAATCTTATAATAATCTTTTTCGAAATCCTGAATACCGTCAGCTTCCTCCATATCGATTCCCTTTGGAAATCCGACATTTATCATGTTTAGTGTATCCGTTGCGGATATCTTTCTCCCATCGATATGCCAGATAGCGAGTCCCCCCGAGTTATTGTTACAGGGAAGAGAAGATTCATAGTCGTCGGCATTTACAAGAACATTATCTTTCCATACCCTATAACCGTTAGAATCTAAATTAGTAGTACACGGATTGACATAATGGAAAGTATCGGGATTCATATAAGCATATCTATTTTCAATCAAGAAGTACTCATCCTTGTTAATAGGGATTTTATAAATCCTCGGAACCGTTGAATCTGTGCTGCCTGACCATTTTACCGGAAGGGAAGTAGAAGTTCTATCTATAGTATAAGGTTTGTCGAACCCAAGGTCGATTTTGTTATAGGCAGATAACCTTGGTGGTATAAGACCCCCAAGGTTCCAGTTACCGGTACCCATAAGAGCCCAACCTCCCATACCCAAGGTTTCACCGGATATATCATAGAAGTCCCAGAGTCCCAAAGCATGACCAAACTCATGGCACAATGTCCCTTGAAGATAAGAGGCGGCGCCATCCTGAAAGCTCGTCTCTGGCATGATAACACCCGAATCGATGGTATCACCGTCAGCAATAAGATATGAACTGAATAAATCGTGCATACCGTTACCCTGCGCTACGACAATATCATAAGGAGAATCTCTCTTTCCATCAGACTGCAATCCCGACCCTGCGTGAAAGACCACAATCTGATCGAAGTTAGAAAAATCCGCGTCATAATCTGCCACTTCCACGGCATCACGTAATAACTTAAAAAATCCGATAACCAGATTTTCATAGTCTCCGTAATACTTCATCTCATGAGGCAGAGAATACCCGGAATCTCCTACATAGGGAAGAACTGTCCATTCAATCCACAATTTACCATAAGAAACTTTGTAGTAGTAATTATGCAAAAACTCCATTAGCCGGTTAAAATAAGTTAAATCATGCGGAGGATCATAACGGAGGCTTCTACTTATCGTGGTATCGACAAGAGTATCCGTCCCGGTCATTGTTGTGTCATAAGTTGTATCGCAAATAGAGCCTATACCTGCAAGATTAAATCTGCCGTTACCCGTAGTAAGGGAAGTGGTATCCTCCAGGAATTCTACTCTGATGGCGGCAACATGTATTGTATCTACACCATCTGCTCTTTTGCCGCGATATGATTGCAAAATCTGCTGATCTTCAGATTGTTCTGTTTTAAACTTGCGTTTGGGACCGAAATATTTGCGATGATCAGGATGCATTTGATATATTTCCGTCTGCTTTTTCATAAAACGTGGTATAGCAAATTTATTCAGGGAATCGATAAGAGTTTCATCCAGTAACGGATCCTGAATTGCTATAGATAAAATTAATAAAATCAAATTTTTCTCCTTTTAGTTACTTGCCTCGGAGGGAGAGGGATTTGAACCCCCGTTTCGCTTTCGCGAAAACACGATTTCGAATCGTGCGCTTTCAGCCACTCAGCCATCCCTCCTCTCTTTAAAAAATTTTTTCAACAGAGCTGCGGATTCTTCTTTTAAAACACCGGATGTGACTTTAAATTTCCAGTTCCATCTTTTATCTCTTATATCTATTACAGAGCCAAAAACACCGAATTTTTCGTCTTTTGCACCATAAACCACTCTGCTTACTCGTGCTTGGATTATAGCACCGGCACACATAAGACATGGCTCGAGAGTAGAATACAAAATACAACCTTCGAGCCTCCAATCGCCTATGGAATTAGCGGCTGCTGTAATCGCTATAATCTCCGCATGGGCGGTTGGGTCGTTCAGTGCTTCTTTTCTGTTACATCCTCTCCCGATAATTTTACCGTCTTTTAACACAACAGCCCCAACGGGAACCTCTTCATTGCTAAAAGAGTTTTCGGCCTCCTTCAAAGCTTCCCGCATCCATTTCTCGTCTTCCGCCTTATTCATATAAATTCTTTGTCAATAAACACGCCTGAGAGGATTCGAACCTCCAACCTGCGGATCCGTAGTCCGCCGCTCTGTCCAGTTGAGCTACAGGCGTAATATATTTTAAAATATACTATAAACCCTTTTACTGTCAAGACTCATAAATTATACCTTTTGTTCCCCTTTGTGAAAATATAGATTCTTCGAATCAGTTAAATCGTTGATTTTTTGAGTGGTCGTGGAGGGGGTAGCTGTCAGCTGTGAGCCGTCAGCCGTAAGCTTAGATATTTCTTTATGTTTTAACTCTTAAGATTCACCAGTTGGATTTCTCCGGGGTCTTCACCCAGGAAATTAACAACTGTTTCCCTGAAGTTTCTCGGTATATCCGAAAGATATATGTTAAGAGAACCCTTTTTTTCTGCTCTCATTGAATTATCTTCCAAAAAATTTTCCAGTAATAGAGCGACTTCTTTTCCCGGTTCGATAATTTTCACTTTGTCCCCTACAACGTTTTTTATCACAGAATAAAGCAAGGGATAATGAGTACATCCGAATATTAAAGCATCGATATTTTGTGCTATTAAAGGAGAAAGATACTCTTTTGCCACCAATTCCGGAATTTCCCCTTTAAGCCGACCCTCTTCTGCTAAAGGTACAAAAAGAGGGCAAGCCGCGGAATAAATTTCTACATCTTTAAATTTTTCCTTTAATTTAATTTCAAAAGTTCCGCTTTCTATTGTAGCATTGGTCCCTATAACGCCAATCCTCTTAAATCTGGAATTCATAAGAGCTCTAACGCCGGGGTCTATCATTCCTATTATAGGTATAGAAAATTCTTTTTTGAGTTCCTCTAACGCATTGGAAGAAACAGAGAAACAGGCAGAAACTATAACTTTTACATCGAAACTTTGAAGAAAATTGATATCTTCTTCCGCAAAACGTAGTATCGTGTCTTTTGATTTTGTGCCATAAGGAACCCTGGCACTATCTCCGAAATACACAATAGATTCTTCCGGCAGTTTTTTTCTGATTTCCTTAACAACAGTAAGACCCCCAACCCCGGAATCAAAAACACCTATAGAACATTTTTTACGATCGAGATTTTGCATAAACTTGGATTCCTTCCACGATCGCATCAGTAGCTTTATTAAGAAAATCATCATCCAGAAGACGTTTCCTGTCTTCCGGATGTGTTAGAAAAGCAATTTCAACTAATACAGCGGGCATATAATTTAATCTGAGTACATAAAAGTTTGCTTGTTTTAATCCCCGATTGTAAAGGTCGCATTTTTGCACCATACTTTCCTGAATACTGATACCTGCCTGTTGAGACTCTTCCAGAAACTGGGTTTGAGCCAGGTCGTTTAAAATATAATCGAGTTCAGACAAGCCGGAACCCGCTTTTGCTTCGAATTTAATCGCGGAATTTTCTGTTGCTTCCACTGTTCTCGCCCAATCACTTCTCGCGGCCGAGAGAAAATAAGTTTCTGCTCCGTGCATCGCTCTTTTGTTAGGCGCCGCGTTGCAGTGTATTGAAACAAAAAGGTCCGCTTTCGCGGAATCGGCAATTTTTGTCCTATCTTTCAAAGGAATAAAGACATCTTCTGTTCTTGTCATTATTACATTAAAACCATTTTTGGTGAGCTTGGAAGCTATTTTCTTTGAAGCCTTTAATACAATATCTTTTTCTTTGTAATTTCCGTGAACTGCTCCGGGGTCCTTCCCTCCATGCCCTGGATCTATTACAATAGTTTTAAGTGTTCTTTCTTTAAATGTTTTGACCTTAATATTTAACAACTTGCCATCCCTTACAGCATCCATTGCAAAGTCATCTTTTACTTTAAAACGAAATTTGATAAAACCATCACCCTTTTCAAATTTAACATCTTCTATTAAACCTTTAGGAGAAAGATCCAGGATATTCGTATTGTATATAGGATCGAATATAACTAAAACCCATTCATCTTTAACTTTATTAAAAAGATGTTTTAAGGTTGGGGAGCACTCAATCTCAAAAACAGTCATAGAAGGAGTTACTTTCCACGCGGTTTTAAATATATTAACCTTTGTCCCCACATCGAGTATTCCTTGATTAAACTTGGCTTCCATATCCATAAGGCTACCGAGTATAAGAGGTAGAGAAGAAACGGGAACAAATAATTTTCCTCCTTTTTTTACCGGAGGTGTTTCCAGCTGGTATATGTTCTGATTTACTTTTATAAAAGGATTATCCGGCATAAAAGAAACGATATTCTCTTTTTGGACGGTTAAAATTTGTGTGCTTAAGTCCCAATAATAGGAAACATCCATCTCCTCAAGCATTGGACTGCTTTTTATGTATTTGTTTCCCCCTATGTTATATTCCTGGAAAGTGTATATCTTCCCGGATAAATTAACACTCAAAGAAAGCATTAGGAAAATCATATATATTTTTTCATCTCCCTTCTTTGCTCTTTTTCTATTATTTTTCTTTTTTTCTCATATTCTTTCTTACCTTTGGCAAGAGCCAAAGTGATTTTGACAAAGCTTTTCTTTATAAATACTTCAAGAGGGACTAAAGTCAATCCTCTGGTTTTTAACTTTCCGTCTATTTTCCTAATTTCGCTTTTATTTAAAAGAAGCTTTCTATCTCTTTTTGCCTCGAGGACTTCCCCAGCTTTTTCGTATGGAGAAATATGCATATTAAAAAGAAAGATTTCTCCGTTTACAACCTGTGCGAAAGCGTCAGAAAGGCTAACCTTACCCATACGTATCGATTTTACTTCTGATCCTTTTAAAACAATACCGGCTTCATAAGTCTCAAAAATATGATAGTCGAATTTAGCTTTTTTGTTTTTTGCAATTACTTTCATTATACTCGAATTCCACTTGACTTATTCTCCATATTTAATATATTTTTATACAATGAATAAGATGATTTTTCCACTGTTTGCAATAATAGTATTATGTTTTTTTAATTGTGCAAGGCAGACTGTAAAAAAAACGGTAACTAAAGAAGACCTTTTAGTAAATATTACCTCCTGGCAGACTCAAATAAGTCAAAAAAGCGGTACGGGGGAAATGACTGTATCTGAACCAGATAAGCGTTTTTCCTCCTATTTCTCTTTCAAGTATGATGTTAATGAGGGAATACTAAGAGGTGAATTATTGGGATCTTTTGGAATGTTACTCGGTTCTTTTTATTTTTCTGAAGATTCAATTTCTATACAAGATAAAGATGGGAAACAGGTAAAAAAGGAAGTCCTATCTCTATTCGAAGAAAATCCGGATGCTTCTTTGAACCGGTTTTTGATGTGGGATATACCTGTTTTATCAAACTCCGAAATGATTCCTTTGGATGACGGATGGCTTCTTTCGGGAAACGGGATTGAGGTTTTCTTCTCTCGTGATATCAGGCCAACCCGGGTGGTGCTTTATAGAGAAAACAAAATAGTTATTGACTACTCGGATTTCCGAATGCAGCAAGGAATTGCCTCTCCTTTTAAAATCAAAGCAAAACCGGCTGGGAAAAGTTTAGAGATTGAATTCAGAAAAATAGATTTAGAATGACTTTTTTTATAGTAATACTATTTCTTACAGGACAAAATTACGTAAATCCGGAAGTCCAAGATGTGAGAAATTTCTCGGCAAATACACTTAAGAGTTCATTCGAAAATACTTTAGCCAGAACAACATCTTTCGAAGGCCTTTCCAAGCTCGATCATCGTTTGCTATCAAAAGACCTTTTCAAAGAAAGCGAAGCAGTTGAAGAGAAACTGATAGGGATTGTAAGAAAGGATAACGAATACATTAATTCCGCTCTGGCTAACAAATACTTAAACTGGGGTATCGAAGATCTTAAAGAAGGTAATATTAAGAAAGGTAAAAGAGAATTGGTTTTTGCCAGCAAACTCGATCCTTCAAACAGACGAATTCTTTTAACAATAGTTAAAACACGTTTTCCCAATTTAATTCAAACGACCGGAAATTTATGGGTTTATTTCTCAAGTTTCAGATATCTAAATAATAAGGTTTTCTTGGTCAAAAGTTTGATCCTTTTTTTAATTCTGTTCTCTTTCTGGGTCTTATTGGCAACCATCGGAGCCAGTATTGTTTTTTCTCTAACTTATATTACAAAGTGGATACAGAGAAAAGTTAATTTAAACGGACTATGGATAGGAGCAATACTGTTTGCGATGTTTGTATGGCTGCCGTTGCAATATGTGTTTCTAATAATAGTAGCAATCTCACTATTGAAAATGAACAAAACAAATTTAATTAAAAGCGCTGTTATCTTATTTGTGCTTCCGTTTCTACTTTCATATTCGTATATTATAAGTAAGAGCTTTAATCCGAGCAGTTACCTCTATAAAGAATTTAAAGCGCGTTCAAATCCTTATGCTTATGATCTCGATTATCCCGTAACACCTTATGGTTATTCGATAAAAGCAATCCAGAAAGCAAAGAAAGGAGATTTTTCCGCGGCAAAAGAATTTCTTGAGAAAGGATATAATATGAGAAGGGATGTCAATTACCTGGAAAACTTGTGTTCCGTTTATTACGCTGAAGGAGATACTGTTAAAGCCCTGAATATGTGTGACAACATTATCCTTGAATATCCTGACAATCAAATAGCGCATATTACTACTATAAAAACACTTTTCGATCAGCTTAAATTCGATGAAGCGGATGCTCATATGAAAAAAAGCGGTTTTAGATCTTCAGATATATCTAATAAAGAGCTTCCAATATATAATTATCCTCCGGTCAGTTGGCTTTATAAATATATTTTTGTTCCCAGGGGATTATTTAAGACTCTTGCAGAAAAAAAATTATATTTTATTATGATAATAGCATTTTGTCTTTTTATAATTACTTTTTTTAAAAAGGAAGAAGCCCGTTACTGTCCAATCTGTAAAAGTTATATATTAGAAGACAGAAAAGATGAAAATTTATGTATGCTTTGTTCTACAAAACTGTCGTTAACTAAATCAAAAAGTATAAGGGAGAGACTAAAAAGACGCATATTAGCTAAAGCTATTAAAATTGACAAATTAACTAATATATTTATGAGTATTATAATCCCGGGAAGTGCCCATATTTACAAAAAAAAGCATCTTCAGGGTATCTTTATATGTTTCTTTGTAGCCATATTTATCTTGATTTTTTTGTATTCAATATTCTCCGAACCCGCAGAAAGTTTAAAATACAAGAGTTACATTGGCAATAATATGTTTAAAACTTCTTTGATAGTTTTCTATTCAATCCTAATGTTCTCAAGTTGGAGGTTAGAGCCATATGGAAATGGAAGGTAGCATACAGGAATTCTCAGTACCTGAAATATTGCAGTTTTTATCTCTGCATGAAGCGGATGGCGTACTCAAACTTAAATCGGGAAAAGAAGAAGTTCACTTTGGATTTAAACACGGAAAACTCACAGATGCCCTGCATAAAGGAGAGCAACTATTCCACTCTATAAGCGAATATGTTCAAAGAACGGGTATGATTCCACCCGCGACAATTAAAAAATATATGGAAAGAGCTAAAGAAGCCGGGATATCTTTACTTGAACTTATTGAAAAAGGAGAGATTTTATCAACAAAAGAAATTGAAAGAATCATCGCGTTTAAAATTCAGGAAACAACCTGCGAAGCTTTAACCTGGAACTCGGGCAGATATTCATTTGAAGCCGGGAAAAAACTTTACCAACATTCTATTTTCTCAGTTGAAATCGAACCTAACAACCTTGTTATGGAAGCTATGCGTAGAATAGATGAATGGCCTTTAATTGAACAGGCATTGCCGGATGAAGATATAGCCTTAAGGAAAAAGGAGGAAGCTGAAATTGAAGTAGATTTAGGACAGGATGAGAAAATCATTCTGGACAAAGTCGAGGGAGATATTGCTCTAAGTGAACTGGTCGGAATATCCGGTATTGGAAAATTCAGAACCTATAATTCCGTATATAAGCTTACAGAGATAGGCCTAATCGAGAAAATAAAAACAAAAGGGAAAAAGAAAAAACAAGTTAAAACAACTTTCGTTAAAAAGCAGGGAATCTCATTTCCTATAGATTTGAAAACAGCCTTACTGTATGGATTTATTATTATCCATATTTTCTTTCTGTTTAAATTTAGAGTAAATGATATAGGAGACAATTTAAAAAACATAAAAAATCTATTTAAGGATCATTCCAGGATAGAAACTATATTACCTCTATCCATGGAAAATGAATAAAAAAGGGAACATTAACTATAACTAAAAAGGGAGGGAAAATGAGTAAAGATGATAAAAAAACTATAATAAAAGCCAGAAAGAAGGATATAGATGACGGTAAGAGTTTGGCCTGGTTGTCTTATTTGGGAGTATTTCTTCTTATTCCATTATTGGTGAACCCGGAAAATTCTTTCTGCAAACATCACGTAAAGCAGGGTATCGTGATACTGGCGCTTTGGATTATCGTTGCGATATTAAGTCCTTTTATAAGAGTGCTTGATTCGCTTGCGTTTTTAGCCTTAGCTGTTATTGCTATTATGGGGATCATACATGCTCTTAATGGTAATTACTGGAAGGCACCGCTCGGTTTATATCAATTATCGCAGAAAATCAATATTTAAATAAAAAGTGAGGTTGAAATGAGCGAAGAAAAGGCTTTCAAGGAATGGATAGATAAAATAGCTAAAAGTATTCCGGGATTTAAAGGGTACTATAAAAAAGAAGAGCGGAGGGAAATAGACCAGCTTTTACGAGAAAAGATCGCAAACAGTCTTAAAGCTATTAAAAATGTCCTTAATGAGAAAGGGCAGTTAGTAACAAAATCCGGGGACCTAAGCCCCATGGATGAAATTGCCAGAGTTGATAAAAAACTGGAGAAATTAAGTGATTCGATACGATACGCGGATTACGGTTATAGCGGTTTTTTCGACCAGAAAGAAATATCTGAAAACACTCTTCGCTCTATTTACAATGCCGATTCAGACTTAATGGAATGGGCTCGGACTTTTACGTCTGGTTCTACTTTAGATACCGATCTTGATGAAATATCGGAAAATATAAAGACAGGATTTGATTTGTTAGAAGAGCGTTCTAAAATTATAGAGGAGGCTTAAAATGGGATTATTTCTTGAGGTTATTGAATTTTTAGATGACGAAGGCAATCAGGTTGTACACAGAGTGCCTGAAGAAGGGTCTGCCGAGACATCTATCGGCAGCCAATTAGTTGTAAGAGAAAACCAATCTGCTATTTTTTTCCGTGACGGAAGAGCTCTCGATACTTTTGGTCCGGGTAGACATACACTAACCACGGCAAACCTTCCTCTAATAAAAAAGCTTATAGGGGCAGCTTTTGAGGGTAAAAGTCCCTTCCGCACCGAAGTATATTTTGTAAACAATAAGGTTTTCACGAACGCGAAGTGGGGAACGCAGGAACCCATTCCGTTTAGAGACAAAGAAATAAAAATGATAAGAATAAGAACAAACGGAATATATTCATATAAGGTTAACGATCCGCGTCTTTTTATAAATAAAATTGTAGGCACCGAAAATATTAAAGACAGGGATGAAGTAGAAAATTTCTTTAAGAATGTAATAATCTCCAGATTAACCGACTTTCTCGGAGAGACTTATTCTACTATCTTCGATCTTGCTAGAGATTACGATGAACTCTCTGCGGGTGCTAAATCCAGAATTTATGAAGATTTTGATAAATACGGACTCGAATTAAGAGATTTTTACATAAGATCTATAACTCCGCCTCCGGAAGTGCAAAAAATGATTGACGAACGTTCGGGTATGGGTGTGGTCGGTGATTTAAATCAATTTACGCAGTTTCAGGCAGCAAAAGCCCTTAGAGATGCCGCTTCCCAGGAAGGTGGCGCGGCAGGAACGGGGGTAGGCGTTGGCGCCGGTATTGGTATGGGAGCCATGATACCCGGAATGATGCAGAATGCTGCAAAAGGGCAAAATGCGGGAGAAACTCCTTCCGGAGAAACTTGCCCGAATTGCGGAAAGCCGCTGCCGGAAAATTCAAAGTTCTGCCCGGACTGCGGAGCAAAAGTAGGAGAAAGAACATTTTGTAAAAAATGTGGTAATGAGATACCAAAAGGGGCAAAATTCTGTCCCGAGTGTGGGGAAAAACAATAAATACTCTGAATGGAAATCAGATGTCCTCAATGTGATGCGGTAATAAAAACTGGGATAGAGCATAAAGTCGTTAAGTGTCCTTACTGTAATACTAATTTATACTTCGAAAAAAACACAGTATTAACAAAAGAGTCGATAAAACCCAATATCGATTCGCGGGTAGCTGAAAACCTGCTTCATAATGAAACAGGTAAAAAACTAAGAGTGGAACTCGAATATTTCCCTTTTTATCGAATACAAGAAGATAATAAAACATTCTTTTTTCCCGGTAAAAAGACCGATATAATAGGGATCAACCATTATATTCCCCAGGGAGATAGAATAACCCTTGAAACTAAAGTATCCCCCCCTGAGTTTACGATGGAGGAAATCCTTGAAAAAATTGAAGGGAAAGAGAGGAAAAAATCTATAGGACTTCTTTACGTACCGTTTTTTAAAGCAGAAGACGATTACGTCTTTTACTATGTCGATGCCGCAAAGGGAACTATACTCGCTAATAAAATAATAGAAAAGAAAGCACACGCGAAAAATCATTACTCTTTTGCTTTACTTTCCTTCGGTATCATAGCACTGGTATCTTTGCTTTTTCCTACTTTACCTTTTAAAATAATTTCCGTAATTACAATTACATTTCTGTTATGGTACTACGATCGTGGAAAACAAAATGGCTGATAATACACTTGCTGTAATTGCTTTTTCCTGTCCGAACTGCGGAGCCGAAATAGATGTTATTGAAGGTTATACCAATACAAGATGCGAATTTTGTGATAGCAATTTTTTAATAACAAAGAAAATCGGCGCTCCGAGAATTTTCGCCAGGCCCAAAATAAGTAAGCCGAAAAAAATTTTAAGACAAAGATTCGGAAGGAATGTTCAAGTAATAGATGTTTCTCTTATTTATGTTCCTTTTATAAAGGTTAGTTCGGAAATAATAGGTTGTTTGGGAGGCTATAAAAAAGGCGTTGTGGTACAGGAGCCTACTTACAACGATTCCGGCATGAATATCGATACAATAAATGTTACCCGTACAGTCGGCGAAAAAAGAGTTAAAAAAAGGATAAGACGTATTCTGGAAGTAAAATTGGACCCTTCCGAATTTTATCGTTATGGTATAAATAGGGTAACTACCGAAGGAAAGAAATTCGAGGTTTATGACGATGAGCTTCTGCATAGATACGGAGATGTTTTTGATTTACCTTTACCAGTCAATGAATACCTGGATAAAGCTTCGGAAATGCTTATAAAAGAAATAATATACGATTACAGAGATTTTGATAAATTCGAGCATTACCTGAGAGCGATAAAGAAAAAAGCTATTATTTACTTTAATCCTATTTTTTTCTCGCGACTCGAAGTAAACGGAGATTTTTACACATATTCCTTCGATGCTGTGAACGGTAAGGCTCTTGTAAAAGATAAGAAAAAAGATAAACAAAAAGAAAGTAAAAAAGTTTTTGTCGGATTAAATACATTATACGGAATTATAGGCGCGACCGGTATTATTCTCTCTCTTATCTCTTCTTCGGTGGGTCGCGGAGCAGCTTTTGTCCTTGCTTTGTTTGCGGGATTTTTTCTTTGGTGGTTACAATATGGGAATGATTGATATTAAGCTTATACCATTACGTTGTCCGGATTGTGGTCAGGATATCGAAAGCGGAGAAGATGATCTGGTGCATTTTTGTTCTAACTGCGGTGGCGGGTTTGAGGTCCTTCAGGACAAACTTAAAAAAGTAAACGTCATTTTTGCGAAACCAAAAGAAGAGTTTGCGAGTAAAAAATTGTATTATCTGCCGATGTGGCAGATTTTAAGTGGAATTTCCGTTAAAAAGAAGCATAATATAGATGTAAGTCAGCTACCTAAGGAAATTTTAGCCAACGAACGATTTGCCAGTCTTTTTTCAGAATTACTTAATAAAGAAAAGCCTATTGAAAAAATGATTTTCTTTGTTCCGGCGTTTGGAGTTACAAACCGTTATCAGTTGATGGATCAACCGGGTTTGCAGTTCACGGTAAATCCTCCGAAGTTGGAAAGTGATTCTCCTAAAGATATGGTTGGAGCCGAATACTCTCTGGAAGACGCGATCGAGCTCGCAAAAGATATGTTTCTTTCAATCCAATATCAAACGGATACGGGGCTTATGGGGCTTAAGGGTTCGGATATAACATTCGATTACAAAAAAGCCAGAATCGCGGGGATCCCTTTTTACGAGGAAAAAGGGATGCTCGTGGATTCGTTAGAGGGATATAAAATATTCAAAAATGGGTTGAAGGTATGGGAGAGGATTAAATCGAAACTCGAAAAAAACTAATTTTCACACGGAGCCACAGAGGACACAGAGCCCACTACACACACCACTTTTGATATTATTGTTTAAAACTTTCAACCTCCCAACAAATTGATCTCACACAGAGCACGGAAATTTTTTGTTACAATTCAACTGTTCAACAATTAATCATTTGACTAAATTTGCATGTAAGATACGTGGAACTTGTAGTTGCTAAATAATATCGTCATTAAGAGTTTCGTTTCTCACTTTACCCGCGAGAAGCAATCGCTCAATTCCTTGGTAGAAAAAGTTTGCATAATATAATCCTAACTTTACACTTTTGTCCCGGACAAAAGTGTAAAGTTAGGAAAAACCCGACACCCTAAAAAACCTGATACTGTTGATAAGTCGACTCCTCATAGGTAGGATTGGAAGGAGTTCCGCTATAAGTCTCTTGACCTTCCAGGCAGGATTTCAATTCCTCATAGGTAGGATTGGAAGCATCTATTCACAGTTCACCACCAATCCACAAGCCATATTTCAATTCCTCATAGGTAGGATTGGAAGCAGATTACACTTCTTACCCTCGTTTAAATCCCCGGATTTCAATTCCTCATAGGTAGGATTGGAAGAACCAATTTTTGCCATAAGGAAGCTACCATATAATATTTCAATTCCTCATAGGTAGGATTGGAAGCGCTCTCTCCGCGTCTGGGCTATATATTTGTTTCATATTTCAATTCCTCATAGGTAGGATTGGAAGTTGCTTAATGATTTTCATTTACCGGCAGGTTCCGGGATTTCAATTCCTCATAGGTAGGATTGGAAGAGGCGCGTATCTAAATCCCAAACGAAGAGCTAAAAGCTATTTCAATTCCTCATAGGTAGGATTGGAAGCACAAGAACAGGAATCGACAGATGAGCCTTATATTCATTTCAATTCCTCATAGGTAGGATTGGAAGTATTGATAACATATCCCCCTTTTCTCCCATGTAATTATATTTCAATTCCTCATAGGTAGGATTGGAAGTAGACCCTAAAAACAGTGAAGAAGATAAGCAAAAATGGATTTCAATTCCTCATAGGTAGGATTGGAAGCCCTTAAGCCAGTTGTTGTTCTTACGAATTATTTACATTTCAATTCCTCATAGGTAGGATTGGAAGTAATCCATTTCTAACTTGTTCTATACCAAAAGATTTATTTCAATTCCTCATAGGTAGGATTGGAAGAAGAAAATAATCGTAAACGGTGAGGAGAGGTTTTTGTGTATTTCAATTCCTCATAGGTAGGATTGGAAGAAAGGGAGAAGGATTCTGGTATAAGGCATTATGCACAATTTCAATTCCTCATAGGTAGGATTGGAAGTGACAGAGAGATTAACCCTTCCGACCTCGTGCATAAAGATTTCAATTCCTCATAGGTAGGATTGGAAGAAGGAAAACAATACAGGATAACCTACAAGAAGACAGATTTCAATTCCTCATAGGTAGGATTGGAAGAATGTATTTGAAAGCCTGGATAGTTCTCCCTTCTAAATTTCAATTCCTCATAGGTAGGATTGGAAGACGAATTGCCTTTCTGATGTCCAATAACCATACCGAATTTCAATTCCTCATAGGTAGGATTGGAAGAAAACAATAATCCGGTGTAGCATAGAACTTATTCGAATTTCAATTCCTCATAGGTAGGATTGGAAGGGAGAAGGAATGAACAATAGAATAGAGAAATTCCAGGATTTCAATTCCTCATAGGTAGGATTGGAAGTACGAACTTTTACCCTTGATGAGCGAGATAAAAAAGCATTTCAATTCCTCATAGGTAGGATTGGAAGAAAATTTATGTCCTCAACGAGTGGGCTTCTATTCAATTTCAATTCCTCATAGGTAGGATTGGAAGTTACAATATTGGCATGGCTTATAAACAGTAGTTTGATATTTCAATTCCTCATAGGTAGGATTGGAAGCAACTAAATTAAGTTATCATACAGGCGGTGGAACCAGATTTCAATTCCTCATAGGTAGGATTGGAAGCATTACAATCAAGAAACATTAATAGACAATATTGAAATTTCAATTCCTCATAGGTAGGATTGGAAGAATTCTTTGCATAAATTAATTCCCAATATCAGATATATTTCAATTCCTCATAGGTAGGATTGGAAGTATATTTTGATGTTATGGTTCGCTTGGAAATTCTATATTTCAATTCCTCATAGGTAGGATTGGAAGTCTGCCATTGTTACCAGTCTTAGCGTTGCTTATAGCAAATTTCAATTCCTCATAGGTAGGATTGGAAGTATACCTGTATGCGGGTCTTTACTTGTTAATGGTGATTTCAATTCCTCATAGGTAGGATTGGAAGGGGTAAATTTATTTTTTTTCTAATAGAAAATAAAAAATTTCAATTCCTCATAGGTAGGATTGGAAGTTTTCATTGTTTTCGTTGTGGTGTCTCTGGATCTATATTTCAATTCCTCATAGGTAGGATTGGAAGAGATGTTGGAAAAAGATGGTCATGCTAAGGTTATAAATTTCAATTCCTCATAGGTAGGATTGGAAGGGAGTTTAGCGTTCATTGATTGCCTTCCTCATCGAAATTTCAATTCCTCATAGGTAGGATTGGAAGTCAACCTTTTCACTGTCTTGCAACAAACATTAAGAAATTTCAATTCCTCATAGGTAGGATTGGAAGTTTCAGGTCCTTCAATTATGCTTCCTTCAAATAATGATTTCAATTCCTCATAGGTAGGATTGGAAGATGGATAAGTTCTGATGACGCTTATTCGTTTGAAAATTTCAATTCCTCATAGGTAGGATTGGAAGTATCATCTTTTTTCCTTTTTATCCTTCCTCATCGAAATTTCAATTCCTCATAGGTAGGATTGGAAGGTAGAAGTATCCTCCGCATTCGCTGCAATAGTTCTGATTTCAATTCCTCATAGGTAGGATTGGAAGTAAAGTTCGCAGATAGGTTAGTCAATTTAACGAGAAATTTCAATTCCTCATAGGTAGGATTGGAAGGTGTCTGTAAGGACTTGCCGGAAAAGGATAAGAACATTTCAATTCCTCATAGGTAGGATTGGAAGGGTAAAGCTTCCGATTATCTTGCATCAGAATATCACATTTCAATTCCTCATAGGTAGGATTGGAAGTCAGAATGCCTTAGCGTCAGCCTTCTTCTTAATATTGATTTCAATTCCTCATAGGTAGGATTGGAAGCGGACTCATTCTAAAAACTCAGGAGATACAATTTACTATTTCAATTCCTCATAGGTAGGATTGGAAGAAAGTTCCCGGATAGATTTTAGTTTTCTTATTAAATATTTCAATTCCTCATAGGTAGGATTGGAAGGCGGCTTATTTATGCTTGGAACAAATAAGAGAATTAAATTTCAATTCCTCATAGGTAGGATTGGAAGGTGGATAATCGAGGCAAGGGTGCTAAGCCTATCTTATATTTCAATTCCTCATAGGTAGGATTGGAAGATAAGAAGTCGAAAAGAAGTAAGGCTTGAGAATGGCATTTCAATTCCTCATAGGTAGGATTGGAAGTTCCTGATGGATGGACGAAAGGCGTAAGTGATACACAAATTTCAATTCCTCATAGGTAGGATTGGAAGTTTTCAATGTTTTCCGGAATAGGAGGTTTTGAACTATTTCAATTCCTCATAGGTAGGATTGGAAGAACAGATAAACAAACTCAGAAGGAAGATTAAGGAGCATTTCAATTCCTCATAGGTAGGATTGGAAGAAAAGGGTCAACAAAACTAAGGCAGCAAAAGCTGCATTTCAATTCCTCATAGGTAGGATTGGAAGCGCTTTGGCATAATTCTATTTCGCCATCATATTCGTATTTCAATTCCTCATAGGTAGGATTGGAAGTACAATAAATATAGAGTTGCAAATGTCGAATTCAAATTTCAATTCCTCATAGGTAGGATTGGAAGTACCCCAGAATATTGTTTTCGCAACGATGAGTTGGATTTCAATTCCTCATAGGTAGGATTGGAAGAAGATGTCAACCGAGGGAATCTGAGGGGAATTACAATTTCAATTCCTCATAGGTAGGATTGGAAGTCAAAACTTCTCTTGCTGGATATAAGACTTTGGAATAATTTCAATTCCTCATAGGTAGGATTGGAAGCGAAACTTTCAAAACACCCAAAGGAGGTGATTAACTATTTCAATTCCTCATAGGTAGGATTGGAAGCTTGAGATATTTCTATTGTAATCGGTGTCATAAAACAAATTTCAATTCCTCATAGGTAGGATTGGAAGAAGAGACTCGGCGTATCTCCGAGAACTATTAACAGGATTTCAATTCCTCATAGGTAGGATTGGAAGAATGAGGTGATGGAGAATTTGTCTGAGGTACAGCTATTTCAATTCCTCATAGGTAGGATTGGAAGATTGATTTCTTTGTGGAGTGTATCGCTTCTTTAATTAATTTCAATTCCTCATAGGTAGGATTGGAAGTGCGAGAAATAAAATTTAGGGGTAAAAGGATTGACACATTTCAATTCCTCATAGGTAGGATTGGAAGTCGTCGAGTATAGCTGTTTCAAGGGTTTAAATTTTCGTCTTTTCATATAGCTATACATAGTAATATTGTAGATTTCTTGAGACCTTTTGTCAATAGTGAATTTGGTGGAATTTTGTATGTTCGTCGGTACCCTGATGTTTTTGCGTTACTATAGGTCGACGAATTAAATAAATGAAGATATTTCACTTTTCTCTTTACCCATTATTTCTTTCTTAAAATATTTGGTGGTTCTCATTTTATAAAAAACAACCGAATCTTTTTCTTTATTTATAATTTCTTTCAAAGCAGCCTTTAACTTCTCCAATCGGGCTTTTGTTATTTCTCCTTCAAATACAGAATTCTGTATCCAGTTGAGATATTTTCGGCAAGTTTTTAGTACTTTTGCCACCCTTTTTTCTTCTATATCATAAACGAGAATTACATACATGGTTTCGTCACCATCTTGCTACCCACGGGCTATACTTCTTATCACCAAGAAGGTGTTTTTCAATTTTATATGCTTCAAGACGTATTAATCTTCGGTATGAGACATTACGTTTTAAATTGGGATGCTTTATGGTCTGTTCCATCCTATTGTCAAATTCCCTGAGATATGTTTCCCTTCCTTTTTCACTAAGGTAAGTTCCTTTCATCTTTGAATCAAAATCATTTTTATTTATCATTTTCTTATTTATCAATGTAAATATTATTCTGTCTGTTATGATAGGTTTAAATATTTCAGCAAGGTCGAGGTTCAGACTAAAATTCCTGAAATTAGTAGAATGTAAAAATCCGATTCTTGGGTCAAGATGAGTTTTGTAAATCTCGCTTAAAGTCACGATATAAATCAGAGAATTTCCGAAACTTATTAAGGCATTGAGTCTATTCTTTGGCGGTTGTCTTGAACGCCTATCAAAGGAAAAATCTTCATTGTTCAGTATTGCGTCGAATGCCCCATAATAAATATCTCGACAATTGCCTTCATTTCCCATGAGTTCCTGGATATTGTTAACTTTGCAAATATTTTCCTTTATCCTTTCAATATTTTCAATTCTTTGTTTAAGGTCAGAGCCTCTGTTATTGTAATATCCAAGCACTTTAAGAATACTTTCAATTGCTCCTTCAACAAATTTTCTTGCGAGTTCAAGTCTTTTTTCATTATCCTGATAAAAGGTAGCTTGCATTAATATAGTACAACCGGAATTATTATGTTCTCTGGGATAAAACGTTCCCGAATAGTACCCATAATAATTAAAAAAATGTAGTAAAATCCCTTGTTGTGAAATAAAATCAATAAGTTTTTTATTGATTGAAACTTCTCCGAATATAAGTATTTCTTGTGTATTCTCTACAGGAACATATTTCCTTTTACCATCTTCCGTTTCAAAATACAGAGTATTCTGTCTTCTATGCAATGTTCCGTTTGATGTTACGTATAAACTTCTCATATCACCTCCTAAGTAAAACAGAATTCAAAATACGCGCATTTTCTACAAAATTTTGTCTTTTTTAATTCTGGGGGCTTGTCGAGTGAAATCAGTTCTTTAGTTTCCTTCACCAATTTTTTTATTTCTTCTTCTAATTCCGCGTTGAGTTCCACGGTCTCTCTTTTTCTTTCTTTTGGCAAAAGCAGTCTTCCTTTCGCATCAATGCCCATTTCTTTCAATCTGTAAAGGTAGTAGGCAATCTGCATTATTGCTGCCTTTTTCCCGGCGGATGATTTTTTGATTTCACATATCATTGGATTTCCTTCCGATTCCTCGATTAAATCGATTTTCATATTATCGATTGTGATAGACTTTTTCTGTCTCTTATAAGAAGTTTCATCAATAGTCCTTCCTATGGAGACATTTGAATAATCCTGTTGCGGATTTATACTTCTGCTCTGAAACCACGCTTTACGTTTACATATACAATAGGCGTTTATGAGGGAAGGAGTGATAAAATTTATTGAATTATTCTGATGCATTTTTTCTTGAAATGAAATAAAATTTGATGTCCGTTATTTAGCATTGTTTCATCATACAAAAGTTGCAGATGTTTGTTCGCTTATGAGTAAACCAAATTTACTGTCATATTCGGCATCAACGATTGTTCCTCTATCTGTATTACTTACCCTGTCTTTATTTTTCAGATAAGCATATTGCCCAAGAGATATTGGTAGAGTGTATTTCATAGCTTCGAAGTACCTTTTGTTCTCTAACTCGGTTTTATATTGGTCCCAAAATTTAACAGGAATTACTTCTACTGATTTGAAAAGATTATAAAAATCACTTTCCTTTTTCTGTGCATCTATGAAGGGTACATTACTGTGGTAGAATTTATAAAAGTTTTCAGAAGTATCTTTAAAGAGTTTTAATTCTTTTTCCGAATATCCTTCTTTATAAACTCCATTAACAATTTCTTGGATTTTTGATTCTTGAAGCACATCGATCTTTTTTAAAGCAGCTATACTCCTTTTCGTTCTTGCTAAATCATAAATTGACCATTTGCTTTCGTCGACTCCGCTTCCCTCCGAAAAAATATAAATAGGTGAGATACCCTTTTTCCCTCGTCTGTTAACTCTTCCAAATCGCTGTAGTAAAGCATCAATAGGAGCAGGTTCCGAATATAGTACATCATAATCTATATCTAGAGAAACTTCAATTACCTGAGTTCCAACAAGAAGGTTTTTGTTATTGAGTGATGATTCTGTTATTTCCCTATCTTTAAGAGTGAATCGGCTATGAAGGAGGACGGAGTTTGGTGTTGAACCGATTAAATTTCGAAAAATATCCTGTGCTTGTTTTACTGTATTTATAACAATAAGTACTTTCTTACCTTTTTTAATATCATTTTTGATAAGCGTAATATTATCTATAATATTGCCTTCAATAATCTTAACCTTATGTCGAGTAAAGTTCCTTAGCTCTGATTCCTTCATCCTTATTTCCTGAGAAATTTGAAGTTCTTTCTGAAAATTATTCTTTAAGAACTCAGGCATAGTAGCTGTCATAAACAACAGTTTTCCGTTTAACTCTTCTTTTATGAATTTCGCAATCTGAAGAATAAGAGCTGTAGTATGTGGATCGTAGGAATGAATCTCATCAAAGATAAATAAACCCCCTGCCATTTCGGAAATGTTTCGTTCAAATCCTTTAAGGCTAAAAAAAGCTTTTATAATTTGAAAGGGAGTCATAACTTTATATGGTTTATAAATCTTTTTCGCTAAGCTCTGGTATTCCTTTACCCTTATTTTAGCATCTTTGTAGTTAATATATCCTCTTTCTTCTGTGAAAAACCTGTAAAGAAAATAAGAAGATTTACCATGTAAAACCGCGACAAGTTCGTCGTTTCCAAAAAGCTTAATAAATCTTTTATACATATAGTTGATACTTGCGGTATAAGGCAGTATATAGAAGATCCTTTTGGAGCTAACTGGGTTCTGATTATTATGCGCCCAGAACAATGCCGCTTCGGTTTTTCCACTTCCTGTGGGAGAAACAATAAACATATCTCCTTTATATTTACTTGCTTGCTTTTGAACAGTATTTAACTGTTTGAATTTTATATAATCTTTGATTTCCTTAACTGTTTTTTTTATTTCGTATTCTCCCGCGGAAGCAAGATGGTCGGCGGCGGTAAGAAATCCTTTCATAAAAATGCCGTAGTTTCTGTGAAGAGGCGTCAATTCTTCTGATTTGTATGCTCTATAATAAGGTAATACATATTTGCTGTAGACATCTGTCAATTCTTCATAAGTATTAATGAAATGATAGTTTGTTAATTTCGTTCCAAGATATTTTGAGCTAAAATTCTTTATATTATCAATAAGGTTGTTTGATTCGTTTAAGTTTAGTTCCTTTAGTTTTTCTTGAAATCTTTGATAACCGGGGTTTTCTTTTGGATATGTAGCATATTTTTCTCTTAGTTCCTTTATATCCTTATGGTGTGTTATAATAGCAAGAGCTATTGCGTTTTTATCTTTCTCCGGCACATCAAGAGCGGATACAAAACCTGCAGATAAAATTTCGTGTCTATAATTCCATCTTTTACCAGTTTTTAGTTCTTCTTGAAAGCCACTTGCTATCTTTCCAAAATCGTGTAAGAAAATCGCATAAAATAAATTATTCCAGAATTGAGGAACATTACATAATTCCGGAATTTCTTGATAACCTTCTTTCAAGGAAGAAAACACTTTTAATGTATTCTCTGTATGGTCGCTTAAGGATTCGTCAGGTTTGGCAAAAAACATAGAAATCTTACGAATTTTCTATTTCAATTTTTACCTTACCCGCACCTTTACTCTTTTGACCTCCGAGAACGGTTATGTTATTCAGAGCAGGAATTAGGATCTCATTAATCAATAAGAGTTGTGCTTCTTCTATCGGTTTTAAAGCAATGCCATCCAACCAAAGGTCAACTTTTGTTTCTCCGATCTCTCTCGCTTTGCCAAATTGGAAATTTCTTTGTTGAGAAATAATTTCTAATATTCCTTTAAACACTGTTCCTGGCTTCACCTGTTCACCCGTAACAATTGCCCCCGTAGCTGCTGTTCCGCTTTCACGATCTATCCTAATACTTGTCTGGTTTATTCTGTATTCTCCCGTCTCAGGCCAAAAGTTGGGTATGCGAAGGAACCCCATTAAACCTGTGGCACCAAAGAGATAGCAAACAGGGCAAAGTCCAATAAGTTTATTATTCTCCTTGGGTATCTCAACTTTATCTTCCTCGACTTTTATCGCACAGTGTTTCCTGTATCCTAAGTTCAGTAATTCTTGTTCGGCTCTTGAAGGTCTTGGTGTGGGGATACACGGTCTAATTAGCTTATCATCTGTTGTCCCAAGTTTTAATTTGAGCTCGTCTTTTTTAGCGATTAGCAGTTGCTCTACTTGATATCTGAATGCCCCCTTAAAGCTGGATGCAGGTATCGCTGGCTTTCCATCTACAGAAAAGACGGGGGCCTTCTTCTCTGTAAGTGGCGAAGAACTACCTCCGATGTGTAGGAACGAGCCTTCCTGAACGGTTATCTTCAGTGGAACCTGAAGCACCGTCACTATCCCATGTTGCTTGCTTTCTGGCAATTTATCCATTTTTCCAATGCTATTCATCTTTTATCACCTCCATAAACTGGGTTAAAGAATTTAGTTTCCTAATAAAGAATGCTATCTCAAGTACATCAAGCTTCATCGCGTATAATTCCTTTACATATTCTAATGTTTTTCGAAGTGCAGGTTTCTGATAACCTCTTGCTCTATCTATTTTAGAAAGGAAGTACTGTTCCACTGTTGAGCGATTGTGATTTTCAATGACCTTACCATAATCCTCCGTGTTGGGCAATTTGCACTCAATAATTCCAAATGAATCGAGTTTATCAAACATCTGTTCTAAAATGTAAGGCTTTTGATCATAAGCGTTTTTCAATGCTTTTCCTAATTTAATTGTATCTCTTATCCTTCTCTTTCTCCACTGGTTTGCATTTTGCTCTTTTTGTTGAAGTTTTTGGCATTGATTATCCACAATGGAGTTAAAAGAGTTTTTATCTTTTCCCTCGAAGGCTTCTTTAAGTTGTTTCCACTCCTCCGTTTCAAATAGTAAAGGTATAGCAGATTTTGCATTTCTATCATACGGTGGGCTAAATATATAAGAGTCGTTCATCATCCGCCTCATCACATCATCCAATGTTTTTGTAATCATATTTATATTCCTCCTTGATCAAGATTTCAGGTCCTTCAATTATGCTTCCTTCAAATAATGCTCTCTTATACACGCCACTCACCTCTGATGTTGGGTAAAATAGATAGCCATAACATGGCTTAATAACTTTAGCGATTCCAAAAGCGGCACATTCTTCTTCAATAAAACGTCCTTTTAGGTATCCAATTTTCAAATAAGGTTTGACTTCCCCGATGTATCTTAATTCACATCTGCCAAATCCTTTGCTCTTTAAAGCACCAAGAGAAATTTCTGTTGGAGCAGCTTTGGTAAGAAACTCTGTTGTTCCCATTTTCACTGCATAAATATCTGCTATAACTGCTTTTGTGCCATTTGCTGGTTTGAGGTACTCCAGAGAAATAGGGAGTTTAGCAGTTCCTAAGAAGGTGTCAAAGGGAGCATAAGTAAAAGTGTCTTTCTCGTATGTCCCTTCTCTAAAAAAACCAATTGCTAGAGTATCTGTCAAGCCAAAATAATCTCTAAAAGAGCCTTTTAAAGTTGAAGTTGGTATGGTTTCTATGCAAGGTCGGTAAGTTCCCCCTTTAATCCTCTCTCCAATTGCTATGGCTTCTGTATTCACTTCAAAATGAAGGAAGGTCTTATTTGATTCGTTCATGGAATAGCCACCTCACGAGTTAATTTGTAAAAGTCAAGTATTTGATTAACTGATAACTCACTTTGAGTCAATTCCAATAAAACCGGAAATCTCTTTCGGTTGTTAAATATTTCAAGCATCACAGTCATATCGCTTTTTGTCTCAATTTCAATATCAGCCAAACGATGTAAAAAGTGGCTCAATTTGGTGTCTTCTCTTCTAATTTTCTCTCTGAGCAATTTGTATTGAGAGATATCTATACTAAGTTTTGAATTTCCAAGGCTTTGTATGTTAATAACATTTTTCGGCATTGACAAAAATCGCCAATGCTCTTGATAAGGATATTTCACCTGAGCAAGACTTATTGACAATTTGATAGGAGAATCTTTCAAGCATTCAGGGAAATACTCCTTCAAGAGATTATAGAATAAGTCAAGGACTTTCAAAATATCCTCACCTGAATAAACCTTGAATATACCAAATTCATAATATCCTTCAATTGGATAAAGAAAATTTTCTTCGATGAAAAATGGATTTCCTTCTTTATCTTTTATTTCGTATATCTGGTCATTGAAAGCCTTTAATAGCAACTTGTAATCCTTTACAAAATCCATCTGAACAGCAAGAGGTCTAAATGAATCTTTTAACACTGTTTTATCACTATTGCTTATACTTTGCATTGCTGAATGAGTATCGACATATTCTTCATACAGTCTATAAAGTGTCCTTAACAACTGCTCTTGGTCAAGTGTGATTTTCATCCATCCTGCTCTTAATCCTTTTTCTTCCCATTTAGCATATTCACGAGCAGGGTCACCCATTTCGCGAATATCGTAGCAAGTATCACATAAATACTCATAAATCTGATCTTTAACCCTTTCTTTACCGTGTTTCATCTGACAAGAATCACAAAGATGTGGACGAATTTCTGGAGAAAAATCAAAGTTTGCTCTTTTTTCATAAAGTTTTAGATGTCTGGTTGTTGATAAAGAGTGAAACTTTTCGTAAGCTTTTTTCATAGAAGAGGTTAGGAGATTCAACTCTGCCTCCATTTCTTTGTAGTCAATTATAAATCTTGCTTCAAGAAACGAGTCTAATAACTCTTGGATTCTAACTTCGCCATCTTTCGGGATAAACAGACAAATTAAATCATCTGTAAAGAATAAAACATAATCTTTCGTGTTTTCATCTTCTGAAAAGGCTTTAATCAAATCAGCCCTTTTTCTAAAGACGTTAAGATCTTGGAGGCGAGAGAAAGATTGGGGAAATCCAATGTTACAATTTACTATCCGAAATATCCACTTACCTTGATCTTCTTTAGGGTCGATGTGTCCAGAAGCTTCTTGGACACTTTTTATTGGTTGATTGTTGTAAAGAAGAATGTTTTGTGCATTTTGTAATTGAAGTAGTGAATGTTTCTTTAAAGTGCGATAGATTTTACCAACAAGTTCCAAATGGGTATAAAGACTTACGATATTACCGGGGGCGGTTTTATCCTCTGGAGTGAGGCTGAGATATTCCCCGTATTTTCTGAAAAAGTCTTGATAACTTAAACATGAATCAATGTACTGGAACATCCCCTTGAAACTTTCAGTATCAGTAAAAGGTGACCAATACTGCCCTCCTTGTTTTTTCTCCTCGTAGAATTTAGCATTCCAAAGTTTGTGGACACCTTCACTAACTTGACCTCTATGAATACGCTTTCCATACAACTCAAGTCGAGATATTGCCGCTGATATACCGTCTGCCATTTTTGTGATTAAAACATCAGCACGGATTTGTGGGTCGGGAATGTATTCTTTTGCTTCTTGAGAGTTCAACAAGTCTTTGTCAGGTGGTCTTAACTCGTCTTTTTCCAAATATTGAGCGTACCAACTTGGAGAGAATGGTTGTGAAACGCCAATTTGTGAAAAGTCAAAATCGTGAAAGGTATGACCAGTAATTTGAATACCTGCCTGATTGAGAGCTTGTCTATCTACAAGCTTCCCAATATCATGCAATTCTGGAACAAATTTATTTTTATCGCTCATTTCTCCTCCTCAATTATCACTCCCCAACCTTTTTCTTCATCTATTCAGCCTTTCCCCTTTTTATGTTTCATATCTAATGATAAAGGGATTGATTTTAGTTTCCGTTTTATTTCCTGCTCCGAGGGCAATGCTAATTTATATTTAGAGGCAAAAACTTTGTTGTTCAATCCTCCTAAAACATATTTTGCAAATATATCGTCTCTTTTAGCACAAAGAATAAGACCAATAGGGTCGTTTTCTTCTTCTCTTTTTTCATTTTCCTTGAAGTAATTCAGATAAAAGTTCATCTGTCCAATGTCAGAATGGTCAAGTTCGCCAGTCTTCAGGTCTATTAACATAAAACATTTCAGAATACGATTATAAAAGACAAGGTCAATATAATAATGTCTGTTAGCAATGGTAATCCTTTTCTGACGGGCAACAAAACTAAAACCCTTACCAATCTCCAGAAGGAAATACTCCAGTTTATCTATTACTGCCTGTTCCAAATCACTTTCAGTATAGGAGGTTTCTTCTTTAAGATTAAGAAATTCCAGAATATAAGGGTCTTTAATAGCATCTTCTGGTTTCTCTATAATTTGCCCCTTCTTTGCCATCCGCATTACGGTTCTGGTGTCCTTGCTCAAAGCCAATCGTTCAAAAAGCATAGAGTTAATTTGCCTTTTCAATTCTCTTACAGACCAGTTATTCTGAGATGCCTCTTTCTCATAAAAAGAGCGGGCAAGGGGTTCTTCTGTCTTCAACAATTCGCAATAGTGAGACCAGGATAATATGGGTTCAAATTGAGATTTGCCAGACACCGTCTGGCATTTTTGGTAAGCAAGGTAAAAAAGTCGCATATTTTGAAGATTAGAACGTGAAAATCCTTTTCCAAATTTGGCAGTCATGTCTGCCGAAAGTTTTTTTAATAATCCCTTTCCATATGCTGCTCGTGCCTTACCTTTCTGCTCAAATTCCACAATTTCACGGCCGATCTCCCAGTATGCCAAAACTTGTGTTCTGTTTATTTCTTTTAGCACTTTAGTCCTTGCCTGCTTAAGAATTTCAGCAATCCTATCAATCAAACCCTGATAAGTGGTTTTTTTAGATATGGTCTTTCTTATCATTTGTCTGCCCTCATAATAAATACGAAGAAGTTCTTGTTCCCCTCATTTCTCCTTCTCAATTATCACTCCCCATCCCTTTTCTTCATCAACCCAGCCTTTTCCTTCATAATTCTGAAAGTCTTTTACAAGGAACCATGGTCGGGTTCCAATGGGTTCACGTGGGAAAGTTTTGGAAAAGTGGGTCGGTAATGCCTGAATTGTTCCGTTAAGCGGACGTATTGGTGGAAAAGGAAGAATTATACCTCCAACCTTGCAATTCTCTTTTTGAATCAGATTGACTTTTTTTATCTCTTCAACAAAGGCGAGTTCTGTGCTTCTGCCAAGTAGTAAAGGATAGAACGGTTTCTTAAAACAATCAGCTATTTCTTTCTGATTAACATATAAATATAATTCTGGATTAAGGAGAAATTCTCGTTTTATCACATTTGATTTGCTGATTTTGCCAATTTCCCATTCATAGATTTTTTCAAGATTTATTCCCTTTGCGGTACTTTTGAAAACATATTTTACATCAATATCATCCGGGGTTACCCATTTTCCTACTGCTGCTGAAATTAAACCATAAATCGTGGAGTAAGGAGGCACAGGTAAAGTAGGTTGATAGCCATAAATAAAAATGGGGTATCTAAACGATGCCGTCCACCCGGTAATTTTTACTCTAAAAAAAGATGCCATTTTATACTTCCTTCATACAATAAACTCATCCAGAATTTTTGTAAATTCTAACACCGTATTATTTATTGAGTTTGTTTTTACTTCAATGTTCTTTCCATTATATTCCCATTTCTTTTTCGCAAATGCAGATAGTTCCTTATCCATTTCATCAAAAAATCCCTCTCTTTTGCTTATGAATATATCAGAAAGGATAATTTCTTTATAATCTTCTATTACTTTGTTTAGAGCATCAAAGTTTATTCCATTTTCATCAGCGATATTCATAAAAATATGATTTCCACCTTCAATCACTGCCAGAATCAGGAATTTAGGTGAAACATCTGTCAAATGCTCAGTGAGTTTCGCACCACCAGAAAGATATGGTAGAACAAGAATTGTCTCTTTTATCCTTTTCCTTCGGATATTAACAGGTAATCTCCAGAATTTTTCTTCCTCATTATACTCTAATCCCATTTCTTTTGCCTTATTAATGAGTTTTGGAGACATATTCTTATATCCAGTTTTTTCAATTTCATAGAGTTTACACGCACATTCAATATCTACAGAGAATATTCCTTTAAAAATTGTTGAATAAAATTGGTGTTCGTAAGGAACAGGGGCTCCCTCAGTTTGTCTTGCCATTACCCCAAAGTCATTAGTTGGATTCTGTGGATATAGTGAAAACAAAGGAGAATTTTTTAGCGGGGAAATACGGGTTACAGTAACATTTACTTTTTTCTTTTTCCCCTTTTCTTCAACTTCTTCTTTTGCAGCCCTCATATACCCAAACATATCATCATCGTCGTAGTCAATAGGATTAGCAGCAGTGTAGGCAACTTTTGCCGCTCTTTCTATTGGGGACAAATTCCATCCAAATTTATTTGCAAGTGTTTCTCTCCACCAGTATCTTACTGCCTGACCAGAAACATAGGGATAAACATCCCTGCCTTTTCTTACAGTTTTGACCTTCACTGCATTATCTGTTCTTTCGCCTGCATCCATACCAGCATTGTTTAATGCTGACCATGGTGCATCAACTAACATAAATCCATTTATGGTTTTGCGCATTTTAAATCTCCTCGTTTGCTTTTATTTCTTCTATTATTTCTTTTTTACTCTTTAAGTAGTCAGATAGTTTTTCATATATTCTGAATAACAATATATCTCTTGTTTCCTTCCACTTCAATGCGCCTTCCGGGAACAAGTCATTCAGAAATTCATCTGTTGTAAATAAAGGCACATCCATTCCATTTGTAATCATATCTTTTGTAATTTTTAGAAGAATATTTCGAATCCCTTCGTAACTTTTAGCGGTTTCTAATGTAAAGAGCCTCTTTGTATTGTCACTCTTTTCTATATAATTAGCAATCTTATCACCGACTTTTTTTAGTACATCTATCCTTTTTTCGTCCATTTCTCTCACCTCCTTTAAGTAATAGGAGAAAATCTCCCAATTCCCTATTGTATTTTTATCTTTTGATAGGAAAAATCTAATTATGGACACCCCGTCAAGCAAATTCTTATAAACTCTATTGTTTCTCCATTTATAATCATCTTCTTTCTTTAAAATTCCGTATCCTTTATGTACGATTTTTCGCCATGATACATTATCAATTCTCTGAATATAAACCAAGAACCTAAATACATTGTTTGGCAAATGAATCATTCTCATTGGTGGAGGATTTTGTCCGTAATTCGAGAATATATATGCAGTAATAGAAGGATTCTCTTCAGGCAATATGTCTTCCTGTTCTCTTATAGTTTCTTCCACAATGTGAAATAAAGCATTTTCTCCATTTTTATACTCATCTTGCATACATCCTGTATAATTGTTAGCAGAATTTTGTTCACGTATATTTTTAATTCCATTTTTTGCCCAGATTTGCATTATCTTGTGAGATACTGAATGAAAAAGCAAGAAATATTTTCCAAGGGAATATAGAAACAGTGGTAAGAACTGAACCGCAAAAGTACATACAGGACAATATCGTTCACCTTCTGATGCTCCGGAGAAAAAATTTATTAATTTTCCGGAACCTGTTAAAGGAATTTCCTCTCTCTTTCTAATGGGTAAGGCGTTTCTTCTTCCACAGGCAATACAACTTCCTGAATTATCCGGTAAGGAAAACTTTTCTAATAAATCTTTTAAATATTTTTCTGAGCTTTCTTTTTTATTCTTAATAGAAGGATTTGTAAATTTGCTGTTCCCTGTGAAAACGGAATATATATTTTTCTTCCAGCCCTCGGTCATATAAAGTTCAACGATTTCGTCTATCTTGTTTTCCAGTTCTTCCGGGGTTAAGAGCGAGAAATCTTTTCCATAGTATGCCTCAATTGCGTATATTCCTGCATCAACAAATGGATTCCCAGTAAAATTAAGGAATGTCTTCCCTTCACCCTCGCCTCGGAAATGCATCATAAGCCTCCTTCGGGAATTTCAAAAATTCTTCACCGCCAAGGTCAAAATTTTCTTTTATTTTATAGTTAGTCAGTTGGTCGGTTTGTCCGTTAGGGTAGAGATTCCACAAATTCATAGTTTTTCTTTTTTCTCCCCCACTATCTCAAACATTCCAAACCCTTGGGGGTTTTTGGAGCCGATGCCCGCGTCCCAGGCAAGTTTTAGCATTTCCGGATGACTTTTAATTTTATATACCCCAAGCCATCCTTTGATTACATATTTATCTTTATAAAAAATAATTTGCTCACTCCTTTTACTCAATTTTTCTGGAATAATTTTAAGTTCAACGTCCGGTGGTTCGTTCTTGTATAAAGCCCTGTACTTTCTTTTGATGTTTTCGCTTACTAATTTTGGAAATTCCGATTCCCTGGGATGAAAATAGTAGGTCTTTTTATTTCCTTCTCTGTCTTCTAAGGTTCTGTAAACAGTGACCGGTGAAATCATCTTTATCAGTATTTCCTCCTTGAAAGCAGGGGTCATACTCACTTCGATGGAGTTTATATATATTTGGTTTTTACCAAGTCTTATTTCCGGATTTTTAAGTAATTCTGTGGCATACGATTCAAGAAATTCGCTTTCGGGAGAGGAAACCCAAAGCTCAAAATTATCTTTAAAGATCAGACTTTTGCTTTCGTTATTGTAATTGCATTTTCCCTGAAGCCTTGAGAAAGTGAACATTTTAAACGACCTTTTTCCATCTATGTATCCTTTATTATGCAGAAAATCCGATAGTTTGGCTGAAATGTTGTTATAGATGAATGATTGAACAAGATAGTTATAATTCACGGGAATTCTGAAAATATTGTTTGCTGGTGAGAATTGTATTTTTATCCGCATTCTTCTTCCGTTTTTCTATAATTTATAGAATGTGGAAAATGAAATATATTGCTGTATAATAAAAAATTCATTATTAAAATCATTTTTTACTATAATTATAGTAATAATCTAAATTATTATGTCAAGCCCAAAATTTCATCTTAAAAACCCTGTCAATCCGCGTTTATCCGCGTCTAAATTTTAGGGTTTTGAATTTAGGGATTGGGATTTAGTTAAAAAAACAACATATTTTTTTTCTCTGCCTGCCCTGTAGGGAGGAACGACCGTACCAGGGGGTTCTCTGTGGTTCAGTGTGAGATTAACTTTGGGGGTTGCGTGGAGCGGTCCAATTAAACATAATAAAAAATAAATGGGTGTGGAGTGGCTTTGTGTCTTTGTGGTAAAATTGGGATTTAGTAAAACAAAAAAAGAGGGAGGAGGTTGGGGAATCTTGTGTTAATCAGTGTAATCTTGTGGTTGAAAATTTTTGAAATATGCGGAATATAAAAATAATAGTAGAATATGACGGAACGGACTTTTTCGGCTGGCAGGTTCAGCCCGGGAAAAGAACCGTTCAGGGTGAAATAGAAAAAGCGTTAAAAACAATCTATAATAATAAAATAAGAATAACCGGTTCGGGTAGAACCGATGCCGGTGTCCACGCGAAAGAACAAGTAGCTTCGTTTGCCTGCCCTGATAAAATTCCTTCTAAAGAATTAAAAAAAGCAATAAACGGGAATATCTCATATGACGTCATTATAAAGGAATGTAAAAAAGTTCCTGAAGACTTTAACGCGAGATTTTCCGCGAGTTCTAGGATATATAGATACCAGATAGCGAAAGAAAAATCGGTTTTTAACAGAAGATATTTCTATCAAGTCGATTACAAACTCGATATAAGAAAAATGAAAAAAGCCGGAAAAGAACTTTTGGGAGAGAAAGATTTTTCTAATCTCGCGACCAAAGACAGTGGAAAATGTAATTTAAAAAGAGTGAAAATCTCCGAGGACGAAAACAATATTTTTATCGAGGTAGAATCGAATCGTTTTCTCAGGAGAATGGTAAGGGGTATCGTGGGACTTTTAATCGCGGTCGGAAGGGGTGAAATTTCTCCTGATGAAGTTAAAGATGTGCTTTCCGGAAAGAAAAGACGTCCGCCAGTCGCCCCTCCTCAGGGTCTTTTCCTGATTAAGGTGAAATATTAGGTCCCGGATACCGGGTCCCAGTCAAAAAAATCTCGTTGAAACCTATGTAATCTGTGTCCACTTAATAGTTTCTTCGGATCTAAGTTAAATAAAAAAAATAGAAAAATGGTCAAATAGTTATTTTAGGATTTTGGATTTAGAATATAGGATTTAGCAAAAACAAAATAATCTTTGTGTCTTAGTACCTTTGTGGCTAATTAATGGCTGGGGGGATGGGATTCTGGATTCTTACTTCTGACTCCTGAATTCTCTTTATTAAAATTTCACCACCGCTTCCACGCAATAATCTTTCAATTTATTCCTACCGTCGAGATCCATTAATTCGATGAGGAAAAGAATGGTGCTTACCGTGCCGCCGAATTTTTCTACCAGATGAGCGCTTGCCAGGGCTGTACCGCCCGTTGCGAGCAAATCATCGATTATAACTACTTTATCTCCTTTATTTATCGCGTCTTTATGCAATTCTATTGTATTCTCTCCGTATTCAAGAGTATAAGATTCCCTTAAGACCGCAGCGGGTAATTTTCCCGGTTTCCTGATTATATTTAAAGGTATACCGAGATTATACGCGATTGGTGCTGCGAATATGAAGCCCCTCGATTCCACACCTAAAATAAGATCGACTTCTTTATCTCTTATTGAATCAGCCATGACATCGACGGCTTTTCTAAAAGCTTCTTTGTTTTGTAATAAGGTAGTAATATCTCTGAACAAAATTCCTTTTTTGGGGAAATCCGGGATGACTCTAATATATTTTTTTAATTCTTCCATTTTAAAACCTCACTTCAAATTCGTTAAATTCGTTTTGATATTTTTCTTCCTGTACTTCTACTCCACGTACAGAAGAATGAGACGGACCCACTTTTACTTGTTCAGTAAAATTTTTCAGCTGCCACTCTTCTCCTTCGGCAACAAACTCAACTTTACCATCGTGTGTGTTCTTAACCCACCCAGAAATTTCTAATTCTCTTGCCTTTCTTATGGTAAAATACCTGAAACCAACTCCCTGAACAACACCACTTACCCATACATGTATCCTTTTCATTCTTTTATGTATATATTTTAAACTTAAGATGTCAAGAGTGTTTCTCGGAGTTTTCTCCGAGAAGTAAGTTGAATAGTTGAATTGTCGAATAGTTGAATAGGTTTTTAGTTGGTTCGTTGGATCGTGGGGACGTTAGGTCGGGATCTTTTAAACTGCCTAACGATCTAACTATCTAACGTCCTAACCGTTCAAAAATCTGCGTTTATCTGCGTCCAATTAAGGCGTGTGGTGGGGTTTTCGTGGTCTTGCTAATACCAATACTCTTTACTATAATAAAACATGCTTATTGGAGTAACAGGAAATACAGGTACTGGTAAAACAGTTATCTCAGAACTCTATAAAGAATTGGGAGCTAGAGTGATTTCCTGCGATGAACTCGGTTGGGAAGTGCTAAAAGAACCTCATATAATAGAACAAATAAAAGAAAATTTCGAAGAAGCTGTCGAAGGCGGAAAAGTAAACAGAGAAAAACTCGGGGCTGTTGTTTTTGATAATAAAAAGAAACTCGAAGAATTAAATAACATAGTCCATCCCGAACTCCTTAAAAAACTTAAGAAGGAAATCAAATTACCAAAAGAAAAGATAGTGGTGGTGGATGGAGCCTTAATATTTGAATGGGAAATCGAAAACTGGTTCGATTATATTGTTCTCTTAACTTCCACTCTCGAAGATAAGAGAAAAAGATTAAAAAGCCAGGGTTTAAGCGAGGAAATCATAACGGGAAGGTTAAACTCTCAAGGGGACAGCAGCCTTTACATTAAGTATTCTGACTTTGTAATCGAAAATGATGGAACCCCGGAAAGTCTAAAAAATAATGCTAAATGGGTCTGGGATAAAATAACCAGAAACAAAAGAATCCCTTAAGGGATGTTAAATTTGAGTGGTTCCCTTTGTTTTTTCTTCTTTCATGTGTACGTCTAATTGCGGGAAGGGGATTTTTATATTGTTTTCTTTTAAAGTTTTCCAGATAGCGTAACGAGCATCGCTCTCGATCACTTTCTTCTTTAACGGATTATCTGTCCATACGGAAACCTGGAAATTCAGTGAACTTTCTCCGAAATCGATAAAATATACGTTAACTTCCGGATTCTTCAAAATATTTTCAATTTCATATAAATTCTCAGTCAATACATCTTTAACTTTGAAAGGATCCGATTTATAAGATACCCCAATCGGAATATCTATCCTTATTATCGGATCGGAATGAGTATAGTTTATCAATTCATTATTGACGAGATTTGTATTCGGAACTATAACCTCGACATTATTAAACGTTTTTATCACAGTCGTCCTGATTCCGACTGTTTCCACTTTTCCGAGAAGGCCATTAACTTCGATCAGATCATTGTGAACTATAGTCTTATCTGAAAGCAGTATAAATCCGCTTATAAGGTTGTTAACTATTTCTCGAAGCCCGAACCCTATACCTACACCAAGAGCTCCTATTAATACTTTAAGAGTAGTAAAATCTATATTTACAATAGCAAATGCGACAAGGACACCTATTATTATAATCATATAACGTATCAACATCGAAATAGTATTCGTTCTTGTCGTATCGAGGAAAGGTACTTTTTCGAGACGCGCTTTTGCGGTTTTTTCTAATCCTTTAGAAAGTCTGAAAGATAAATAGAAAATCAATATCGCTACGATAAATCCGTTCAGACTTATTTCCTTATCCCCTATATTAATTCTCGGTTCTGAAAGAAAAAGTGTAACTGTATTAATATAACCCAATTTGTGAAGAAACGCCGTTGCTACTACAGCAATGCCAAGTCCCGCAATAATCTTTAAATCTACTCCTTTTTCCCGGAAATTAATTAACATACTCAAAAGGAAAAGAAAACCGAACGCGTAAAGAGAAAAGAACCCCGCGGCTTTAAGATATTCTTCCGAAATAGAACCTGTTTTATAAAAGATAAAACTACTAAATATCAAGCAAATAGGTAACGCGGAATAATAAACAGTTCTTTTTACTCCTTCTCGTTGTCTTCTAATCGTTAAAATAATAAGGAAATAAAGAAATAGGCTCACTGCTAATACGTAAATTAATCCGGACATCTATTCCTACAAATAATTAGCTGCTTGTAATATCATGTAAATTCTCTGCAATATCGGCTGTTTCCTGTGAAGTGGTAGATAATTCTTCGACTGAAGCTGAGAGTTCTTCTATTGCCGCGGAAAGTTCTTCGGAAGAAGCGGCATTTTCCTGGGCTATCGCCGCGATATTTTCCAGGGCTTCGGTTATAGTATTGACTTCCTCTTCGCCCCTTTTGTTTATCTCCGCGATTTGCCTTATTCTTTTTGTAATGTGATTTATTTCGGCGGCAATATCCTTCAAGAAATCCGCGGATTTCAAAGAAGTTTCCTTTCCTTTGTTGACCTCTTCCACGGTTTCCTGTGTTTTTTGTGTTACCGAATTTATAACTGAGGTGATTTCATTTGTGATTTCGGAAATAACCCTGGTAGCCTCAGAAGATTGATTGGCAAGTTTTCTAATCTCATCCGCAACTACTGCAAAACCCCTGCCTGATTCTCCGGCTTTGGTTGCTTCGATGGTCGCGTTAAGAGCAAGGATATTCGTTCTTTTACTTATTTCTCTGACTTTTTCGGTTATCCCTAAAATTTCTTCTGAATAACGCTGTATGCCCTGAATAACTTCTTCCAATTCATGAATGGTATTTGTAACATTATCCATCGCAACCCGAACAGCTTCGGAGGATTTTTTACCTTTACCTGAAAGCTCTGAAATATTCTCCGAGGAACTCAATGTTTCCTGTGCCGAATCCAGTGATTGGCGTACAACCGTAAGAGCTTTTTGTGACATTCCGGACGCAATCTGAGATTCCTGCGCTTGCTTTTCCGAGGCATGGGCAATCTGTTCCATAGTGGAGGAAACTTCCTCGGAAGAAGCGGTCATCTCCTCGGCGGAAGCTGAAAGCTCTTCTGCCTGCGCGGATATTCTTTCGGCGACTTGACGTATTAAGTCTTTGTCCTTTTCTAATTTATCTACAAACTGATTAAAGGAAGCAGCAAGTTCTTTACTTTCCGCGGTTAAGAATTTTTCGGATATTCTGACATGGATATCTGCTTTTCCTTCAGCTATGCTTTTTAAATTTTCCCTGACCTTGTTTAAGGGACGGAAAAAATAGTTCAACAATTCCAATGTTCCCAGAAGGGCAATAACAGTTATCACAAGGATTATCTTTAAAAGAGCAGAGGAAAGTCTGCCTGTTACTGCAAAAGATTCTTGTTTGGAAATCCCTACTCTGAAGATACCTATTACTTCACCCTTACCCATTCTTCCGTAAACTGGGAAATAGCAGTCGAGGAACCTATTAAACCCTACTTTTTTAGCTGTTTTATCTGTGTTTCCCTCTTTTACTTTCTCTATAGTTTCCGTTGACAGAGTATCCTCTACTTCGATTTTTCCTACTTTAGTAAATGTTTTACCTGAAAGGTCATATACTTTTAAATACAAAATATCTTTTCTTTCTGCCAATTCGGAAAGAGATGACTCAAGAAAAGAAGGATTTTTAGAATTCAAACTAAATTCCAGAGTAGAATTAATAGAATTAAGTATGTTTTCGCCCCGGCTCTTCAAAAGAGTGTCAAACTCTGATTTTACGATTATATTCGCTGATATTAATATAGATATATTTATTGCTAAAATTATTACAATTAAAAGTACAGATATCTGAACTTTTAACGAATTAAATTTTATCATCAACCCTCCTAACATTATGTTACAATCATTGGAATTGAATGTCAAGAGTCTATTTATACTTTTATTCCAAAAATTTACCGCTTACTATAAAAAGAAAGGGTCGAGTTAAACTCGACCCTTTACCCTTTTTGCAATCTACCCTATTTTATTATATCTTCGATTTCTCCTAAAAGCCATTTGATTTCCTCTACGGTCAAATCTCCCATGTGAGCGATTCTGAATGTTTTCTCTTTTAGATTGCCGTATCCATTGGAGAGAAAAGCTCCTCTTTTTGACAATTCTTCGTTGAGTTCTTTGATTGAAATACCTTTTGTGTTATTGATACAGGTTACGGTGGGCGAAAGATTGTTTTCGTCCGCGAATAAAGCGAAATTTTCTCTTGCCCAATTCTGAACTATGGATGCCATCTCAGCATGTCTTTTAAAACGGTTCTCTATGCCTTCTTTATTTACTATTTTATCCAACTGGTAGTTGAGTGCCGTTATCAGGTTTAACGCGCCTGTTATAGAAGGTTGTTTTGCCTTATCCCAGTATTTCTTGTATTCCATGAAATCAAAATAATACCCTTTGTCTTCCGCATCATTAGAACGCTGCATAACTTTTTCGTTTGCCACGGCAACAGCTAATCCCGGAGGCAGGGCAAAGCATTTTTGTACGGAAGCGCAGATATAATCTATACCCCAGTCATCGACTCTTATTTCTGTTCCGGCCATAGAAGATACAGCATCCACGCATAAAACCACATCGGGGTACCTGTTAACCACTTCCGCTACCTCTTTGAGAGGATTCATAACACCTGTTGAAGTTTCGTTGTGTGTTATAAATACTGTATCGAATTCGCCTGTTTTTAGTTTATTCTCTATATCGGAAGGAGAGATACCTTTTCCCCATTCATATTCAAGAACATCTATTTCTTTGTTGCAGCTTTTGGATATTGATGCCCACCTTTTTCCGAATGCTCCGCATACAGCATGAAGAGCTTTCTTCTGCACGCAATTTCTGACTGCCGCTTCCATCAGACCTGTTCCCGAACAAGTTCCTATAACTATAAAATTGTTTGTGAAAAGAAGTTTTTGAAGTTTGGATACGGTTTCATCCATCAATTTAGATGTTTCCGGCATCCTATGGCCAAACATAGGAAAATTCATGGCTTGTCGAACATCTTCTCTTACTTCGGTAGGTCCGGGAATAAATAATTTCCTGTGCATCATTCCTCCTTTTTTTCTTTTCTGATTCCTGGATATAAAGGAAATTCTTCGGCTATATCCTTGACTTCTCCTCTTACTTCATCTAGAACCTTATCGTTATCCATATTAGTAAGAACCTTATCGATCAATTTTGCAATTTTCTTTATTTCTTCTTCTTTTATTCCCCTTGTAGTCAAAGCAGGGGTTCCTATTCTTATCCCACTTGCGATAAAAGGTTTTTCCTTATCAAACGGAATAGTGTTTTTATTTACGGTTATTTTTGCCCTGTCGAGAGCTTCCTCTGCCTGCTTTCCCGTAATACCTTTACTTTTAACATCGACAAGAATTAAATGTGTATCGGTTCCTCCCGCGACCAACCTCCATCCCAAACTTTTGAATTCTTCCTCAAAAGCTTTCGCGTTCAAGATTATTTGATGCTGGTACTTTTTGAAATCGGGAGAAAGCGCTTCCTTAAATGCGACAGCCTTTGCGGCAATCGTATGCATATGCGGTCCGCCTTGAAGTCCTGGAAAAACGGCTTTGTCGATAGCTTTTGCCCATTTTTCTTTACAAAGCACAATCGCGCTTCTCGGACCTCTGAGTGTTTTATGTGTAGTTGTCGATACAGCCTCGGCGTAGGGAATAGGAGAAGGGTGTTCTCCGGCGACAACAAGACCCGCGATATGAGCGATATCGGCAACCAGGTAGGCTCCTACTTCGTCGCAAATTTCTTTAAATTTATCCCAGTACAGAGTTCTCGGATAGGCGGAAGCTCCGGTCATTATTAACTTAGGTTTTTTTTCTCTGGCGAGTTTAAGAAGTTCATCATAATTTATTTGTTCTGTTTCAGGGTCTACAGTGTACTGAAAAGTTTCCCAGAAAGTACCTGTGAAGCTTACCTTATATCCGTGAGAAAGATGTCCTCCATGGGAGAGGGAAAGCCCGAAAAATAAATCGCCAGGTTCGAGCAGCGCCGAATATATAATCATATTGGCGGGTACTCCCGAATTAGCCTGAACATTTACATGCTCAGCTCCAAATAACTTTTTGGCTCTTTCTATAGCAAGATTTTCCACAACATCCATCCACTTACATCCTCCGTAGTATCTCTTGCCCGGATAGCCTTCCGCGTACTTATTTGTCATTACCGAACCCATAGCTTCAAGTACCGCTTTAGACACAAAATTCTCGGAAGCGATTAATTCAAGACTTTCGTGTTCCCTGTTAGCTTCTCCGATTATGGCTTCGTAAATTTCAGGATCTGTTTTGTATAGTTCATCCATTTCTCAATTTTCCTTTTTTTATGGTTTTTATACCAATTAATAGATGGTTTACGTCTTTATTATATTTTGATAACTTTCCTTGTCAAGGTGGAAAAAACACAAATAGATGACCTCTAAATTTCTAAAAAATAACTTTACAGGTAAATGGAGGTGTAACTATTCGAGAAATAGCTCTTTCTTTTAAAATTGTAATTGTTCTGAAAAAGAGGGAAGCATGAATTTTTCTAACCGTTCCCTTAAATTATCTCCATGCCCGGCTTCATGCTTTAATAATCTGTGTTCGATATTATTATTGTCCAATAATCCAGAGAAATATTCACAGCCTTCAGGAATCCATATATATTCATCATTTGTTCCATAATCTATATAAATTGCCTTCAAAGATAGCAAATTCTTTTCATATTTTTTAACTTTTTCTTCCAAATTACCAAAGCCGGATTCGTATGCTTCCCAATTTTTTTCATTTTTTACTATTTTTCCGCCTTTTTTATCATACAAATAATTAATAAAGGGCGGATTTGTATTTGGGTTAGGAGAAAAGGCAACTCCATATGCAAAACAAAAAGCCGTCCAACTATCTCCAAGTATCTCAAATTCGTGAAATCCATCATATAATAAATTCGCTAAAGCCTTACATTCTTCCATCTTGCTTAGTTCCTCTTGTTTCTCAAAAAATGTTTTAACGTATCTTTCCCCAGTCAAAGGTAAATGCTTGTTAATTCCCTCTTTATCAAACAATCCCGGTGAAATCGCATAGGTTACTCCAAAAACATCAGGATGAAGCATCGCCAGATTCAAAGCCCCGAATCCTCCCATAGAATGGCCGGCAATACCACGCGCCTCGGGTTTTACCAGTGTTCGATAAGTTTTGTCAATAAAGTTAACGAGGTCTTTTACAATAAAATCTTCCCAATTACCAGTTACAGGAGAATTAACGTAAAAATGTCCTCCAAAAATATTGACTGCGTTTGGTATTACAACAATCATATCCTTTATCTTTTTTTCATTAATGAGCTGATCCATTGCATTTTTCAGGAAAAATCCCTGAAAAGCCCCGTATTGAGTGTAATACCTCGTAGGAGTGCCGAATCCGGGCAGATAATATACTACGGGATACTTCTTATCAGAAGCATTGTATGAAGGAGGCAGATAGATTGCTACCGGTTGTTCGGCTGGAGCTTGCAAAATATTCCCTTCTATCGAAGGGGCCGGAATTATTGTGTCGGTTAACTGTCCGCCGTTTTCCTGGGCATTTACGCTAAATATATTTACGAAAAGCAGCAATAAAATAACAACTGTTTTTTGCGCAGAAATAGTAGATTTTTTCATTTTTGTTCTCTCCTTTCTTTAAAGTTTAAGGTTTTTTCTTTCGTATTCCATTTATCTTATTATATCTGCAATTTCTAACAAACTATTTATCTCAAGAAACTCATTTTTGTTATTGTTATTATTACTTTTACCGCTTCTATTTATTAAAATCGGTACTATATTAGCATTTAGAGCCCCTATTACATCCGTTTCATAACTATTTCCAACGTGATAAATAAGGTTTCTATCTAATTTATAATTCTTAATACATTCTTCAAATATCCTATTGTCCGGTTTTGAAATATTAATATCTCCGGAGATTATAATTCTGTCAAAATATTTATTTATTTTAGTCTTCTTTATTTTATAACGTTGTTGAGTAGAATTCCCATTCGATACAATACATAAAATATTATGCTTAATGCTTTCTAAAGCCGGTAATACATCTTCATATAATTTCCAATTGTTTTCATACTGCTTTAAATATAGTAAAAATATTTCTTTTGCTTCTTTATCATTTAATTTTATATTTCCCTCTTTGAAGCTTTCTTTTACTCTAAGTAATCTTTGTCCTTCCCATGTTAACTTGTTTTCCAAATAAAGGTTTACATATTCTTGCTGCTTCTTGTTCCATATATTAGTGAAAGTTTCTAGGCTAATATTTTCAGCAATTTTATTGTGAATCGATCCAAGTGCTTTTTTTACAGCGAACTCATGATTTATTAATGTACCATCTATGTCAAAAACAATTAAATATTTAACCATTTTTGCGTAAAGTTAAAAGATAAAGTATTTATGTCAAGCTTTGAATTGTAAGATCAAATTTATGGATTAAAAGTATTCTTGATATTTGAGCTATTTGTTGTTAATTGAAATTTAGGAACCGAGGTTTCGAGGATTCCAGGGTCTGTGTAAAAAAACAAAAAAATCTTTGTGTCCTCTGTGGTTAGATTTTTATTCAAAATTTCTTCTTGACTTTAATTCCATATTTCTTATTCTTAAAACAATGAAGATTATTGAATGTATTCCTAATATTTCCGAAGGGAAAGATTTAAAAAAAATCCATATAATAACGGAAGAAGCAAAAAGTACTCCCGGAGCTTATTTGCTGGATGTATACACGGGAAATTCGACAAACAGGACGGTGCTCACTTTAGCCGGAAATCCGGAAAGCATTAAAGAAGCGGTTTATAGAATATTCAAAAAAACTTCGGAACTGATAGATATGAGAGAACACGAAGGAGTCCATCCGAGAATTGGAGCGCTTGATGTCTGTCCTTTTGTACCCGTTTGGGAGACAACAATGGAAGAATGTATAGATATTACAAGGGATATAGGACGAAAAATAGCCAAAGAATTAGGAATACCGATTTACCTGTACGGCGAATCGGCAACAGACGAAAAAAGAAGAGATTTATCCAATATACGTAAAGGAGAATATGAGGGTCTTAAGAAAAAAATAGAAAATCCTGAATGGAAACCGGATTTCGGAGAGTCAAAATTCAACGGGAAATCGGGAGCAAGCGTAATAGGAGCGCGTGATTTTCTTATTGCCTTTAATATAAATCTCAACACAAAAGATAAAACTCCGGCAAATATAATAGCAGAAAAAATTCGTGAATCGGGAACAATAAAGACTGACGAAACCGGCAAAAAAGTTAAAACACCGGGAACCTTAAAAAAAGTAAAAGCGATTGGGTGGTATATTAAAGAATTGGGATACGCTCAGGTATCTACAAATCTAACCAATTTCAGAATAACACCTCTTTATTGCCTTTTTGAAGAGGTAAAAAAAGAAGCAAATAAATTAGGCTTAGAGGTTACCGGCAGTGAATTGGTGGGATTGATGCCGGAAGAAGCCATTCTCGAGACCGGCAAATTTTATCTTGCTAAGAATTTATATGATGAAACAGATTCTAAAAATAAAATAATCGACGCGGCTATCGATTACCTCGGATTAGCCCGTAATACTAATTTTAACCCAGAAGAAAAAATTTTGGAATACAAAATAAAAAAGGAGATATTATGAACATTTCAATTTCTGATTTTTTGGAAAGGCTTTCTTCCGATTCACCTACACCGGGTGGGGGAGCTGTAGCGGCCCTTACCGGAGCACTTTCCTGTTCTCTTACTTCTATGGTAGGAAATCTGACTTACGGGAAAAAGAATTACGAAGAACATTGGGGAAAATCGAAAGAAATCGTCGAAGAAACAAAAACCTTAAGGGAAGATTTTCTTTCCCTTTTCTACGAAGATATGGAAGTCTTTACAAAATTGATGGCAACTTTCGGTCTTCCGAGACAAACAGAAGAAGAAAAGGAAAAAAGGAGTGAGGCCATCGGGCAGGCGACAAAAAAAGCAATCGAGGTTCCTCTTAATACAATGAAAAAAAGCCAGCGTGCCGCAGAACTAGCGCTTACCATGGCGGAAATAGGAAATTTGAATGCTATTAGCGATGCCGGAATTGCCGGAGAAATGGCACTCTCCGCCTGCAAAAGCGCATCTTACAATGTGCTTATCAACCTGGGTTTTTTAAAAGACGAAGACTACTCCGAGAATATTGAAGAACAATATAGGATAATTATGAAGGAAGTGCAATCTCTGCAGGAAGAAATCTCTTCACTTGTAAGAAAAAAAATAAAAAAGTAATTAAGGGTTGATAAATTTTCGTTTTTCTATATAATTATAAATTATAGAATGGGTCGTTAGCTCAATCGGCAGAGCACCGCCCTTTTAAGGCGGGGGTCGAAGGTTCGATTCCTTCACGACCTAAAATATTAAAATAGCATATGGTGAAAATTTTGTATATTAGGAGGGCATATAAATTTGCTTGACTATGTTCATAATAAAGAAGCTTTTGTTGAAGAATTATCCTTGATCGAAAAAGACAAAGGCGAACTTATAGTGAAAGAAGGGGACCCCGGTGATTTTATGTTTATCATAATCGAGGGTAAAGTAAAGGTTCTTCTCAAAAGAGGAAAAAAAGAAATAGTTCTTGCTACTCTGGAAAAAGGGAATTTTTTCGGGGAAATGAGTCTTTTTGCGGGGAATCCCCGAAGCGCTTCAGTGAAAGCGATAACAGATTTAAAACTATTAAGAATAACACAAGAAGATATAGATAGATTAGCCGCAACTAATCCTAAATTATTAAGTGAATTTACAATGGGTTTATGCACCGAACTATGTCAGAGAGTTTCTCAGACTAGTACCTCATTGGAATCCTATTATCATATAAATAGGGCAATCTTGCGAAACCCAAAATTTAGAAATTTTTTACAAAAAATGTGGAACGAAAAGGAGGAATAAATGTCAGTAACATTACTTTTGTTGTTTGGTTTTTCATCTTTTAACTCGGGAAGCGGAACCTTTAATCTTTACTCGGCAAGAACCCTTCCATTTGCTACTCTGAATTTTAACGCGAGTGTAGGGGGAGCAATGCAAGAGGACGGTTCATATAAGCATATCGCTGCTAATCCGAAATTTGGTTTTACGTATGGTGTAGTAGATCCCCTGGAGATATATCTGGGAGCTACAATATACGGGAAATATGGATACGAGGATGAATTTTTCGGTGATGACGCGAACAGTGAATTTGGATGGAATGATATGTATGGCGGTATAAAGTTTTGTATACCCCTTACAGGTTCCCTGGAAGAAATGGATCAATCTTTCAAATGGTTGATAGGGGGACATCTGGGAACCGCGTTGAACCCATTTGAACCGGCAAATAATAGTTCAATAGTAGGTTTGCCGCACTTTTTCAACCCGACTTATAAACACAGCCCGGATTTAGCAATGGATCTCTTGAACGATTTTGAAATTTATCCGCTGCTCATACATTTGAATTTAGGTTATGTTATGAAAGGAGATGCCCAGGATATCGGTTCTCTTCCCGATATCGAAAGAATGGATCAGATACGTATAGGCGGCGGTTTTGAAATAGCCGCCGGACCATTTACTCGATTTGTTTTCGAAACAAAAAACATAAGACCTAAAGAAGATTTGCAGGATACTCTAATTGGTACTTTTGGCATCAGGTTTGTGTCGCCAAAAATGTTCTCATTCGACATAGCTGTCGACCACGTTTTTAACGATTTAACCGATTTTGTACCTGACGCAGTTTTTGATGCGGCTGGTCAATGGAGATATAAAATCGGATTCACTTTACAAAGTACTATAGTAGAAAAAAGAAGAAAAATAGAACCTAAGAAAGGAACGATAGTTTTAACTGTGAATGATATAGCAACAAATGAACCTCTTGTCGCCAATGTAAATTTCAAAGATACTACTCTCAGTTATCAGACCGCTGAAGACGGAAAAATTACAATAGAAATACTTCCGGGAACCTATACTTTGGAACTTTCCAAGGAAGGCTATCTCCCGAGAGAAGCTGCTATCACGGTTAAACCTTCTGCTACTGTCAACATTAATACCGTCTTAAGGAAAGAAGAAAAAGCAGAAAAAGGTGTTTTTTCTGGTACGGTAAGTTCTTTCAGGGAAGAAATTCCTTTACAGTCGAAGATCGAATTTTTGGGCACAGAAATCGATGCCCTTGCTTCAGATCCTGTCAAAGGTATATTCCAGACCGAAATCGCAGCAGGAACATATAATATTCGTGTATCGTCCGAAGGTTATTTACCGGAAACTTTCCCGGTAGAGATTACCAAAGGTGAAACTACAATTAAAAATGTGAAACTTGTTAAAAAGTTAGAAAAAGAAGAGAAAATTATATTGAGAGGTATCAACTTCGCGTCAGGTAAAGCAATAATACCTCCATCTGAATATCCTGTCCTCGATCAAGTCGTAGAAGTTTTAAAAGCCAATAAAAATGTAACGGTCGAGATAGGCGGACATACAGACGCGGTAGGTACGGAAACTTACAATCAGGGTTTATCCGAAAGAAGAGCTCAGTCCGTTAGAAACTATCTTATACAAAGAGGGATTTCTGCTTCACGTCTTAGCGCAAGAGGATATGGAGAGTACCAGCCTGTGGCGCCCAATATAACTAGAGATGGTAGAAGTCAGAATAGAAGAATTGAATTCACAGTTCTTTCGACAACGGAGTAACGAAAGGACTACGTGGATTTGGCAGCTTGATTTTCTATAATTGAGTTTTAAAGAAGAGCTTAACGAAGAGCAAGTAAAAGCAGTTACGCATACTTCCGGTCCCGCGTTGGTGTTGGCAGGGGCCGGAAGTGGCAAAACAAGAGTAATAACTTACAGAATAGCTTATCTCTTAGAGCAAGCAAATGTAAAGCCTTATCATATACTCGCGGTTACTTTTACTAATAAAGCAGCCGATGAGATGAAAGAGCGTTTATATACATTGGTAAGAAGTTCATTGAAAGCAATCTGGATGGGGACTTTTCACTCTATCTGTGCCCGTCTTCTGCGCGAGTTCACCGACTATACGCCATATTCGAAAAATTTTGTCATCTACGACACGCAGGATCAGAGGAATCTAATAAAGAAGATTTTAGAAGATTTCAAAATAGGAGAAAAAGAACTCGATTTTTATTACGCCCAACGCAAAATATCAAATCTTAAAAATAAACTTGTAGATGAATACGAGTACAAGCCCTACGATTATAAAACAGAAATACTTAAAGATGTTTATAAAGAATATCAAAGAAGGTTGAAAAAAAATGATGCCATGGATTTTGACGATCTTCTATGCAATTTTTATATAATTCTCGATACCAATAAAAAAATCAGAGATCAACTAAACGACAGGTTTAGATATAAATTGGTCGACGAGTATCAGGATACGAATCCCTCGCAATATCAAATACTAAAAAAATTATCTGAAAAATATAAAGATATTTTCGTGGTAGGAGACGACGATCAATCTATATATGGTTTCCGGGGGGCGGATATAAATAATATTCTCGATTTTGAAGATGATTTTCCCAATTCGAAAGTTTACAAACTCGAAAGAAACTATAGATCTACAAAAAGAATTCTCGAAGTCGCTTCGAATGTGGTTAAGAATAACCGTTTTCGGAAAGGTAAAACATTGTGGACAGAGCAGGAAGAAGGAGAAAAAATAGTTCTCTTTTCGGCTCTTACAGAGCGGGAAGAAGCTTCCAAACTTGTAATTTTTCTAAAAGAAGAACTAAAAAAATACGATAAAAAAGATATTCTTATTGCTTACAGAACGAACGCGCAATCGAGAGCAATAGAGGATGCTCTCCTCCGAGAAAATATTCCGTATGTAGTTATTGGAGGAGTAAAATTTTACCAGAGAAAAGAAATAAAGGACATTTTATCCTATGTGAAATTTACAGTCAATAAAAATGACTCGATCTCTTTTTTCAGGATTTTAAATACTCCGAGAAGGGGTGTCGGAAAAGTAACGAGAGAAAAGATAGAAAAAATAGCCAGAGAAGAAAATATATCTCTATGGGAAGCCTCTTGTCAACTGGCCGAACAGGAACCAAATATCGGAAATTTTATTAAACTTATAAAAGACCTAGATAAAATAAAACGTATCGATGAATTAATAGTGGCAATTGTAGAAAAGACCCATTATATCGATATCTTAGAAGAGAAAGATACAATAGAATCCGAAAGCAGAATCGAAAATATTCAGGAATTATTATCCGCGGTATATGAGTTTACTGAAAATACTAAAGAATATCTCCCAGAAGATTATTTGATCGAAGTAGGATTAAAAGCAGACATCGATAGCTGGAATCGGAGTGATTCAGTTAATTTAATGACTCTGCATAACACAAAAGGGCTTGAATTTAAAGTGGTCTTTATTGTAGGGCTTGGAGAAGGACTATTGCCTCACTTTAGAAGCATTAAAGAAGGAAACGAGGAAGAAGAGAGGCGTCTTTTTTATGTGGGGATTACCAGAGCAAGGGAAAAATTGTTTTTGTCTTATTTTTTGCAACACGGAGCGGGCTGGAAAAACGGAAGGCGTGTTCCACCCTCACCGTTCATAAAAGAACTGCCTCCGGAAGCTATCGAGAAACCCATAAATTTGACAACTGGCATAAAAGAAAAGAAACGATATATTCTAAAAAATAAGAAGGATAACAGCAAATGGGTAGATCATCCCTTATTCGGCAGAGGAGAAGTGTTGGATACGATAGACGGAGATAAATTGTTAATATCATTTAACGGTATGACGAAAAAAATAAAGCGGAGGTTTTTCGAGTGAGGGAAATTGATATAAAACATCTTTCCAAATTAGCGAACATAGAGCTGGATAGTAAGGAAGAAAAACTTCTTCAAGAAGACCTCGATAAAATCATAAAACACATTAGAAGGATACAGGAAGTGGAAGTGAAAACTGTGCCGAATACAAGTCATCTGAGTGTAGAAAAGCTTCCCTTTAGAGAGGACAAAAAAGAAGAACCTTTATCGGTAAAAGAAGTCTTATCGAACGCACAGAATCTTAGCAAAAATCATTTTACAATAAACAGGATGATAAATGAAGACGATTCTTGAATATCAAGAAGAGTTTAAAAAACAGAGAATAACACCTCTTAATCTTCTCGAAGACTGTCTTAAGAATATAGATCCATCCTTAAACGCATATATAACAGTAACAGAAGATCTGGCAAAAAAAGGATTGGGAAAGAACGTAGAAGGTAAATTAAAAGGAATACCTATTGCTATTAAGGATAACATTAATATAAAAGGAATTCCTACAAGCTGCGCCTCGAATGTTCTGAAAGGGTTTATCTCTACTTTTTCCGCAACTGTAATCGAGCGAATCGAAAAAAACGGAGGAATTTTTATAGGTAAAACAAATCTCGATGAATTCGGGATGGGTTCATCCACAGAAAGATCATACTATGGACCGACTAAAAATCCTTTTGATCTGACAAAAGTTCCGGGCGGTTCGAGCGGTGGTTCTGCTGCCGCTGTAGCTTGTGGAAGTGCTATTATTTCACTTGGCTCCGATACGGGCGGTTCGGTACGCCAGCCCGCTTCTTACTGCGGACTGGTTGGTCTTAAACCGACATACGGAAGAGTTTCAAGATATGGTCTGGTCGCTTTCGGTTCTTCCCTGGACCAGATTGGAATTATAGGGAGGAATGCGGAAGATGTGGGCGTCCTGCTCGAAGTTATAGCCGGTTATGATCCGAAGGATTCGACTTCTTCAGAGAAGGAAATCGACGATTACAGCAATTTAAATACAATCCCAAAAGATATAAAAATCGGCATTCCGGAAGAATATTTTAAACAGATAGACCCAGAAGTTCACTCATCGGTTATAAAAATCAAAAAAACACTCGAAAAAGAAGGAATTTCATTCAAATCAGTTTCTCTTCCCACAACAAACTACATCATACCAACATACCAGGTTATCTCATACGCCGAAGCCTCTTCGAATCTCGCGAGATACGACGGAGTTAGATACGGTTTACGCAAAGAAGGAGAAGACTTTCACGACACGATAAGAAAAAGCAGAGACGAAGGTTTTCTTCCGGAAGTAAAAAGAAGAATACTTATCGGTTCGTTTGTTCTTTCCTCGGAAGCTATTGCAGAATACTATGAGAGAGCGGATCTCATAAGAAGATTAATTACTCAGGAGTTCAATAAAGTTCTAAAGGAAGTAGATTGTCTTCTTACTCCGGCCACGCCCACACCCGCTTTTCCTATTGGAGAGCGAACCGATGATCCGATAAGAATGCATGTGCCCGATCGAATGACTGCCGGAGCCAATTTAGCGGGTCTTCCCGCGGTAGTAGCGCCGGCGGGAATGATAGGTAAGCTCCCCATAGGTTATCAATTAATCGGGAAACCTTTCGATGAGAAAAAACTTCTTTCTGTAGTCCGGCTCGTAGAGAAAATCGCGCCGTTTAAAGGATTTTTAAAGGAAGTTAAAGATGGCTGAATACAAAACAACAATAGGCATAGAGGTTCACGCTCAGCTTAAAACCGATACAAAATTATTCTGCGGTTGTCCTGTTAGTTTCGGAGACGAAGCCAACTCTAACGTTTGTTCCGTTTGTCTCGGTCTTCCGGGAGTTCTTCCTGCACTGAACAAAAAGGCTGTAGAACTTGCCATCAAAGCCGGTCTTACTTTGAATTGTGAGATTCATGAAAAATCGATTTTCGCGAGAAAAAATTACTTTTATCCCGATTTACCCAAAGGTTACCAGATTACTCAGTACAGATTTCCCATCGCGACGGGTGGAAGAATACTGGTCGAAGGCAAAGAAATAAGAATAAAAAGAGTACATCTCGAAGAAGAATCGGCTAAATCTATACATGAAGAAAATAGGTCTCTTATAGACTACAATAGATCGGGTATACCTTTAATAGAAATTGTAACGGAACCCGATATAAATTCACCGGATATGGCGGTAGCTTATCTTAAAATACTGCAGAAAATATTGCAATCTCAGAGCATTTCTGGTGCTGTTATGGCAAGAGCCGAATTCAGGTGTGAGCCTAATATATCCGTTAGTAAAGAAGAAGGGAAACTTGGGACGAGAACTGAAGTGAAGAACCTTAACTCTTTTAAGGCGGTTACAAAATCCCTTTCCTCTGAAGTGAAACGCCAGATAGAAATTTTGGAAAGCGGCGGAAGTATAACACAAGCTACAATACACTACTCTGAAGAAACAGGTAAAACATGGGAAGCCAGAACAAAAGAGGAATCTTCCGATTACAGATATTTTCCCGAACCGGATTTGCCTCCTCTCGTGGTTGATAAAGAATGGATCGAAGAAATAAGGAGTTCTATAGGAGAATTACCGACAGAGAGGAAAGAAAAATACATTGAACTTGGACTAACCGCGGAAGACGCGAAAATCATCTCAAATTCTCCGGGTAGTTCTCGTTTATTCGAAGAAATCTTAAAAATAATAGGTGACCCCGTCGAAATCAGCAAATGGATACTTAGAGATTACATGAGCCTCGGACAACCGGATATCTCCGCGGAGAATTTCGCGGAAATGATAAAAATGGTTGCTGATGGCGAAATTTCGAGAAACGCGGGAGCGGAAGTTTTAAAAGAAATGGTAGAATCGAAAAAAACACCCGAACAAATTGTAAAAGAAAAAAATCTTATTCAAATATCGGATTCAACTACTTTAGAAAAAGTTTTACTGGAAGTTTTCGAAGAGTGCCCCGGCGAACTAAACCGACTAAAAGAAGGAGAGAAGAAATTAATAGGGTTTTTCGTAGGACAGGTAATGAAAAAAACCAAAGGTAAAGCTGATCCGAAAGAGGTTTCACGGTTAATATCCGAGTATGAAAAAAAATATTGAAATCAAGAAAGCGTCCGTTCACAACTTAAAAGGAATAGACGTTGAAATACCACGCGATAAGTTAGTCATTATAACAGGCATATCAGGTTCCGGAAAATCTTCTCTTGCTTTCGATACCATATACGCTGAAGGGCAGAGGCGGTATATCGAATCTCTTTCTGCTTACGCGAGACAGTTTCTTGGAGTGATGGATAAACCTGAAGTTCAATCGATAACAAACTTATCTCCCACGATCTCAATAGAACAAAGAAAACTTTCTAAAAACCCACGTTCTACCGTTGGTACGGTAACCGAAATATACGATTACCTTCGAGTCCTTTTCGCGAGAACCGGAAACGCTTACTGTTATAACTGTGGCAAAGAAATATCTTCTCAAACTGTGGATGAAATCGTGGCTCAAATCCTATCTTATCCCGAGGACGCACGCCTATACATACTCGCTCCTATTGCCAGAGGAAAAAAAGGCACATTCGCTGCCGAGTTGAAGAGGATCGAAGAAAAAGGATATGTTAGAGTGATAATAGACGGTGAGATTCTCGATATCGAGAACGTTCCGGGGCTCGATAAGAACAAACCACATAATATCAAAATAGTTATAGATAGAATAAAGCCCAAAAAAGAAATAAGAAGCAGAATAGCGGATTCCGTTGAAACGGCTCTTTCCGAGACCGAGGGAATGTTAATTTTAAAAGACATAGATAAAGATTCAAGTAGAATATTTTCCACAAAATTCGCCTGCCCTGACTGTGGGATAAGTTATCCTGAAATATCTCCGAGGATGTTTTCCTTTAATTCTCCTTACGGAGCCTGCCCCAAATGCCAGGGTATAGGAACCGATATGGAAATAGACCCGGAAAATATAATTCATAACAAATCATTATCCATTCTCGAAGGAGCCATAGCTCCGGTTGGAGAACCGAGAGGAAGGCTCCTGCGCGAACTCGAATCTGTCGCATTTAAATATAATCTGGATTTAAACGCGCCCTGGAAAAAATTAGAGGAAAAAGATAAAAACAAAATATTATACGGAACGCACGATTGGGAAGGAATAATTCCATATTTAAACAGGAGGCATCGTTATACCGAGTCCGACTGGATTAGAAATGAAATAGAAAAATATATGGTTGTAACACCATGCGGGGAATGTAGGGGAGCACGCCTCAGAAAAGAAGCGCTATCCATAAAAATACAGAAAAAAAACATACATGATATAGTAGAAATGAACATATCTGAAGCCAGGAAGTTCACAGAAAAAATTAAATTTAAGGATGAAAGGCAAAAAATCGCATCGGAATTAATAAAGGAAATACTTCATCGGTTGCGTTTTTTAGAAGACGTGGGAGTAGATTATCTGACACTCGAACGTTCGACTCAAACTCTTGCTGGAGGGGAAGCCCAGAGGGTGCACCTCGCGACTCAAATAGGGTCGGGTCTTGTCGGGATTATTTATATTCTGGACGAACCTACAATAGGATTACACGAAAGAGATATACTGCGTCTAATTAAAACCTTAAAATCTCTTCGTGATATCGGGAATACGGTTATTTTAGTGGAACATGATTTCAAAAGCATTTTATCCGCGGATTGGGTTATTGACCTTGGGCCGGGAGCTGGAACAAGAGGGGGAAAAATCGTTTTTGAAGGTACCCCAAACGATTTAAAAAAGAACGGTAAAACATTAACCGGCAAATACCTTTCCGGAAAAGAAAAAATCCCGATTCCATCTATACGAAATAAAACGGAAAAAGACAAGACAATTAAGATTCTGGGCGCGAGAGGCAACAATTTGAAAAACATTAACATTGAAATACCTTTAAACTGTTTCGTTTGTGTAACCGGAGTATCGGGTTCCGGTAAAAGTACCCTGCTTATCGATATTCTATTCAGAGCTCTTGCAAGAACTTTTCACGGTTCGAGATACCTACCGCTTGAACACGAAAAAATCGAAGGACTTGAAAACATCGATAAAGTTATAAATATCGACCAGAGCCCGATAGGAAGAACCCCGCGTTCTAACCCGGCGACTTACACTGGAGTTTTCGATCCCATAAGGGACTTTTTCGCGGAACTTCCCGCATCACGTGTAAGAGGGTATAATAAAGGAAGATTCTCTTTTAATGTAGAGGGCGGAAGATGCGAAGAATGCAACGGTCAGGGACAGAAAAAAATAGAAATGCATTTTTTATCGGATGTTTATGTTACATGTAAAGCCTGCAAAGGAAAAAGATACAAAAAGGAAACACTGGAAGTCGAGTATAAAGATAAGAATATCGCGGATGTTCTCGATTTAACCGTATCCGAAGCTCTTGATTTTTTTTACGAAATTCCAAAGGCAAAACAAAAACTGCAACTTTTGCGGGATGTGGGTTTAGGCTACGTAAAACTCGGTCAGCCCGCGACAACTCTCTCAGGCGGTGAAGCCCAGAGAATAAAACTCGCGAAAGAGTTATCAAAAGTCGCGACAGGCGACACTCTTTATCTTCTCGATGAACCCACAACCGGCCTGCACGCTCATGATATTCGTCTGCTTTTAAAAATACTTAAACGTCTCGTCGATATGGGAAATACAGTTGTAGTTATAGAACATAATTTGGACGTTATAAAATGCGCGGACTGGGTTATCGATCTCGGACCCGAAGGCGGAGCTGAAGGAGGGAAACTTATCGGGGAGGGAACTCCTGAGGAAATCGCGAAGATAAAAGGTTCTTATACCGGGAAATTTTTGAAGGAGATCCTGGGGAAAAGTTAACCACAAAGATCACAAAGGACACAAAGCCCTACCCCCCAACAATTTTTGTATTTATTTAACCACAGAGGATTTTATTTTGTTTTTAACTAAATCCTAAACCCGAAATCTTAAACCCTAAAATGGGACGCGGATTAACGCAGATTTAAAAGGATTGATTTTTGTTTTTTACTGTTTGATTTTTTTTAATTTAAATCCAATAACTTAGAGATTCGCTCATTATCTATATCTTGGACGCCTAAACCTTTTCCATAATAAATTACATTTGGATAGTTATATATAGGGCTCTTTGCTTTCTTGGTATCAATAATGAGCATTTTAGAATCTTTTTTAGATAAAAAGTATTTTTTGATATAATTATTTATACCATCGTCTCTTAAACTATAACCTATTACAATTAAATTATCTGATTTTTTCAAATTTTCTTTGAAGTGCTTAAAGACAGGTTTATAGTAACACTTCATTTTATAATTTCGCTTCTTTTCTTTAATTCCTGAAAGAAAATCTGGCTTATAGAAATCATCTACATATTGATAGTTTTTTCCTTCTTCATTTTCAATATTTAATTTGCCAAGGTAAGTTGCTTCTTTGACTCTAACCATACAATTATCATTATCAATGTAATATTGATTCAGACTTCCATGAAGTTTATATAAGCAGAACTTCTTACCAAATTCATCTTTAAATATTTTTAATTGTGAATTGTTTTTTGTATGATAAGGTGAACCTTTCTCAGAAAATCCGTCTGAAAAATTATTCTCCATGACTTCACAAAAAGAAAGTCTTTCCATTAAAAGATCATGATTTAAAGAGTGTAAATGTATTTCCTTGTATTTACTACCAAGTGATTTTAAAAGATTTAAGAAGGGAGAATATTTTCCTTCGCATAGTTTTGATAAAGTGTTGTGCTCGAAATCTTCTAGCTTTTCTTTACTAAAAAAATCTGCAAGCAATTGATTAAAGCAATTATCAAAATTAACTAAACTATTTCCAAAAATTGTGAACCCTTTTTTCCTATTAAAAGTTTCTATAAATGTATTGAATTTTGCAGTTATTTTCGCTGAAGATTTTCCTCTTATTAAATCGATATAAAAATCAAAAAATTTTTCGTAATGGAATCTTTCCTTTAGAATTTCTTTATTATAAAATTTCAAAAATTCTTGTATAAATAACCTTTCTGTATCTTCTCCTGTGTTATACCTCGGCTCTTCTACTTTTTCTGCGAACCAGCATGCTCCACCAGTGTATATACCTATATCACTTTCGTCGATTTTCCGCAATCTTCCGTTTATATCCTCTGTTTTGGGATAACCTTCTGGAATAGAAAAACCTGCACCTATTAAAAAAGAAATTTCCATTTACTATATTTTACTAATTTCTATACTTTAAGTCAAGATTTTTTATTCGCATTCCAAGAACTTTGCTGATTCCATTCAACGATTGACTTTTAATTGAAAAAGTATAAATTTCACAATAGACAATGAGACATATAAAATTTAGCAAACATTCACTTGAGAAAATAAGCATTTTAAGGAAACATGGGGTTATGATAAGTAAGAAGATGGTTAAAGATATAATTTTAAATCCACAAAAAGTGGAAAAGGGATATAAAGAAAGATTAATGGCGCAGGGGAGTTTTGATGAAACTCATGTTTTGAGGGTTGTATATGAAGAACCAAATAAGAATGAAATAATTGTTATTACAATGTATCCAGGGAGGAAGAAAAGATATGAGGAAAATTAGATATAGCAAAGATGTTGACGCACTTATGATTGAATTATCGGATAGTCCAATAGATTTTGCGGAAGAAAAAGGCCAATTTATAATACACTTCTCTAAAGATAGGGAGCCTGTTTTATTGGAAGTGCTTGGAGCCAAAAACTTTATAATTAATTCTCTTTCAAGTCTTTTAGAAGAAAAAGAGGTAGCTATACCGTAAATTTTCTACCTGAAGATATTATAAAACAATAGTACATGGATTTTAAGAATTTTGTTTTTTTAACCCAAAACCTTAAACTCGTAACTCGAAACTATAGTTCAATCTACCCCTTAAAACATTTTAGCAAAACCAAAGCCCATGTAATATTTCTTATCCCTTAGGTTGTAGGTGGAATCGAGACGGATTATGGGGTAATACGGAATAACATTGTTTATAGAAAAACCGATTTCGCTCGTATACCCATCATAATACGAGGGAATATAACTTAAGCTATTTAATTTTTCTTCAGAAAACCAGGTTCTTCCGACTGCCCCGTGTACGATTATTTCTAAGCCTAAATTAGCTATAAAGTCCAATCCTAATAATTCAAAAGGCACTGTACGAAAGTTATGTTCCGCAAAAACAGCGGCGTATTTTTCACCTTCGATAGGTACAGGTCTTAAACTTCTGAATGTACCGAATCCGCTAAGAGAGCCTGCGGCACCATAAAGCATTAAATGTTTCTGAATAGGTGGATCACCATACACACCTCCTGCGATCAATTTTAAATCAAGAGCGTTAGGTGACATTCGCCTTTTGAAGAAAGTGTTGAACCTCCAACCGAAACTTAATTCACCTCTTGTAAAGGAATAGTCCGAATCAAATATGTCAGGCGAACTGTGCTCGATTTTTAAAGAAAGTTTATTTTCAAACAGCTTTCGGTCTGAATTGTTGCTTTTTTCTAATTTTATTTGCTTGCCTATATGTAAAACAGAATCCTTGCCCATTGATAACTCGAAATTTAATGATCTTAAATTCCCTTCCATAATAGATGGATTAGGCCTTTTGTCTTGCTCTCCAGTCATATTGCTAATTGATGAATGTTTCTCTATATTGACACCGAGAGCTAATCTGGTCTTGAGCTTTTCAATATCATATTTTAGTTTCCCTCTTATGCCTTCATTCCAGTAATAATCAAAATAACTATTACCAAATAGTGATATTAGAAAACGCGAGTATACGATTGTCTCGCAGCGGACATCATTTCCTCTAAAGTATTTTAAATCCAAATGTCTGCTTATTAATCCCACATTAAAAGGATAATCGAGAAAATTTTTAGCAATATCAGTTTTGCCTAATCCTAATTTCAAGCCCAACAGATCTTTGTAATAAATACCTCCATTAACTCTGTAATAATTACCTTCCACTCTACTGTTAGACCACCCAAAACCAATTGAATAATCAATGGTTTTTTGGGTTGTATCTCCAAACATTATATCGAGCATTCCCTTCGCAAGCGGAGCTAATGGACCTTTTGGTTTAAGCATCTTTGCCGCCGTGATAGTACTATCGCTATTCTCATACGCCTTTTTTTCTTCTTTCGCAAAGGGGACTTTATCTCCTTTTAAAATTGATAAGGTGTCGTTTTCGACTGGAGAAAATTTTTTATTGTTTTTATATAAACTATCAGATATCGGAATATTTACTTGATAATTCCGAACTTCAAAAAGAGTCTTACGAGTTAATTCTGAATAACTAACCAATAAAGTCCATTCTTTTGCCTTGCCTTCTAGAAGCAGGGAAACAGGGAGCCAGTACTCTTTATCAAAATTACTAAATTGCTGTTTCGCGTTAAATTTAAAGCGTACCACTGGAGGTAACCTGAATCCACCTGCTGGTTTTAAATCGACATCCAATAAAACATAATCAGGAGTTTGAACGGTAATCTTTCCTTTGAACAAAGGTTGTATTTTGTCCTTTGGCTCTACAGATATCTCATAAATAAATTTATCTTTAAGTTCACGTTCGGATAAAAGTTTAAAATCATAATGCTTAAAAGCATCAGGATGAACTATATTAATAAACGCACAATCCAAGAGTTCTATTTCTTCATCATAGAAGTTCAAGAACATATTAAAATTCACTCCAGGCAGTTGAGTCTTTGCTGATTCTTTTTTTGATTTTACTAACTCTTTAAATCCTTTTTCTTTATCCCAATAGGTCTCAGATACGGATTCGAGCATATGAGTTAGACTATCCTCATTGGAAATGAATGTTCTCATATAAACATCAGCTTTAAAGCTTTTAAGTTTATCTTTCATCTCCTGTTTTTTCTTTATGACTTTTCGCATTATATTTATTGCCGGGTCCTGATCTGTAACAACAACTCCCTCGCTCTGTACGGGTATCGAAATTAAATCTATGTCAACAGTCTCTTCAGTACTATCTTCGACCATTATTTTTTTTGTTTTATATCCTATATAACGTATAACCAGAGTTTTCGGGAGAGAATCTAATCTGATTGAAAAAATACCGTCATCGTTTGTAATGGTTCCTCTGTAAGTTCCTTCGATTTGAATGTTTGCCGTTGGTAATGCTTTCTTTGTTTCAAAATCCCTAACAGAACCTTTTAGAATTTTATAAGCAAACAATCCGGGATTAAGTATTAATAATAGAAAAAAACCAATAAAAACATATTTTTTAAGCATTTTGAACAATACCCCCTATATTTGTTAAGTTTATCTTGCAATTTAATATTGTCAATGATAAAACACAGATAAAAAACCGAAGTCACACCCAATAATTGGACGCAGATTTAAAAGGATTTTTTTTATTGTTTTTTTAACCTGAAACTCAAAACACGAAACCTTAACTCGCACGAATTACACAAATAAATTTCATGTGTTTTTTAGAATTTTTTGCGCGGCCGCGTATGCTGATGAAAACGCGAATTGTAAATTATATCCGCCGCTTTCGCCGTCGACATCAAGTACTTCACCTATAAAATACAAACCTTTATGCAGTTTCGATTCCATACTCCGCGGTTCTATTTCCCTGCAGTCGACTCCTCCTGCCGTGACCATAGCTTCATCAAAATTGCCCGCGCTTTTTATACGCAGCGGATATTCGCAAAGCAGAGTACATAAATCGAGTAAATTTTTTTTATTTAATTGAGATAGTACAGCGCCGGTAGAAACTTCCGCCTCTGCCAGTAATGCGTCGGCGATTTTTTCGGGCAGAAAACGTTTGAGCAGTGTTCTTACGGACAGGCTGCGTTCCTCGGAGCAAACATTTAAAAAATCCGCTTTAAATTTTTCTTTATTTTGTTCCTGCGTGAAATTAATTCGTAGTTGGTCGCCATCGCTTGCATAGCGCGATAAATGCAGGATTACGGGTCCGGAAAGACCTTTATGAGTCAAAAGCATATCTCCGCTCATAGTTACAGCGGGGGTTTTTTGCGGAATAAGTTTGACCTTAATATTTTTAAAAGAAATCCCCGCGCAATTGTAAAAAGGATACTTATCTATGACAAAAGAAGCTAAGGCCGGTCTGGGCGTAACTATATTATGGCTTAAAAGTCTGGCAAAATTATACCCATCTCCCGTAGAACCGGTAGCCGGATATGATCTGCCTCCGGTGGCTATCAGCAGATGGCGCGAAGTAAAATGACTTTTTTGGCTGAATACTTTATAGGCATCGTCTCCCGGGCGCTCAAGCTTAGAAACAAACACATTATACTTTACTTTAACACCCGCTAAGAGGCAGTTATTTACCATGCACTCACGAATCTCAGCCGCTTTTTTCGAACGGGGAAATATTTTTCCATTATCATCCGTGAAAAATATTATACCCGTGGTCTGAAAAAGCTCCAGCAGACGATTATTGTCAAAAGCATACAGAGAGTGCTTTACAAAGCGTTCTTTTTTAGGATAATGGCAGAAAAAATCCTCTATCCTGCCTGCGTGTGTAAGGTTGCATTGTCCCTGTCCCGAGAGCAGTAATTTTTCCCCGGCAGTGTTGTTTTTCTCAAGTAAAAGCACAGTAAGCCCGCCGCCGGCAAGCAACTGAGCCGCAAACAGACCGGCAGGCCCGGCTCCGATTATAATCGCGTCAAATGTTTTTCCCATTCATAATCTCCTATATCTTTATACAAATAGCCCAATCTCATGAAAATTCCAGTATCGCCACCCTTATATTTTACGATTTTTACACTTCAAGTCAATGTACCCTTTTATTGTACTCTTTAATAAAATATAACTACACTCAGAGTTTTTATTTTTGTTTTTCCTATTCAACCATTCAACTATTTGACCATTCAACTAATCCGAAGGATTATCCCCCCCTTGAATATTCAGGCAAAAATGCGCATAATTGTATAAACGGAGCAAAAATTTGAAATGTCCGAATTGTAAAGAAACTGAATTAACTCCGGTGATGACTAAAAACGGAGTGGTAGTAAATTATTGTCCGCGATGCGAAGGTATCTGGCTGGATAGGGGGGAACTGTTTTATTTTACAAAAAATCCTAAATTCCTCCGCTGGAGAATTAGAGACGGATTAAAAAAATCCAGACTATCTAAAAAATTTAATCCCCATACTCAAACTCCTCTTAGTGAACTTCCTTTAAGAGGAGATGAGATGATAATTTATTACTGTCTTAAAACAGGCGGAGTTTGGATCGATAAAGAAGTACTCGAACAATTCTTACAAGAAAAGAATTTCTTTCTTAAAATAGAAATAGATAAAAATACTTTTCCGTCAGAGCTCAACAAAACTAAGGGCCCTCCATTACATTTACCTAATTTGGCTCTTACTTCCGGAGTAACCCTTTTACTTCTTTACGGTTTACTTTCTTTAATATTGATTACGCTTGTAAATATGGGTTATCTTCAACCTAATCTGGCTTTAATTATCGGAATCGGTTTCGCGTTTATACAATTTATATTTTCTCCATTTATAATGGATTTAACTTTAAGATTTTTGTATAAAATGAAATGGACTCCACTCGAAAAATTGCCCTCTCATCTGCAAACTTTCATAAAAGATCTTTCTCCTAAATGCAATATCAGGGTTCCCCGTTTTGGAATAATTTACGATGGTTCGCCGAACGCTTTTACTTACGGACACACTCCCAATAACGCGAGAATCGTCATAACTTCCGGGTTGATCGATTTGCTTGGAGAAAAGGAACTCGAAGCGGTGGTAGCACACGAGGTCGGGCATGTCGTCCACTGGGATATGCTTATCATGACTATCTGTTACGTTGTTCCTCTGGTTTTATACTATGTTTACCGTAGTTTAATTAGAATTAAATCAAGAGGAAAAGATAAAACTGTCCATATTCGATATTCAATCGCGATAGGTTCATACATTCTTTATTTGATTTCCGAATATATTGTTCTTGGATTTTCCCGTGTAAGGGAATTTTTTGCCGATAGATTCGCGGGGGAAAATTGTAATCCTAACAACCTGGCTTCCGCTCTCGTTAAAATCGGTTACGGTCTCGCGGGAAAAGGTAAGAAGAAGAAAGAAGATAGGAGACCTCAGTTAGAGGCGGTAAAAGCAATGGGAATATTCGACCCCACATCAGCGGTGTCTTTGGCAATTTCCTCTTACCATCCGGGGTATATGGGAGGAGACGTGGATAAACGTACCTTACAAAGAGTTATGAGATGGGACATGTGGAGTCCATGGGCAAAGTATTATGAACTGCATTCTACTCATCCTTTAATTGCCAATAGGTTGCTTGCTTTAAGCAAGCAATCTGAAACTAAAGGGAGAGTTCCTTATATACTTTTCAACGAAAAGCGTCCTGAAAGTTACTGGGATGATTTCTTTCTCGATTTCATAATTGTATTATTACCTATGATTGCTATTGCCCTAAGCGCCGTTCTCTTTTTTATAAAACAAGATTTTTTATACCTTGAATTAGGTGTTTTTTTATTGGGGGGGACTTATCTCCTGAGAACTTTTTTTTCTTATAACTTTTCTTTCTTCCCCGGGATGAAAATTTCTTCTCTTTTGAAGAAAGTTAAAGTTTCCGGAGTCCGTCCTGTCCCCTGCACTGTAAAAGGTAAAATTATAGGTAGAGGTGTACCGGGACTCATCTGGAGTGAGGATTTTGTTCTTCAAGATGATACAGGTATAATATTCTTAGATTACAGACAACCGCTTGGCGTTTGGAACTTCTTATTCGGTTTACTGAGAGCAAAGCGATATAAGGGTGAAGAGGTAGAAATTACAGGCTGGTATCGTCGTTCACCGACTCCTTATATAGAGATAAAAAGCATGAAAACTTCGGCGGGTAAAAGCAACTGTTATGTCTTTCACGTAAAAATCGCTTTTGGAATAATACTAACACTTCTCGGCGGAGTTCTTCTTATTTTACATTAAGAAGATTTCGCTGGTTTAGACTGTTACGATTACTGCTTCAGCTTCTTTTTAAGTTTACCTGAGAATAGATACTTTATTTGTTACCGCTTCTCTTCCCGCTTCAACACGGATAAAGTATATACCCGAAGGTAAAGGTTTATTGGTGTTTCCTCTTTTATTCCAGTTTACCGTATAAACTCCGGCTTCTTTTATTCCGTTTGCCAGGGTTTTGACTTCTTTTCCCAAAAGATCATAAACTTTTAAGGAAAACATGGAGGTTGTTGGGATCTCATATGTTACTTTGATGTTTGGGATATAAGCTTTTTCAAGAGAGAGCCTTAGTTTGTCACCCGAAGTAAATCCTGTTTGGTCGATCCCGGAGGACGGTTCCCAACCGGCGAGGCGCGACATCATCCACCAGAGGGCTTTGCCCTTATGCTCACAGTTTAAGTTGGAGGTATGAGCGCTTTCGTTTACATTGTACTGGTCGTGCTCACGAGGGAAGACATTTCCTTCATACGAAGAAGTATCCATATCGCTGTCGTACCAGCAATCGATATCTCCAAAGTCAAAAAGGACTTTGTCGTTGTCCCGACAGTATTGCCTGATTTGTTCATTTCTGAGATATCTATTATATCCGTTCGCGTCTGATGTATATGTGTGATGCCCGTGCCATGACTGAGCATTACCTGTCATATATATAAAAGTGACGTTAGGGAATTCGGTTTCAAGTTGTGATATGGAATCGAGATATGCTTGAATTGCTTCTTCAGAATAGCTATTTGGCTGTGTGCACCAGGACCACATCGAATAATTAATGGACGGGTTATTGTTTAGAACATTCCTCGTGAAATCCATTCCGGCTCCTGTTTGCCAGTATTCATCGGGTGTTATATAGTCGTCAAATTCCTGTCCGTCGAATATACAAAAAGCTCCATTTTCATTCGGTAGAGAACTCACCGCTCTGGCAAAATTATAGCTGGTATCGGAAGATTCTATCATTCCGAGTCCCGAGGTTAATTGTCCGCCGTGGGATGTATGGGCATAATGCAATCTACAATTTGCCTGAACCGAATCGATCCACTCGGCAGGTATCTGTGGGAGATTAACACATGTATGATCGATTATTAATCCTTGAGAAAGACCTGTAGAAGAGAAAACAAAAAAAGCAAATACAGAAAAAATAATATAACTCAACTTTTGACATTTTAAAAACATGTATGTCCTCCTTTTTTTATTGATTATACTGAATATTATGTATTATGTTAAGAATATAAAAGATTTTCCGCGGGACTAAAAAAGTATTTCGTGAAAAAATTATACCGCTCCTTTTCTTTTAGCGAGAATTATAGCGGCTATAGCTAAAACGATTATTAATCCCAAACCTGTATAGGTCGTCCAGATTGGATAACCTCCGTACCCATTTTTTATCAGCTTTACAAACTGGAAAACCAGGGAGGTTCCAAGAAAAGCAGGTGTAAGAAATTTTATAAATATATCCCACCATATACCTATCTTCATTTCCGAGACCTGATTAATATAATTTCTTGCTTTTTTTGCTCCAAGTACGTAGCCTATAACTATGCATTCAAGAAAACCAACCACAGTAATCCCGTAATTGGTAATGAAATGGTCTGCTATGTCAATCCAATAAAGTCCTGCCCTGGTAGTAAAAGGCAATCCCACCAGAAAACCAAATACACAAACAATAGGTAAAACGTATTTTTTCTTTACTCCCCATTTATCCACAATGCTTTCTACCACAGGTTCGGTCATAGAAAAAGCCGAGTCGATGCCTAGCGTCAGAAGAAGTAAAAAGAAAAGAGCGGCAAAAAAACGTGCCGCGACAGGCAGTAAACTAATCGCCATGGGATAAGTGACAAAGACGAGTCCAATTCCCGAGGTTGTAACATCCTTAACCGAAACGCCAAGCGTTTGTGCCAGATATCCAAGCGTGGAAAAAACGGCAAATCCGGCGACAAAAGAAGTTAAGCAGTTGGCTATGCTTGTAAGAAAAGCATTTACGGTAATATCCGATTTCTCATGCAAATAACTCGCGTAAACAATCAGAGTTCCCATTGCAAGAGATAGCGTGAAAAATATCTGTCCGTACGCTGCAAGCCATACCTGTGGTTTTAGCAAAGCCGAGAAGTCGGGAGTCAAATAAAATTTAATACCCTCCATTGCTCCGGGAAGAGTAAGCCCCCTTATGACCATAATAATAATTATAAGCCAGGGAATTATAACGGTAAAATAGACAATTTTTCCTAATGTTTCTATACCCTTAAACAGACTCAAATAAATAAACAGCCATACAAGAGCCAACCCACCTATTATAGGAAGTCTGATGCCGCCAAAAGCAGAAGGAGATTCTGACAGCCGCAGTATATCGTTGTTAAAAAATGAACTTACGGATTCGGCTGTATTGCCCCAACCCAGTTTAAAAGAGTGAAAAAGATAATTCACGCTCCATCCCATAATAGTAGCATAATATGTTGACAAAATAAATATAAGTAATATGGCAAACCATCCCGCCCACTCGGCTCTGTGCCATATTTTTTTAAAAGCAATCGGCGGGGCGCTCTGTGTAAAATGCCCAACGTAATACTCCAGAATCATAAGTGGGATTCCGGCAGTTATTAGAGCTATAAGATAAGGTATTAGAAATGCCCCTCCTCCGTTTTCGTAAGTTATGTACGGGAATCTCCATACATTACCGAGACCTATCGCCGAACCAATAACGGCAAAAAGGAAAGAAGACCTCGAACTCCACCTTTCTCTTGTTTTTTTTATTGTTACCTCCTCGATTCGTGTATATTAAGCAGGTCAGAGAGAAGAGCGTAACCGGTTTCTTTCTTACCGGCGCCCGGACCCGAAATCATTACGTTACCCAAAACATCCGTGGTAAAATTTATCGCGTTTATTGAACCGGTAATCTTAGAAAGGGGGTCCTGGTCGCTTAAAATTTCCGGAGCAACGGAAGCGACTATCCCTTTTTCGGTCTTTTTTGCCGTAGCTATAAGCTTCCAGTGTTTACGTTCCTTTAGTGCTTTTATTATATCCGTTTCCGATACAGTTTCGATCCCTTTTATAGGTACTTCTTCAAATTTAAGATTGCCGCCCATAAGAACGTTCACGGCTATAACTATTTTCGCGGCAGCGTCCCAACCTTTTGTGTCTGCGTCGGATTGTTCTTCTGCTATACCTTTCTTTTTTGCTCTTTTCAGAGCTTCCTCATAAGAAAGACCTATTTCCATTTTGGTTAGAATATAATTCGCGGTCCCGTTCATTATTCCTCTGATTTCTTTTATCTCGATACCTTTGCAATTAGACTCGACGAAACTCAATACGGGAGTGCCGGAAAGAATAGTTCCTTCGAAACGCAGAAGAACGCCATTCTGCGCGGCAAGTTCTTTTAGTTCTCTGTAAGCAAGAACCAGGGGCCCTTTATTTGTTGTGACTACATTTCTTTTACATTTTAGCGCGGTTCTAATTAAAGATAAACCGGGTTCTCCTGTTTTTATATCGGTTGGAGTTGCTTCTACGATCGTATCCGCATCCCCATCTTTTATCGTTTTTTCTGAATCCCAACCTTTCATTCCTACGGGATAATTTTTGATATTGTTTTCTTTCCCCAGAAAAGATAATATCTCTTTTATATTAATTCCTTTTTCGGAAAAAACCGAACCAACAACAGGGTCGGAAATAGCTGTAACTAAAGGCGTAAAACCGTACGCTTTTGAAAGAAAATCTTGTTTTTCAATAAGTAATTCTAATAAACCTCTATTTACAGTACCCAACCCGATAAGAGCCAATTTCATTTGTATCTCCTTTTATTTCTTATTTCCGAATAAATATAGAGAAATTTTTATTGTTGTCAAGGGAAAACACCACTCCCCTTATTCAACCACGAAACACACTAAAGACACGAAATATTTATTATGTATTTTAATACACACCTCGCCCCACCATAGAGGAACAACGAATTACACAAATAGCACGAATATAAAAAAACAGAATTAATTTATTTGTGTTATTTGTTGTTAAAAGATGGGTGGTGTGGGTTTTTGTTTTGACTCGAAATACGGAACTCAAAACGTGAGACTTTTATTAATCACGAAGAACGTAGAGAAAAATATATATTGTTTAAAATCTAACTCCCAATCAAATAATTGGATGCAGATGAATGCAGATTTTTAGGAATTTTTTTAAGCCCAGCCCACAACCAAACTTTTCTCACACAAAGACACAGAGATCACAAAGAAAAAAAATATTGTTGTTATTATTTTAGTTGGTTCGTTGGATTGTGGGATCGTTGGCTCGGACTCTTTTTAAACCACCTAACATCCTAACCATCCAATTACCTAACTCTTAAGTTTTCTGTGTGCTTTGTGGTGAAATTAGCTAAAGAACTGGTCTACTTTTTCTATCGCTTCTTCCGGGGAATCGGCTTCTTCAAAAGGAAGGGGTATTTTGCATTTTATTCCTATTATTTTCTTTCGGTATATATTGCCAAAAGCGATTTCACTTTGTGTGCCCACAGAACCGTCGATTGCTATCAATATATCCGCGCTCCCGGCTATGATTACGTTTCGAGCGTGGCTCATTCCTGTTACTATCGGAACGTCTACCCATTTATTAGCAGAGGCTCCGGAATTGCCGGGTAGTATTCCAATAACCAATCCTCCTTTTTCCTTTGCTCCTCTTGAAACTGCTTCCATCACTCCTCCCAATCCACCTGTTATAAGAACGTACTTTCTTTCTCCGATTAAGTTTCCCATTCTGCGGCTAAGATCGTAAATATCTTTTGAGATTTTAGCTCCGCCGATAACTCCGACTACTTTCATCTTATCACAGCTATTTTTCCATAATACGGTTTGGCGTCACCCGCTTTTATAGAGTAGTAATAAATTCCGTTAGAAACTTTTCTCCCTTTTCTGTCTCTTCCGTCCCATTCCACATAATTTGCCCCATATCTGGCAACGCCCGGTTGAAGTTCTTTCACTAATCTCCCTGCTATTGTGAATATTTTTATCTCCACCGATACTTCTTCTGAAAGATGATATACTATCACGGTTTTGTCCTTCATTGGGTTCGGATAATTGTGAACATTCCAGAGTAATTCTTCTCCTCCTATCCTGAAAGATGTCTCGGAAATAGCTATATTTCCGGCGTTATCTCTCGCTAACACTTTAAAATTTACGGAATCGTTTAAAGCCGGAACAGCATAAGAAAAAGTAACTTCTCCAGTAGTTGAACTGCCTGTTATATATGAAAATCTATCGGCCAAAAAATATTCATCTATATCATTGACGATGACCTGAATATTTGTCTTTTTTCTTAAATCAATTCCGCTGCTGTCCCTAACAACGAGAATGATTTCTCCCTTAGGAGGTATTAAATCTCCTTTTTCTATAACTCTGTTTTCTATTCTGAATTCTACAGAAGGCGGAATCGAATCTTCGGGAAGTGAACCTTCGGTAAAATATATAAGGGAAGAATTATACGATTCTTTTTCTCCTTTAGAATAGATGCGGATCTTACCCGAATCAGACTCTATATCGTAAGGGATGTTTATTTCTACCGTAAATGAATCACTTACTACAGGAGCGCTTCCTCTGAATAAAGTTTTTCCTTCTTTTGTTATTGGTACTGCAATAAAATCATCGGTCCCTTCTGTTGCGTCCAAAATGGTATCATAGCTCGCCTCTGTTATAACACAGAAAATTTTATCGGCTGAATTACGAACATCTCCTTTTATTTCCAAACGGGTTCCACCTAAAACGGTATCGGGTAACGTAATATTAAGGGGGACAGAATCAATAAGTATAGAAGTAGCGGGATCTCCGAAAAAGGTATAGGTCTTTTCCCCTCCGGCTTCTTTTGCGAGAAGAAAAGCGTCACCTCCGGTCTTTACCGAATCGTTAAAAAGATTTTGTATCAACCTGCGTCCCAGAGTGCTATTAGTAAAGTAGTCGCTTGCTCTACCCGCGGCGATTGAAACGATGGTCCCTCCGTCTTTATAAAGATTCAAAGAACTGCCAATACAATCTTCATCTGGTCTTTCGAAATAGCCGACGTCACAGGAGCCAAAATAGTAAAAGGGGGTTTTTCTCCAATTAGATAATGCATTGATGTTTTCACTCTGAAAAACGGATTCATGCGCAATTTCTCTTAAATTACCATGTCCAAGATACAATCCAATAAGAGCTCCATCGTTCATTGCTTCCATATGGGCTTGCCTGGCGCCGGGTTTTGTGCCGGATGTATTGTTCGGAGGATCCCACGGATATTCCATTAGATAAATTTTGTCTCTGTATAGCCAGTTAGGTAAAAGATTAGAGAATGTTTCCATATAATCAGTATGAGCTTTTTCAGTTCTACATGTAGTGGGAGGGGCGAAGGCGTCATCAGCCATAAGTATTGCTTTAGCCCGCCAATTGCCTGTACTCTTTTCGTAGTCTATCAATTTGTTTACCCATTCAATTCCTTCCGATATATTGGAAACGGTTACTCTTCCGATTGGTATATCTGGAGCAGAATTCCCATCTTCGTTGAAATCCACATACCAGCTATCTAAAGAAGGATTCGATGTAAGGTAACCACTGGTCGCATAAATGGTTATACCTTTAGTATGAACTGGAATAAATGAAGTTTTTCCAATTCCGGTTAAATTTTTATCGTCATAACTGCCGTCTCCGAATAATAGTACATAACTAACAGGAAGATTCCAGTTTTCTTGTGTCCAGTACAAAAATCTCTTTATGGCGGAAGGATCTTTTACGCCATAGGAAAAATTATTGTAAATATCATCTATTTTTATAACCCTGGTCGAAGGAGAGGTAATACCTCTAAGGTGAATCTCTCTCCAGTTTTTTAATGTCGAAGCCGGAGATATAAATTGATTGTCGGTTATTACAATCCAATCGGCTCCGCCCTGAAGTAAATTTGTAGGATCTGCTAAAGAGATGTTTTCGATAGTATATGGGAAAGACTGTAATAAGATTTTTCTTGAATCAGTTGAAAAATCAGCGTTATCATTACTGAAAGAATGAGAGATTAAAGAAGGATTTTTAGAGTTACTTATGTTTATAATATAAGGATTGCTTGAAAATCCTTCTGCTGTATAATTTCTTACTGAAGATTGATTCTGCGTTACCAACAATTTGTTTTCATTTGCTATTAATCTTCTTTCATATATTATCTCTATATAATCCATTATGACCGATTCTTCAGGAGTTTCCAGTGTAACAACTAAATCATTTGAACCTGAGTTAAGAGTATTGATTGTATCGGTGAAGACCGTTCTATTAGTTGCGGGGTTTCCCTGGTAAGCAACTGTTTTTGAAACACTCTGTCCGTTTAAAGAAACATTTATACCATAATCTCCAGGGGTCTTGGGATAAAATGCTACCCTGATGATTGCCCGGTCATTGTAATTGTTTAAAATATTAAAAGATGTTTGCAGATAATTATCAGAAGTGCCACCTGTCGTATTCAGTTCTTCCCATCCCCATGCAAGTCCGCTTTTTAAAGGATTGTTTAACTCTTCTTCAAGATGTATTGTATCGGTGAAATGATTAATCTGCTCCCCTCCGGACTGTGAGATTTGTTGCATCTCCAGCGGGCTTTCACCGCTAAAACGCAGCCAGTAAACATTTGTATCTGTGTAAGGATGAAAATAAAAGAATTTGCTATCAGTAAATTTATTCCTTCCCCAACCGGAAAGGGAATGAGCATGGAAAATAATTCTTTCCCCTTCTTCGAAAACGCCATTGCCGTTGCTTTCATATATTGCGGGTAATACACCCGGAAGAGTATCCATAATTTTCATGCTGTCCAAACTCCATTCCATTATTTTATTATACCCGCCAAGAATTTCTATTTCTTCAGGATCAATCGATAAAGGATCTATTCCTATATCGTTTAAATCTTCAGGGATAATCTCATACAACCCTTCCCTTGTGGTTTTTATTTTAGCGTATAAAAATGCTTCCTGACGTAAACTGCGAACAGCTGAGGTTCTTATTTTTTCTCCTCTAATTTCATTCAAGAAAATTTGAGAAATTCTTCTCTGGTAACCACTTGGTCGTATCCATTTGCCGCCTCTAAAATATATTTTAATCAAAATCGAATTTCTAACCTTTACGCTTTTCCCATCGAAAGAAAATGGGTTTATCGTTATTGTGGTATTACCGTGAGGGGAAGGATTGTTTTTTCTTAACGTTACAGGAAGAGGAGTATAACTTGAAGGATTTTGTCCTGTCTGTTTTTCTCCATAAAATTGAATCATCGTTGGGATTCCTCTCTCGGTGTGTGTGCTTAAAACTTGATACCATAATTCAACCTTTCCATCTACAGGAGTCAATATGCTTTTTTTAACTGAAGCCAATGCCGGGGACCCTTTTTCTTCGGGAAATACTCCGCCATCTTTTAAATTATATTGAATCTTATTTCCAATTTTATCTTTACTATATTCGGCAGTATATTTGAAAGTAAGAGAATCCGGGGTGTCGGAAAGAACCGTAACTAAAGAAAGCAAATAAATTAAGATCATATTTCTTCTGCTTCGTCGATTAACATTACCGGTATATCATCTTTAATAGGATAGGCAAGTTTGCATTCGTTGCATATTAATTTGTTGTTATCTTTATCAAATTTTAGAGAACCTTTACACTTTGGACAAACAAGAATATCTAACAATTTTTTATCTATCATTATATTAGCCTCCTGGTTTTAAATACGATAATAAAAATAACTAATTTTAAACTTTGTGCAACCTGTATCATTAAATTCTCCTTTTAATTATGTCTTGAGTCGTGCGTCGAGAGCCTTGTGTCAAAAAAATAAAGAACTATAGTTTCTATATGTGAGAAAGAATCTGACGGCTTACAGCTCTCGGCTAATGGCAATTAAAAACAACAAAAAAATCTCTGTGGTCTTTGTGAGCTTTGTGGTTCAAAATGGGGGGTGGGGTGTTCCCTTGACTTTTGTTTTTCTTCTTGTAAACTCAAAACAAATTCAAGAGTATTAAGGAGATAGGATGTTTAATGGATAATCTTATATTATGGTTTGGTTTTATTGCTGCTTTTATAGTTGTGATTTCCATGGCGAAGAAAAGTTTATGGCTTTCGTTAACGCTTGGGGCTTTTATTTTAGGTTTTTTGAGCCTTCCTTTTGGAAAAGTCTTTATAATCTTTTTCGAAACCCTGACAGATCCGTCGATTATATTACTCGCTGTATCGGTTGCGGTTATACCTTTAATTGGTGGTGTGATGAAGGAATCTCATTTGATGGAATCCCTTGTGCAGAATTTACGTATTGGGAAAAAGGGTATTCTTATGGCGGGACCAGCGGTATTCGGGATGCTGCCTATACCCGGTGGAGCTCTTCTTTCAGCCCCTCTTGTTGAAAGAGCCGGTGAAGACGTGAAAGATCCTTTGAAAACGCAAATGAATGTCTGGTTCAGGCACCTGTTAATGTTTGTTTATCCTCTCGGAGAGTTACTGCCAACCACAAAGATTGCTAATATTAATCTTTATAAAGAAATTATATATATGATTCCTTTTCTCGTATTTTCTTTCGTTTTGGGATATATTTTTTTGGCGAGAGAAATACAGGGCACTATTGAGTATAAAAGTAAATTTGACCTAAAGGGATTGTTTATCCCTTTAGGTATAATATTGCTTGCGCCGCTATTCCATTTTTTCTTTCTGAGATTTTTCACTCTTTCCGAGATCCCTCTCTTTATTGGAGTTTCTTTAAGTCTGTTCTTCGCTCTATATGTTTCCAGGTTACGGTTAAAAGATACTATTGCGGTAGCAAAAGAGATGAAAATCTGGATTTTCCCGCTGATAATATTCGGTATGTTTCTTTTTTTAAACATTTTTAAAGCTTCAAAAATGTCTTCACTGATTGCTGAAATTGCTATGTCTAAAACCTTGCTTCTGGTGGTAGTAGGAGCAGTCCTCGCATTCGTGACGGGAAGAGTGCAAGTACCAGTTTCCATAATTGTTCCTATTTACTTCGCGAAATACTCGGTTGACTCTATTCCCGGATTAGCTTTTGCGGTAATGTTTTTTTCGGTTTATATGGGATATATCCTTTCTCCTGTTCATCCGTGTGTATCCGTTTCGCTTGAATACTTTAAAACAACTTTTACTCAATATTCTAAAAGTATGATTGTTCCGGTTTTTCTTTCCCTGATTTTCGCCACAATTGTTGCTATATTTATTCTGTAGGGTAGCAAAGAAGCAACCATAAATATAGCAGTTAGATCTTTAGACTACCCAACGGCCCAACGGTTTCAAAAACATGTATTATCTTCTTAATTTCAGAGAAGACAATAAATTACAAAAATCAAAGTAATCCTTTAATAATATTTGAAGCTTACTTTACAATCTCTTGTAATTTATCTGTATTTTATTATAATTAAAAAAATTTTGAATAAAAGCCAAATAAAGGATTAATACTTATGGATGATTCGATTTTAATAGAAAAAATTAAAAAAGGCGATATGGAAGCTTACGAAAAGCTGGTTAAAAAATATATGAAAAAAGCGTATAATGTAGCGCTTTATTATACAAAAAATCCAACCGATGCCTGGGACATTTCTCAACAGGGATTTATAAATGCATGGCAAGGAATAAAAAAGTTTGACATGAAAAGACCTTTTTTCCCCTGGCTTTACGCGATAATCAAAAACGAAGCATTGAGCAGTTTCAAGCAAGAAAGAAAAGAGGATGAGAAAAAAAACGATTTGCCACTTAAGAGCATCGATTCTCCGGAAGAAAGCTTAATTAAAAAGGAGAAAGTAAAGAGATTACAGGAAGCTCTTTTAAAATTAGATAAGGAAAAACAGGAAATTATATATCTCAGGCATTACGCGGAAATGAGTTACAAAGAAATATCAGAAGCTCTCGATTTGCCCGAAGGTACAATAATGTCAAGGCTCTACTACGCCAGAAAAACTTTGCTTAAGGAGTATATGGAAGATGAATAGAGAAGAAGAACTAAAAAATAAATATTTCGAAGAAGATTTATCGGCAGAGGAAAAAGAAGAACTTGCACGGCTAATAAAAAAGAATAAAAAAACCGCAAAAGAACTAAAAGATATGGATAAGTTAAAGGAGGTGATAGAAATGCTCGAACCGGTCAATCCCGAAAAAGATTGGGAGGAATATTGGAGTTCTCTCTACAATAGACTTGAAAGGGGAATAGGATGGATCGTATTCGGGGTAGGAGCTATTTTAACCCTGACCTTTTTAGGGTTTCAGTTTATAAAAGAGGTAATCCGGGACCCGCAGATTGCTCTATACGCAAAAGTTGGGCTTATTTCATTAATATTGGGTCTCGCTATTCTTTTTGTTTCAGTTCTAAGAGAAAGAATAACCCTGTCAAAAACCGATAAATATTCTAAGGAGGTTAAGAGATGATAATTTCTACTATTAACGAAATCGCGGGAAAAGAAATAACTGAAGTTTTGGGGTTGGTGAGGGGAAATACAATTCGCGCCAGGCACGTAGGCAAAGATATTATGGCCGGATTTAAAAACATAGTCGGTGGAGAAATCACAGATTACACAAAGATGATGGCAGAATCGAGAGAACAGGCATTGGACAGAATGATGGCGGAAGCGAGAAGCCTCGGAGCAGATGCCGTAGTCGGAATACGTTTCACGACTTCTTCCGTTATGCAGGGCGCGGCAGAACTCATGGCATACGGAACCGCGGTAAGACTGAGAGACAAAGGAGAATAGAAAAGCAATCAGGAGCCAGAAAGGTTGTTGAATAGTTGAATAGGAAAAGCAATAAAAAGTTTCGTATATTTAGTGTGTTTCCTGGTCTAATAATTTTTTCTCTTTGTGTTCTCTGTGCCTTTGTGTGAGATATTGTTTTTTGTTTGTGGGGAGAGCTTAAGATTTTTCCCTTGACTATTTCCTCGATTTGCCCTATTCTTCCTATTGAGGGGACCTGAATTAATGCAGAAGGAAACGGATAAAAAAAGTTTCGATAAGCCTTCTCTTGAGGAGCATATATATGAAGGCAAATGGGGTATTGTTGTATTCGTTCTCGGTTTAGTGTTGCTCTGGAGTGGGTACTGGCTCGCGGGTTTTCTGCCTCAGAAATTCAGTGCGGCAACATTCGCAAAATTATTTTCCTATATAGGAATTTTAACAGGTACCGGAGTATTTTCGGTCGGATATTTTTCTTACCCCAGAATACACAACTTGAAGGTATTTCTTGCCGCTCATGTAACCGGCTTATCCGTTCTTGCTTTTTGTTTTTTTAGTCCCGCCGGAATTTTTTCTCTTCCGGCATCGGGGAACTTTGTTCCCGGCATTTACTTATTTATGATTATAGGCATTCTAACCAGTACATTGTTGCCTACATTTTTGAAGTACAGATGGACTAAACGAATTACTGTTTCGATTCTCATTGTAGAAGCAGTATTTCTTTTTCTTTTTTGGAAAACACCTTTTAAAATGATTTCTCTCGAGGCTTTGCGCAATAACGATTTGCGTGTATGGTTGAATCTTATTCCCGGTTTATTGGTATTCTCGACTCTAATCATTTCTGTCTTTGTGTTAAAGAATCAGTTCTTTTTGGGTGGGGTTATGGGAGGGATGGTTGTTTTTTTCGGAGGAGGATGGTATTTCGGTAATTTTAGAGCCGAATTACTGCTTTTTGATTCCTACATATTCGCGGTGGCTCCGCTTTTTCTCGCTATCGGTCTTTTTGTGCACTGGCTGGCAAGAATGGAACACAGAGCTTCTTACGACCCATTGCTCCGCGTGTATAACCGCAGCTACTGTGAGCGCATTTTAAACGAACAAACGAAAGTAAACACAGAACCTCCTTTCGGTATAGCTATGGTAGATATCGACCACTTTAAAAAAATTAATGATAAGTACGGACATAGGGCAGGCGATGAAGTTCTTATTCAATTGGTCAAAGTGCTGTCGAACGAAGTGGTTCCGGACGGTATTGTTTGCCGTTACGGTGGGGAGGAATTTGTCATATTTTTTCCTCATCAGAGCACGACAAAGGTCAAAATGATGATGGAGTTAATTAGAAAAAAAATAGCAAAGACCTCTATTAGAGCAGGTAAAAAAACAGTAAAAATAAATGTTTCTGTTGGAATTTCACATCGCCATGGCAAAGCACAAACATTACAAAAAGTTTTCAGAATGGCCGATAAGGCTCTTTATAGAGCTAAAAAAGAAGGAAGAAATCAGGTTAAATTTAGTAGAACCGAATGATTATATAACGCAGGTTATATAAGTCCAAAGTCCTATGTCCAATGTTCAAAGTCATAAACAACTTCCGACCCCGAAAAACAATTATTTTTTTTCAAAGAATCTCTGCAGATAGGCTTCCGCGAGACCTCTATATTTTCCCCAAAGCTTTTTACTGTTTAAATCAAAGTCTTTATTGATTCCGTAGTTTTCTTTCATGATTTTTTCACTCAGGCAGTCCACATAAAAAGCGTTATAGTCTCTTTTCTGGAAAATGTTATAAAGATTTACGGAATAATTACCTATTCCTTTAATATCCTTTATATCTAATTTATTATAATTCTTTTTAAGTTCCAGAATATAAGCGGTTTTATATCCGAGTTTTAATTTTTTAAGTTTTCCTTCCGAATAATTTTTCGGCTTAAAATTAAGCGTCCTGTAAACCTTTCTCATCTGTGTTCTATAATTTCTATAAGAATTATTCTGTGAGACCATAGCCCCGACCAATGCTTCGAAATCCGAAAAAGCCGAAACAACGCGCGTTTGTTTTATTTTCGGAAGATATTCTTTTAAAACTTTATCTTTTCTGCAGAGTGAATAAAAATCTTTTAAGTCTTCATCCAGCCCAAGGCAATAGGAAATATGTTTCCTCAATGTTTTCAATTCACCTTTTTCCATGCCGGGGGATATATCTATTGTTAAAGAATCTTTTTGTGCTTTAAAACTAAGGTCGAACATTCGATTATTGAAATAGATTTTTCTTATAGGCGTATCCTCGTAGAAAAAATAAAAAAGCCCGGAATGAAAAATTTTGTAAAAATCATAATCCTTTGTTTTTATTTTTATCTCTGACATATTGTAATGATTATAGTATTGGAAACAATTTTCGCAATAAAAAAACTAATCTAACCACAGAGGACACAGAGAAAAAAGAAACTCACAGAGATCACAGAGAAAAATTTATGTTGTTTAAAAACATCACCTATCCCAAACAAAATAATCTCACACAGAGCCACGGAGAACACAGAGTTTTTTTGCTTTTTCTAACTTTGAATTGTAATTCGATTAGTTGGCTTAGGTTTAAAAGTGGAAACTCAACTCAAATCTTTTACAATTAATTCAATTTTCGATTTTGTTTCGGGAAGGTTTACAGTAATTATTTCCCATATAATACTTAAGTCTATACCAAAGTATTCATGGGTAGTAATATTTCTTAATCCTATCATTCTTTTCCATGGAATGTTTTTATATTCATTCCGAATATCATCAGATATATTTTTTGAAGCTTCCCCTATTATTTCAAGATTTCTTATGACAGCGTCTATAACTAATTCATTTTTCTCGAAATCTTTATATTTGAGATTCTCTATGTATCTTTCTATTTTATTTATGGATTCAAGTATATCTTCTATGACAAGTTTTTGGTTTCTGCCCTTCATGCAAAAACTACTTCTTTTAAAATTTCGTCTTTTAGTTGTGGTTTCAAAGCTTTTACGGTTACCAGATCTACTTTTCTATTTAAAATTTCTTCAAGGAAATCCTTTAGATCAACAAATTCCCAACCTATAGGTTCATAGAACGTTACCAATATATCTACGTCACTTTGTGCGGATTCTTCTCCTCTCGCATAAGAACCAAATACTCCTATTTTCTCTACTTTGTATTTATCGTGTAGTAGAGATTTATTTTCCTTAAGTATTTTTTCTATTGTGTTTTTTGATTCCATTTATACCTCGCTATATTATAATATTAGAAAACTACTTAGTCAAGGTTGATAGGTTATTATTTAAAGGGCTTTTAACATTAAGAGTAATGATAATAATGTTTGGGAACAATTTTCGCAATGAAAAAATTATTTCTCACACAAAAGCACTAAGACACAAAGATTTTTTTATTTTTCCTATTCAACTATTCGACAATTCAACCATTTAACCAATCCGGAGGATTCTTATCTTATTACCAGAATCTTTTCGGTTAAAAGTATTTCTTCGTATTGTAAATTGCAAAAATATACACCCGGGCAGACGTCTTTGATATTCCATTCGATTTTGTATGTGCCGGGGTTCGAAAAATCTTTTTTAGAATTAAAAATTTGTTGTCCCAAAATGTTAAATATAGAAAAATCTACACGCCCTTTCCCCCCCGCTTTTATTATAAACTCTCCTTTATTTCCTAACAGAATAGATGGAAAGGATATGTCGAAAGGCTGTCCGGCGTTGTTCTCTTTAATATAGGAAAAGTTGCCTTCTCCCGGAGTTCTAAGCGTGGTTTCTATAAAATCGCTTATGTTGTTGTCCGTATCCTCGCCATCCGGATATCGCGATAAACTATTTGTATACGCTATATCAGGAGCGGGTAATCCTTCGCCTGTAAATATAAAATTGCCGTTTCCGTATCCCAGCGCGTCGATGGTTATTCCTTTAAATCGTAGTTCGATATTATCCGGGCCGTTTTGTAAATTTACCTTTGTCGTGATAGTATCAGAATTTATAACAGAGCTATCCTGCGCTATAACAAAAAAACCATCAGAAGGTATCAAATAGCCTGTAAGGTCGATATTTTGATAATCTTCACCGTCTGAACCGTTTACTCCCACAACCTCTATTCCCTCCAGGGAAGCTCCGGGGGGTCCGTATAATTCTACAAAACATGCTGTATCCGAACCCGGAGTATCATAACACAATTCATTAATGATTATTCCTTTGTTACCCACGTAATAGGTGTTGGTATCCGAAATTGTAACCGAATCGTCATTGTCTTTTACCCATAGGTAATAAAAAACAGTATCATCTTCTGTCTGCTGCGGAATATTATAAGAAAAGGTATCTCCGCTGATTGCGGCGTGAGTAATAGCAAAATGAGAATCTAAATTATTTATCCCGTAGTAAAGGGAATCAACTGTTATATTGCCGTTGTCTAATATTTCAGCGTAGATGTTTTCTGTTTCGGTTTGTGTAGGATGAGTGGGGGTATGCCAGATTCTTTTTACAAAGGGAGGCGGTTCCGTAATGGTTATAAATTCAGCGTCGTCGATGTAGAAAACAGCGTCCCCATCCCAAACAGAATCAATATCGTATGCTCTTAGAGCGAGGCTTCCGGAATCAGCATTAAAAGGAGTGTTTGTTACCAGCTCAAGCTGCTGCCAATTTGCGCTGTCGGCCGAATAGGAGCCCCAGTCTGAATCTCCTGTATTCCAACAGGCTATCAGCCTGAGCCTGCCGGCAGGCTCATTGTCATAGACCCATACTCTTAGAGTACAGGCTACTCCAGGAGAAATTTCGATAGAGGCGCTTATTAGATCGGCGTCGGTTTGCGATTGTGTGGTAAGAGAATCTTTAAGGCTAAAATTTCCCTCGTGGGATAATCCATCTTCTTTAAAAACAGTAATTCCTGATTTGTGTGTCCAATTATCAGGGGTATTTTCAGTCCAGGACTCGAATCCCGGGTTGAGGATTAAATTGTCCGCTGAGAGAAAAAAAGCGAACAATAAATTGAAAACCGTTAAAATTAATGCCTTTTTCGTAGTTTCCCCCTTTTGTTTTAGTTAACTTACGATAAAAATTATACAGATTATAATTATAATGTCAAGGGAAAAATTCTCACACGGAGACGTAGAGGATTTAATCGTTAGTTCGTTGGATCGGTCAAAGACCTTGGACTGATTTATATGTTCTCTACGGTGATTCTTAAGTCAATTCAAAAAACCCCTTTACTTTTAGAAAAAAAATAGTATCCTAATATATGTAAATAGGGATTTTAAATGAATATTCTTATTGTTGATGATTCAGAAGACCAGTTATTAGTACTTAAATCGATTTTAAGCAAGGAAGGATATAGTAAAATACATCTTGCCGAATCGGCGGTTCGAGCTTTCGAAATTCTTGGCTTAAAAAATAGTAACAAGAAAAAAGATATAGATCTTATCCTGATGGATATAAATATGCCGGATATAAACGGTATAGAAGCCTGCGGTAAAATCAAAAAGGATAAAGAACTAAAAGATATTCCTATTATAATGATCACAGCCCACAGGGAAGAAAGTCATCTGCAGTTGGCTTTTGAGGCGGGAGCCATAGATTATATAACAAAACCGACAAATAAAACCGAGCTTTTAGCCAGAGTTCATTCTGCTTTAAAACTAAAGAGGGAAACAGACAGCAGGAAAGAAAGAGAAAGAGAGATAACGGAGATGGCTGAGCTGCTCGACGAAGCAAATAAGAAATTGACTCGTATGTCATACAGGGATGGTCTAACTGGCGTTCCAAACCGGCGTTATTTTGAGGAGTTTTTTATCGGCGAATGGAAGAATGCCGTAAGGGAAAAAGAATTTATTTCGCTAATAATGTTCGATATCGATTATTTTAAAGCGTATAATGATACATACGGACACTTAAAGGGTGATGATTGTTTGAAAAAAGTCGCCGGTATCTTAAACGATACTTTAAAAAGACCGAAAGATTTTCTTTGTAGATACGGGGGGGAAGAATTTATTGGAGTTCTTCCTAATACTGACAAAAAAGGAGTTCTCGAGGTCGCTAATCGGTTTTTAAGTGAAACAAAAAAATTAAAAATAAAACATGAAAAATCGTCCGTGGAGAAATATGTTACAATAAGCATAGGAGTAGCTACAGTTAAGCCCGATAGAAAAACAAAACCAAATTCATTTATAAGTAAGGTGGATAAGGCGCTATACGCGGCTAAGCAGGCTGGACGCAATTGTGTTAAAGTCGCGAACTAATACAGTAAAAATGGAGGTTTAAATAATGCAAGGTGAAAAAAGCGACGAAAAAATTAAAATTAAAGTTCCCGAGTACGCGATTCAGCTTATTCCGAATTTTCTCGAGAACAAGGAAAAAGATATCAATAAAATTAATGAATCTCTGGAAAAGGGAGATTTTGAAACGATAGAGAGACTAGGACATAGTATGAAAGGGTCCGGTTCTATTTACGGGTTCGATGGTATAACCGAGTTAGGAAAAACGATCGAAATATCCGCGAAAGAAAAAAACGCGGAAGAAATAAAAAACAATGTATCTGAACTTAAAAATTATCTGGGGAGAGTAGAAATCGTAAATGAATAAAAAGGCTCAGGTTGTTTACATCGATGACAATCAAGATATGCTCAAATTAGTGGAAAGAATCCTTTCTGACGCAGGATATGAAGTTATAACAGCAATAAGTCCGACAGAGGGAATAGAAAAAGTAAAAGAAGAAAAGCCCGATGTCGTTCTACTGGATATAAATATGCCTTCCATGGATGGGTATACCGTTTGTTCAAACCTGCAGAAAGATAAAGAAACGGAGTTTATCCCTGTTATTTTCTTGACTGCCTTAGAAAGTGATAAGGATAAGGCAAAAGCATTTTCTGTGGGAGGAGTGGATTATCTGGTGAAACCTATTGAAAAAGAGAAACTCCTTTCTATAATTGATAAACATGTAAAAACCGGAAAACGATGGAAAAAACTTTCCGAACGCCCTTCGGGTATCAGAAAAAACATCAAACCATTAGATTTTAATAGATTTATTAAGTTTTTATCATACAGTTTAAATTTAAACAAAGAAAACAAAAAAAGATTATTTAAGATAACTCCCCGTGATATATATTCTTTCGCTTCCGAGATAAATCTTAGCAATAAAAAAATGGCCGAATATATTAGCGGTTTTCTTGGTTTGCCTTACACTCCGACGATAGAAATCCAGAACGTGCATCTCGGTACGTTTCCCGGAGCATTTTGCAAAAAAAATCTTATTGTCCCCAGAATCGAGCCTTCGGGTGAGGAAGCATTGGTAATAAGCAATCCCTTTGATTGGGATTTGCTGGATTCTCTGGATAGTTTCTGGGACATATCTCCCAATTCGAGATTTCTGGTAAGCGAACCTGAGAATATAGAAAAGCTTTTTAAAGAACCTGAATTTGTGGAGGAGGAAGAATTAAGTAAGAAGCAAGAGTATAAGAGGCAGGAAGCTGAAACTGAGGGGGTAAATGAAAGGTACGTGACTCAGGTGTTCCAAAAAAAAGAAGAAGAAAAACACAAAGTTATAGATGGAGAAGGTGGGCCTGTAATAACTATAACCAATAGTATCCTACAGGAGGCAATTAAAAGCCGGGCGAGTGATATACATATAGAGCCTAAAAAAAATGAATCCGTTATTAGATTCAGAGTCGACGGAGATATGGTCGACCATGTTAATATTAAAGGCAGAACCAGCCAGATGGTCATATCCCGTCTTAAATTATTGGCTGGTCTGGATATTGCTGAGCGCAGAAGACCTCAAGACGGAAGTTTCGCCAGGGAAATAGCCGGTGGTGTCTTTAGTTTTCGTATTGCCACAACTTCTACACCCAACGGTGAGAGTGTTGTTATAAGAATATTAAAACCTTACGCGAAACCAAAGACTCTTCTTGAGTTGGGTATGACGGAAAAACAGTCAGCCGTTCTTGAGAACAGCGGAAATCAGCATCACGGAATGGTTCTTGTGGTGGGTGGAACAGGTTCGGGAAAAACTACGACAGTTTACAGTTTACTTTCGCAAATAGATACGGAAACACGAAGTCTTATGAGTGTGGAAGACCCGGTCGAATACCGCATCCCGTCGGCGAATCAGCAGCAGGTGAACGAAAAAGCTGGTATAGCTTTTGAGGACCTTTTAAAATCGTCTGTCAGGCAGGACCCCGATATTTTATACATGGGAGAGATAAGAGACCCTTATTCGGCTAAAACGGCTGTAGATTTTGCTTCTACAGGACATTTAACTATTTCCACTCTCCATACTTCAAACGCGACTTCCGCTATTTTCCGTCTCGAGAGATTGGACGTTGCAAGATTACAAATGTCCGAAAGTCTCCTCTGTATTGTTGCTCAAAAATTAATAAAAAAACCCTGCCAGTCCTGCAGTAAAATTGTGCATATATCTGACGAGCAGAGAAAACTCTTAGAACCCTTTACGGATGATATTCCGGAAAGAGTTCTCGAGGTGAAGGGATGTCCGAATTGCAATAACACAGGATATTACGGCAGAGAAGGTGTATATGAGGTCTTGAAATTCGATGAAGATATAATCGAAGAAATAAGAAAAGGAACTCCAATTTCGGAAATCCGTCACATTTTTAAAGAAAAAGGTTGTTATCTTTTACCTGACCATGCTATAGAAAAAATAAGAAGTCTTATATTTGCCCCTGAAGATGTTTATAATAAGGTTTTAATTGAAGAATCTTCTGCCAAAAAAACAACGAAAGTTGTTCTCGGCGAAGAGAAGGAAACTATCGAGCAGGAAAAAGCCGTTGAGGTCGAAACTCAGGAAATAGAGGAAAAGGGGAAAATGATTCTTGTGGTGGAAGATGATGTCGATTCACGGAATTTGATATCTCGATACTTAACCAACGCGGGTTATATGGTAACTCTCGCGGAAGACGGAGCCGCCGCTTTGCTCGATTTGGGAAAGAAAGATTTTGACCTTGTAATTTCCGATGTAAATATGCCCAATCTCGATGGTTTTTCTTTAATGAATATTATAAAGCAAAAAGGGATTAAAACACCTGTAATATTCGTGACCTCTCTTTCGGATTCCGAGAATGAAATCGAGGGTCTGAAAAAAGGCGCGGCAGATTACTTGAAAAAACCTGTAAAAAAGGAATTGTTATTACTACGGGTCGGAAAGTTGCTTTCCGTTTAAGTTTTTAGTCTCTTTGTTTATTCTCTAATGAATTATATGAAGAAGCTTTAGTCTTTAAATCCTTGAAATCCAGTCCCCAGAGCCATAGGGAAACCAGTCCCACTACTACTACAAGTAAAAATTGAGAAGCGTAAAGCAGTATGGAATAACTCAATGCTATATTCGGGTCGACATGGAAAATCATCAACCCTTCTTTCGCGAAAAATTGAAAAGTTCCTATAAAACCGGAAGTCGAGGGAATCATAATGCCGAAGGTGAGAACTATCATATCCAGGAAAGCCGCGTGTAGGGGCAGGCGGATTGGGAATGAAAAGAATAAAACGTAAAAAAGTAAACCCGTGATACTCCATATACCAAGAGAAAAAACTGCCGCCAGAAGAAAATTTGAACGGTTTTCCAGAATCTTCAGTCCTTTTATAAAAGCGAAAAGAAATGTTTTAATCTTTTCTTTTATTTTTTCGCCGAATATTGATAATGGTTTTTCGATTATTCTAATAAAAACCGCGGTTTTTTTATCCATTACTACAAGGAGAATAAAGATTAGAGTATTTAAAAGAACAATTACGGCACCTATTTTTTTGAAGTAGCCCGGTACCGGAAAAAAGATTAAAAGGATAGCGGTAAAAAGGGTTAAAATAAAAACATCCATTACTCTTTCTACTATTATTGTGGCAAAAGCCGTGCTCTTACTAATATTTCCTCTCGCGCCTATAAGATATGCTCTTATTACTTCGCCGACCCTGGCGGGTAGCGTGTAATTGCACATGAATCCAATCATTGTCGCGTTAAAAACCATGGATAATGGAAGTTTTTTCAAAGGATTTAAAAGAATTCTCCATCTAATCGCGCGGAGAAGGAAAGCGATTAGTGTAATGAAAATGGCAAGAAAGAAATATAATAAATTCGCGTTTAGTAATGATTCTGTTATTTCTTTCGCGTTAACTTTTTTTAAAGCCAGAAGCAAAAAAATCATCGATATAAAGAAACTAAGGATTAGCCCCAGTTTTTTCTTCATCTATTTTCCCCTTTAATTATTTCAATCGAATTTGAACTTCCGAGAACCGAAGCTCCTGTATTTAAAAGCTTTATAGCCATATCCATGTTTTTTATCCCGCCCGCGGCTTTTATGGGGAGTTTTGTCGTTTTTTTAATAGTTTTTATCTGATTTGTAGTAACTGCTCCATTCGTGCCCGTGCCGGATTTAATATAGTTGGCTCCCGCGCTTTCCGCAATTTTTGTCGCGGTTATTATTTCATATTCAGATAGTACGGGAGCTTCTATAATCACTTTGAGTATTACGTTCGGATGTATGATATTCACGATTTCTTTTATATCATTTTCGATTTTTTTGTATTTTTTACTTTTTAAAAGGGGTATTTGCATTACAAGGTCAATCTCTTCGGCGCCTTCTTTGATGATAAGTTCTGTCTCTTTTTTCCTGATTTCAGTCGATGAAGCCCCGAGAGGAAAGTCACAAACAGAAATTATTTTAACCCCTTTGTTTTTCAGGAGTTCGTTTACAAGTGGTATCCATAAGGAATCGACACAAACTCCTCTAAAGTTATATTTAAGAGCCTCCCTGCATAAATTTTTAATATCTTCTTCAGAAGTGCTGATTTTTAAATTGGTATGATCTATTAAAGAATTGAGGTGATACATTAGTAACTTATAGTTTTGTTCTCAAGGGGAGGGGGTTCTGTATTCTCCACTAAATTTTTCCATTTTGACATTTGATTTTTGAATTTAAGAGACCACAGGGAGCTATTTAAGTATTCCCCTCTTCGATTCAGAAATAAATTTTATAATATGGTCTACGTCTTCATTACCCTGGAATTCACTTTTAAGTTTTTTTACAGCCTGTTTTGTGTTTAGTTTTGAGCGGAATAGTATTCTGAAAGCTTTTTTTATTTCTCCGATTCGTTCCCCTGAGAATCCATTTCTTTTTAATCCACGGGAATTATATGAAACTACTTTAAGAGGTGAGCCGGCAGCCATGGCAAATGGAACTAAATCTTTTATTATGCGCAAACCTCCTCCTATTATTGAATAAGCTCCGATTTTAACCCACTGATGAACCGGAACGAAAGCGGAAATGTAAGCAAAATCCTCGACTTCCACAAAACCTCCGAGAGTCGCTCCGTTTACGAGAAGGACATTGTTTCCTACCCTGCAGTTATGAGCTACGTGTGAATAAGCCATCAAATAATTATTGTTACCAATTTTTGTTTCTGCTTTTTCTCCCACAGGAAGATGGATTGTCGTGAATTCTCTTATTACGTTCGAATTTCCTATGATAATTTTTCCCAGATTGTTATTATGGTTTTTATCCTGCGGAATATCTCCTATTACAGCGTAGGAATGTATTTTATTGTTTTTTCCGATTTCAACGCCATTTTTGATAATAGATCCCTTCGCTATTGTTGTACCGCTTCCTATTACAACAGCTTTTTCTATAAGGCAGCCTGGAGCGATTTGGACGCCTGCCTGGATTTTGGCTTCCGGATGAATCTCTTTTTGCATTAATCCTTTTTTCTTTCTACTATTGCTGCCGCAAAGGAACCTTCAGCCACCATTTGTTCTTCTACATACGATTTTCCTTCTAATTTACAGAAATTACTTCTAAACGCGGTAAGCTTGACTTTGTGCTTTAGAACATCGCCCGGTCGGACGGGATTTCTAAATTTCGCTTTATTAATAGTAGTAAAATAAACATTTGAATCTTTAGGGTTTTTGAACTTGTTTAAAAGTAAAAATCCTCCGGCTTGAACCATCGATTCAAGTATTAAAACTCCCGGCATTATTGGGTCCGAGGGGAAATGTCCCTGAAAAAAAGGTTCGTTGAATGTCACGTTTTTTGTCCCTATAACTTCGTTCTCACTTATTATTTCGACTTTATCGATTAACAGAAAAGGATATCGGTGAGGCATGATTTCAAGTATTTTTTCAATATCGAATATCATTTTAGCTCCTTATTTATTTTTTTTAACAATTGATAATGCAATAAATGACCTCCTCTAAAAACAAAGTATCTTCCTATAGGTATGGGCCTTATGAGATAAAGTTCTCCGAGTAAATCCAGCACCTTGTGTCTTACGGCTTCGTCGGGTAACCGGGCTTTGTTTAAGGTTCCCTTTTCTGTATAAACCAGAGTGTTTTCTTCCGAGGCTCCCAGAGCAAAGCCTTTTTTATTTAATTCTTCTTTCCACGACAGCATTCCGTAGGTTCTGCAGTTTGCTATATCCGGGAAGTTGGAATTTCCGTCAAGAAGATATTCCTGATAGTAAAGCAACGGATGATTATAAGAAATGATATAACGAATTTCAAGGTGATCTGAAGGCGCGCACGAAGCAAAGCAGCCTTTTCCTTCGACAACGATATTTTTTTTAAGGTATCTTTCTTTTTTTTCATGTTTTAATTCTTTTATGCCTGTTTTTTCTATTGCTGTTATAAAAGGATTGGCGCTGCCGTCTAAAGCCGGTATTTCTTCACCTTCGAGATGTATCCGGATGCAATCGATCCTGCAGGCGCAAAGAGCGCTCATAAGATGTTCTATGGTCCTTATTCTCTGACCGTTTTCGACAAGAGTAATTGCCCGGTCGCAGTATTTTACTTTATCCAGTGTTGCCGGTATTTTCTCTCCGTTCTTAATGAATACTATTCCTCCTTTTTCTTCCGGTTGTAAAATTATTTTAGATTTTTTTCCGCTGTGAACTCCTGTTCCTGAAATTTCGATAGCGGCTTTTATTGTTCTTGCCCTCATTTTATAAATCGTTCTATTCTGTTTTTTAGGCCGTTCTTATCCATGTGAATCGATTCTAACAGTTTATCTTCCCTTCCGTGTTCGATAAAGCGGTCGGGGACACCTATCGTTAAAACTTCCTTTTTTAAAGAATTGCTGTTAAGAAGTTCCAGAACCGCGCTTCCGAAGCCTCCTGCTATCACGTTTGTCTCCACGGTTATAATTTTCTTGCTCTTTTTCGCGAATTTAATGATCGTTTTTTCATCCAGAGGTTTTACGAACTTCGCGTCGATGATTGTTGGATTGAAATCCTTAAGCTCTTTTGCTACTTTGAGAATTGAATATACGATGGGTCCTACAGTTAATATCAATATATCTTTTCCTTTTCTCAAAATTTCAGATTCTCCGATGGGGATAGCTTTAATTTCTTTAGGTTTTTTGACTCCGACGGATTGACCTCTCGGATAACGTATTGCCGACGGGCTATCGGTGTTTAGAAGAGCGGTTTTAAACATTCTCTTTAATTCTATTTCGTTTCTGGGAGCCATTACAACAATATTTGGAATCATCCTCAGGTAAGAAAGGTCAAAAACCCCATGATGTGTAGGTCCGTCCCCCGGAGCGAAACCTGCTCTGTCCAGACAAAAAATTACCGGTAATCTCTGAAGAGCAATATCGTGTATTATCTGATCTAAGGACCTTTGAAGAAAAGTGGAGTATATAGCGCATACCGGACGTAAACCCTCACAGGCAAGTCCGCCGGCGAAGGTTACGGCGTGTTGTTCCGCTATGCCGACGTCGAAAAATCTATCCGGGAATTTTTCTTTGAAAGTTGTAAGCCCTGTACCCTTTGTCATAGCTGCTGTTATCGCGATTATATCTTTATTGTTCCCGGCTTCTTCTACGATTGTTTCTCCGAATACTTTCGAGTATGAGGGAGGGCCTTTCTTTTTTGTTACTTTTCCTGTTTCGTATTCAAAAGGTCCTATTCCGTGAAAAAGAGAAGGATTCTCGCAGGCTGGTTCATAGCCTTTACCTTTTTCGGTTATTATATGAAGTAGTTTAGCTTTTTTTATCTTTTTGACCTTGGAGAGTATCATCGTTAGTTCTTTTATATTATGTCCGTCGATGGGTCCATAGTATGAGATACCCAATTCTTCGAAAAGGATATTAGGGACAATAAGATTCTTTAATCCAATATGTAATTTCTCTGCTGCGTGCGACGCTTTTTTGCTAAGACCTTCGGGTAATTTTTCGAGGAGATTCCAGGTGTCTTCCATTATAAGATTGTAAATTTCGGCTGATTGGAGTCTTGTTAAATATTCTCTGAATCCCCCTACATTTTTTGCTATAGACATTTTATTATCGTTTAGAATAACCAACATATCCTTTTTTAAATATCCTATCTGGTTTAAACCTTCTAAGGCTTCTCCTCCGGTTAGGGCTCCGTCACCTATGATTGCTACTACCTGGTTGTCGAGGGATTTTTTATCTCTTGCAATCGCGAAGCCGAGAGCGGCGGATAGAGAAGTGCTCGCGTGTCCTGTTCCGAACGCGTCGTAGATAGATTCGTCTCTTTTTAAAAACCCGCTTAAACCACCAAATTTACGTATTGTTTCAAAACCTTCTCTTCTGCCGGTTAATAATTTATATCCGTAGCCCTGGTGGGAGACATCCCAGATTATTTTGTCTTTGGGAGGGGAGAACGTTTTTAGAATGGCTATGGTTAATTCGACGACTCCTAGGTTCGGGGCAAGGTGCCCCCCATTTTTTGCAATAGTAGTAATGATTTTTTCTCGCATCTCAGAAGCGAGAAGTTCAAGTTCTTTTATTGATAAATCTTTTAAATCGGAAGGAGAGTTTATTTTGTCGAGCAACATTTAGATACCTACAAAAGCCAGGGCGAAAAGAATTCCAAAGATTAATCCTATTATTACTTCTACCGGTGTATGGCCGATTCTCCCGGGCATATAAGTATTAGCTAATTCTTTTTCCGGTACTGCCTTCGCAATTATTTTTATTAGTTCCGAGTGTCGGCTAATGACTCCTCGGACAACGTATGCCTCTCCCATAATAAATATAGAAAGAAATAAAGCGATTATAAAGAGCGGCGAGGTGAATCCATAATATATCGCTATTAAAGTGGTTAAGGTGATAGTTGCTGCCGAGTGCGCGCTTGGCAAACCGCCTAAGTTTAAAAGGTTTGGAGTGAATTCGAGTTTCTTTCCTATTATCCAGTGATTAAATATTTTTATTAATTGACATGACAATCCGCTTAGATAAGGAAGTAAAAAAAGGCGCAACAAATTTGAATTCATTTTAGTTCTTCCTTGCGATTAAAAAGTTTAATATATTTCCAAATGTTTCATCTTTAGGTTCCAGTATTTTTAGTTGTTTTAAAGCGAGAGAGCTATATTTCTTTGCTATGATTTTCGAAAAATCGGTTCCGTAAATTGAGGGATAAGTAAGTTTATTGTTGTCTTTTCTTACTTCTTTTCCCATTTCTTCTTTTTTCCCTTCTACGTCTAGAATGTCATCCTGTATCTGAAAAGCCATACCCATTAGAAGCCCGCCTTTTCTGGCAGCTAAAATTTGATCTTCTTTTGCTTCCGCGAGTATTGTTCCTATTTCACATGACGCGGAAAAAAAGGAAGCCGTTTTATGAGAATGTATGTATCTTAACAGTTTGGGAGACTTGTTGGATGAATCGAATAGCACATCTTCTGTTTGTCCGCCGATGATTCCTTTATTCCCAATGGTTGTAGTTAGAGTCTTTAAAACCTTTTCTTTTAAAATAGGCTTAAGATGACTATGCGCTATAATGTAAAAAGCATGAGAAAAAAGAGCGTCACCTGCCAGGATGGCAATATCTTCCCCGAATTTTTTATGCGAGCTGGGGAGCCCCCTCCTGTAATCATCATTATCCATCGCGGGGAGGTCGTCGTGTATCAGAGAATAAGCGTGAATTAGTTCAATGGCCGATGAAACAGGCATAATTTCATCAAAATTATGCCCTCCGGAGAGAGAATAGGCTGTAAGCATTAGAATAGGTCGAATTCTTTTCCCTCCGGCGAGTACTGTGTACCGCATTGCTTTGTGTAATAATGGAGGATATTCCTCTTCCGAGGGAAGGTGTTCGTTTAATTTTTCGTCAACTCTCTTCTTCCAATTTTTCAGGTAATTCTCTATATTCATCGGTTTTAAATTTACCTTCACTATCTTTTATTAATTTCTCTATTTTGATTTCAGCATCAGCGAGATAGTCTTTAAGATTACTTAGGATTTCCATGCCTTTTTCGAATAGAGGAAGAGATTCTTCAAGAGAAATCTCTCCTTTTTCCAATTTTTTGACAATATCTTCAAGCTTATTAAGAGATTCTTCAAAATTCATAAATACAACCTATCATAATTATGGCTAAGTGTCAAGGGCAGCCAGAAATTTTTTGCGAATTGCGAATTTCATTTTCTAAATGTTCTACATGTGAGAGAAGAGCTGACGGCTGACCGCCGATGGCAATTAAAAATAACAAGAAAATCTTTGTGTGCTCCGTGCCTCTGTGTGAGAATAATTTGGGGATAGGGGTGGGTTTTGAACAACAATATTTCTCTTTGTGGTCTTTGTGTGCTCCGTGTGAGATTATTTTTTTGGGTAGGGATGGGTTTCTTGCCCTTGACATTTAAGAAAAAGTTTGTAATATAAGTTTAGTTTGTAATAGTTACATTTTTGGAACGGGTACAGTAGAGGAGGTGATATGGAAAAAGAGTATCCTTTAGGCGGTGGGGGTTTAAAATGGACTCATGCTTCGTGGCTTGAGGAGAATTTAGGCGGTAAATTTTCTATTCTTGATGTTCAGCCTGATATACATGATTATATACTTGAGCATATTCCAGGTGCTATTTATTTCAATCCGAATTTATTGAGGGTATCTTATAAGGGTATGCCCGGTGTTTACGTGTCTGGGAAAGTCGCGGAATTGCTTTTCGGGAGAGTTGGGCTTATAGGCGATTATCCGGTTGTGGTTTATACAGGTGTTGGTGGAGTTAGAGGTTGGGGTGATGGTCTTGAGCAGACGATGGTGGCTTATTCTCTCGTGAGATTTGGACATAACAGGGTTTATGTTCTGGATGGCGGTCTGAATAATTGGAAAAAGGAAGGGCGAAAGCTTACTAAAGAATTTCCCGTTGTTACGGAGTCAGATTTTGAGGTTAATGTAAGAAAAGATTATTTGCTTAATTATGAGGATTTTAAGAGGGTTAAAGATGATGAAGGGGTTATTTTACTCGACGCGAGACCGGCAAATGTTTATGAGGGGCAGGGACCCTGGCCCAAACCCGGACATATACCCGGGGCGATAAATCTTCCATGGAAAAGTTTAATGGCTGAAGATAATCCAACTCTTTTAAAAGATGAAGATGAGATTAAGGGTATTTTAGATGAAAAAGGTATAAACCCGGATAAAACCGTAATTTGTTCCTGCGGTACGGGCAGAGAAGCAACAAATGAATTTATTATGTTTAAATTTTTACTTAGGTATCAGAATGTAAGGATTTATGAAGGTTCTTTTACTGAGTGGTCTTCTTATCCTGATAACCCAACGGTAACCGGTAAAAATCCACGGTAAAATTAAGGAGGGTTTTTTAATGGAAGAGACTATTGCTGAAAGGAAGGAAGTTTCTAAGGAGAAAATCATCGCGGTTAGGGCTGAGGTTTATTCGAGAGTTGTAGGTTATTATAGGCCTGTTAACAACTGGAATGAAGGAAAAAGGGAGGAGTTCAAAGAAAGGAATTATTTTTCTTTTAAGGCTGAAGAGGTTGCCGAGTAGTTTATAGGCTTTAGTAGAAAGGGAGGAAAACTTGCTTTTCGAAAAAGTCGAATCGGAAGGTTTAGCTCACAATTCTTATATTTTGGGGCATAATAAAGAAGCGTTTGTAGTCGATCCCCGGCGGGACATCGACGTTTATCTGTTTTTAGCTTCCCGTAAGGGTTATAATATTAAATATATTTTTGAAACTCATCGTAACGAGGATTATGTTGTAGGTTCGAGAGAACTTTCTGAGGTAACCGGCGCGGAAATTTTTCATGCCGATACGGGGTTAGATTATAAGTACGGTTATGAGGTAAATGACGGGCAGGAATGGAAGGTAGGTTCTTATAAAATCGAGGCAATTTTTTCTCCGGGTCACACCAAAGGCAGTATGAGTTATCTTCTTTTTGACGTCAGCGGTTCTCCCTGGATTCTTTTTACGGGGGACGCTCTTTTTGCGGGTGATGTCGGAAGAGTCGATTTGTTTGGTAAAAATAATATGAAAGAAATGGCGGATATGCTTTACGATACTATTTTCCATAAATTCTTTTCGCTCGGTGATGGGGTTATTGTTTGCCCGGCTCACGGTGCCGGTTCTGTATGCGGGGGAGAAATCGCGGATAGACCGTGGACTACTATTGGGCTCGAGAAAAAGTTAAATTCGAAGCTGCAGTTTACTGAAAAAAAAGATTTTATTAATAATATATCAAAAGAATTAGAAAGGCCTTTTTATTTTAAGCAGATGGAAAAATTAAATGTCGAGGGCGCTCCTATATTGGGTTCCCTACCGGTGCCTGTTCCTCTTTCTCCGGATGAATTTTCAAAGGAAAAAGAGGATGCGGTTGTTCTCGATTCCCGGATGGAGTCGAGTTTTGCAGGTTCTCATATCCCCGGTTCTATTTTTATATGGCAAGGAGGAATTCCTAATTTTGCCGGTTGGTTTCTGCCTTATGATAAGAGGATACTTCTTGTTAATAAAACAGATGACCCTTTGTCTGTTATGAAATTATTGATAAGAATAGGTTATGATAATATTACAGGTTATCTTTCCGGTGGAATGTTTAGCTGGAATACTTCAGGTAAAGAAAGCGCGTCGATAGGAACTTTAAAAATTCAGGATTTATGCCGTTTGCTGGATAAGGGAGAGGAGATTGTAATTCTCGATGTCAGGAGTGAAGAGGAAATAAAAGAAAAAGGTAAAATACCCGATGCTTTAAATATTCCTGTTACTCGACTTTACGAAAGAATGGATGAAGTGCCGAAAGAAAAACCTGTTTGTATTTTTTGCGGAAGTGGTCTTCGTTCAATGATGGCAGCCAGTCTTCTTAAGAAAGAAGGGTGGGATAATTTGAAAGTAGCTCTCGGCGGTCTTGCCGGTTGGAATTCGAACACCTGTCCTGTTGATTTGTAAAAGAATATTCTATCTTAAAGTATATTCTTAAAAATATTGTAGTTCGCTTGTATGAGAATAATATAGTAATAGTTGTTGTTTCGTTTTTTAATATATAACTATAACCAATAAAGATAGAATAGATAATAAAAGAGCCAGAAACGATTTTCTTGCAGGAAAAGTTTTTCTTGACATAAACCATGAAAGTAATTATAATAACAATATGTCCGTACAGGCTAGATTTGTTATAGTTAAAAATTCGGGTAAGTATTTACTTAAAGGCGCTCATAAAATTGGGAGGAATACAGTCTTAATGAACCAATGGTTGATATCTTTTACGAGTATATCTTATTTCAAGTAAAGGGGTTGATTGGATGCCGGTATCAAAAGATATATCGAAGGAAATTATAGAAGCAATTCTTAAAGGAAGATCTAAAGAGGCTGTTATTAAAAAACTTCAATCGAGATCTATCAAAGAAGAAAAAATGCCTCCTTCTTTACCAAGAGAAACTTCTCTGACGAAGGAAGACCAGTTAAAGAGGTTAAGGACTTTAGAAAAACAAGGTTTTGAGTTTGATTTTTTGTCTGGGAAAAAAACGATCGATAATCCGGAAATTTTTGAAGGAAATATTGAGAATTATATTGGCTTAGCGCAGATGCCGGTTGGTGTAGTTGGTCCGATTAGAGTGAATGGTATATATTCGCATGGGGATTTTTACATTCCTATGGCAACAACTGAGGGAGCACTTATCGCATCGCATAATAGAGGCGCGAAGGTTATAAATTTATGTGGTGGGGCTAGAGTTATGTGTCTTACTGAAAGAGTTTCCAGAGCGCCTGGATTTATTTTTGATAATTTGATTAAAGCCGGGGAATTTTTAATCTGGGTTGTTGATAATTTCGATAAATTCAAGAATGTTGTCTCTAAAGAAACAAGTCATGGTATTCTTGAAGACGTCAGGGCTACAGTTGAAGGAAATCATGTTTATCTTAATTTTGAGTACAAGACGGGCGATGCTTCGGGGCAAAATATGGTTACGTTCTGTACCGATGTTATTTGTCAGTATATAATGGAAAATTCTCCGACAAAGCCGAAAAAATGGTTTATTGAAAGCAATTTATCAGGCGATAAAAAGGCAACAGCAATGTCTTATCTTTTTGTTAGAGGTAAAAAAGTTACGGCTGAAGTTTTTATACCAAGAAAAATTTGTAAAAGGTTATTGCATGCTGAACCAGAAGATATGGTAGCATATTATAACATGTCTGTTATAGGTGCGGTGCAATCCGGTTCGATTGGGTCGCAGGGGCATTACGCCAATGCGCTTGCTGCGATATTTATAGCCTGTGGGCAGGATGTAGCATGTGTGTCTGAAGCGGCTGTAGGTATTACACGGCTCGATATTACGGATGATGATAAGTTGTACGTAGCGGTTACTCTTCCTAATTTAGTTGTAGGTACTGTGGGAGGAGGAACTTCTCTGCCGACACAGGCTGAGTGTTTAAGTTTAGTAGATTGTCTAGGAAGTGGAAAATCTCAGAAATTTGCTGAAATTTGCACGGCGATAATTCTGGGGGGAGAAATATCTATTATTGGAGCTCTTTCTGCCGGGGATTTTGCTTTAGCGCATAAAAAGTATGGAAGGAAATCCTCGAAGTAAAAAAAATAATAATTTGAATAAGAACACATTTAGTATTATTCGATACGCGAACTGTTGGGAGGATACTGAAGCTTTGTTAAAAGCTTTGGATATCAAAAAAGATGGAGTTTATCTTTCTGTGGTTTCCGGCGGAGATAATACTTTTTCTTTGCTTACAGGTTTTCCTAAAAGAGTTATTGGTGTCGATATTAGTAAAGCTCAGATAGCACTTTTTCATTTGAAAGAAGCGGCTATAAAAAGACTTAGCTATGAAGAAGTGTTGAGATTTTTTGGTGTATATCCCTGTAAAGAAAGAGTGTCGATTTATAAAAGCTTTGCGTCGGAATTACCGTCAGAATCGAGAGATTTCTGGAATAATAATTTAAACAAGATAAAAAACGGGATTATTTTCGAAGGAAAGTTTGAAAAATATTTTAAGATATTCAGAATATATGTTATTCCTTTTATTCATAATAGAAATACTATACAGTCTTTGTTTGTAGATAGAAATAAAGAAGATAGGGAAGAATTCTTTTATGGAAAATGGAATTCTTTTCGGTGGAAATTAATGTTTAGAGTTTTCTTTGGCCGTTTTGTTATGGGACGTTTGGGTAGGGCTCCGGAGTTTTTTGATTATGTTAAAGTTCCCGTCGCGAAGAATATAAAAAATAGAGTCAATAAGGGACTTATAAATATTCCCGCCAAAGAGAATCCATATATCGATTTCATTTTAAATGGTAATTTTAGGCATATTCTTCCTCATTATTTACGTAAGGAGAATTTTGAAAGGGTTAAATCAAATCTTGATAAATTAGTAATTATTCAAGGTTCTGTCGAAGAAGGTTTAAAAAAAGAAAACGCTTTTAACGGTTACAATCTTTCGGATATCTTCGAATATTTAGATTATAATACTTTTGAAGAAATTTACGAAAACCTATTGAAATCAGGAAAAAAGGGATGCAGATTTGTATATTGGAATATGCTCGCCGATAGAAAATGTCCGGCGAGACTACAAAAATCTGTTAAATCCCATGACGAAATAGCTGAGAAACTTCTTGAGAATTCGAAAGCGTTTTTCTATAAGAGATTTATAATCGAGGAAAAATTATAATGGGTTGGGAGACGGAATTAGTAAAAGCTATAATCATTTCTTTATGTTACATTTTATTTTTCGTAACCGCAGAAATGATACATAGAAAAACCCGTTTGAGTGTAGAATTAACCAGAAAACTGGTACACTTTTTAAGCGGTATGCTTGCAATGTTTTTTCCTGTTATTTTTAATTTTAGACTGACAGTTTTTATTCTTTGTTTGCTTTTTGTATTATTGATTTTCGCAGGTAAAAAAAGAGGTCTTATCGAAGGAGTCACGGGGATTGAAAGAGAAACGGAAGGAGAATTTTACTTTCCGATCGCAATATTTCTTCTTTTTGCGCTCGGAAAGAATGTTCCGGTTGTTTACGCAATTTCCGTTGCGGTTATGACAGTTTCGGATCCCATAGCTGCTATTATAGGGAAAGCCTATGGTTATATTAAGTATAGAGTGCAATATCAAGATAAAAGCACTGAAGGTTCAGTGAGCTTTTTCTTTATAACTTTTCTTATTGTACACATACCTCTTCTCTTGTTATCCGATATCAGTAGATTGAATTCCTTGTTGCTGGGGTTCATGGTTGCCCTTCTTGTAACTGCTTTAGAATTAATTTCTCTTAAAGGTAGCGACAATATACTCGTGCCGTTCGGAACTTTTTTCATATTATTTAAGTTATCCGCCAAACCCACAGAAGAAATTATCCTACAGGTCGCGACATTGTCTCTTATTATTATAGTTTCATTTATCCTGGGTTTGAAGATGAAAAAGATAAGTTTTAGTGGACTTATAACTTTAATCCTTGCCAGTTATGCGGCATGGAGTTTGGCTGGATTCGTTTATTACATTCCGATAGTTTTGTTTTTTATCGGATTCGTTTTTATGAATTTAATATTTTATATTGAACCGGCTGAAGAGTCCAGGTCTTTTAGAGTAGGTTCTTTGTTGAGGATTTTTTTAATTCCAATACTTATAGTTTTTGCTGCTAATGTATTTTCACAAGAAAGATTTTTATATATGGCATTTTTATGTTCGGCAGGAGTCCATTTTACATTACTCTGGCGTCACTGGTTTATCGATGGTAGGCTAAAGGTACGTTTAATCGAAAAACATAAAAGCATTTTTGGTAATATTGGTTTTTTATTGTCGGGTATATTTATTTTAATGATACCTCAATTACTGTATAAACCCTATAATAATTTGGGTTTCTCTTTAGTTTTTATATTCGGATGTATCTTGTCCGATATTATATATACGACTATTAGAAGAAAGTTGATCGATAGCCCAAGTTATAATTTGAATAGAAGTTTAAGAAACCTTATTTCTATTTTTATAGTTTTAATCATTTTAGTCCTTCAGTTAAAAGGGGTGTTAAATGTATAAATGTATTTATTTTCTGAACAAATATAAAATAATTACATCTTTTTTGCTGTTAATAATATTCATTTTTTCTATTGTTTCTTTGAAAGGTTTAAAAATTTCCAACAATCTCGATATATGGTTTCCTGAAAACGATCCTCAATTACATGAATACAAAAGTTTTCTCGAAAAATTTGGTAATGATGAGCAAGTTATAATTGCTATGGAATCAAAATATTCTTTTATTACCGAGGAGAATATAAAGCAATTATTAAGAATTGAAGATTCATTGCGCAATGTTCAATATACCGATTTGCCTGTTTCAATAACCTCTCCTTTTTTAGATAAAGAAGCAAAACAGATGCTTATTTCCGAAGATTATCTTTCCACAATGATTATTGTGCCTCTTGTAAAAGATAAAATTATAGAAAAGAAAAGGGGTAAAATAATAAAAAGAATAAAAGAAATAATGGAGAAATCAGCATTTGATTATCATCTGGCGGGTATAACTGTTTTATATAATAGGTTGAATGTGGTAACACAGGAAAATGTTACTCTATTTATTGTTATAGTTTTTGCTTACATTTTTATACTTTCGGGGATTATTTTAAAGGACTGGAGAATCATTTTTCTTTCCATGTTTTGTGTGGTATTTTCGATATTAGTTTTAATGAGTGTTTTTGTTGTACTGGGAGATCCTGTTAACATGATTACTTCTATGCTCCCGGTTCTTATTTTAATATACGGTTTATCCGATATTGTTTATATTGTATTTACTTTAAATCTGGCAGACGACAAAAAGAAAAAACTTTCACATATCGCTGTGCCCTGTTTACTTACTTCTCTCACTACTTTTTTTGGATACCTGTCGCTTGTTTCTTCAAGAATAACATGTGTTAAACAACTTGGTTTTTACGGTGGTGTTGGAGTCTTGATCGAATTTTTCGTAACAATTGCCGTTTTTTCTATTTTCATAGATAAGTTTTCTTTATCAAAGAAGAATTTTTTAACATTTAAAAAGTTGGAAAATATTATAACTAAAATTACAAGCAAGAGAAAAGGAATCGTTTTAACAATTTCTTTAGTATTTTTAAGCGTTTTTGTTTTTGGGATGAAATTTTTGAGGGTAGACACATATTCTATTGGTATGTTAAGAGAAGGTGATATAGTTAGAAAAGATTCGGAATGGATAGAGGAAAATATTGGATTTTATCTTCCGTTAGAGCTTCTTGTGGAGACAAATGAGGAAGATCTGGAAATCGATAAAACTGTTGAATTGTTTCAAGATAGCTTGAAATCTCATTATGGATACAACTCGATTTCTATCAATAATATTACGATGACTAATTTCCTCAGTTATTCTAAGATGTTCGGTGAAGTAGAACAAACTTATGTGATAAGACCTGGTAATGGAAGAAAAACCTTAAGAATCACTGTTTTTATACCCATGGTTAGCGCAAGAGAAGTCGAAAAAATTATAAAGAACCTGATAGATTATTTTGAGCAATTTTCGAAAAAAGAAATAAAAGCATCCGGTTATTTACCTCTTTATGTAAAACTTATTAAATATCTAGAAGACAGTCAATTTTCCTCATTTCCCATTTCTATACTTGTTATCTTTACAGTGATTATATTATTTTTTGGTTTTAAAAGCGGAGTTAAATCATTCTATCCTAATATTTTTCCGGTGATAACGGTATTGGGTATTATGGGTTTGTTTGGAATACCTCTTGATGTAGGAACTATAATTATAACCCCTATTGTAATGGGAATTGTTGTTGATGATACAATACATTATCTTTACGCCAATAAACATGGAGAGAAAAAGGAAGCAATAAAACCTATGTTTATCACTTCTTTCATTCTTTCTACCGGTTTCTTTCTTTTGATCTTTGCGAAGTTAACAACGATAAATTATTTTGGGATTCTCTCTGCAATCGCAATAGTTACAGCTTATTTTTGTGATTCGATAATATTGGGAACTTTTTTAAAGAATCAAAAATAGTTTTTTATCTTTTTAGATAGTTTCTTCATATCAATTTTTGCTCTATGTCTTGGATCTCTTGGTATTTCTTTCATAAATACTGTTTTATCCGGAGATATCTTTCTTTCTTTAAGGGCTTTATCTATTTTTATTGATATGTTTTTATTCTCTTCCCCTTCTACAATTATTAAAAGTCTTTCGTTTTTAACATAGGGTATAATCTTTTGTGTGATTTCCTCTTCATCCATTATATTTTGTATCTCGTAAGGATATATATATATTCCCTTAATGGGAAAAACATCTATTTTTCTTCCCATTAGTATCAGTACATTATCTTTATTTAAATATCCGATGTCCCCCGTCCTAATCCATTCCATTGGAGATTTTGTTTTATCTTTGTATTTTATTAAAATCTCACCAATGTTTTCTTCCATAGGTTCGATTTTTAATTCTAAAGAATTATCTATTTTCCCGACCGGTATTCCTCTTTCCTTTATTCTTAGGAAATCGATACCATTAATAGTTGCTATGGGTTCAATTTCGGTGGATCCGTATAAAATATGAATTTTTTTCGCGAGGTTATACTTTCTTATAAAGCTTTTTTCGATTGTACTGCCTCCTGTATAGATAGAGTCGATTTTTTCAAAGATATCCTTATCTTTTATAGTGGAAAGATGCGAAACACTGAGGAACAGGCGGCTGAGATTTTCTTTATCAATACAGTCTTTTAGTGTTTTTTTATTTATAGGGGTAGAGCCTTTGAAACCTTTTTCAGGTATAATTGTGGTAGTGTGTTTGGATAAACTGTAAAGAACAAGATTGGGGAAAGAGACGAAGTCTACGCTTTTCTCTTTTTTTATGTGCCGAGAGAGTCTATACATTTGGTATTCTAAATCTCCGTAACTCCTCTTTATGGGTTTAGGTATACCACTACTGCCGGTTGAAAAAGTTATTACAGCTATATTTGCCTTTGATATTTGGTTTTTTTCCTCTTTAATTAGTACCCCTTTTTTATTTCTTATTGCAGGTTTGATAAAGATTTTATTTCTATCGATAAATCCAAAAAGCCTTAACAGTATTCTGGTTTTAAAGCTCGAGATAACGAATTTTGTATTCACAGAATTCAAAACTTTTTTAAATAAATTTTTGCCAATCCAGGGTTCTATGAAAATAACACATCCTCCCAGGAGAAATATTGCTATTACGCTTATATACATTTCGATAGAAAAGGGAACCATAAGTAGCACTTTGGTTCCTTTTCCTATTTTATAATGTTTTCTTAAGAGGCTTGAGTATCTTAAAGCTTCTCTTTTTAAATCCTCGAAGGATATACTATCGAACCTGAATTTGAACAGACTGTTAATTGGTTGGATTAGTGCTTTCTTTTTTTTATCTTTGATTGTATCGAAGACGAGTTCTACCGGATTCTCAAAGGATTTTTTCATAAAGAGTGTATTTCCGGTAAATATCACCGTGCCTTTTCGAGAAGGTATGGGTTGAAATGCCTTCTCGCATATAAGCGTGGAAAAATTTCTTGAAATTGTCTTCACATCCTCTTTTATAGGTTTCGTAAATAAGTGTGGGAGCTATATATTTTCCTTGAATAGAAGGTCTGACTCCCACTGTTTTAAGAGTGAGTTTATCTTCAAAAGGAAGAGAAAAAATGAAGCCTTCAATTACATCTTTTTTTTCTGCGATTATAATATAACGTTCTTGAATTTTCGAGATTAAAGGTTCGTATAATGAATAAAATTCTTTATAGGGTATCTCTTCGAAAAGAGGCGCGCCTTTGAAGCTTTCTACTGAAATATCATATATGCTTTCTAAAACTAAATCCTTTTCTCCGGTAGTAATCTCTCTAACTCTAAAACCCAATTTTCTCATTTTTCTGACAAAGGGTTTTAAATGTGTCATTAGAGGTTCGGGCTTGGTTATAATATATGAAAAATAATTTATGCTCGGGAGAAAACCGGATTTTTTAATAAAATCGAGATAATAATCGGGGTATATTTTTTCTAAAGGAAAAGGAGTGTTTTCAAGGTGCTCAGAAGCAATCCTATATTCGTACCAGCTGTTGAAATTCATAGGAGCATAGTATTTATTGATTTGGTTTTCTCGAAACCATAATTCTGTATTTTCGATTAGCTTTTTAAAATTTCCGTAATCTTTCTCTAAATCTAAGAATCCCAATCCTGCAATTTTTTTTTGGTTAATATCCCTTATGTAAGCTGTAAAACTGCTATCTTTATTTCTAAATTTTTTTATTTTATAATAGCTTTTCTTTTTATATAAGTCTATCAGGGACATTTATTGCTCTTTTTTTATTAGTCCTGTGCTGCCATCCATCTCCACTATATCTCCATCCTTTAGTAGATCTTTGATTCCTCTTGCTCCGACGATAGCAGGGATTCCCATTTCTCTTGCCACTATGGCAGAATGGGATAGCATACTTCCTCTCTCAATTATTATAGCTTTAAATAAGGGGAAAACAGGCAGCCAGCCGGGATCCGTTCGTTCCGCTATCATTATATCCCCAAAAGCCTTAACATCATAAGGGTTTTCAACAAATTGTACCTTTCCTTTTATTCTGCCGGGAGAGCACCCGATTCCTCCCAGGTTTCCTGTTTCTTCCTCTTTGAATATATCATTCATATAAGCGTATGGAGGGAATTCTGTCTCAAAACGTTCTGGGGGTTCCTTATTTTCGCAATCCTCGTATTCCTTTTTTCGTAGAGAAATAAGACTTTTAAGATTGTAAGTTACGGAAGTTCCATAGATATATGAAATTATTTCCTCGAGGGTTAAAAAGAATATATCCTGTTTCTTTTCTATTATGTTATTTTTCTCAAACTTTTTTCCGATTTCGACAAATATTATTTTTGAAGCGCCAAAAACGTTCGTTCTGAAAAATCTCATGTTTTCTCTATGCTTTACAAATCTCCTTGCGTCTGATAGGAAAAACCTGAATAGACGGTGCGTGAAAAATCTCTTGAGAAAGAAATATTTTTTCAGGGCGGCGTAGATTTTTTGCTCAGCCTCTTTGCGAATTTTTTGGTCGCCGGTATAAGGTTTTTCCCCGCTTTTTAAAACGTACTGCTTTATAAGGGATAATATTTTCTCAGGTGTCTCTTTGAGATTTGGGGTTTCAAGTTTTAGTTCGTTGACACTTCTATTACCGTATTTCTCAAAAAATTCATCAAGTTTATTCTTTATATCTTTTAATTCGATCGAGTTGTTTAGAATAGACATAAATTCTTGTGAATTATTATTTTTAATGCTTTCTTTAGCGAATTTGTTCTCTTTAATCATGTCCGCAATGTGCCATATTGCATATGTTACCTTGGTGCTTTCAATATCACCTTCGCCTGACAGCAAATCATTCTGTATACCTTCTGAATTCTTACCTATTATTTTTTCAACATGTTTTTTTAATAATCCGTAGGAAACCATGGTGAAGATATCATTATTTATAGGAGTAATCCAATTATAAAGAAGTTTTTTCTTCATAAATTTGTATAAATCGATGTATTCGGTTAAATGATCTACCTTAACAATTCGTTCTCTGAATGAAGTAATGGTTTTTTCATACAAATTAGTGAATCTTTTTACATTTCTTTCGTGCGTTAAATATGTAATCAACAGTTTTATTGAAATCTTAATTAACTCCCATATGCCCTTAAAGCTGAATCTTTTCTTTTTACTCTCTTTTAGCTCGTAAGAATCTTTTACCCCCATCATACCTTCCATAAATCCTTTATTTGAGTTATATGCGGGGAGAAAAGACAATGTTTTAAACCAGCTATTAAGTGAATAATAAACCCTATTATTAATAAACCCTATCATATTGGTGAATATCATTTCGTTATCTTCAATATCCTTTTTCCTGACCCCTAATTTCTGTAAAACAAGTTGATAGATTATAGTGTATGCTTCATTTGCAAATGAAAAAGTTAAAGGTGTTGTGGGACCTGAGAAACTTTCTACTATATTGGAATTGTCCCAGGTTAATAAAGCTTTCTTTTTTATTGTTGTGATGTCTCTGCTTTGCAAGATGTATATATTATTTCCTTCCATGGCGAATTCAATATCCTGAGGATTCCCAAAGTGAGTCTCTATCTTTTTAGAAAAATTTATTAACCGTTTAATTTCTTCTTCGCTAAGAGTAGCTTTATTCTTTTCTTTATTTTCTAAAGGTTTAATAATTAAACCTCTATTAAGAGATATCATCATTTTTGTATCTTTTTCTTCTATGATTTCTTTAATTTTATTTCCTAATTTATCATAAATGTATGTATCTGCTTTTACTGTATCGGAGACTACTCCTTCTCCTTGTCCGTAAGCGGCATTTATGACAACGTAGTTTTTTCCTGTTGAAGGATCTTTAGTAAAAATGACACCTGATTTTTCGGAGTATATCATTTTCTGTATTATTACAGAAACTCTACTTTTTAAAATATCTAGATTATTCTTATAATGATAAATTATGTTTTGTTTATTAAAGACTGAAGAAATACATTTTAATATGTATTCGGGTAGATCTTCTTTTTTCAAATTCATGAAAGAACTATACTGACCGGCGAATGAATGTGATGCAAGATCCTCAAAAATACCTGAGGAACGAACACTTACGGGAAAAAAATCTAGTGGTATCGCATAAATCTGATTCGCAATATTTTTAATGAGGTCTGGTTCTTTTATGATAATACTTTTTAAGGAAGAAGACGATTTGTCTATATCGTTATAATCCAAAGATTTAAGTATGCTATTGATAATGGGTTCTTTTTTTTTGAAAAAGTCTTCAAAAAAAGTGTAAGGGATAACGTACCAGGGCGGTACAGGCACTTTGGTTTTTGAAAGGAGAAATAGATTTTTTGCTTTACCACCTATTAAAGGTAAATCCTTTTCCGTTATCTTATCAAATTTTATAATCACTTTAATCCCAGAAATAACTTGAGATGAATATCGAGAAGATAAGCATATTATAGATAATGCCCGAGAAATTCATTATAGCGGAATTTCTTTTGTTCATGTTCATTATAAAATTTATAACCCCTATTAATACTATAAGAGGTGAGAATAAGGAAATTATTCCGGCGGTATTGTTCAATTGTATGAAAATTGAAAAAGTAAAGATAGAACTTAACAAGGTGAGGAAAAATAGAAGGTAAGCAGCTTTCTTAGGCCCAAGAAGTTTAGAGTAATTGTCGACTCCTGGTTTCTCCTCCTTTGGAGCTTCGATTTTTCTTCCCACTTCGATTATAAAACCTATCAGGTAAGAAATCGCAAGGAGTGTAAGATGACGTATATTTAACATACTAACAAGTACCGCATGAGAAATTATGTAAAGTGTCATTAAGCTCATTACAACCATATGGAGCATCGCGTAGAGTACTCTATTCTTTTTTAACTTTTTACCTATAAAAAACTCTTTTGCCATTATAATAATGTAAATCTGAATTATTACCATAAGTACGAAATTTTGAATTCCATAAAATGTATTGCAGAATAATAATAAAATTATAACGATTAATAACATTTTTTTTACTTCATTTATAGATATTAAGCCTCGTTGTACCGGTCGTTGGGGAGAGTATTTTAAGTCTATATCATAGTCTTTAATTTCATCGAATAAGCGTAGTTCGAAGAAAATTAGAAAAACAGATATAAATCCTATAATATTGATACTTGAAAAAGAAACATATTTGTTTACTAAATATGAACTTAAAATAAAGAATCCAAGGTCATATAAAAGTATATATATTAAATATTGAATTATCGGGAATCGTTCTTTTTGATATTTAGTTAGTCTTTTAAGGAAACTTTCTGGTTTATTGTTCTTTTTTGATTTGGTTTTTCCTTCAGGCATACTTTATTATAAACATATTTTTAACTTATGTCAAGAAAGCTATTTTGTTTATTTGGGAGAGTTTATTCGTATAGGGGAATGAAATAATTTAAAAGTAGCTCTCGGCGGTCTTGCCGGATGGAGTTCAAATACCTGTCCTGTTGATTTGTAAAACAGATATCACTATAAAAGCTGTTTAATAAAATAAATTTGTTGTTTGTTTAACCTATTTTATTTTTCCACAAAAAGCACACCGAGTGTATTTTCGTCTAAAAATTTTTTAATGTCCGCGGCAACATCTGTTTTCTCAGAGATTATTCTTTTGGTATATGAAGCTTTTCGGATGAATCTGATTTGCTCGTCTTTTGAAGATGATTCTATCTTAAAGAAGTATCCGTCTCCGGATAATTCCATATTTTCAGGTAAATGCTCTAAATTCAAAGTTTTAGGATATACAACTATTGTTTTTTCTTCTACTTTCGCGTTTGAAAAATCAAAATAATAAGGATACAATCTATCTTCTGAATTTACGAGAGATGAAAGCGGGAAAAAAGGTACTATGTTGTTGATAAGTTTCATTGTTATATATTTACCCTGTTTCGGGGCGTATCTCGGAGATTCGAACGTTAAATTTATTTGTACCTTATTTTTTGTTATGTCTATATTTATTGTGTCTGCTTTCGCGGAAACCGAGATTTCCGATAGTATGTATTCCAGGAATTTCTTTTTCGTGTCTTCTTTCTCGGAATCGAGCCAGTATTGAAAGGATTCAAAAAAACAGCCTGTTATTTCCGCGGTAATTTTCGCTTTTAGGTTTCCTTCGGTTGAAATCTCATACCGGCTATCGACGCTTATTTTGTTATTGTTCGATTTCGGAACTTTATAGAAGTATGAAGTATCCTTTTTTATTATCCATGCTGTTTTGCCTTCAAAGTCCACATAATTTGAAGGGCAGTATTTGCATGATGGATCTAAGAAAAGAATGCTGTCTCCTATGTTTACAGCAGTCGCAAGGCGGAAAAAAGGAGATAGAGTTGGTAAGGTTTTATAGAGGGTTTCTTTACTCAAAGAGCCTATACAGATGAAGGCGGGGAATGCTTCATGCTGTGCTCCTTGCAGTAGAGAGATGAAAAGTGTGTTTTTGTCTCTGGGCGCGCCATATTTATTTTTCATAATTTCTTTTGGAGAAAAAATCCCTGAACCTGTTAGGGGTAAACTAATGGGTATTATTCTTATCGAATCTTTGACAAATAAATATAATTTATCTATTTCTTTTGTTCTTTTAAGAGGTTTTATTTCTTTGCTAAGGATATCGTATACAGAAACGCCCATTTCTTGCCAGGAATTGGCGGAGGAGAAGATAAGCTCTCCCGCAATATAAGAATACGGAGGTCTATATTCGTAATCCTTTATACGGAGTAAATTTTTCCTTTCCCAAGTATAACAGATTTCATTTTCCTCTTTTGATTTTTGGTCGGGTTCGATATTAAAATTTATATTCATGGTATCGGGTAGAAAAAGAGAAAAACTCTTCTTTTTTATAGGCGACCTTCCCCGGAAGACGTGAGTACCCGAAAAGGGTAAAACGGAAGAAGTTTTAGATGTTATTCTGTAATGATAGCATATTTTTGCTCCGGAGTTAACTTTTTTGAAACTTACAACCTTTAATCTATTTTCAGAATACATGGGTGCTATAGCCGTTTCATAAGCAGAAAGGTCCGCGATTCCTTCTTCATCGGGTTCATATTTTTTGCCGTTCTCAGTTTCCGTGTATGCCTCGACAATTTCAAATTGTGAATGTTCATTATTATATCTGATTTCTATGTCGCCGAATTCTTCCCTCCCGCGTTGATTTTCTATTTGTACTATAAACTTTCTATCGAAAGTTTTTAAGCCTTCCGGGTCGATTTTGATGGCGATGGAGTCGGAGAGAATCGTTGCTCCGTAAGAAGCAGTTAACAGTAAAATATATAATATTGTTATCTCCTTTTTATTATAATTTGTTGACGAGCGAGTTCGTGTGCCTTACGCTGAATATTTTTGATTGTTTCGTATTTGTTAAGCGGTATGTCAGGATCCTTGACTATAAATTTTGAATCTATTATAATTTTATTTTTATGTACTTTGTAATTCTGTTTTGTAGATATATATTCGTTTGAAAATTCATAGTTGTCAGGGGTATTCGCGATTTTAAAAGTATTTTCTATTATGAGTTCTTCGTGATAGGAGATATTTGAAACTATTTCCATATCCACGGGATATTTCCTAACTTTTAATACAAAAGGATTAATGCCTCTGAAAAAATTATCTGTTTCCCATGAATTTCTTATTGGGGAATGCAAAGATAGAATGTCTCCCATCTGATTTCCGTAATTTCTGACTCTATATTCTATTTTAATTAAGAGGGTTTCCTTTATTGAAGATAATCCTTCTATATAAAAAGTATCGATTACAGCGGAGGAATTTATTGTTTTTACGAAATCGACAATCATTTCTTTAGTTTCCTCCGGTGTATTTTTTCTTAATGTGTTGCGATACTTTAAGTCCATATATCCTTTAGTTTCTAAAGTCAGATTCCCCTTTAATTCATTTTTCGCATCGAGATTCGATATAGCTGTGATGAAGAGGCTATTCTTCTCCGGGTTTTCTACGGGAGTATATCTTAAAGGTTCTCCTCCCTCGGTACAAACGAGGACCGCCTGTCCGTTGTATTCGTATGCAGGTAAGAACTCTTTTGAATTATCCGGTGTTGGGTCGATGTATAAATAATTTGTATCCATTTTTACGGCAATTATTGTATGATTAAATTGATCTACAGGTAGGGATTCTTCGGTTTCCATTGTTGTATTGGTAAGTGCTATCGAGGATTCGATATCCTCTTCTTTCAGGATTGAAATTAAGAGAGCGGCCATATCTCTACAGACTCCATATTGTCTTTTCAAAGTTTTCGGCGCCGGGGCGGGGTTGAGTCCGGCTTTAGGTCCGGTAAGAGTGGTTTCGACATAACGTATATTTTCAACAACCCAGTTGAAACAGGCTCTTATTTTTTCTTCTCTGCTCATTTTTTCATTTACTACATCATTTAAGAGTAAACGCATATCAATATTGGTTTTGAATGCTTTTTTAGAAATTTCGTAATACCAATTTGATAGAAATTCCCAGGAAGGAAGAGTGGAGATAAGTAATCGGGAAGACGAATTTACAAAGAAGGGCATTGCCGGCTCTGGTTCGATAGGGTAAATTTCTTCCATGCTCCAAACGTTTATAACGCGATTGCCTTTTAATTCTTTATTAAAAAATAATTTACTCTTTTTATGAGCTGTCTTATTCTCTATAAACTTCCATTTTAAATCCATTGTTTTTGGGACGTCGGCTATGATAACTTTTTGCCCTATTGGTTCAACATCTTCGAAGAAGGCATAACCTTGAAAATGATTATCGATTGCACTGCCCCTGAAGATGTCTCTGACTTTGTATTCTATTTCACCACCTATTTCCAACTGTGGAAAAGTTATCTTAAGGTAGTAAATGTTTGGAATGAATTCTTTTGATCCTTCCCACGCGGGCTTCCTGAAGGTTTCTATGTTTTTCGAGGAGAGATCTATTGCTTTTCCGTCGGGTTTATATACTCGGGCAAAAATAACTGCTATTGTTCCCGAAGAAGCGCTGAAAGCAAAACTTTTATGTCCGAATTTTTCTAATCCGTTTTGTGATAGCATTTTTATTCTTTTATGATAGGTCGTAGTGTAAGTTCCGTCTTTATTTATTTCGTAAAAGGTGGAATCATATAGTATGGAAGCATCTGCTTCTTTGATTTTTCCGGAAAAGGATTGAGTGTCGGAGTAAAGCGTAATAGCGATGAAGTTAATTAATAAGTATTTAAATATATTATATGAAAGGATTTTCATTCTATAACTTTAATATCCCAATCATCATCAAAGTATATTCTTAAACGATTCTGGTTAATTTTTGCGGTTCTTTTTTCATCCGATTCTATATCTATTTTCATTACTTTACCAGTCTTTGTGTTAAGTGTTACTTTAGCTTTTGTTTCTTCTTCAAAGATTATTTCATCTATTTCAGAGTCATCAGGTTCTTTTGTTCCTTTATATTTGTATTTGAATTCAATAATAGCGTTATCTCCTTTCATCTCAAGAAAACGGTAATTAATTATAAATCCTTTTCCAATTTTCCTTTCCCAGGATGTTCCTACAGTAACTGGTTCTTCCGGAGGGAAGAAGGGAAACAGAAGCCATAAAAACTGGTCGATTCCTTCATCGGAGGATTTTGTAAGACCTGATGAGGTTAAAGTGTATTCCCATTCTTTGCCTTTGAGATCGTCCCAGTCCATATGAATTGAATTTTTGATATGAATTGAACTTAGACGATACCCTGTTCTACGTAGAGAGGAAGAAGCATCGATAATACCTGATTTAAAACTGGTTGAATCGCCCTCTCTTTTTGTTACAATTGTGTAAATCTTAGCTTTGCCGTAATATTGTAATTCAGGATACTCGAATGTATTAATAAACATTCTGCTATTGGATATTAATTTACTTTCATATTTAATTGTATCTCCCTCATTAATTCTCAGCCTGAGTGAAGAAACTGCCGTCATTACGCTCTTTTGAGATGAACCACATGAGATAATTAGTAAAAATAATATAATTAGTATTAGTAAAGATCTAAATAATCGCATTCGTACCTCCTTACATAATTTTTTAAAGAGCAAATTTCTCAATTCCCACTTTTTTCGTGTATAATTAAAGTGATAAAAAGTACAAATTTCTTAAAGCGGTTTGAATATATTATAAGGGAATTTAACTTTAATGTCAAGCAGTTTGTTGTATCGAGGTTTTGTCTGGAGTTGCACCAGGATTATTTGGCTTGACAAATATCAAATGGTTTCTTATCATTTGTTTGGAAGGGTTGTAAAAAAATTTGCTTTGGAAAGTATTAATAACAATTTATTCTGAATAAATTGTTATTAAAAAGGGAGGGTATTATGAAAAAATATAGTTTCGGAAAGAAAATAGTATTGGTATCTCTTGTTCTGGTTGTATTATCTATAAATGCGTTTGCGGGACCCCGTGACCATGACGGAGGATTTTTTCTGAGATTATCGATAGGTATTGGCGGAGCAGAGACAAAATTTAGTAGTCCTTATTTTCCTTCGAAGTTCTCCGGGGCGAGTAGTGATGCTAACATTGCCATCGGAGCTTGCGTCTTTAACAATTTTGCTTTGCATGCAACGATGTTTGGTGTGGTTATGCTTGAGCCTACTTATGAGCTTGGAGATATATCTAACGACTTTAATGGAAATGTTTCGCTTCTTTCTGTTGGCTTGGGAGTTACATATTACCTTATGCCGGCTAATATCTATCTCTCGGGATCCGCGGGTATCGGTTCTTTGGAGTTGGAGTTCGTTGGGGTAGAAGTAGATAGTTGGGTAATAGAGTCGGATCCGGGTCCGGTTTTCGATTTGACTTTAGGAAAAGAATGGTGGGTTGGTGGCAGTTGGGGATTGGGAGTCTCCGGTTCGTTTGGTTATCACTCCATAAAAGAGACCAATACCGAGGAAAATTGGAGTGGGACCAGTCTGGCTGTAAGATTTAGTGCGACGCGCAATTAAAAAAAATTAAGGAGAATATTTATAAGGAAAAGAATATCAATATTTGCGGTTTCCCGCAGGGGAATCGTTTCCTATACCCGGCTGTTCGCTCTCTCGGAATAGCTTAGAAGAGGGGATATATAAAAGGCGCCAGTGCTGATCCCTCCGTGAATACAATCAAAGTGCCGAGTAATAAAAGAAAGAATGCGATTACCGCGAGAAGCCATTTTTTCCGGGCTCGTAAGAACTCCCAGAATTCAACCAATATGGACATTTTAGACATAGAATAACCTTCCTTTGCTATTATTCTGTTGGAAATACATATATTAAAAGCCTCCTATTGTTAATACTGCTTTTCAAAATGTTCTTTCGAAGCGGTTTGTTCCCGATGTGCCTTCCAGTAGGTAGTTTCATTTGTACCGATATCCGTCTGTAAATAACGCTTTTTTACCAGGCGCGAGAGTAGACCGATTGGTGTTAGTACCAGGAAGAAAAGGGCCGAGAGTATAACCCGGGTCATTACCCATCCTAAAGCGAATCCTATATAACTGAATAAAATGAACAATGGTTTCAAAATTATCGGGAAAAGAAGGCCCGATGCAAGGACTATCCCGGCGATCGAGTAAAATATGGGAAATAGGGAAATTCCCCTTATCCATTGGATGGTTCCGAGGATCGCCAGAATGATTGAAAGTCCAATCCCGAATTTCCGCCATTCCCTGCGGTCTCCAAATTTCGAAGTATCCATGATTGCCGGTTGCTTCGGGGTAAATCGACCAAGTGCAAAATCGTCTTTCCAGGAGAGCCCCGGAGTGGTTTCAGGCTGTTCTTTTTTATATAGGAGATAATTTCCGAGAACCAGATAGTCCATCTCGGTTCGCATAAAACATTTATATGCATCATGGGGGGTGCAGACAATGGGTTCTCCCCGTACGTTGAAGGAGGTATTTACAAGAACGGGACATCCCGTCTGTTTTCCGAATTCCTTCAACAGGGCATAGTATTTCTTATTTGTATTTTCGTTGACTGTTTGGAGGCGCGCGGAGTAGTCAACGTGAGTTATTGCCGGAATTTCTGACCGTACGATATTCAGTTTATCGATCCCGAACAATTTTTCTTCTTTTTGGCTCATCCGGTGGCGTTTATCCTCGGCGACCTCGGCAACAAAAAGCATGTATGGACTGGGCCGGTCGAATTGAAAGTATTTTTTTACGGCATTTTCCAATACGGATGGGGCGAATGGCCGGAACGACTCACGAAATTTAATCTTTAAATTTAATTTCTTTTGCATCTCCGGGGAACGAGGATCTGCGAGTATGCTTCGTGCCCCAAGCGCCCGCGGACCGAATTCCATCCGCCCTTGAAACCAGCCGACTACATTTTTCTCTGCCAGCAATGTTGCTGTTTGTTTTATTACTTCGGTGTCTGATAATTGGTGAAAAGGAATATGATGGCTTTCCAGAAATTCCCTTATCTCCGAATTACTGAATCGAGGTCCGAGATAGGAACCCTGCTGGGCATCATACCCATGTTCGATAGCGCGTGAATTTCCCAGATATTCATACCAGACAGAAAGCGCTGCACCCAGCGCTCCGCCGGCATCACTGGCTGCCGGCTGAACCCAGATATCTTCAAAAGCGTTATCGCGCAGTAATTTTCCGTTAGCTACACAATTCAACGCAACTCCGCCGGCTAATACTAAATTTTTTGCTCCTGTTTCTACTTTCGCGTGGCGGCATATCCGTTTTAAGATAAGTTCGGTTACCTCCTGCACAGAGCGTGCTAAATCCATTTCTCTCTGCGTTATCTTACTTTCCGGTTTGCGCGGAGGACCGCCGAATAATCGGTTGAATTTCCGGTTAGTCATAGTAAGTCCAACCGGAAAGTTAAAATATTCCAGGTTAAGACGAAACGAGCCGTCTTCTTTTATATCTATAAGGTTGTCCAGAATAGTTTGAACATACTTTGGTTTCCCGTAAGGTGCCAATCCCATCACTTTATATTCTCCTGAATTTACCCGGAAACCGGTGTAGTAGGTGAACGTGGAGTACAACATACCGAGAGAATGCGGAAATTGGAGTTCCTGCAGTAGTTTGATAGAATTTTCTTTTCCGAAACCGATGCTGGTAGTTGTCCATTCACCAACGCCGTCCGTGGTTACAATGGCGGCTTCAGAAAAAGGAGACGGAAAAAATGCCGAAGCAGCATGGGATCTGTGATGTTCGGGAAAGAGTATTTTGCCTTTGAAGCCGGGGAGTTCTTCTTGTATAAGGCTTTTTATCCAGATTTTCTTTTTTATCCAGACGGGTATGGCTTTTATAAAAGAACTGATTCCTATCGGAGCATATTGCAAATACGATTCGAGAATTCTTTCAAATTTTAGGAACGGTTTGTCGTAAAACGCGATATATTCGAGATCCGATGGGGAAATATTTTCCTCTTGTAGACAATAATTTATTGCATGGGTCGGAAATCGATAATCGTGTTTGAGGCGGGTAAATCGTTCTTCCTGTGCCGCCGCAATAATGTTCCCATCCCTAATCAGAGAGGCGGCACTGTCGTGATAAAAAGCTGAAATTCCAAGAATATACATCGATCTACTCAATCCAGATATAATTTGTTCAGTAAGCCGGAGGGGTCGGGATGATCTGGATTAATTTGTTTTAGCTTGTTTAAATAACGAATCGTTTCTTCTTTTTTGTCCAGATAATAGCTTGCTGCTGCCAGATTGTAGTATAAATCCGAATCCTTCAATCCCATGGCTTCGGCTTTTAGCAAATAGGGCAGCGACTGTCGAAATTGCTTTTGAACAATCAATATCTGACCAATCCACTTATTTGCGAATGCTGTTTCCTCTATATTCAGGGATTGGTTTAATAACAAGAAGGCAGTGCGGAAATCCCGTTCCTTTAAAAAAACAGTGGAAGCGGAATTGTATATTTGTGCTATCTGTTGCGTCCCTGCTGAAATATGATACGGAAACGGCTGGAGTGATCCGGATTTACGGGAGTGCAGATGTTCCAAGACTTTTCGAAATCTGTCTAATTGTCCGGAGGCGATATAGGCATGCGCAAGAGTGTTCAGGAAATCCTGATCCTTTGTAAGGGACGGATCCGCTTTCGCGCAATAGGATAGGGCTTTGTTAACATCTCCCTGCTGCAGATACATGCGCGCAAGGTGCTTGATAGCAAAGTCGTTTTTTATGATCCGCAATGATTCGTTTAAAATTGAAAGGGCCTCCTCATCCTTGTCCAACTTGAGCAGCATTTGCGCGGCACCTTCGTAGAACATGACCTCGTGGGGTATTGTATATATAAGCGCTCTGTATTCATGGTAAGCCTTATGGTATTCTTTATGGTTTCGGTAATATTGAGCCAGGGTAAGATGACCCGCTTCTACACCGATTTCTTTATCCACCAATACTTTAAGTGCCACCGAATCCACCTTATTCTTCGGGGTATAGGTTTCAAGACTCGTATTTTGGAACTCTTTAGGCTGAAATGGCCAACCTCCCTTAAGCCAGCGAATACTCAGATTGCCGTATACCGTGTCTAGGGGAGTCATTCCCCAATCTCTTTTGTACACAGAAGCATTTTGGATGTGGTTCGAATTCCACTTCGAGCCGATATAGCCTTTTGCCCTAATTGTTCTATAAAACCCGTCTGCCATAAGAAAATTGCCGTCAACGTTAGGATGAAGGTGTTCGAGTATTAGCTCCTTTCCAATGATGCCATGTGAAGAGTGCTTTTCAAAAATATTTTTCATTGGTACTACTGTGATTTTGTATTTGGAAGCCGATTCGTAGATTATGTTGTTAAAATCTTCGGTTGCCCGAAATCGAAGGGCATCCAGATCTTTTGCCCAGAAATACAGTTGTCCGGCTTTGTCGTAATCTCCCCGCTCTTCTAGCTCTTTTGCCTGCTTATACACTTGATTTGCCGGAGGAAAAGTGTCTGATTGTACCGAATGAAACGGGGTTTGTTCTCCCACATTACTTACCAGCTCGCTCAACACGACCGGTACGTCCGCTTTATCTGCTATCCGCAAGATTTCCTCAAGGTTAGTTCGAAATTGTTCTTTTCCCCGTTCGTATAATTCGCTTCCCAGGGGAATAACCTGTTCTGAAACAATTCGCTCCATTAGAGTCGCCGTCGGATCCTCCGGATTGTCAGCGTGATTTCGCTCTAATATCGTCTTTACCTTACTGATTAGTGTTCGCAATAGACGGAATAACCGCAGGTGTTGCATTTTTAAATAGAGTTTAATAATTGCCCTACTCTGTCCGATCGATTCTAATGAGGCAACTCCGAGTGCCCCATAGAATTCGTTATGTCCCATGTAAATGAGTATGAGATCGGGTTCATATTCAAGTATTTCATCGATGAAGTCAAGTATGGTGTAGCTATTTACTGCAGCCATGGCTGTGTTCACGACCTCAATTCGCTTCTCCGGGAACGTATCCTGAAGTCTCCGCCATAGAATTCGGGAAAACATCAGGTTATTTCCGTATGGGAAGCCGGCAGTAGTCGATCCACCGAGTACAAAAATCCTATACCCGTTTTCCGGTTTTTTCTTCAGGAATAGATCCTTTGGTGGGTCCGGTATGGTAAACTGTTCATAGAAATAGCGCTTTCCTATATCAGGATTACAACGGTAGTAATCCGAGATTTCTTCCGGAGCGGAGACGAATAAACTTAAATCTCCTCCGTAGTTACAGAACCGAAGAATTCCTTCCACGAGCAATAGAGCGCTTAGCGCGATCAAGAGCAGCAGCAGGCTAAAAAGTATACGCTTTCCGAAACTTATTTCGGGAGAGGAGTTCGACTTATTAATATTTTTCTCCATTTTTTAATTTTTCCATTAATTTTAGCAATTATACAAACACAAATTTAATCTTTTGGTCAATTATAGACATTTAAATATCGGAGTCAAGGGGGGATGAAGATTAAGAGACTTCCTTCTGAACGGGCAGTCTTCACTTTTAATTAAGGTTAAATAGTATGTTTAATGGAAAAAATAATGGAACTCCAACTATTAAAACCTTGACGAATTGGCTTAAATTTCATATCATAGTTTATATATTAAGGTTCATACCTTTTTAGGAGGGGTTAAAGAGGGTTAAATAAAATTTTGAGCTAACGGTTATGTAAAAGAGGTGTTCGGATTTTAAACTGTATAAATTAAAAGTAGAATATTATTGGTAGGGAGGGAAAGTGTGAGAAGATATAAAATTTTTGCTCAGTTCGTTTTATTTTTGTTTTTTGTGTGCACCCTAAAAATCTCCGGAAAAGAAATATTACAAAAGACTTTTGACGGAAAAGGTTTGTACTCTATTGTTTTTGAAGTTAATAAGTGGGGTAGATATTCCATACAATCTTTTAACGAGGAAGGGACCTCGATCCAGATTTGGGATAAAAAAAATGGTCCGGGTGCTATCGATGGATTAGCCGGCGAAAGAAACGGGAGATTGGACCTTTTTCTGGAAAAAGGAAAGTACAAAATACAGACTCTATCGCATACAAAGGGTAGGAGTAAAGCGACTGTTAAAGTTTTCTCGTATGATGAAATAAATGAAAAAAATCCCAAATATTTAATTCCGTATAAAATTCACAAAACGGAGCTACTTGATCTACAGCAGGTTTCCTACTGGATCGAAATCGATACAATTACAACCTTACAGATAGAAGCTGCCGGAAGGAATATAGCCGGTCTTGAACTCTGGAAGGACGGAAACTGGAGAGTGGATACGGAAATATTAACCTCAAAGAGCTATCCTACGCAGGAAACTCCTCTTGTGTGTTTGAAAATGGTTGTCAGGGTTAATCCCGGATTGTATTTGCTTACCGCTTACGGAGGAAAGCAGGCTAATTGGTCTAAGAAAAGTTCTGAAAATCCGCTTTATGTTGTCTGGGGAATACCAAAGATTGCTACTACAGGAATTGTGCTCGATGAAGTTTCTTCTCTCGGTTATAATCAGTATCTTGTTTCTTCTGAGGTTTCCAGGATGTTGTTGGAAACAGAAAAAAAAGTTCTATTAAATATCGAGGTAAGTCCTTTTAGTTATAATAGTCCATATCAGTCTGTCACGGAAAGAGATTCCATCCATGTGAAGTTAAATGATCCAAGATGTATGCTTAACCCTCACAGTAATACGAATCCTTATTTTCTTGTCAAAGTATTCGGTGAAGAAGGGCAAAGATTTAAGCTGCAATCACTCGAAAAGTTAAACTCTTCTCTTAGTGTTAGAACGACAGGACGATACTGGCTTTCTTCATTACATACAGGGGTGCCCGGGGATCAACTCGGAACTTCGGGTGTGCTGACGCGAAATAGTGGTTTGAAGCTTTACGATATGCAGGTAGATACGTTGACGAACATCCGCCAGTTTTACAGGAAATTTAATCTTTTAGGCTCTATGAGTTTATATTTATGGGTTGAAACTTCGGGTAGGTATGTGATAAATCCTATGGGTGTGGAAGCGAAATGGAAGATAGAGAAATATTTTGTTGTTAAACCTCCTAATTACCGTTCTCCGAAAAGTGTAACGGGGAAAGGTTCTGTGAACTTGACCCGGGGTTTACACAAGTTACACCTATATCCTGAAAACAAAGGCATTCTTACTTTAAATATTTATCATATTTCACTTGTTTCTATGGTTAAAGGATTAGCTAAAAAAATATTCACTGAAGAGGAAGAGCGCTTATATTCGGGTTTTCCCCGTATACAATTTCCTTCTATTCCGCTGGATAGTGATCCAACCAAAAGTCTTAGTTTGCTTATTAACGATCAATCTCCGGAAGTTGCGGGACTTGTTTTAAGACTTTTACCTTTATCTTTGGAGGATCCTTTACCCGTATATCTTTCTCCGGGAGGAACAGTTTCTGTTCCTTTTAAAGTAAGAAAAGAATCGCGTATTTCGGTTTCCGATGTAACAGATAAACAGTATGCTTTCCATTTAGACAATAATTCATACACAAAACCGACCATGGTAAAACCGGGAGAATATAAATTAAGAATAGAAAATACAACGGATGATAATATTTTCGTATATGCAAGCGGCAAAATCTTAGAACGCCTTCCCGATAGCCCGCCTAAATCGCTGCCTACAGGTTTTCTGGATAAATTACCTGAATTTCCGAAACTTAATCCGGGAAAACCTCATTTCTTCGATCTTGTGCGTGGAGAAAGCGAAGTATATCAGGTTAGCGTTGAGTCTCCCGGAATTTACCGCCTTGAAACCGTAGGTAGATTGAGTACGAAAATTACTCTCCGTAATCGTTTTATCACGAATTTGCAGTCAGCGTCCGAAAACGGTTTGGGACGAAATGCTTTGTTATTGGTTTATCTCCTGCCCGGAGAATACCAGGTAAGTGTTCAAGCTACAGGAGAATCAGCCGGGCACCTCGGATTATCGCTTAAAGCAAATCAGGTAATCGCGGGTGGAGAATTAGAGCCGGGCAGCGAGAAACGCTCGGAGGTTCCCGTGAGTGCCGGTATCTCATATCATTTTAGAATAGACAATCCCGGAACTTATAGAATCCAATCATTTGGGCAGGAAGGTTATTTTAGAGCCAGGCTCGATGATGAGGAAGGTTGGCCGATCTTAAAACCTGGAATAAATGCCGATATCCAATATAATTTTTCTAAAGGTTCTTATAAGTTGTTTTCTCTTCCCGAGAACAGGACCAGCAGGAGAATAGCGTTGCTCGAGAAAATCGAGGATGTTCCGAGCTTTGAAGGGAAAGGACCGCATACTTTGGCTTTAAACCAGACCGTTACTTCTAATTGGATCGAAGAAATTATCGATGGAAAAAGAAAACCTGCGGTTTTCTATATTAATGTTCCCGCGCCTGTAAAAGCGAATATGTTCGTTAGTAATGAATTTGAAGCGAGTTTAAAACGTAAAAATGAAGAAGAAATTCTTCTCGTATGGTCGGGAAGTAAAGAGTCTGAACTCGAGATAGGAAATTACGAAATTTCTGTTAAATCGATTAAAGAGCAAAATCATATCGATTTCCGCTTAGCTGTTAATACAGATATTTTAATTTCAGGTCAGAGTTATACGATTACAAATCCCCGTACTTTCGAAGTCCGTGTCGGCAAAGAATCAGTTGTCGAGTTATCAAGTAAGGGTACCGACGATGTATCCGCGAAATTGTCCGATACTGACGGTGTTTTAATAGCGGAAAACGATGATGGTCTTTCCGATTGGAATTTTAACATTTCGAAGTATTTGAAAGAAGGGAATTACTATCTGGAAGTTCAGACGGAAAGCGAAGGTTCCTTTGAAACGCTCGTTAGTATGAAAACTCTTCCGGACTCTCTCGTTTCTTCTGTTAAGTCCGGGACGCGAAAAGAGCTCGATTTAAAAGGTAGGATTTTAACTTTTCCAATTGAAAAACTAGCAGACGCGAACATTATAAATGTATCGCTGAAAGGTAGGAGCAACATAGGATGTTTAATAGGGAGGACCGATTCAAATGGAAATATCGAAGTGTTGGCTGAGAAAAGAGGAAAAAAAATCGAGTTGGCGATGCCTATTTCCGTTAACGCTGATTACAAATTAAAAGTCTGGTCGGAAGACCATCTGGATGAGAGAGTGAGCTTACTTTATGAAAGTGTCAAAGCAACAGAGATCTCGCTTTCTAATCTTTTAAATGGATGGAAGGGAGAAATTCCTGAAGAGTCTGAATTAAAGAATTTATATTTTCATGTAGATATGGGAACTGGATGGCTCGGTCATTATAGAGTTAATTCCGGTAATTTATTAAGTGAGATACAAACTGCCGATTCGGAAGATCCTTTCTTCTCTTCGGAAAAAGGGCTATATTTTTCTTCTTTATTTGAAAAACTCTACTTGAAGATTAAATTTGAAAATTGCGGAAATGTTAGATTTTCTTTATCTCCTTACAGATTAAATACGGAAGAGAAAATAAGAATTTCTATGCTTGAAAATACTCCCAGAGTGTTTTCTCTTACCTCTAATGAAAATAATATTTCAGTAATTTCAGTTAATATGGCTTTCGGACAGCCTTTTGCCGGAATGTATACAGAAAAAACCGGATATTTTAAACCTTCAGGTATTCCGGTGACGGGGGGTCAATTCTTAAGTAAGGGTAAATGTTTGACTGTAGATTTTGATGATGTTCCGGGTACTGTCGTATTCTGGAATGGGTCAGATGAACATTTCGATGAGGAAATTTATGCCGAAGTCGAAAGGAAAGATGTTCCGATATCTGGGCAATCTGTGCTTAAAATCGGAGAGCAGGAATGGATTTCTTCAAAGGCGGAAAGTTGGTGTTATAAATTGCCCGGGAGGGGGCCATATCTTATCCGAGTTAAAGTTCCTTCTGGCGGAATCGGTGTTTGGGATGGAACTGATGAGAGTAGAGAAGTTTATTCGACCGAGTCGGAAGTCGCGGGTTTTGATTTTAAAGCCGGTTCGGGAAATTTATATTTGCTGGCTTTAGAAGGAGAAAAGAAGTTCTTTGTGGAATTGCTGGAAATACGGGAGCCGTTAAAGAAAAAACTGTTTGAGAGAGAAAAGAAACTTACTCTTGAAAGCGGAATAGAAAAATGGTTTTCTAAACCCGGAGAAATTACTCTCGAGCTTCCTTCCTTGAAGCCCGATTGTGATTCAGTTTCTTTATACTATGAAGGAAATATAAAAAATATTACTTTGTTCAGTTCAAAAGGGTTGATTAGAGAAAAACTAGATGATGGAGAAGTTTTGTGGGTATCTGCAGGAGAAAAAGACGCAAACTTCGGAGGTTTCTTGAAAGTTGCTCACGGAGTCGGAGGAGTTAAAATCAATCTCGTAAAGAATGATAAGGTTTTTGAATCGAAATGGGAACATTCTCTTCGGGTTTTTAGAACTCTTGGCCTCACCAATCCGACGGAATTCTATCTCACTGATAAAATAAATTGGTTTTCATTAAATCTCTCGGAAACAAAACATATAAGTTTAAAATCTAAGAGAGAAATGATAGGAGTATTGTTAAAGGATAATAAAATTATTCATTATTTTTCCGCTTTTGAAGGATTCGATTGGCAGATCGCTTTAGCTCCGGGAGAATATAAACTTGGTTTGAGATTAATGGATTATGAGCCTCCGGGTAATATTAATTTAGTTTACAGTTTAAGACCGGTAAGAACTCTGGAAGAAGATATAAGATCGACAGTATATCTCACTCCGGGTGAGAGCTCTATATTTGGTTTTTCGATTCCCACGAAAAGAAAAATTGGTTTGGGGATTAAAACTCAGAAAGAGGTTGTTAAGGCGAAACTATACGATTCGGATTGGAATCTTATAGGAAAAGGAGAACAGCAATATTTGAATTTAGATAAAGGTTTGTATTATTTCTTACTTCATGTACCCGTTTCCGAGGAGGCGGTTTCATGTACTCCGATAATAGTGGGACAGAAAGCTCCGCCAGATTTGCCTCCAGAAGAAGTGATAAACAGAATTATTGGTAAAAGGTAAAGGAGAATGTTTATGTCTAAAAAGATTTATTTCCCATTTAGATTTTTTGCTTTGTATTTTGTTTGCTTAAGCGCTTACGCGACCGACCCTTATAAGTATAAACCCGCGGATTATAATCAGTTTAAGAATTTAAGCGATAAAGATGTTACGATACTGCCAGAAGAATTCCTGCGCGAATACGATCCTTTGACAGTTTTTTTTAAGAAAGAGATGCATCCTGAGGGGAGTGGCCCTATGGATGAACCTCTGAAAGTAATTAAAATAGAACCAACGCATCCCGGAGAATACAGGTGGCTTGATTCCAGGACTCTGGAATTCCGACCAACAATTCCGTGGCCGGCGATGGAAAAGTTTAAAATTAGCATCGGAGGATACAGAAAAGAACTGTCCACATTGCTTTCTCCTCCGGTGAAAATTATCCCCGAAAACGGAGAAACCGGCCTCGGGGAAGTCGAGAAAATTACAATGGAGTTCGAATATTATGTAGACCCATCCGCTCTTTCCAAACTTGTTACTTTTGAGTCCTATCTCCTGCCGGGTATAGGTAAAGAGGGCAGAAAAAGATATACTTATAAAGATTTTAACATAAAACTTGCCGAACGTACCTCGGATTCGGATAATTATAAATACTACTTTGAAATGGAACATCCTTTCTCTCTCGGACTTAAAGTAGAGACCACACTTAGGTTATCAGATGACCCTTCCTTAGAAGAAGCTTCCCAGACTTATTACTTTAAAACAAAGGAAGAATTCAGGCTTCAAGGAGTGGGTAGCAGAGCCTATCAATTTACTGTCAACCCTTCCGGAAGCAACTATGATAAAGATCAAGCGTTGAGATTGCCTCAATCAGGCGAGCTTGTTTTTACTTTTTCGAGTCCTCCGGCGGATTTAAGTTTATCTATGGTTAAAAGCATGGTTAATTTTTCTCCGGCACCGGAAGCTTTCGATTTCAGACAAAGCGGCGAACAGCTGCAAATTTATGTTACCGTTGAAACCGATAAACTTTATAAGGTTACGATAGAACCTATATCTTTTGTGGACAGGGAAGGCAGAAGCCTCGTGATGGAAAAATCGTCCAGTTTTTATTTTTACCGACCCAGTGAACAAATTTTTATAAGGTGGGACAAGAGTTTTGGTATAGTTGAAAGATATGGTCCGCAGCATTTCCCCATCAGAGTTTCCGGTATAAAGAATATAGATTTTAGAATTTACCGGATAGACCCTCTAAATAAAGCTTTCTGGCCTTTCCCCGAAACATGGGTATCGGTAGATGAGGACGCGCTTCCCCCCGGCCCCGGCGAAGAACCGGTTTCGGAAGATAATATACTTTCCCCTTTAAGCACCTCTCAAATTATCTCACACATCCAGATGCTTGGAAGTCCGCATTATTCGAGGATAATAGATCTTGAAAAAGAAGGGGTCTTGCGGCATAACGCTATAAATTTAAAGGATAAGCTTGCTGAGATAAGCGGGGAGAATCAACCCGGTACTTATCTAATCGGATTCAGAAAATTGGGCGGAAAACAGGAAAGACAATACGTAAAAATTCAGGTTACGGATTTGTGTTTGAGTACTATCGAGGCAACAAATGAAGTTTTATTCGCTGTAACTTCATATAAAACGGGTGAACCGGTCGCGGGCGCTAACATAAAAATCGAGGGTGTAAAAAAATCACATTTTGAGACCATATACAGCGGACAAACTAACGGATATGGTTTTTTGAAAATCGAGCATGACCCGGAAACCAAGCAAAAATTTAAAGATTTCGCGGTAAAAAGAGTTCTTGTAAATAAAGGGGAGGATTATCTTGTAATAGATACCCGCAGTCAGGCCGCGCCTCCGGAGTTTTCGAATAATCACTGGTCTCGCCATAGCTCGGGATGGCTCCAGTGGCTTTCGTATACCCCTAGAGCTTCCGCTGGAGAACCTACAATAAAAGCTCATGTCTTTACCGAACGTCCTATATACCGTCCGGAAGAAAAAGTCTATATAAAAGGATATGTAAGGTGGCGTTTTCAAGGGGAGATATCTTATGTAAAACACAGGGAGTTTTTCCTCAGCATTAGAAGTCCGGAAGGAGTAGAATGGGAATATGACGTTGAGTTGACAAAAGAGGGCAGTTTTTACCATGAATTTAAAGAGGAAAATCTTCCGACCGGAACTTACCGGGTTAATTTAATAGAAAAAAAGTATAGAAGTAGTGTAGCCAGCACCGATTTTGATATGGAAGCCTACAAGGTTCCCAGGTTCGATGTCAAGCTGCACAGTCCGGATAAGGTACCAAATGACAAATCTTTTACCATTAAATTGACAGCCACTTACTACGCGGGGGGAAAAGTCGTAAACCAGGGCGTGAAGTGGAGGGTTACTTCCTTCCCTTATACATTTAAACCGGAAGGAATAGAAGGATATTTTCTTTCTTCAGACAGCCGTTTCGGAGCGAGAGGTTACACTTCCCAGGCGGGTCCTCTCGAAGAGGAAAAAACGACAGACGAAAACGGAGAAACCACTATTGTAATTAATCCCCAAACCGAGCTTGATGGTAACCCGAGGAAATATGTATGTGAAGCAACAGTTACAGGAGCAGACCAGCAGACCGTATCCGGCAGCCGTTCTGTTATCGCGTTGCCTTCGTTTATACTCGGGCTTAAAACTAACCGGTACGTCAAAGACGTTAACACAATAGAAGTGGAAATAATCGCTCTCGATGTCGATGAAAAATTATCCGCCGGTCATAAAGTTTCTGTTCAGTTAAAGAAACTTGCCTGGCATTCTTACCTTAAAGAAACAGATTTTACGGTCGGCAAACCAGAATATGTAACGACGGAGACCGTCGATTTAATAGAAGAACGCGAAATCGAGACATCTACGAAACCGGTTGAGGTGAAATTCGCCGATCAATCCGCAGGTGTTTATATACTGGAACTCAATGCTAAAGATAAACTGGGGCGTTTGCAGACAGTAAAAGTAGATTTATTCGTAGCTGGAGACAAACCCATGGCATGGCAAAAACCAAAACAGATGATTTTTGAAACAGTGCCGGATAAAGATTCTTACGAAGCGGGGGATGTGGCGACTATTCTTATTAAAAGTCCTTACCAAAATGCTCGAGCGCTATCCGTAATAGAGATGCCGGATGAGAGACCTGAGTATAAATGGGTCGATATTTCAGGTGGCAAAGCGACTCTCCAGGTTAAAATCCTTCCCGAGATGGTTCCTCTGTTGCCGGTCAGCTTTTTGCTAATACGTTCCCGTATTGCTCCGCCTAAAGTTCTTCCCGAAGGGCAGAAAGTCGATCTGGGGAAGCCTGAAGCTGTCGCGAACACTACCTGGTTGAAAATAGAACCCACTTCCAACAGGGTTTATGTCGATTTAGAGCATGAGAAAGTTGTTTTGCCCGGCAATGAGATGGATATGGAGATAAGTTTAAAAGATAATAAAGGTAAACCTTTAAGCGGAGAAGTAACTCTCTGGCTTGTAGACGACGCTATTTTCGCTTTAAAGAAAGAAAAAAATATAGATCCGTTGGAGGCTTTTATCGATCCAGTGGAATCGTATGTAAGTGTCAGAGATTCCCGTAATCTTGCTATAGGAGATTTGAGATTAGGAGAGTCGCCCGCGGGGGACGGTTACTACGAGGAAGAAGAGGAATTCGAGGGGTTGGGTAAAATAACGGTAAGGAAAACCTTTAAAACAGTTCCGTATTACAATCCGAGAATACTCGTCAATTCTTCCGGTAAGGCGACGGTTAAAATTAAAATGCCCGATAATCTTACTAATTTTGCTGTTCGGGCGGTAGCGGTTTCCGGAGTGTCTCGTTTCGGTTCTCAGAAATCAAAAGTTGCCGTGCGCCTACCGGTTATTGTTCAGCCGGCTCTTCCGAGATTCATTAGAATAGGAGATAAATTTAAAGCCGGAGGAATAGCCCGCGTTGTTGAAGGGGAGGGAGGAAAGGCAATATATTCGATTGAAACAAAGGGTGTAGATATATTAAAGGGGAAGGAAAAAGGAACAATCACTCTGCCTTCTAAGGAAGCTTTACCTCTGTATGCTGACATGGAGGCCAGTGCTCCCGGTTATGATGAAAAGGGTGATTTGCTTATAGATTCCGTTTCATTTAAGATTGCCCTGCAGCGCAGTTATGACAAAGCCGGTGATGCTTTCCAGATAAAAATTCCGCTTCTATTGGATAGAGAACCCATTGTATACGATACTTTCGGAATTGTTAAAGTGGATTCGGCATTTTACTGGAAAACCTTAAATGATACCCCAAGAAAAAACACTTTTCATAGAGACTTAATCGTTAGTGATAAATTGGCTATACTTAAAGTTCTTTCAGCCTTGTCATACCTGATGCATTATCCTCACGGATGTACAGAGCAAAAGGTCAGTTACGCTTATCCCGCCCTGGCTTACGATGATATCTGGGGAGAATTGGGGCTCGAGACTCCCGATCCCCATTTAAAGGATTATGTTAATAAAACTCTGGAATTCCTTAAAAAAGCCCAGCACCCCAGCGGTTTATTCGGCTACTGGCCCGGGAGTAATGGTCGCGTCTATTTAACCGCTTATATTACCGAGTTTCTTCTTACGGTTAAGAAATCCGGCGCCGGATATCATCTTGATGAAGAAATGTTAGATAGAGCGATTAACGTTCTTAAAAGATCTCTTCGTTCGGACTATTCTCAATTTTTATCGGGATATAGATATTACGAGCGCTGTGCCGCGATACACGCTTTAGGTATGGCGGGAGAGGCAGACGTTGGTTACCTGCGTGAACTTGCTTCCCAGACGAAACAGGTCGATTTGTTAAGTCAATCGAGAATATATAAAGCTATTTTAACCGGTGATTTCAGATTGGGTCTCGCCTCTAAGAATCTGGAAAAAGAATTATGGAAAGAAACTATATTCAAACTTAAAGAAGGAGAAGAAGTCTTCGGAGGTCTGCAGCAGAGGAACATGAGAATAGGAGCGCAGGTTCACGCTTCAGAAATAAAGAATTTAAGCGGTTTGATAAGCGCTTTTTCTTTATCCGGGAAGTCTCCGGAAAAAGTCGAGATGATGGTGGATGAACTTGTTACTCTCGGCAGTGTGGACGGATGGGGAAATACAAATGTTAATAGTAACGCTTTACTTTCGCTGCGCGATTATATGCAGGAAGGAAAGAAAAGAAGTCTTACCGCGGAGTTTGACCTTAAAGACGGAAGTTCTTCCGAGCGTATAAAATTCGACGGAAGAAAAGGAGCCCTGCAGGCAGAACTAAAAAGCAAAGAAGCCGGTAATGTTAGTTTAAAATCTAAATCCAGGGATGAAGAATTTTACGTGGAGTACACTCAGAGTTATTTGCCGGAAAAATTGGGCAGCGCTGTTTCTGCCGAGCAGCACGGTTTTGTGGTAAAAAGAGAATTGATTTATGTTTCCAAAACTGATGCTCCTGATAAAAAGAATATGCTCGAGAAGGCGGAAACCGTGCATAATCTTAAGATAGGGGATATAATCGAGGAGCATATACAGGTTGTAAATCCCAAAGACCAACATTTTGTTGCTGTTTCGGCGCCGTTTGCCGCGGGATTCGAACCCCTTAATCCAAATCTGGAAACTTCTTCTGCCGATGCTAATCCTTCCGGGAGAACTACCGATAAAGTAGATTATCAGCAATTTTTGGATGATAAAGTTGTCTATTATTTCGATTATTTGCCGGCTGGCACTTATGATTTTTATTTTCGTCTGAGAGCGACGATAGAAGGAGATTTTACCCATCCCCCGGCTAGAGCTGAAATGATGTATGATTTGAGCGTGAACGGTAATAGTCCCGGAGCTGAAATAGTAATAAAACAAGAAAAATAAAAAATCATTTAAAATTGATACAGAAAGTAATTGTAATAGTTAGACAAAAGTTTAAATCTTTTGAAGATTTCAAGCCTTATTTAAGATTTCTTTTTTTAATTCCTGTTTTGTTTGTATCTATTGCCTTTTTGCACAGCCTTTTCTGCTGTCGTCTGGTAACTCCTGAACCCTCTTTACTGTTTTTAGAAAGGAATATGGAATTTTTAGCTTCTGTAGAGAATAAAGATGGGAATTTTGGCTTCTGGCCACTGCCTGATTCAATTCCGCCGGGATTGGAAAAGATGACTCTGGCGGCTGAGGACCAGAGATTCTATTTTCACTTAGGTATCGATGGCTTTTCTGTAATTAGAGCATTATGGAATAATTATGTAGTTCGGAAAGATTTTTCCGGAGCTTCTACGATTGCTATGCAGGTTGCTCGCTTGCAGGCTCCCCACTCAAGGAACTGGTATTTCAAAATTAAAGAAAGTTTTACCGCGATCGAGATTACGTTGTTATATGGTCGCGAGAAGGTACTGCGTCAATACTTAAAAATTGCTCCTTACGGAAACGAGATATTCGGAGCTAATTACGCGAGCAGGCGTTATTTTCAAAAGCCTTTGAATGACCTTAGTTTGGCGGAAGCGTCTTTGCTGGCCGCGTTACCTAAGGCTCCCGGAGAGATGAACATTTGCAGAACCTACGGTATGGACGCGGCAAAATTGAGGGCTGAAATTATCATAAATAGAGCCTTTCAATATAATTGGATTTCAAAAGAAGATTGGAGACAGGCTAAGAGAGAAGTAGAGGACTTCTACTTACCTCCCAGGGAATTACGCATCAGTTCTACCATTCATGCCGTTTTAGCTATGACGGAATATTTCCGTGATGAAAAAAAATATGAAGAACACATGGTTAGCAATCTTAATAACACTATTAGGACCAGTGTAGATTTAAAATTGCAGGAAGAAGTTCAGGATATTATCGACGGCAGGATTTCGGATTTAAGAAAAGCCGGAGCTTCGAATGTGGCTGTAATGGTAATTAGGAAGGAAACAGGCGAAATACTTTCTTATTTGGGTTCAGAGAACTATTACGATCGTAGCAACGCGGGTTCGATAGATTACGCGAGAGTACCGCGTTCAACGGGTAGTTCATTAAAACCTTTTCTTTTTGCTCTTGGTATGGAGTGGCTTGGATATACCGCCTCTACCGTACTTAGAGATATAGGGCATGATTTCGGAGAGGGACGAAATACTTTTATTCCTGAAAATTATGACAAGGAATTTATGGGACCTGTGCTGTATAAAACAGCGCTTGCCAACAGTCGCAACATTCCCTCTATTCATGTTATTAAAGATTTAGGTGTGGAGCGAACATACAAATATTTTGTTGGTTTAGGTCTTGCTCCGGGTGAAAACGACCCTCTATATTACGGACTCGGTCTCGCTATCGGAGGTCTTTACACCAGTCTCAGTCAGGTATGCGAGTCCTATCTGGTTCTTGCTAACGAAGGAAAGAAGACGAAGCTAAGCTGGGTCGCGGACCCGGATATGAGTTACAAAAGAACCAGGCTTATGAGGTCTGATATAGCAAAACAAATACAGAGATTCTTATCCGACCCATTAGCCAGATTGCCGACCTTTCCGAGGTTGGGATATTTGGAATATCCTTATCCTGTTGCCGTGAAAACGGGTACTTCACAGGGATACCGGGATGCCTGGACTATCGGCTGGTCTGACAGGTATCTCGTAGGTGTTTGGGTGGGACATCACGACAATTTGTCTATGAAACAGGTAAGCGGTTACGCTCACGCGGCGCCTATCGTTAAAAAGATTTTCGGGTTACTTCATCCTGAGAGAAAAGAAGGCTTAGATGACAGGGAATTCCCTCCGCCTCGAGATTATGTACAGGTTCCGATTTGCCGTTTGACAGGCAGGCTGGCGGATAGGAATACTCCTTATGTTTCACTGGATTATTTTAAACCCGGTACAGAACCCACCGAATACAGTGATGTTGTCAAAATTATCGCAATCGATAAAAGAAATAATTTGCTCGCTCCTCCGGGTTGTCCGAAAAAATATGTTGTTTATAAAAAATTTGTCGTTCTGGATCCGATTTTTAAAGATTGGGCTGCTTCTCAGGGACTTAATACTACACCTATTGAGTATAGTCCTGTAGACGGTTATGAAAAGAAACCCGAGGATTATGAAGTTGAAATAACTTATCCCAACGCCAATTCCCGATTCTACATAGACCCAGAGATGCCAGAGGATGAAGCGGTTATAACCATTAATTGTAACGTGGTGCCGAGTTCTAAAGAAGTGTTATGGTTTGTAAATGAACGGGAGTTTAAGGTTTCTGAATATCCGTACGCTCTTAATTTGCCCATGAAGCCGGGAAAGTATGTCCTTGAGGCAGCAGTCCCTTATACCGATTGTAAAAGTCAAGCTATAAGTATAGAGGTGTATTGATAGCCGAAGCGCTAAGCGTTAAAAATCATAATTTTTGATGCTCACTCTTTTTCTTATCTTTTTGATTGCTTCCTCAGTACGTTCTTGCGTTTTTTCGTTTTTATCTTTCATGAAAGTTTTTAATGGCTTTAGTGCCCTAACGTCGCCGACTTTGCCGAGAGAATAAACCGCTGTCGATTGAACATCTATATTGCTGTCATTAAGTAATCTTATTAAAGGTTCCACAACTTTGGGGTCTTTTATTCCTCCGAGGGTGCAGGCAACTGCTTTACGTGTATCTGAATTCTTAGTTTCTTCGAGTAATTTAAGTAATGTTTCAATGGCTCTGGTATCATTGAATTTACCCAGAGAGCTGGCAACAGCCTTCCGAGTATCTGAATTTTCTGTTTTATCGAGTAATTTTATTAATGGTTTAATAGCTATAGGGTCATTCAGTTTTCCGAGAGAGCTGGCAACTGCCCTACGGGTACCTGGATCTTTTTCATTATCGAGTAATTTTATTAATGGTTTAATAGCTTTAGGATCTTTTATGTTTCCGAGGGCGTATGCCGCATTTTTTCGGATTTCCGGATTTTTAGAGTTCAATATTAAGAGTAGAGGTCTAGTTGCGCTTGTATCTCCGATTCTACTCAGAGCTTGAATTGCTTCTTCTACGACCATATCTGATTTATCGTTCAATGTTTCAATTAAAGGGTTCACAGCCCGGAGGTCTTCTATCCTTCTAAGAGCATCAGCCGCTTCTTTTCTAACACAAGAATCGTCGTCTTTTAATGAATTTATCAAGGGTTCTACTGCCTTTTTATCTTCTATGCCACCTAATGTTAAAGCCGCGCACATCCTTATTAGACGAGATTCATGATTTAAAGCTTTAATTAACTTATCAACAGCATAAACTCCAAAAAAATTAAGCTCGTATATAATACAATTCATCAAATCTATGTTTTTAGTGTCGAAAGCTTCAATCAATGCCGGAATTGCTGATTTATCCTTTATTTCTCCCAGAGCACCAACAGCTGATCTACAAACACTCTCGTCTTCATCTTTAAGTAAATTAATTAAAGGACCTACCGCCTTCGGGTTCCTGGATTCACCCAGTGCGTAAGCAATTGTAGATCTAACTTCAGGAGAATCATCTTTAAGTCGACCTATCAAGAATTCAACAAAATTTTTATTTACAGCAGAATTATTGAAACGTTTTATTACTTCTAAGGCATTTTCTCTTACTTTTTCCTTTTCGCTTATTGCCGCTTCCATTAAAATATAACCGCATTTTTCTTCCGCTGACATATTTTTATTTGTTAATTTTATATTCAGTAGATAATCTCTAAAATCTTCCGAAATAAAATTTTTGGCAGTGTTTAATCCTAAATCATTCAATAAATAGAAAGCTGTTTCTCTGCCGGTCTCGTCATGCTCTACCAGAGCAATTATCAAAAATTTTGCGACTTCTTTTTTATCAAAACCTTTCAGGGCTGAAAAAGCTTTACTTCGAGTCCTGGAATTTTTTGCTCCCAGAAGATTTACTAGATCTTCAATTGATTGAGACTTTTTTGTAAATTTAAGAGGTAATGTAGTTTCATCTTTTATTTCTTTATTCTCTTCTTTATCTTTTTGAAGAAACTGCGTAACAAATAAACTTTCTCCTTTATAAATTAATGCTTTTGCTGCTGCCGACTGTACTCCCTCGTCTTCATCTTTCAAGGCATATTTTAAAGGTTTTATTATTCTGCTATCTTCAAACCAGTGTAAAGCATCTATCGCTTCTTCTCTGACCTCGGGTCTTTCGTTTTTTAATAGGAGAATTAAAGGATCTATTGCTTTCTCATCCTCAATATCCACTAATGCCCAATGAGCGCGAGAACGAACCATTTCATCACTGTCTCTCAAAGCCTCGATAAGGGGCTTAGTTGCCCGTTTATCCTTGATTTCTCCTAAAGACCATGCTGCTGCTTCTCTAATATAATCTTTTTCGTGCTTTAAAGCTTTTATTAAAGGTTTAACCGCTTCTTTTGCTTTTAACTCACCGAGTACGCAGATAGCGGCGAATTGACCATCTTTAGGGTCGTCTTTGAGTCTAACGGATCTACCATATCCGCAAAACCTTGAACGTATGTGAGAAGGGCTGCAATAATCTTCTTGGGAATATAAATCGATATTTAAATCTTTTAATATTTTTTCTGTCTCTTCTTTGTCATTCTTAGGCTCTTCCCTCATGCATTCAATCAAAGGTTTTATAGCAGTAGTGTATTTTTTTTCTCCGATTACATACGCTGCTATCCACCTCACAATCGTACATTCATTCTTTAAGGCTTTTATTAAGACTTCAGGCTCAACTCCTATTCTTGTTAAAGACCGTACCGCGGCGATTCTTACGCCAAAGTCATCATCATTTAGTGCTAAAATTAAAGGGTCTATAGCTCTTTTGTCTTCTGGTATCATTAAAGCAAACGCAGCCTCCCGGCGTAAAACAAAATCTTTATCTTCTAGCAGAGTAAGTAAAGAATCAAGAGCTGTTTTATTGTTACGCCCCAGACATCCGAGCGCCTTTGATATTCCTCTTCTAACTTCGCCATTTTGTTCTTTTCGTAAAGCTGCAATTAAAGGAACAATAGCTTTTGGGTCTCCTATTTCTTTGAGCGTTCTAACAGAATATTTTCGTACGTTAGGGTTGTCATGATTGATGGTTGTAAGAAGAGAATCGACCGATTTGGAACCGAGTCTTGCTAAAGCTTCTGATACCCAATCCTTATATTTTCTATTTTCTGTACGTAGTATTTTTATTAGAGTTCCTACAGATTGGGGTGTTGACTCCCTTAGTATTCTCCTTATATCGTTGTAATCTAACCTTCCCTTGTCTTCAATCTGTTGAAACCCTTCAATTATTATACGCGCGGCTCTTATACTGTTTGTTTTAGCTAAAGCATTAGCTGCCGCATAACGAAAAAATAGTATAGGGCATTCTGATGTAGGAGTATTCATGTAAATATCCGCGAGGGCGTCAATACTTGAAGTATCTCCTATTTCGCCTAAAGCTTCAATTGCGGTGAAGGTGCTGCAGGGAGGTTTTGTCTCTAAGATTGAAAGTAAGGGCTCTACGGCACGCTTATCTCCTATTTTGCCCAGTGCTTCGGTCGCTCTGAATCTCACGTCTTTGTCATTTATTAAGTCGATTAAATGCATTACCGCAGAAGTATCTCCTATTTCCCCTAATGTTTTTGCGGCACTCCATTTAGTGGAACGGGTCCCTATTTTTAATTCTTTAATTAACGTAGGAACCATCTTCTTATTCGGAAAACTACATATTGTATGAAATATAGCTGAACGGATTTCAGAATCTGGTTTTTCTTCCAGTATATCAATTAAAGGATTTACTACTATTGAGTCTCCTATTTTTCCAAGAGAATTAATTGCTTTTACTCTAAGAGATGTCTCGGTTAATGTATCTTTAGATATAAAAAGTAAAGGTTTTATAGCTCTTTTATCTTGTCTTTTACCCAAGATTTCTATGGATCGAGATTGTATACCTCCACGTTCTAACTTAAGAGATTGTATCAGATACTCAATTACGAGGGAATTTTCAATGTTCTCGAGAATCTCTAATACATAGTTTCTAAGCCATCCCTCATTATCAACCAATTTTCTGCCAAGGTTTTTATCTAATAATATTTTTCCCAAAGGCTCTATAGACCGTGGATCTCTGAGTTTTTTTAAAGTCAAAATTGCACCATATTGTATGCTAGAATTATCATTGTACAGAGCGTCTATAAGGAAATTTATTATTTGGGAATTTTCTGAGTTAAGCAACTCTTTAATGATTTCTTCGCGTTCTCTGTAGTTCTCGTCGTACCTGTCAGTGATGGCAAATTGTTGAATCAAAGATTTAACTTTATTGTCACTTAACTTAGCATAAATATTTAAAGAAAAAGATAACGAAAAGATAAATAGTATTAAACACTTTTTTAAGTAAATTCTATCCATTTTTATTAAAACCATTGTATACTGATATTAGTAATATACTCTATCTTTGTCAACCATTGTTAGTTTTCGAATTGTATAGAAGTTATTCCAACATTTGAAGGTAATCGAGGGGGGTGAGTTCATTGCCCTCGATTTTTAAAATCATCATGTGTAAATGTGTTGGGCATCGTTTTACCCAGGCATTCTTGCCGCTCCTTCCCATTGTGCCGATAGGTGTACCCTTGTTACAAAAATCTCCTCCTTCGACAAAAATAGAATCCATGTGCGCGAAATAAAATATTTGATTATCGTACGGGTCCAGAGCCCAGACGTAATTTCCTCCTCTTATTCCCGAACCTTTTACCCAGGCTTTAAAAATCGAAAGTATCATTAAATCGACAGGCGCGGCGATATTGACCGGTTTTCCGTCGTTATCATCCACACAATCCTGATTTTTATCAAGAATAAAAATGTCGTAAGCGGGATGTCCTCCGTGTTTGTTTCCATCGTAAAAATCGTATCCTTTTATGGTCGAACCCCCGTAATAAATATCCGGTTTAAATCCCCCTTTTCCGAGTGCGTCCATGCCGTATCCATCGACGGGAAAAGCCCATGAAGTTATTAAGGTATCAAATTTGTATTTTTCCGCATAATTTTTCAGTTCTGCATGTAGAGAAGGAAATACTTTTTTAGCGGAATCTTTTGAAATTGTCTGATTTCTTACCGCTTTTTCAAAATTATCCCATTTATCGATAGCACTCGAACTTTCTTCAATAGAAAAAGTAGGTTCGAATCTTCTTAAGGTAGGTTCTCCGAGAGGAATATAATCTGACAAATAATTAAAGTATCCTTCGATAGCAAACCAGCCCTCAGTACCTCTTGAGCCGGCTGCTTTTTCTATATGGAGTTCTTGCGCGGGCATATAACTATAACCGATTAAATACAACTTTTTACCTTCACTAGACTTGCAAACATCCAGTATTACGGAAGCGTGACCTATTCCTCCGCCTTCGTTTTGAACTATCATATCGCCGGGTATTAGTTCGTCGACACTTACTTTCTCACAGCCTTTTTTTAAAGAGTAAGAATTCGAATATGAAAAAGCCCACTTTAAAAACCCGGAGTAAGTTTTTCCGCTGCCTGTAAATTTCTTCTTGTTTCCGCTATAATCGAATAGATAGAGAGAGTCTAATTTATTCATGTCTTTGTGGTATTCCGCCCAGAATCTGAGGCAATAGTCCGCGCATTGTTCCAAGTCCGATTTAAATAAGAGAGGCATATCTACGACCGCGAAAACATTATAGAAATAATCAAGGCTAATCATATAACCCCTATATTCCAGAATTATCGAGTTTTCTTTTAAAGGAAGGTTTTGAATCCAGTTACTGTAAGACCCTTCAGGGAAATTTATCCTGACATAGCCATTAGGTGTATCGATAGAGTTTCTGATAGTCTTTTCCTGTGCTATAGATTCGAGATTTAAGACCAGAAAAAGAATTAGAAAGGTTCCGATTTTTTTCATTTTTTTACCACCTTTTACTGTTTTTTTAACACTTTAAATCCATTTAATTTATATTAATGATATACATGGGCGGGTCTGGGTTGACTGGGATTTACCCATTCTTTTAAAAAATCTACTTTATCTTTCTTATCATTATAAAAATTTTGCCATAGGCGCTCTTCAACTAAGAAATAAGGCATTTTTATCTCGACAGGTTTTTCGTATTCTCCTGAAGCCAGATAAGGTTCAAAGTGGATAATGCCAAAACCATATACAATTCTATAATATTCATCTAAATTTTCAACCGGCGTGAAATGAGTTCCTTCTATTCCGGTAATATACCAGATAAATGAACTTAGTCCCTTATGCGCGATGATTTTTTTATCCGCGGGAACATAATCCTTAACCTTTAGCATAGATGAATATAAGTTACTGTAATTGGGATATCTTCTTGTATGAAAAGTTTTAATTTGGGAAGGTATTTGGCTCATAAGAAGTATCGATGTTATAATCAAAAATATTTGTGAAGTCTTTTTAAGCCTCTTTTTTGAAATTGAAACAATAGAGCCGATAAATATACAGCAAGGAACCGTATTTATAATTAAGAATCGAAAAGCTATGAAATCCCAGTCGAATTTAAGAAAAGGGAATATTAATATGAAAGAAAAAAACAGGAGAGCAGTTAAAAAATATTTTTGCTGTTTTCGAATTTCAGGGTTTTTAAGGAAAGCTCTTAAAAACGGAATAAATAAAAACGGTATAACATGCAATAAAATTAGTTCTATCTTGGTTCCAATATTTCTTATAAAAATGATTTTCTTAAATCTGTCTACGATTCCGCTGTACAGAGTAAAAGAACTTAGAAAATTTTTTAAGTCCACTAATCGTAGAGGAGATAGAAAGATTGTAATGATAATAATTATTAAAAAAGAACTGCAAGTAAGTAGAAGGAGTTTCCTATTAGCCGTAATTTTTTTACGTAAGTTCTGGTTAAATATCAATATTATTATAAAATAAATAATTAGAAAAAGTATAGCTAACGCTCCCATCAATTTATGTGTAAGTAGAGTTAATATAAAAAACAAAAAGGTATATTTAAAATATTTTTTATTATCGAGGCTAATGCTTAAAAAAAGCATAAAAAACAGAAAAAAACTCATACTGATGTTGTTTTTTTGCAGTTCGAAACCCAGAAAATTTTGAGTATAGGAAGAGAGAAATAATATTCCACATAGGAAAGCAATCCATTTATTTATATTCAATCTTATTAGTAAAAGGTATAGGATAATTGCGTTTAAAGCGCCGAATAAGAGAGCTGCAATTTTATTGCTGAATACGACATCTCTTGAAAATATCGCGAAGAATCGCAAGATTTGGAAAACAAGTGAATTATCCGCGATCAATAATTGCCCTGTTTCCTTTAGTGCGCGAACCTGCAGGGCATAATAGTAACCGTCGAAACCTACGGCGAACGAGTTATGAAAAAGAAAAAAAACGCGGATTAAGATTGTAAGCGAACAGAGAATAGCGATATGTAAAAATAAGGTTAGATTTTCACTTTCTAAGAAAGGCTTACTTAAATTATGTTTATTTGATTCCAAGGGTTTTTTTGAGTCTTTTAGTAATAATACTCCGGTTCTTCCTCGATTCTTTTAATTAATTTAATGGTATTATTTTTAAGATCTAATTTAACAATAGAGATTTGCCTTCTTTCTTCACCCCAAACTTTGTTATAATCGCATAAAAATATTTCCCCTTTATAGAACCGCCACCTGACAATTTTTTCTCCTTTCCCGGTGGAACTTATATAATCATATTTGCAGAATATTCTGCCCCAGTTAGACGATTTTAAATATTTGACATTATGTTCATCTATAAATATAAGTTTTTCGTCTTTATAAGTGTATTCGGGGTTATCTAAGATCTTTTTTATCATATCCTTATTTTCTTCGATAGATGTTTCTATATCTAGGATTAAAGCTAAATTTGCCTTATCGGTTTCAGTTAAAAGAGCGTCTGAGTATTCGGGATTAATTTTATACCAGCTTTTTGAATTGAAATATTCCTGATATTTAGGTGTTTCAAATTGTCTTCCGTGTCTTGCGTATACCTCATTTCTTAATAGTGCTAATTCTTCGTTTGTTTTACAAACCAGGTCTTCAGGAATTAGCATCTTGTCGGGATAAAGTTCAACTTCGATTTCTTTATAAGTATACTCCGGTTTATCTGTTGCTTTTTCGGCTAAAGGTTTATTTGTTTCAGGAGAATTTTCCAGGCTGAGAATTAAAGCCACATTTTTCTTATCGGTTTCGGTTAAAAAGGCATCAGAGAAATGAGGGTTTACTTTATACCACTCCTTTGAATTGAAATAATCCTTATATTTAGGTGTTATAAATTTTCTTCCGTATTTCGCGTAAATTTCATTTCGTAAGAACGTTAATTCCGTATCTGTTTTGCCGCGCAGGTCTTCAAGTTTTAATACATAATTATTAGGAAATTCGTCTTTGTATCCAGGTAACGGTTTTTTATCTAACTCGAGTTTTACTTGAATTGTATCTACGCTTTTTGTTTGGTTGTATGAAAACGGAACAGTTTTTTTACTGAAAAAGTCTTTGTCAAAAGTAAAACGATTACTTTTAACAAACAAATTACTGTTATATATATTATATTTCATTTCAAAGGGTGTTTTTCCTAAGACATTTCCTTTACAAGAAACCGTTGTCCCTTCCGGAGTCGACTCGAAATATATTGTCATATTTTTATGATACACAAATTTAACGGTGGATATATAAACTACAATTAGAATAACTATTAAGGAAACTAACAAAATGATATTCTGTGTTTTTTTGTTTTTCATTCCTACCTCCCTTATTGTTTACATATTAATTTTTAACATAACCAACTACAATGTCAAGATAATCTTTTCTTAAACTCTACTTTGTCTTTTGTCGAATCAGGTTCCATATCTAAATCTTTTCTTTTAAGAGTATATATTAAAGTCATTAATATTATTCTTATATTGTACTTAAGGTTTCTCTTTCTAACATAAATATTGTCGAGTTTTACTTGCAGTTTCTTATTTAGGATACCGTTTTTTAACAGATATATTTGAGGTAACCCGGTCCATCCGGGGGGGACGCTGGTTCTGTTTTTTGCGTCCAGCCCGTTTAATAGGTTTTCAGGGAGGGGCCTCGGACCCACAAAACTCATTTTCCCTATGAGAATCAAATATAGTTCAGGTATCTCATCGAGGTGGTATCTCCGCAGAAGTCTTCCGCACCAGTTTAATCTATTCTGCTCAAAGAAAATTCTCCCGCATTCTTTTCCCGGTAACATTGTTTTAATTTTAAAATGTTTATAGAGTTTTCCGTTTTGTCCAATTCTTTTCGATATGTATATTGGAGGGAATCCAATGAATAAGCAGGATAGAATGAGAGGAATTATAAGGAAAGGAAAAAAAAGGATTATTAAAATTAACGACAAAATAATGTCAAATAATCTAATTGGTTCTAGCACTGCTTTAAAATTATTATTCATAATAATGTTTTATTATCTCCTTAAACATTGTACCTCTAACAAATAAGTCTGTATAAAAAGGTGCCCCGCTGCAACCTGGGGAAAGCAGTAAAGTGCCTTTTTTTAAATTTGAAAGATATTCAATCCCTGATTGGACTGCTCCTTCAAGGTTATGAACCTTTAGAATTTTTTCTTCTGCAGTATTTTTTAGAAGTGGTTCGATCTTATCGCTGGCTAAATCTTCATGAAAAAGTACAATTTTATCTGAGAATTCCTTTAGTTTTTTTGCAACTGTGTTGTAGGATAAATTTTTATGGTCTCCGCCGCCAAATATTGTAACAAGAGGAAAGTTTTTTACAGCTTGCAGGGCTAATATGACGGATTCTGGCGTTGTTGCCGCGGAATCGTTTATAAAATTAATTCCTTCTTTTTTACCCAAAAATTCAAATCTATGAGGAACGCCTTCAAACTTCTTAAAACTTTCTTTAATACCACTGATTTCAAATCCGTAGACTTTCATACAGCAAATAGCTGCTAATAAAAGTTCTAAATGATGTTTTATTTTTAAATTTGGAGGGAGATTTTCATGTTTTTCAACAAATTTTTTGGCGCGGCTTGTTTTGAAGAAAATATTACCTTCTTCGCAGAAGCAAATTCCTTCTGCATCCACTGAATTTATAGGCGAATCAGAGAAAAATATCTTTTTTGCTTTTGTATCTATATTTCTTAATTTCTTATCTTTCCAGGGCAAGACAATAAAATCGTCTTTTTTCTGGTTTTTTGTTATAAAAAATTTATCGTTCCAGTAATCATTAAGATTTTTATAGTGATTTAAATGGTCTGGAAAAAAATTTAGCCAACAAGAAATATGAGGTGATTTTTTATGTCTCCCCATGTGTTTTAATTGCCAGGAAGAAAGTTCCAGAACGAATCTCTTATCCGGATCATCCACATATCTTAAAGGGGATATACAATTATTCCCGGACGCAATAGCATTAACGCCTAATTCTTTTAGCATATGTTCAATCAGGAAAGTTGTGTAACTTTTCCCCTTGGTGCCAGTTATACCTATGTAAGGTTCTGTAACTATTTCCGAGAAGATACCCATTGGAGTATCAATTATGCTGCCGTTTTTTTTAGCTATTTTCAGATATTCGTTACTTCCATCGATAACTGGATTCGCGATGACAATATCCGCGTTTTTAAAATCAATAGATTCGTGTTTACCGATTTTTAAAGTGATATTCATATTTTGAATTTTATCGATTGATTTTTTGAGAACTAAAAGGTTGTTTTTATCCGTAACTGTAACAATAGCTCCATTCCTTTTTGCGAATATGGTTGCTCCCACTCCTCCGTCTTTTGTCCCGAGACCCATAATAAGAACTTTTTTATTCTTTAATTGTTTTCGAGATTTTATCACATTCACTATATAACCCCAAACAAAATCTTATCTAATGGTCTAACCCTTAAATATTCCGGATATTTCTCCTGATACATTTCAAATAACATGTCACCGAGCCAGATATTATCTTTTGAATAACAGCAATCTTCCGGGGAATATGTTGATTTTATAGAGCTAAAATCAACATTTGAATTACAAGGTTGATTTTCAAAACCATTCCCGATGAATCGCTGACAAGCTGCCAATTTTTGGTCACTGGTTACAAGAATGGTTTTATCGCCGGCGTGACACTTCAATTCTGGAATTCTCATGCCTAACAGTAGACGATGGTGTCCTCCAATTTTAATGTTGTATTTATTTGAAATTTTATAAACTTTCCGCAGCATGTCAAATTTTTCTTCTTTTCTCATTTTGCTCTGGTGAAGTAAAGAAACCGATAAATTTTGTAATTTTAGAGAATGCTTAATATATTTTATAAAATCTTCGAATCCGTCCAGAGTTTGAGTATCGAGAACCATATTTATGTAAATGAGGAAACCGTTCTCTTTTAGTAGTTTAATACTACTAACGACTTTTTCAAAAGAGTTAGATGAATCTTTTAGCAATCTTCTTTTATTGTTTATTTCTTCGCAGCCGTCTAAAGAAGTAATATGAATTAGATTTTTTTTGTATGGTAGAGTATCTTTGATTGTTTCGGAGTCAATTAAGGTGCCATTTGTATTTATAACCACCATAGCTTTTGGAAAAGATATTGTAAATTTTTTTATCAGTTTAATTATTAAATCGATTTTTAAATAAGGTTCTCCTCCTGTAAACCTCAGTTGCGGATTTATATTTTTATCTTTTAAATCATTTGTAAATTTATCCACTACCTTATAGAAAAATTCATCGTCACCTTCTTTTTGGCTTTTCTGGTCAGGGATATAACAGTAGACACATTCACTGTTACATTTCTGAGTAGGCATCAAATATAAACTGGAAACCATTTAAAACCCTCCGCGGCAATCGAAAGGTGTTATATGATATGGCAGTGAAGCTTTACAAAAAGATGCTTTAACTCCATTTTCTTGAAAAAGCTTTGCCAGATTCTTAAATAAAGATAACCGGTATTCAAGGTTAGGGTGTTGAGGTTCTTCCGTAATTCCCTGGTATTTTGAAAGGAAATTTTCAAATAATTTTTCAGGTAAAACTTCTTTTATATCGTTTTTTATTTTTTTATTAATCCGTAAAGTTTCTGCTGTAACAGCTGTAGGTTTCAATTTGCACAACCAGTTTGCAAGATCCCAAAGTCTTTCTCCGTCAGTAATTCCCGGTATAATCGGGTCTATCTTGACTACGGTTCTTACCCCGGTATTAACTAATTCTTCGATAACCTTTTTCCTTTTAGTAATCGAAGGTACATCTGGTTCCAACATTTTGACGCTATTATCGTCCAGAGTATTGAGAGAAATTGCCGCGAAAGTATTTTCTGCTTTAAAGAACTTTTTATCCCTGAGTATTAAGTTTCCTTTGGTAATTACAAAATAAGGAAGGCTATTATCTGATAGGAATGAAAGAATTTTTTCTGTCCTTTTTTCTTTTTCTTCAGAAGGTGGGTATGAATCTGTCCAGGGAGAAAGATAAACAGGATATCTTGTTTGATTCTCGCTTAATAAATGATTTTTAATCTTGTCTAAATCAGATGAAATATAAGCATTGTTATTTGGTTTAGTTTTTGATATACAATACACACAATGATAGTGACATTTTGGATATACATCTATTTCAAAATTTATAGGACATTTACCTTCGTATTTTGCCATCAGTTTTGCCTTAATTCTCTAAAAACTTGATTAAGTATCGAACAAGCGAGGTCGACGTCTTTTTCTTTTATAATGTAAGGTGGGGTTAAGCGAAGAACGTTATCATTAACGACACTAACAATTAAGCCTTTATCGAGGCATTTTTCTACTATATTGTCTGGCGTTTTTTTTAGTTCGATCCCGATCAGTAAACCAATTCCTCTGATTTCTCTTACGACTTCAGGATATTTTTTGGCAACGTTTTCTAACTTTTGTTTTAAATATTTTGATATGTTTTGAATATGTTTTATGAATTTTGCATCCTGCAATTTTTCCAGTAAGATTATACCCGCCTGGGAGGCAACCGGGTTTCCGCCGAAAGTGGAGCCGTGGTCGTTTATTTTTAGAACTTTGGAAAAGCAATTTTTTGTTATTAATGCTGATATAGGTAAGCCTCCACCTAAAGGTTTACCAAGCAGTAAAACGTCCGGTTCTACTCCGAAATGCTGATAGGCGAATTTTGTCCCAAGTCTACCCAGCCCACATTGAATCTCATCATAAATTAAAAGAATATTTTTTTTATCGCATAAAGTACGAATATGTTTTAAGTATTTTTTATCGGCAGGTATAATTCCTCCGTCACCTAGTACAGGTTCCATTAAAATCGCGCAAGTATAATCATCCACAGAAGAATTAATGGCATCTATATTATTAAATGGTACTTCTTTAAATCCCCCGAGCATTGGACCTATTCCCTGGTAAAATTTTTCCTGGTTGCTTGCGCTTAGAGCACCGTAGGTACGGCCGTGAAATGAGGATGACATAGTTATTATTTTATAGTTCTTTGTGTTTTTTTTATTGTTGCCCCATTTTCGAGCTAGTTTGATACTTAAGTCGACTATTTCAGCACCGCTATTTGCAAACATAACCTTGTTCCCAAAACTACAACTAATTAACTCCTGTGCTAAAGAAATTTGTGATTTCTCGTAATAATGATTTCCTGCATGAATAAATTTTTTAAGCTGGGTTTGCATTGCATTGATTTGGAGTTTGTTATTATGTCCGAGACATAAAACTCCATGTCCGGTAAAAAAATCGAGGTATTTATTTCCTTTTGAATCGTAAAGCCAGCAATCTTTACCTTTGTCCCATACTCTTTTTGCCCTATTTATTGTTTTAACAATAAACTGTTCTCCTAAAGTGTAAACGTCAGTTTCCATTTTATTCGGTTTTCCTTTTAGAAATAATAGGGAAATAGGCGTAGAGTGTCAAGACTCTTTATTAAGATACAGCAATCTTGACAATTAAAATATAATTAGTTATAGATATTTAAAAGCAAAGGAGGATTTTATTAAAACAAAAAATTTAATAGAAGGATGTTGGGTTAGCGGAGAATCAGAAAAGACATTCGAAAACAGAAATCCTGCAAACGGTGATGACCTCATAGGAATATTTCCCGAATCTACCAGGGAAGACGTTAAAAAAGCAATTAAATCTGCTGTAAAATATAGAGAGATCTGGTCTGAAATGCCGATACAGGAAAGAGCAGACATAATAGGTGAATTTGGGAACTTATTAATAAAAGAAAAGGAATCTCTTGCGAGAATAATTACCCGGGAAAACGGAAAGCCTCTCAGGGAAGCGAGGGGGGAGGTTCAAGAAGGAATAGATACCGCTTCATTCGCGTATAGTAAAGCAAAAACCGATTTAGGAGTGACAGTTCCTTCGGAGTTTTCAGGTAAATTTGCTTACACTATGGTAAATCCGGTTGGGACAGTCGGTATTATAACCCCCTGGAATTTTCCCGTTGCCATTCTCTGCTGGAACTTGATACCCTCTTTACTTATGGGGAATACAGTTGTTTTCAAACCTTCTCCGGAAGCCCCAGCGGCATCTTCAAAAGTTATTGAGCTTTTTCTTGAATCTGGAATTCCAAAGGGTGTAATCAATATAGTTCATGGAGTGGGAAAGACGATTGTGGAAGAAATCGTTGAGAATCCGGATGTTAGAGTTATAAGTTTCACAGGTTCTACTCGTGTGGGCAGGAAGATTGCTGAGCTTGCGGGGAGAAATTTGAAGAGAGTTGGTTTAGAATTAGGAGGAAAAAACCCTCAGATTGTTTTGGAAGACGCGGATCTGGAAAACGCGGTGCAGGGTGCTGTTTGGGGAGCATTCGCGACAACGGGACAGAGATGCACATCTACTTCAAGGCTTCTTCTGCAGGAAAACATCTATGATGAATTTTTAGAGTTGTTTTTGAAAAAGGTAAAAGAAATAAAAATAGGGAATGGCTTGGAGGAGGAAACTGAAATAGGCCCCATCATAAATGAACGTAGGTTAGATACAATTCTTCAATATATAGAAAGCGGGAAAAATGAAGGGGCAAAATTGATCCTGGGCGGTAAAAGAATCCGCGGAGACAAATATGATAAAGGTTATTTTTTAGAACCGACAGTATTTACTGATGTTAACTCAAAGATGAAAATCGCTCAAGAGGAGATTCTTGGTCCGGTACTTTCGGTTATTAAAATCTCTGATTTTCAGGAAGGGATAGAAATCGCCAATGATGTTGATTATGGTTTATCTTCGTCTATTTACACCAAGAATATTGATCTGGCTATGGAGGCTGTCGAAAGGCTTGAGGCTGGTATGGTATACGTTAATGCTCCTACAATAGGGGCTGAATGCCATATGCCTTTCGGTGGTGTTAAGAGTTCTGGAAACGGTTTTAGAGAAGGGGGTCAATGGGCTTACGAATTGTACGGAGAAATTAAAGCCGTGACAATAGATTATTCCGAAAAGCTCCAAAAAGCTCAAATCGATAGATTTAAAGATGAAAGGAAAAGTTGATCGTCTGTTTTTTTAAAAAAGTCGAATTAATTCTATTTTGTTGTTCTATACACATTTAACCTGGCGGTATTTTAAAGGTATGTTATCTTAGATTATGAAAATCGTGATCGATGAAAATGTCTTATTGGGAATGGAAACTTTCTCTTTAATCGGAGAAGTTGTGTCGGTTCCGGGTAGAGCGATAACTCCTGAGGTTATTAAGGATGCAGATATTCTCGTTGTCCGTTCCGTTACAGAGGTGAATGAAGAACTACTAAAGAATAGTAATATTAAATTTGTAGGTTCAGCGACCGCTGGTATAGACCATGTAGATACCGAGTATTTAGAGAGCAGAGGTATCGGTTTTGCTAGTGCTCCGGGTAGTAATTCAAATTCGGTGGCGGAGTATGTGATAACCGCTTTATTACTGCTCGATAGAAAAGAAAAGCTTTCTCTTGAAGAAATGAGCCTCGGAGTTGTCGGCGTCGGAAATGTTGGGAGTAAAGTTGTGAAAAAAGCGGAAAGGTTGGGGATTGAAGTTTTACAAAATGATCTTCCCCGTTTTAGAGAAACAAAAAATGACGTTTTCCGGGAACTTGATGAATTAATGGGTTCTGACGTTATAACTTTGCATGTTCCTTTATCCTATTCCGGTGTGGATAAAACTTTTAATTTGTTCGATGAAAGGAGAATACATAAAATGAAACAGGGTAGTGTTTTGATAAATACTGCCAGAGGTAAAGTTGTCGAGGAGTCCGCTTTAAAATCCGCTTTGGGACAAGGTGATTTATCCGGAGCCATATTAGACGTCTGGGCGGAGGAACCTGATATAGATAAAGAATTACTCGAAATGGTCGATATCGGAACTTCTCATATCGCGGGTTACTCTTATGACGGAAAAGTTAAGGGGACGAGAATGGTCTTCGACGCTATTTGTGAGTTTTTTTCGATAGATAAGGAATGGAAAGTAGAACTGCCTCCGCCTGAAGTTCCTTATATAGAAGAAACGATTAGTGAAACTGAAAACTTCGCGGAAATTATAGCTGATGTTGTTTTCAGGGTATATGGTATCAAAAAAGATGACAGAAAATTGAGAGAAATACTAAATCTCGAAGGAAAAGAAAAAAGAGATTACTTTGACGCCTTAAGAGCAAATTATCATATTAGAAGAGAATTTTTTAATACTTGCCTTAAGTTGAATACAGAAAATGAACGCCTGAAGAATCGTTTCAGGGCTTTGGGCTTTGATGTTTTGGATTGAGCGTACTGTGAGGCGATAGCTTGACAATTTGAGTTCAATGTTTAGATTTTATATGAATAAAAATATAATAGTACAAGAAGGGGGAAGCAATGAAGAAATTTAAGTTATCTATTTGTCTGGTTATTGTTTTTTTAATATTTAGTTGTGTAGACCCGGACGCAAATCCGGACAACCCTGATTTGAGGGTTATAAATGGTTTGGAAGATTATAAAATATCAAAAATGAATTTTAACAATCAACTTTTCCTTGGATTCACTGAATATTTGTTGCCCGGAGAACAAACCGAATATATGAAAGTGGATGCCAGTGACAACGTAATGTTATCATACCGATGGGAAAATGTTAATAATCCGAGTGATAGTGGTGAAACTGGTAAGTTGTTTACTGAAGGTAATTTTGAAGGGTTTCAGGAGAACAATACTTATACTTTAAGCATAACCGGTGACAAGAATGTGCCGACCATGTACGTATTCCAGCCATAAATTTTCTGATATTCAGTGTGATATAATTCTTATTTAATATATATAGAGGAGTTTATTATGGAACCTAATCTTATATCTAAGATGATACCAAAAACGCTTGATGGAATTATAATGTGGATTATAGCATTCGCGATGGTATTTCTACTGTTTAGAAATTACGATAAAGCCAATAAAAAAGAAGAGAAGTTCTGGACAAGAGAAAATTATGTAGAAAATTCTGTTTTACTATTCGTTTTCTGCCTTACAATAATTATATTCATTAAAAATTTATTCTTTTCGGGAAACGAGGAAAGTATAGTGAATTTTGACCATATTCTTATTCCGGCTACAGTTAACTCGATAATTCTTTCCCTTTTTGCTTTTGCGACCCTCTTGTTTACGCTTCTGTTTTATTTAACCAGAAAAAAGAAAAAGTATCCACCCCTCAGAAATTTCGTTTTCTCTATTTTAATTATTTTGCTGTTCCTGGGGTTAAAAAAAGTGGGGCAGGGTCTTCTGGCGCCTTACGGAACTTTTGTTATAAGTATGGTTAATCTTATCACAGATATATGTATATTTGGTTTGTTAGTATCTTATATCTTTACCGGCACTATTCTATACACGATTAACGCAGTGAGAGAATGACAAAAAGACATTTTATCTTTATAGCAGTGGCTCTTATTCTTCTTGCTATTACCCTTTACTTAAACCAATTCTACGGCTGGTTTATTTTTAAAAACCCCAGTTTTGATGATACTTATGTGAGCCTCCGGTTTGACGATGGTTGGAAATCTCAACTTAACGCGTATGAATTATTAAAGGAATATAATCTTACGGGTTCCATCTATATCATCAGCGGGTTTATAGGGCATGAAGGTTACATGAGTTGGGCAGATGTCGAGAAAGTTAGCGAAATAATGGAAATAGGCGGTCACACGGTGCATCACGCGGACTTGAAGAATTTAAGTACTTCACAGGATTATGAACATGAGATAGGAGATGATTTTAGAGCTCTCACCGGAAAAGGTTTTAAGGTTAAAACATTTGTTTATCCTTATGGAAATTATAATGGAATTGCTATAGGAGTTGTCAAGAAATACTATATAGGAGCATCGACCCAGGATGTAGGTGTAAATACTAAAAGCACTGACCCTTTTCTATTGAAGGATTTCACCATAAGGTCTTTTAATAGCATAAAAGATATTAAGAGGGTTATAGTGCCGGGAACGTGGACTATCTTCACTTTTCACGATGTTGGAGAGCCCCATCCGCTTGCTCCTTCGGCGGTTAAAGGCAACGCTGTCTCGGTAGAATTCTTTGAAGAAATCTTGAATTGGTTGAATGATACCGGCGTAGAGGTTATTACAATTGTTAAAGGATGTGAAATGCTGGAAGATTACGTGAACAGGAAGAAAGAGGAGAAATGAAAGAGAGTATAAGTTGGTAAATATTAGGAAATATAGAGAAAAGGACAGGCAAGCAGTAAGAGATATTTCAGTAAAAACCTCCTTTCTGGGGAACCCAATTGAATTTTTTGTAAATGATCAAGAATTGATTGCTGATGTTCTGACTCGTTACTATACAGATTATGAGCCGGAATCGTGTTTTGTTGCGTTGTCTGAAGGGAAAGTCATTGGTTATCTTACGGGGTCAATCAATGTTAAAATAAAGGATAAAATTTTTAGATACCGGATAATACCGGCTTTAATAAAGAGAGCCTTAACCAGTAAAATTTTTATAAAGAGAAATACACTAAAATTTATATTTTTTTATTTTATTAGTTTTTTAAAAAGTGAATTCCGTACTCCGGATTTTTCGAAAGAATATCCCGCCACTCTGCATGTAAATTTGGATGAGGGCTGCAGAGGCATGGGTATAGGCGGCAGGTTGATCTTGAAATATCTTGATTACCTTAAAGAATTAGGTGTAAGAGGTATTCATTTTAGGACCATGTCCAAAAAAGCTAAAGAATTTTTTCGGAAGTTGGAATTCAATATACTATATGAAGGGAAAGTATCTTATATGCGGTATTATATGCATAAAGATATACCGTACTATATTTTTGGTAAGAAATTATGAAATTGTAGTCATTTGAAGAAATAGAATCGAAAAAAGAGATAAAGAGAAGTAGTAAAAAAATATTGGAGGGCTAAGAATTGCCCTCCATATTTTTTATTCTAATTTCAAATCAGATTATTTAACTACCGAGAGTTTCAATCTATTACCGTTTTTCTTATCGACTATAAAGTATATTCCACCTTTAACTTTTTTGCCGTCTGAATCCGTTAAATTGGTTAAGTGTTATATTTTCTGTAAAAGTTAAACGAGCTGGTTGAAAGGGCCACTA